>NZ_OZ187005.1:0-1148291 GCF_964273395.1 Spiroplasma endosymbiont of Megachile willughbiella | reverse complement strand
TTTATATCCCTCACTATTTAACAAATAAATTATAAGTTATATATAATATTTTCATGTGGATAACTTATAAAAAAGCTAATGTTTAGTCATAAATGTTAATATCTTTTATTAAAAAAGCACAATGTTTACTGAACTTTTTCTATTTCTCCACATAATAGTCTTATTAAACTATTATTAAGATATTATTAAAGATATCTCATAGTTTCTAACACCAATAAATATAATAAATAATTGGAAGTTCTACTAAAAATAGTTAATAAATAAGATATAATCTTGAAAGAAGTTTGTTTAAAAAGGAGGTACTAATATGAAAAGAACATGACAACCAAGTAAGATCAAACATGCTAGAACTCATGGTTTCAGAGCTAGAATGGCTACAAAAAACGGTAGAAAAGTTATTAAAGCCAGAAGAGCAAAAGGTAGAGCAAGATTATCAGCTTAATGATTGATGAAAAATGTAAATATAATTAAAAAAAATCACGAATTTCAGAAAATAATAGGCAATAAGCGCTATCTAAAAGGTAAAGCATTTATCTTGTATACTTCTAAAAACAACATAGATAATTTTAAGTACGGAATATCTGTTGGTAAAAAACTAGGTAATGCAATAGTTAGAAATAAAATAAAAAGGCAAATTAGGGGTATGATTAAGATCATACTTAGTGAAATTATTGTCAAAAATATAGGTCTTGTTATTATTGCGAGAAATGAACTTTTAAAAAGATCTTTTGAGGAAAATTTAAACGAACTAAAGAAATTAATAGCTTTAGTAAAATAAAAAAGGGGGATTCCATTTGTACAAGCAAGATTATTCAAAGTATTTGAATAATAGTGGTAAAGGAAAAAAGACGAAAAAAGAAATCGTTAAAAAAATATGAGGTTGAACTAAACTTGTTTTATTTGTATTTGTTATAGTTTCTATGTTATGAGGTTGTGTACAAATGTATCAATCAGATTATACTGTAGGACAAGTAACAGATATGGCTGGTAACAAATTATATGCGCCTGGTGTATCCTTTGAAATTATTATTGCTTCCTTAAAAGACTTTGGAAATAAAACCCACTGATTTATTCAAAATGCTGATGGCACTATAAGTGAATATCAATATAATGTTATATCAAATTGAGCAGAAGCATTTACTAAAACGAGTTCCCCATTTTACGGTTTCTTCGTTTATCCCCTATCATTTGTATTGGTAGGTTTTGTATTGTTATTCTCTGGAACATCCGACAAGGGATTGCTTGATCCAGATAAAGCAAATTATGGTGTTTCTTCAATCTTAGCGATACTATTCACTTCGATTATAGTTAAAGGAATAACACTTTTATTCACTTGAAAAACGCAGTCAAATCAAGAAAAAATGACATCTCTTCAAGGGAAACAAGCAGAAATTCAAGAAAAGTATAAGGGTTCAAAAGACCCAGCCGCAAAACAAAAACAACAAATGGAACTTATGGCTTTATACAAAAAAGAAGGTATAAGTCCAATTAGTTCCTTGGTTACATCTTTCTTATCAATGCCCTTCCTATTCGCAATGTTATCTGTAGTTAGGTCTGCGCATGCACTTAAAGTAGCAACTGTTGGTCAGATATCTCTCGTTGAGCAACCTTGAGATCAAATTAAACAAGGTAATTGAGCATATTTTGCACTTATAGCAGTTTACTTACCATTGCAAATTGTGTCAATGCTTTTACCTCAGATTCTTCAAATGTTTAGAAAGAAAAAAGCAATTGAAAGTGAGAAACAAAAAAAAGCGAAGAGAAAACAATTGATAATACAAGTTGTATTTATTGTAGTTTTCATATTCATTGTGGCAACTATTGCGTCAGGGGTGGCTGTTTATTGAATTTTCTCTTCAGGATTCCAAATTTGTCAAACACTAGCTTTCCACTTTATAAGAGAAAGTAAATCTGCAAGAATTAAGCGCAAGCGAGAAAAAATTGTTCAAAAGAACAAATTGATTGCAGAAAAAGTAAAAAATGTTAAAAATTAATAAAACTAAGACTCTCCGATTACTTCTATCTTACAAGGAAAAACAACGTTCAATGAAAGATAATTGTAAAGAGAGTTTTTTTGTGGAAATACAAAGAATAGAGATCACAAACTACTTTAAAAATCTTTTCAATAAGTTATTTTCTTTCAAAATGATCACCACCAAGTTGAAAGAAAATAATAAAATTCTTGTGTTTTTATATAAAGCTGATTACTTTATTGAAGAAACAGAATGAAAAGTACTGAATCGTCTAATCAACAAATTATTGAAATATAAATGAAATTGAATAAAGAAAGTGCATCTAAAAAACTATGGGTTTTTAAAAAAACAAACTGAAAGTTTTGATGTTTCTATTGTTAGAAAAAAAGTCAAGGAAGCACTTTTAGGAGAAGAATGAGTATACTTACCTCCTATTTTAAAATCAAAAAGAAAAATCGTCCATAACATAGTCAAAAAATATAATCATTTGATTAAAAAGTCGACTACTTTGAATGAAAACAAAGTTATTAAAATCAGAAAAAAACCAGAAAAGTAATCTGGTTTTTATTTGTTATAATTAAGAACGGAAGGTGGCATATGAAGAATAATATTTACGATACTATTATTGCGCCAGCAACAAAGATAGCAAAACAAGCCATATCCATAATAAGAATGTCAGGTGAAGATGCATTCTCAATTATGAACAAACTTTTAAAAACTAAATTATCTTATGAAAACAAAATACAACTTAGAAAAATCTATGAAGAAAATGAAGTAATTGACGAGGCAATTATACTGACATTTGTTGAAAACAAATCATTTACAGGAGAAAATGTGATAGAGATCAATTGTCATGGAGGGGTTCTCCTTTCAAAAAAGATAATGAATTTATTAATAAAAAACGGGGCAAGAATGGCGAAACCGGGGGAGTTCTCTCAAAGAGCTTTTTTAAATGGAAAAATCGATTTATTGCAAGCAGATGCAATAAATAATTTAATAGACTCAAGAAATAATCTATCTATCAAAATCAATGCTAAGAGTTTAGAAGGCACTAATAACAAAATGTTATTAGATATTAAAGAAGAGTTGTTGGATATCATTTCAAGAATCCAAACCTCAATAGATTACCCCGACTACGATGATATTGAGGGGTCAACTATTGAAGAATTAACAGCGTCAATTCAAAACATTAAATATAATATTCAAAATTTATTAGAGTTGAGTAAGAGAGTCTCTAAAATAAGCAACGGTATTAAGACCGGAATAATCGGGGAAACAAATGTAGGTAAATCTTCTCTGTTAAATACCCTTATTAACGAAGAAAAAGCCATTGTTACGAATATTGAGGGTACTACTAGAGATATAGTTGAAGGTGAGCTGAACTTTGAAAATTTTACTTTAAACCTAATCGATACTGCAGGGATAAGAAACACAATTGATGTAGTTGAACAACTAGGTATAAAAAAAAGTATGGATATTATTGAAGAAGCAGAATTAGTATTATATGTAATAAATAAAAACGATTTAAATAAGAGCATCTATGAAAAAATTAAAAACAAGGATCATGTTATTATAATAAACAAAAGTGACCTACTAACAAACAAAGAAGCTAATGAACTAAGAAAAAAATATGAAAATTGTGTGTTGGTTTCAGCTAAAAACAAATGCGTCGACGAGTTGACATCTCTCTTAAAACAGAAATTTGCAAACGAAGATATATTGAAAACCAATTTACCAATAATTTCAAATGTCGAGCACATCGCTATGTTAGAAATTATGAGTAACATCCTCAGCTATGCTGTCGATAATATAACCCATGGATTACCCATAGATATGGTGAACCTGGATTTATCAAAAACCCTAGAAATTATAAATCATTTACTTGGTATAATAGAAGCAGATGAAGAAGTAATTGACAATATATTTAGAAAATATTGTCTTGGAAAGTAGGTAAGTAAATGTCTGGCATTTTTGACACACACACACATTTTAATGACAACATTTATAAGGAATTGGATATATTAACAGAGGACATGATAAAAGAAGCTAACATCAATGGTGTTAAATGATTTTGTTGTGTCGGTTTTGATGTTAACTCTTCAAAAAAGGCTGCTAAATATGCAATAAAATATAAGAATGTTTATGGTGCTGTCGGGATACATCCCGACGAGGCACACAAAGTAACAGAGGAAGACATAAAAGAAATCGATGTTTTATCTCATGCCGAAAATATTGTAGCTATTGGAGAGATAGGATTAGATTATTATTACACTTCAGAACACAAAGATGTTCAAAAAGAAGTATTCAGAAAGCAAATCAAAATCGCAAAAGAAGCCAATCTGGTCGTTATGTTGCATATCAGAGATAAACAAGACTCAGAAGAGGCTTACGAAGATGCTTTAAAAATATTGGATGAACTTAAGGTAAAAAAAGCAATTGTTCATTGTTACACCAAAGGATATGATTTAGCAAAGAAATTTACAGAAAGAGGCTATTTAATTTCTATACCTGGTGTAGTAACCTTTAAAAATGCTAAAGAGTTGCATGAAACTGTAAAAAGAATCCCTTTAAACAGTATGGTTGTTGAAACAGATGCTCCTTATTTAACACCTGAACCAAACAGGGGGAAAATAAACACTTCGAAGGAAATTATTCACACAATTGACAGAATTACAAAAATTAAAAACCTAGAAAAAGCAGATGTGATAGATGTAACTACAAGAAATGCTTTGAAAATATTCAATATAAAAGACTAAGAATTTATAAAAAACGTGATGGTGCTAAAAGATAACAGTAAGTCTATCAGCTCTGTTCGTTTTTTTTTTTTTTTTTGCAGAATTGGACAAAAAAAACTTTGTTTTAAACAAAGTTTATATTATTTTTTTTAGATGTAGCTGCTTTGACTTCCTTTTTTTGCGTCTTTTGCATTTTTACCATAATAACCAACTTCTATTCTTCTGTTAATTACTTTTCTAAATGCTTTGGCCCCTTCAACAACTCCTGTCAATGGGTTTGGTGATAATTTACAAGGTACTGAGAAAATACCGTTGAAGTATTCTCTGATTCCTCGTATTTTTGATCCACCACCACAAATCATAAATCCGTTTGTGATTATATCACCAGCTAGTTCTGGAGGAGTGTTCTCCATTAATTCAATAAGTAAATCAGTAATTCTACTAAAAGAATTCACCAAAACATTTCTAATTTCTTCTGAAGAGATTATTGCCTCTTTTGGTAATCCTGAAACTATGTCTCTACCAAACACAGACATTGTTCTTTCTCCCTTATATTTAGCTAATGAACCTAACTCTTTTTTAACATTTTCTGCAGTTTTATCACCAATAGTGACATTATATTCTGATCTAATGTATTTTTTTATTTCTTCATCGAATGCATTTCCTGCAATTTTAATTGATCTTGAAATTATTACATCACCTGCGGAGATGATGGCGATATCTGTTGTTCCTCCACCAATATCGATTACAACATTTCCCTTCGGAATGTCAATGTTTATTCCAGCACCAACTGCCGCCATTTTTACTTCTTCTTCAACAACAACTATTTCTGCCCCCATGTCATAAGCCACTTGTTTTAAAGCATCACGCTCTAGTTCTGTAACTTCACTCGGACATGAAATTAATATAATTGAGTTTTTTCAGTCGTTAAGCATTTTTAACTTTGAAAAGACATGTTTTAGTAAATCTTTTGCAGCTTCCAAATCTGTAATAACTCCATCTTTAATTGGAACCACCATTCTTATATTTTCGTGAGTTTTTCCCATCATTTCGTACGCCTCACTACCTAAAGCAGTTAAAGAGTTTGTCATATTATCGTATGCCATTATTGATGGTTGATCATAAACTATACCTTGGTTCCCTACGTATGCTAATATGTTGCTTGTACCTAAGTCCAAGGCAATAAAAGTGCGATCTTCAAATTTCATTATTTTTCCTCCTAATTTTTATATAATGTATGATTATTATACCCTCTTTATAATAATTAAGCAATTAAATTATTTTTATAGCTTTGTGATTATTAAAGAGAAGTTTTATTTTGGTTTTTGTTATCGAAATACAATTATTTTGATTTAATTATTAATTATGATAATTGTAGTTTTTATAAGTACTCTTTGTTTTATTTATTTAAAGTATTTAACTTTTGTATTTTATTGTTAAAGTGACTTGACCAACTAATTTTTCTGAGGTTTCCAATGCTGTGACTACGATTAAACCATCATTATCTGAAGTAGCTTTCTTAAAATTACTAAAGCTAACATCAACATTCTCAATAATACTAAACTTAAACAAGTCTTCTAAAAGTGATAAGACACTTTCTTTTACACTTCTTTCGTCATTTCCTGTTGGACTAACTGTCAAATCAGCCCCTTTTATAGATGTCAAGTTTTTTTTGCTATTACTTTCTGGATTAACTGAACAAGAAGTAACTATATTAATAGTTGATGTACACAAGGTCAAAGACCCCAAAATAGTTATTATTTTTTTCATAATACCTCCGTTTTTCAAAGACAAAATAGATTATATATATTTATACTCAATATACAACTCATAGTCGTATATTATTTTGCATAAAATAAAAAACCGGTGTGTCCGGTTTTTTATTATCTTGACATGATGTCTTCGTGTAATCTTTGAGCTTTAATGATTTCTCATATTTCTGATTCGAATTTTTTAGTTCCGTTAATAACTGCTAACAATGGTTGTTCACCAATTTTTGTTGGTAATTGTAATGTGTCAGCGAAGTATTTATCGATACCTCTAATTAAAGCACCACCACCACAAATAGTAATACCATTTCTAAAGATATCACCAGCTAGTTCTGGAGGAGTATCTTCTAAAACTTGAACTGTTAAATCTATAATTCTTGAAACAGGAACTTTCAATACTTCACGAACTTCTTCAGGAGTTATTTCAATTTCCCTTGGTAAACCTGAAACAACGTCACGTCCATAAACTTTCATACGTCTTTCATCTGGATACTTAGCTAATGAACCTGCATTTACTTTAATTGATTCTGCAGTTTTAGATCCAATTTCAAGACCATATTGTGAACGAATGAATTTTTGACACTCGTCGTTTAGATAGTTACCTGCTACTTTAACAGATTTAGATAATACAATATCACCTGATGCAAGAACTGCTATATCAGTAGTTCCCCCACCCATATCAACGATTAGGTTACCTGTTGGAGCATATATATTTACACCACCACCAAGAGCGGCCATTTTAACTTCTTCTTCAACAAACACTTGATCAGCACCCAAGTTAACTGCTATTTTTTTAAGAGCAGTTTTTTCTAACTCAGTAATTACTGATGGACATGCTAATAACATTATAGAATGTTTTAATTGTTTAGTAATTCTTAATTTTGTAAAAATATATCTTAATTGAGCTTCAGTTGCTCTAATATCGGTGATAACACCGTCTACCATAGGTCTAACAACACGAATTGTTTTGTTTCCCTTACCAATCATTTTATAAGCTTCTTCACCTACTGCAATGATTTTGTTTTCTTTGATTCTGTATGCAACGATTGATGGTTCATTATAAACAATACCTTGTCCAGCTATGTAAACAAGTGTGTTAGCAGTACCCAAATCCATTGACACGAAAGTTGGTTTTTTATTTCCAATTGCCATGATTTAAATCTCCTTTTTCCTTTTTTTAAAAAACGAATTACGTAGTTCTATTTAAAAGTAGAGTACGTAATCTTTCTTAATTATACCACAAAAAAAACAACTTTCAACTTTGAAGTTGTTTCGATATTGATTTCATATTATATCACTTTTTGAGAATAAACCTAACAAATAACTAATTTATATGACTATCAATCGCTTATTTTCTCGTTTGAGTCTTCAATTTTTTTGATTGTTAAATTTTTGTGTGCTATTGCACCGTCAATTGTTGCGGTTGCAAAATTTCTCACTATGTTTGCAGGAATTTCAAAAAAATCTTCAAAGAAAAATTTAATTCCGTGAGTGTTTCCCATACCACCAGTTATATACAATCCGTTTTTAATAACGTCACCAGCCAATTCATTTGGAGATTCCTCAAGAACGCTAGTTATCAAATTTGTTAGGTTACTAAACGCTGCAAGGATTAATTTTGAGATATCTTTGTCCGATAATTCAACATTTCTAGGCATTCCTGAATTTAGATCATAACCATAAGCCATCATTTTAAGTGGGTTTTTAGTTTTAGTTAAAGATGAAATTGTATTTTTTATTTGCTCGGCTGTAATATCACCAACTAATATCTGTTTCTTAGCCTTTAAAAATTTGATTATTTCAGAATCAATTACATTACCAGCTGCTTTACTCCATTTTGATGTAATGGTTTCGTTTGAGGATATAATTGCAGCAGTGGCTTTACCCGCTCCAATATCCAAACAAAGTCTACCTGTTGGTTTCGTAATATCAACTCCGGCACCCAGTAATGCTAGTTTTATATCATCTTCAACACTAACAAAATAAACACCCAACTCTTTAATAGCTTTGATTAATGAGTTTCGTTCAACCTCTGTTAAGCTTGTTGGACAAGCTAAAGTTACTATTGAATCTTTAATTTCTTCTTTGTATTTTTTTAATATGTTGCTTAAGAAAAGTTTAAGAAGAGCCATGTCGGAAATAACACCTTTTTTCATAGGATAATTTAGTTGTAAAGTACCACTAAGTTTTCCAACAAACTTTTTAGCCTCATCTCCAACTGCAACTATTTTTTTTGTTTTATAATCTAACGCGATTAAAGTCGCCTCATTATAAATCATCCCTAAATTATCAATATAAATCCTTGTTTTGCTTGTACCAATATCAATTGCCAAGTGTCTTTTTTGATTTAAATTTCCTTTTACCATGTTTATGTTCCTCGATTAATCTACATAATATTATTTTAACCACTTTTTTTAAATAATCTACCAAATACTTCAAAATAAAAAAAGATGCAAATTAGATAAGCATCTTTTTTTATTATTTAATGTTGTATTCTCTTGAGTCACGTAACTCAACTACTTCTAATCATTTTTCTGATTGTTTTTCGTATTCCTTTGTTCCTTCAATAACAGTTAATAAAGGATCTTGCGCCTTAGTTACTTTCAATTGGAAAATTGATTCAAAGTAAGTATCAATACCTCTAATTAAAGCACCACCACCACAGATAGTAATACCATTTCTAATGATATCTCCTGCTAATTCTGCAGGTGTGTTTTCCATTACCTCAACAATTAAGTCTGTAATTTTTGAAAATGGTGCCAATAAAGCATTTTTAACTTCATCTGGTGATATGATTACTTCTCTTGGTAATCCTGAGATTACATCACGACCAAATGCACGGAAAGTACGACCATTGTCTATTTTGGTAAGTGCTCCTATTTCGATTTTAATTTTTTCAGCAGTTTTAATTCCGATTAAAACGTTGTACTCTGCACGAATATATTTTCTAATTTCTTCGTCAAAGTGATTTCCAGCAGTTTTAATTGATCTAGATATGATTATATCTCCCGCAGAAATGATTGCAATATCAGTAGTTCCTCCACCAATATCAACAACTAAGTGTCCGCTAGCCATTGAAATATTTATTCCAGCTCCAATAGCAGATAATTTAACTTCTTCTTCCACTAAAACATTTCTTGCCCCCATATCGGCAACAACTTGTTTTAATGCTCCTCTTTCTAATTCAGTAACTCCCGAAGGGCAAGCAAGAACTACTAAAGCATTTTTTAGGATATCTGATAATTTGATACGTGAAAATATTAGTTTGATCAAGTCTTTTGCAGCGTCTAAATCTGCTATAACCCCATCAACTAAAGGAACAACCATTCTTATGTCGTCGTTTGTTTTACCAACCATTTCATAAGCTTGTTCTCCGGCTGCTATAACTGTGTTTGTATGTACGTCGTATGCCATTGTTGAAGGTTCATTATATATGATACCTTGTCCACCTAAGTAAGCTACCACATTTGCAGTACCTAAGTCTAGGGCAACGAATTCTCTTTTACGGTCTCATGATGCCATTTTTATTTCCTCCTCTATAAGAAAAAAACCCTTCGTGTATAATTATACTACACACACTTATAAAATACTAGTAGTATGTAAAGAAAGGCGATTATAAATGAAAGTCAAGCAAGTTGTTATTGTAGAGGGTAAAACCGACACAATGAAATTAAAAAAAATTTTTGGTCAAGAAAATATCGACACAATCGAAACAAAAGGACTTGCTTTAAATACAGATACTTTAAAATTTATACTGGATGTTAATGAATCCCGAGGTGTAATAATTTTTACGGACCCTGACGGCCCAGGCGTTAAAATTCGAGACAAAATTAATTCCTACTTAGATTTTAAATGTTTTAATGCATTTATCAATAAGAAATCTTTAAAAACATCAAAAAAAATTGGAATAGCTGAAGCCGATGAAAACGAGATTAAACGAGCATTAAAAGATGTTATTGAATTCAAAGGTGATCAAATTAATACCATATCATGAGAAGAGTATTTAAATAATGAGTTCTATTTAAAACAAAATCGAGTTAAAATAGCATCCTTTTATAATTGAAATGAGAATATAAATTCTAAAAAACTTTTTGTATGATTAAATGTATTAAAATTAAGTGTGAAAGATGTAAAAAACATCCTAAAGGAGAAATAAATGCAGTTCGCTAAAAAAAAATTTGGACAAAACTTTATAACTGATAAAAACTTGATTAATAAAATTGTAGGTTTGCTTGACCAAGATGAAAATCAATTGATAATAGAAGTCGGTCCCGGTAGAGGTGCCCTTACTAAAGAGTTGGTGAAAAGATTTAAAAAGGTAATTGCGATTGAGATCGACAAAGATATGGAACAAGTCTTAAGCACTTCATTTGACGTTAATAATTTTGAACTCTTGATAGAGGATGTTTTAGAAGTTGACTTCAAGAAATTGATAGATAAACAAAACTTTCAAAAGGTGGCAATAATTTCGAATACACCTTATTACATAACGACAGAACTTCTTTTTAAGACCTTTGACTCCTCAAAGTTATTAAACCAAGCTATATTCATGACACAAAAAGAAGTGGCGCTTAGAATATGTGCTAAGGAGAATGAAAATAATTATAATAATCTTTCTGTTGCTGCTAGGTTTTACTCAGACGTTAAATATGAATTTACAGTTAAAAAAAATATGTTTTCTCCTACACCGAAAGTTGATTCGGCCATCATTAAACTAACTTTCAATCAATCGAATCTAGAAAAAGTTAGAGATGATAAATATTTCATAGCTTTTGTTCGAAAGCTATTCAATAATAAAAGAAAAACGATTTTAAACAATCTTGGAAACGCAATTGAAGACAAAAATAAAGCTAAAACTTTATTAGACTCACTTGCAATTGACTATAGACAGAGACCTGAAAATCTATCACTAGAACACTTTATAAATTTATACAACGAGGTTCATTATGATGGTTATTAAAAGTTATGCAAAGGTTAATCTAGACCTTAAAGTTTCTAGATTATATCCAAAAAAAGGGTTGCATAAAATTAACTCAGTTTTTCAAATAGTCGAAGATCTTTGGGATGAGATTACTATAAAGGAGAATAATTTAAACAAAGACATTATTTTGTGTAACTTGAAAGAATTGGAGATGAATAATAGTGTATACAAGGTAATGGATATTTTGAGAATAAATAATGTCATTGATAAACACTACACAATATCTATAAACAAAAATATCCCTATGGGTGGTGGCCTAGGTGGTGGTAGTAGTAATGCGGTTGCAGTAACCAAGCATTTTACGAATAATAAAAAAGTTTATAAAAAAATAGCTGAAGTGGTAGGAACGGACTGTTACTTTTTCTTTTCATCTTTCAAAACCGCAAGAGTAAAGGCTTTTGGAAATAAAGTAAAAAAAGTTAATACACAAAGAAACATCACAAAAAAAGATTTGATTTTCACTGGTATAAATTGTTCTACGAAAGAAGTTTATAATGAATTTGATCGTCTAAAGTGCTATAAGCTAAAAAAATATAAGAATCAACTTACCCCTGCAGTATATTCCATTTACCCTCAATTAAAAAAATATGATGAGATTGGGCATTTATCTGGAAGTGGTTCAACTTTCATGAAAAAAATCTAGATATATCTAGATTTTAAACAAGCTCATCAAAGTTTATCACTCTATCAGCTCAGTTCGTTGAAAAATTGATATCGTGAGTTGTTAATAATACGGTCCCATTAAATTCTTGTATCGCCTCAAGAAGCGCTTCTTTTGCGAGCACATCTATATGGTTGGTAGGTTCATCAAGTACCAAAAGGCTACAAGGCACTAAACTTAAAGCAGCCAATCTAACCCTTGTTTGTTCTCCTCCCGAAAGTTTTTGCATTTCTTGCATCATAAGACTATTTTTTACTCCAAACTGACCTATTTTGGCTCTTGCCTCTGACTCCGTTATATCAGGGAATTTATCCATAAGATATTGAATTGGAGAGATGCCCTTAACATCTTCTATCTGTTTAAAATAAGCATAATGAACATTGTGACCTAACTCAACCACACCATCATACGGTTTTATTTCTGTTGATGCAGTCTTTAAAAAGGTTGTTTTACCGACCCCATTTTTACCACTAATTATACATTTTTCTCCTTCTCTTATTTCAAAATTAAGTTTATGTAACAACGGTTTGTCATAACCAATAACTAAATCTTTTGCTTTCATTATTACAGAAGAAGAAGGTCTTTTATAATTGAATTTGAAGTTTGGTTTTGTAAGATCTCTTCTTTGTTCTATTTTATCCATTTTTTCAAGCACTTTTTGTCTTGATTGAGCACTTTTAGCAGTACTTGCACGAGCTTTGTTTTTGGCTACAAAAGTTTCTAACCTTTTTATTTCTCGTTGTTGAGCTATGAATGCCTTATCATATTGCTCCCTTAACATGGTCATTTCTTCCACGTACTTGTCGTAGTTTCCCACAAACCTTGTTAATTTGAAATTATCCAAGGCATAAATAATATTACAAGTTTTATTTATAAAATCATTATCATGAGAAACCATAACAAATGCTTTCTCGTAATTTTGTAAAAATCTTGCTAATCACTCAACTTGTTGTATATCCAAGAAGTTTGTTGGTTCATCAAGTAATAAAAAATCGTCTCCGCTAAGTAATAGTTTTGCCAAAATTGTTTTTCCGCGTTGTCCACCGGATAAATCACCCATTTTCATAGGTAATTTATCCAATCCTATACCAAGTCCCTCAACTAAATTTCCAATTCTTTTATCTATAGTCTCAAAATCATTTAAATTAAGTATGTCTTGATATTTCAGCGCCTTAACCAAATCATCTTCTTTATATTCAATAGCCATATCTTCATAGATTTTATTCATTCTTTCTTCTAAATCGAATAGTTCTTGAAAAGCTTGTTTTAAATACTGTTCAACTGTTATTTCTTTGTCAACCTCTTGATGTTGATCTAAATAACCAATTTTGATTTTAGGATGAATTTTTACTTCTCCATAATCAGGTAAGATTTTCCCAGAAATTATGTTTAATAAAGTTGTTTTACCTGCTCCGTTTGGTCCAATTAAAGCGATATGTTCCCCTTTATTTATTTTCATTGATGTTTCAGTATAAAGTTTTTTATCACCGTTTTTGTGACTAATATTATTAATAAATGCTAAACCCATATTTTCCTCCAAACCCGTAAATACGGTGCTAAAAACAATTATAACTTATAATTGTTGTATAAAAATACATAATTTTATTTAAAAACCTTGTCTAGAGCAGCGAAACTTTGCAAATTTGTTGAATAACTATGAACTAATTGCTCGATAGGGAACGTTTTTTTATGTTTTTTTTCTTATTGTCCTGTTTGGGTCATGACTAATTAGTACATTGTTTTCGAAAGACTTTAACCATATCTTCCATAATTTCAATTGGAATTGGGGAGACTCTTTATAATCAGTAGTTTACTAAGATGCATTCAATTTTTATTTGTCTACAGACTACCTTATTTTTTCCTCTATAATAATCAACATTTTAAAGATTATTTAAAAAAGGAGGAAGTTAGGTCCGAAAATAATTAGAAAACTCGTAATTAGCGAAACAGAAATATAGCACGAAAAACTATCAAATATATTCGATTTATTCATAATTAAAACGTTTTGTAAAATTGTTTCCATATCACTTATTAATTTTGCTGTAACTACAATTGTTTATTTTACATCTCACAACCTTCAAATTCACTTTATTTGCATGTGATAGTTTTATTGAAGCTTTTTCTTTTTCGACAAAAAGAGTAATTAAAAATTTGTTATGATTAAAAGGGAGATAAAAAAATGAACAAAGATAAGATAAATATTTTCGGTTTATCATCGAACAAACCACTTACTAAAAAAATTTGTGACTTATTAGGAGTCGAACAATCTAAGGCTAAAACATCTATATTTGCCGATGGTGAGATGATTGTTAGGTCGTTAGATTCTGTTAGAGGTAAAGAAATTTATATAGTTCAATCAACAAACCAACCTGTAAATAACAACCTTATGGAATTGTTAATTGCTGTTGATGCATTTAAACGTGCTAGTGCAAAAAAAATCAACGTAGTTATTCCTTATTTTGGTTATGCGCGTCAAGACAGAAAAGCCAAAGGTAGACAACCAATTACTGCTAGGCTTGTTGCTAATTTAATAGAAACTGCCGGTGCAAATCGAGTAATAATAGTCGATTTACACTCTGCACAAACTATGGGTTTTTTTAATATTCCTACAGACAATTTTTCAACAGCCCAAACAGTCGCAACAGAAATAATTGAAACAATAGTATTAAATAACTTAAACCCAGATAATTGTATTCTAGTTTCACCAGATCACGGTGGTCTATCAAGAGTACATGGTGTTGCAGAATACACTGGTAGCATAACAAGTGGTATCGCTGTTATAGCGAAAAGAAGACCCGAACCCAACAAAGCAGAGGTTGAATTTATTCTTGGTGATATAAAAGGAAAAACTTGCTTTGTTATTGATGATATGATCGACACTGGTGGGACTATTATAAATGGTGCTAAAGCTTTGAAAGAAGCTGGAGCAAAAGAGATATATATAATAGCGTGTCATGGATTATTTAATGGACAAGCAAAAGAAAGAATGCAACAATCAATCAAGGATAAAATAATCAAACAAGTCGTTGTAACTGATACTATTGATATCCCAGAAGAAAGAAAGTTCTCTGGTTTAAAAATTATTTCAGTTGCTGAATTGCTTTCAAATATGATTAAAAGTTCTTATGAGAATTGTTCTTTAACAGAAGTGTACAGTGAATTTAAAAACTCATTAGACAAAAAAGTAGCAAGTTATTTAAAGAAGTATAAAAAAAATAATGGCTAAATTAATCGTAGGACTTGGTAATCCTGGAAAAGAGTATGAAAAAACAAGACACAATGCTGGTTGGATTGCTCTCGATACAATGATGGAATTTTACAATGTAGATAAAAAACCCGATAAGTTTAAATCAAACATTTATGTATCCAAAATTAACGGAGAAAATATATATTTTGTTAAGCCGAAAACATTTATGAATCTTTCAGGAGAAGCAGTGAGGGCTCTAATGAATTATTATAAGTTACAAGTAAAAGATATATTAATAATATATGACGATAAAGACTTAGAAGTTGCTGATTTAAGGTTTAGAGAAGCTGGCTCTGCCGGCGGGCATAATGGTATAAAAAATATTATTTCAAATCTAAATACAGACAAGTTCAATAGATTAAGAATAGGTGTTGGAAAGCCACCATCAAATTTTAAAATTATTGACTGAGTACTTTCGAAATTATCAACAAATGAAATTATAAAAATAAAAAAAGCTATAGAGAAAGTGGCTGATTTTGTAAAAATGTTTGTTATTGATGATGACTTAAAAAGAATAATGAACAAATTTAATTAAGGAGAAAACATGGATAAATATAATTCTTTAGTAATTGTAGGATCGCAATGAGGAGATGAGGGAAAAGGTAAAATTACAGATTATTTCGCCCAACAAACTAATTTAGTTGTACGTTTCGCTGGTGGCGATAATGCTGGACACGTTATAAAGTTTAACGGTCAAAAACATAAAGTTACAATTATTCCTTCTGGGATTTTTAACAAAAATGTAATTAACATAATAGGAAACGGCTGTGTTGTTAATTTATTAAAATTAGTAGAAGAACTTGAAATTATTAAGAGTTCTGGTATTGAACACGGAAAGTTATTGATATCAGACCGTGTACATTTGGTACTTCCATATCATATAAAAACGGATGAGTTTCAAGAAGCCGAAAAAGGTGAAAAAAAAATAGGAACTACCAAACGTGGTATTGGTCCCTGCTATCAAAGCAAAGTTTCAAGAACTGGTATTAGAATCGGAGATTTAAAATTAGAAACTTTTAAGAATAAATTTAAAAATATATTTGATCACGAAATGAAAGTGTTAAAAGAAGTTTATAGTTTTGATGAGCTTGATTTTGAAAAAGTCTATGAAGACTTGATAAGTGCCTATAATAAAATTAAAGATTATATAATAGACTGCGGTGAATACTTAGAAGCAGCAATCAAAGAAGGAAAAAAAGTCTTATTCGAAGGAGCTCAAGGAGCATTACTTGATATTGATCATGGAACCTTTCCATATGTAACCAGCTCAAATACTTCTGCCAATAATGTTTCAATTGGTTCTGGAATTGGTCACAAACTTATCCAAAATACTTTGGGTGTTGTTAAAGCGTATTGTACTAGAGTCGGAGCAGGTGGATTTCCAACTGAATTATTAAGTGAAGAAGCAAATATCATTAGAGAACGTGGTAATGAATATGGTTCTAACACAAAAAGACCACGTAGAGTAGGTTGATTAGATGCGGTTGCTTTAAAATACGCTATCAGAACCTCAGGGATAGATTTTTTATTTGTAACACTTCTAGATGTTTTATCAGGTTTTGATGAAATTAAAATTTGTAATAGATATATATTGAATGGTAAAGAAATTAACAACATCCCTCCAACTACAGAAGAATATGAAGTATGTGAACCTAAATTTATAACAACACCAGGTTGAAAAGAAGACATAACAAATGTAAAATCTTTTAACGAGTTGCCAGATGCGGCAAAAAACTATTTAAAATTGATAGAAAAAATATGTGAAATCGATATTGTTGGATTCTCTGTTGGACCCGATAGAACTCAAACAGTTCTTTTGAAAAATATATTTTAGCAGGAGGCCAATATGTTAAAAAGATATGCAATCGATAAAATAGAAGAAATCTGATCTGAAGAAAATAAACTCAAATGATGATTAGAGGTAGAGAAAAAAGTAGTTAAGGCATGATCCTCTATTGGTGTTATACCGAAAGAAGACTCTTTAGTTATTGAAAAAACTGCGAGTATCGACTTAAAAAGGATGCTTGATATAGAAAAAGAAGCAAAACATGATGTAGTTGCATTCACTAGGGCAGTTTCAGAGACCCTTGGCGAGGAAAAAAAATGAATTCATCTAGGTTTAACTTCAACTGACGTAGTAGATACAGCTCAGAATAAACTTATAAAAGAATCTAACGAGGTTGTTGAAGAGTACTTAAAACATTTTCTGGATGTTCTAAAAGAACGAGCAATAGAAACTAAAAATATTGTTATTATGGGTAGGTCACACGGGATGTATGGCGAACCAACGTCTTTAGGCCTTAAGTTTTTGTTATGATATGAAGAAATAAAAAGGCAACTAGAAAGATTCGACTTGGCTCGTAGACAAGTCGAAGTGGCTAAAATCTCAGGTTCAATGGGTAATTATGCAAATATTGAACCAGAAGTAGAAGTATTTGTTGCCAATGAGTTGGGGCTAGGTTTGGATACAATTTCAACACAGGTAACTCAAAGGGACAGACACAGTTTTTTAATATCTGTTTTTGCTAACATAGCTTCAACACTTGAAAAAATAGCCACAGAGATTCGAAGCTTTCAAAGAAGTGAAGTTCAAGAAATTTGTGAGGGATTTAAAAAAGGGCAAAAAGGTTCTAGCTCGATGCCACATAAAAAGAACCCTATAAGCAGCGAAAATATTTGCGGACTGTCTAGATTTATACGAGCATTTGTAACTCCATCGCTAGAAAACAATGTTCTTTGGCATGAAAGAGATATATCTCATAGTTCAAATGAAAGGTTGATACTACCAGACGTATTTAACATATTGTGCTACATTTTGAAAAGAATGACAAGCACAGTTGAAGATCTAGTTATTAATGAGGAAAAAATAAGAGAGCATATATTGGAACAAAAGGGTATTTTCTTTAGCCAAAGAGTATTAACTTATATATTAATGAAGTATAATCATTCTAGAGAAGAAGTATATGATTTTATACAAATGTGTACACTCAAATGTCAACAAACCAAAAAAGAGTTCAAAGAAATACTTGTATCTGAAGGAATTTCGAAATATTTAAAAACTGAACAAGAATTAGAAAACTTATTTGATTTGAATTTTTTTATGCGTAACGTTGACAAAATTTTTAGAAGGGTGATGGTTTAAATGAACGATAACCAAAAACTTGTGACGCTAATCACAGAAGAAGAAATAAAAGGAGCTATTATTAAAGCTGCCACTGAATACGGTAAAACTTATGAAAATCAACAACTAACCATAGTTGCTGAGTTATCAAGTTCTTTTGTGTTTGTAGCTGATTTAATAAGAGAGTTACCAATAGATGTTACAATTCAGTTTTTTACCAAAGAAACCACAAGCGATGAAAGAAAAAAAATCAATTTGGGAAGCAATAAATCTCTGAATGACAAAAATGTTCTAATAGTTACAGATATTTTATATGAAGGTAACTCATTAAAAAACTTATATGAACTAATACAAAAAGAAAATCCGCAAAAAGTTGAACTTTTAGCATTAATCGAAAAAGATTGTAAGACAAGAAATTTCGATTTAGAAGTGGATTCACTATTTAAAATAGATGATTGTTTCGTTGTTGGGTATGGATTAACTTATAAAGAAAGTTACAGGGGTCTAAAAGGCATTTATAAGATTAATGTCAATGAGGAATAAAATGAAAAAATATTTTTATGTAACAACCCCTATATATTACCCAAGTGGTAATCTTCACATTGGACATACTTATACAACGACTTTGGCGGATGTAATAGCCCGTTTCAAAAAAGAAATGGGTTGCGAAGTCTTTTTTTTAACAGGATCTGATGAACATGGACAAAAAATAGAACAAAAAGCTAAGCAGGAAAATAAAACTCCTAAGGAATATGTAGATGATATAGTCGAAACTTTCAAAGACTTATGGACTAAATTAGACATAAGTTATGACAAGTTTATAAGAACAACAGATCAAGAACATATTATAGCGGTTCAAAAAATCTTTTCCCTTTTATTGAAAAAAGACTTAATTTATCTTTCAAAATATAAAGGAAAGTATTGCATTAGTTGCGAGGAGTTTTTGACCAAAGAACAAATGGACGAAAACTGTCACCACAACGTTTGCAAAAACAAGGCTGAAGATTTTCAAGAAGAGACTTATATGCTTAGAGTCTCACAGTTTAAAGAATATTTGAATAATTTATTTTCTACAGACTTCTTAGAACCTTCAAGTCGAAAAAACGAGATGCTTAACAATTTTATAAACAATGATTTAGAAGATCTTTCCGTAACTAGAATTAATTTTAAGTGAGGAATAGAAGTTCTCGAAAACCCTAACCATGTTATATATGTTTGACTAGACGCGTTATCAAATTATATTACAGCTTTAGGTTGAGGAACGGATAACGATGAAAATTTCAATAAGTTTTGGTCTGATGAATCAGAAATTTTACAATTAGTAGGAAAAGAAATAACAAGATTTCATTCAATCTATTGACCAATCATGTTGAATAGTTTAGGGTTGAGAACCCCAGATAAATTATTAAGTCACGGTTGAATTTTGAGCAAAGACACAAAAATGTCAAAGTCTTTAGGAAATGTTATCAACCCATTGGAAATAATTGAAAAATACTCTAGTGATGCACTTCGTTTTTACATTGTCAATAATTTACCAACAGATAAGGACGGTAATTTTACTGAAGAGTTATTTATTGAATCTTATAATACAAATCTAGCTAATAATGTTGGAAATTTATTATCGAGAGTTAGCAACATGATAATAAAATACTTTGACGGCATTTTACCAGAAACATTGCCTGCACAAGATAACGAATTATGGGAACTTGCGGAAAAAACTATTACAGCATACGTTGCTAAAATGAATGAATATAAGTTTAATGAAGCAATTAATGTTGTGCTAAATTTATCTAGTGAATGTAACCGATACATCGAACAAGTCAAACCATGAGTTTTAGAAAAAGAAGGCAACACAAACGAGTTATTAAAAACTTTGACAATTTTAAGACATAATATCTTGATTATTAGCTTTTTATTAAAACCCATATTAACAAAAAATTATGATAATATGATTAGACA
This sequence comes from Spiroplasma endosymbiont of Megachile willughbiella, assembly GCF_964273395.1. NCBI lineage: Bacteria > Bacillati > Mycoplasmatota > Mollicutes > Entomoplasmatales > Spiroplasmataceae > Spiroplasma > Spiroplasma endosymbiont of Megachile willughbiella. Next base: position 1,127,845 of record NZ_OZ187005.1, on the reverse strand, counting down.
AATGGGTGCAGACCCAAAAGAAATAAAGTTTGACACACTTACTAAGAGAAACTTTAAATTTGAACAAATAAAAGAAAAATTGATTATATTCGACAGGATTAAATAGGAAGGGAGAGTGTCTAGTATGGATTTCGATATAATTGTTGTTGGTGCTGGACACGCAGGTGTTGAAGCAGCACTAGCGACTGCAAGACTTGGCAAAAAGACAGCTTTAATAAATATTTATAAAGACAAAATTGCTACAATGCCTTGTAATCCTTCTATCGGTGGACCAGCAAAAGGTATAGTGGTTCGAGAAATCGATTCACTTGGTGGAGAAATGGGCAAAGCGGCTGATAGAACATGCTTACAAATGAAACTTCTAAACTCCTCTAGGGGTCCAGGTGTTTGAGCATTAAGAGCACAATCTGATAAGTTAGAATATTCTAAGTATATGAAGGAAGCAGTTGAACAACAAGAAAATCTTTTCTTAATAGAAGGGATTGTTGATGATATTATTCTTAATATTAGAAATGAAGTTCAAGGTGTAATATTGGATTCTGGAAAAAACTTATCTTGTAAAGCAGTTGTTTTAACTACCGGTACTTACCTTTCAAGTTTGATATACCGTGGTAAAGAAAAATATGAAAGCGGGCCGAACAACGAAAAAACAGTTAAAACACTAAGCCAAAGACTTCGAGAAATAGGCATTGAAACATTTCGTTTTAAAACAGGAACACCACCAAGAGTAAAGAAAGATTCTATAGACCTATCAAAAGCAGTGATAGAACCAGGTACTAATATGAACTTGGCTTTTTCATTCTCGACAGATACAATCTTAGAATACGAAAAACAAGAACCTTGCTATTTAATTCATTCTACTTCTGAAACTAAGAAGATTATAGAAGACAACCTATCTCAATCAGCAATGTATTCAGGGAGTATACAGTCTATTGGACCGAGATATTGCCCTAGTTTTGAAGACAAAATCGTTAGATTTTCAAAAAAAGAAAATCATCAAATATTTTTAGAGCCTGAATCAAAACATTTGGACACTTTTTATGTTCAAGGTTTTTCAACTTCAATGCCTATTGAGGTTCAAGAGAAGATGTTGAAAAGCTTACCAGGTTTTGAGAATGTTATTGTTGATAAATGAGCCTACGCTATTGAATATGATTGTATAAATCCTCAACAATTAAAGTTATCCTTGGAACTAAAAAAAGTAAGTAATTTATTTATGGCTGGTCAAATCAATGGAACTAGTGGTTATGAAGAAGCGGCTGGACAAGGTTTGATAGCAGGAATAAATGCGGCTTTAAAAGTTGACAACAAAGATCCTTTTATTTTAAAGAGAAGTGAATCTTACATCGGGGTTATGATAGATGATTTGATAAATAAAGGTGTCGTGGAACCTTATAGACTTTTAACTAGTAGAGCGGAACACAGATTAACTTTAAGAAATGACAACGCAGAACAAAGATTAAAGGAATATGGGTATAGACTAGGTTTAATTAAAGAAGTAGAATGAAAAAAATTTCAAGCATTTGACAAAGAAATACAAAAAGCGATTGAAGCAGCAAAAAAAACACGATTTACTCCAAAGTCTGAGTTAGCTAATGAATTGAACTCTCTTGGACAAGCATGCTTGACTCAAGGAATGAGCGCTTATGAATTGATTAAGCAACCATCTGTTGACATCAATGTTTTCAGAAAATATATTCAAGAGTTCAAAGACCTTTCTAATAATCAAATCCAAAACGTGCTAATCAACATTAGATTTGAAGGATATGTTAAAAAAGAAAGAGAAAGCATTGAGAAGTTTGTCAAGTTAGAATCAAAAGAAATACCATTTGATATTGATTATTCAAGGGTTGATAACATTGCTGTTGAAGCAGCACAAAAACTTGAGAAAATTAGACCAACTTCAATTGGTCAAGCAGCCAGAATCACAGGAGTTAACCCCGCTGATATTCAAATGTTATTGTTTCATCTTAAGAAAAAATATAATAGCATATAGAAAAAAAAGAAAGGGAAAGTAATCATGTTGAAAATCAACAAAAAAAACAAAACTAAAAACAAGGTTTTTGAATTCTTAACTATATTCTCTATGGTGTTTGGATTAGTAATTGGTTCTGGAATTTATCTAAAAAATAGAGATCAAGAAGGTGGAGTTTTGAGCGCGGCTGAAAAAAATCCAATTCTTGCACTAACTATTTGATTGTTTATAGGTGTTCTTTGCACATTTATTATGCTAGCTTTTATTCAAATTGCATCAAGCTCAAAGAAAGAGAATCATAATACAATTCAATCTTGAACGGGAAAGTTTATTAACAGACGATCAGCTTCACTATTTGCCATTTTTTATGTTTGCTTATATATGCCGGTTTTGGCATCGATAGGAGCTATTTTTACAATAGACACTTTGTTTAAGGCAATAAATGTTTTTTTAGAAGCCTCTGGAAATGGTACTTTTAGATCAAAATTTACTAAAGAAACTTATGTATCAATCCAAATATTAGCTTCTACATTCTTATTAATCTTTTTTCAAGTTATAAATGCATTTACTACAACACCTAGCAAAATCATTCAAACAGTTTTTACTTTCGTAAAATTTATTCCTTTGATTGCGGTTATTGCGGGCGGTTTAACTGTTTACTATAACCACAGTGTAGAACAAAACTCATTTACCGAAAATCAAAATGTATGAAAAGTAAACTCGGTGTTCGCTACTGTTGTTCCTGTATTATTTGCATTCGACGGTTTTATATATGGAGCAACACTCCAAAAAGATGTCGAGCACAAAACTGTTGTAGCACCAGCAATGATGACTTCTATTATGGCGGTAACGGCGTTTTATATTTTAATAACATTTGCAATATTTGTAGGTGCAAAAGATGGAGATGTTTTTAACCTATTTGACACTATTTTTAAAAACAAACCCGAGTTTTCTTTATTATTTAAAATAATAATTACCTGCACTCTATTAACTACTATCAATGGGTATACCACTTTACTTCCAAAAACCATCCAGTCCGCAGTTGACGAAGGATTTATTTTTATAGGTAGTTCTAAAAGCGCTATGACTCATAAAAAAGCCGCTTTGATTGGAAGTGGAATAACATTAATAATCTTATTGTTAACAATTGCTATTTCATTACCATTAACATGAAATGATTATGTGAATAATGAAAATACTCCTAACTATTTTTATGTTGCGGATGCAACCTCAAGTGCAACAGCAGTCTATGCATTTATGATATATTTAGCTCTTATGATTGGTTTGTTGGTCAACTATAAAACAAAAAAAGTGGAGGTATTGTACAATACTAGAAAATCATTCATTACGAACATAATTACAACTTTTATTTTGGCAACTGCTCTTTGTTATTTGAATTATGATTTCTTTATAAATAATTTTATGAGTAAAAATAGAGATAAGTACATTCAACCAGTAAGCACATTGATATCTGGTTCACTTGTTTTACTTTTCTGAGTGGTCAATGAATATTTAATAGATAGAAATCAAAATGGCACTAACGGCACTTTTAAAAAGTTTAATCCTATAAGCTGATTTAAAATAAATAAAAAACAAAAAACAAGTGAAGGAAAATAAGAATAAAATTTAGTGTAAAATAAAAAAGCGATAAGCTTTTTTTTATTTTTGGAGGTAAGAATGGATTGAACAAGTTTTGAAATGATAGGTTATAAAATAGAGGAATCAGTCAAAGAAAAATTAATCAAGTTTAAAAACCTTTTGCAAGAAGAGAATAAAAAATATAATCTCACAACCATAATAAATGACCAAGACATCATTTACAAACACTTTTTCGATTCCTTGTTATTTACTAAGGACTTTGAATTAAATACACAAAAAGTCTTGGACATAGGTACTGGTGCAGGTTTTCCCGGAATAGTTTTGAAAATTTTTTATCCTATGATTGAACTCCACCTTGTTGAATCCAACTCTAAAAAAGTAAGCTTTTTAAAAATGGTAATCAATAATCTCAACTTAAAAAACATTTATGTTTGAAATGAACGAGCTGAAGTTTTTTCCTTAAACAATAAAGAAAAGTTTGATATTATCGTATCGAGAGCAATGGCACCTCTAAATATTTTGTTAGAAATAGGGGTGCAGGCACTAACTATTAATGGATACTTTATCTGTTTAAAAGGTAAAAATGTCGAAAAAGAAATTTTAGAATTAAATAATAAAGAGTATTTAATTGGATTAAAATTATTAAAAGAACAAAATCTATATTATGAATTCCTAGGAGAACGAACCAATTTATTTTTCTTAAAAGAAAATAAAACCGCTAATCAGTATCCAAGACAATATGGACAAATTAAAAAAAGACCTTTAGGAAAGTAAATAGGAGAATATTATGGCAAAAATTATTTCGATATCAAATCAAAAAGGAGGCGTTGGTAAAACAACAACTTCTGTAAACTTAGCATGTGGTTTGGCAATGGCCAATAAAAAGGTTCTTCTTATAGACATGGACCCACAATTCAATGCTACAACAGGTGTTGGCTATGAAATAGATAACAATACATTGAGTATGTATCATATCTTAGTGGGTGATAAAGATATCTCGGAAATCATAGTAAAAAATATTAAACCAAATGTAGACCTTGCACCTAGTTCAATAGATGTAGCGGCCGTTGATTTAGTTCTTTTAGAACAAAAAAATAATAATCAAAACGTATTACGTGATCAAATAAATGCAATAAAAACAAACTACGACTTTATAATAATTGATTGCCCCCCAAGTTTGGGTCTAATAAATAGAAACGGATTAGCTATCTCAGATACTGTTTTGATTCCTATTCAAGCAGAACACTATGCTATGCACGGAGTTGCACAACTATTGAGAACAATTAAGAAAGTAAAAGAAACATTAAACCCAAGCTTAACAATCGAGGGAGTGTTAGTAACAATGTTTGACTCACGAACAAGACTAGCTCACGATGTCCTTGAAGAAATAATTAAAACTTTTGGACCTAAGGTTTATAAATCCGTTATACCAAGAAATATAAAAATCTCAGAATCTTCTATTGAGGGTAAATCAATTTTTGAGTATGACAAATCAGGTCCAGGTTCAATTGCTTATATAGAGTTTGTGAAAGAGGTGTTGAAAGAAAATGGCGGCGTCTAAGAAAAAATATAATTTCAAAGGGTTGGATGACATCTTTGGAGAATCAGTTTCTGACATTGTTGGAGTTATCGAGAATGATAAGACAATTGCAAAAAGTGCATCAGTAAATATAGATATCAATTTATTGAAACCCAATCCGTTTCAACCAAGAAAAGTTTTTAACGAAGAAGAACTAACTGAATTAAGTGAATCTATAAAAATTCATGGTTTGATTCAACCCTTAATTATTAATAACAACAATGAATTAGTTGCTGGTGAAAGAAGACTTAGAGCATCTAAGATTGCAGGTCTCAAAGAAGTGCCGGTTGTTATTCTAAATCTATCTGAATTACAAATGGAAGAATTTGCAATAGTTGAAAATATTCAAAGGGTTGACCTTCTAGATATTGAAGAGGCAGTAGCCTATAAAAAACTTTCGAAAAACTTAAAACTAAAACAAGAAGAAATTGCTACAAGAGTTGGTAAGTCAAGATCGCACGTAGCAAATATAATGAGGTTATTGAACCTTCCAGACAATGTGCAAAAAGCAATGATGGAGAAAAAAATATCTATGGGTCAAGCGAAGCCTTTATTATCAATATTAAATAATAAAGTTTTGTTTGAAGAAGTATTTGAAAGAATATTAAAAGATGATTTAACAGCTAGAGAAGTTGAAAGTTTGATAAGAAAAAAGACCAAAACTGAAAATACAACTTTAGAGAGTAAATCACAGAGTAAAGAATCTAGCATCATACATGTAGAAAATAAAATAATGCGAAAGCTTGGAACGAGAGTTTCAATTGACAGCGGAAAGTTAGTTATTCGTTACGGTGATACCGATGACTTAAATAGAATACTAGAACTTTTAGGATTAAACGATGACAATTAAATTGAACGACATTGTGATATTAAAAAAACCACATCCAAGTAAAACTCAAAAATGAATAGTGGTAAGAATTGGTACAACATACAAATTAAAATCATCAATAAACCCTAGTATTTTTTTAGAATTTACGAAGGACAAATTAATCAAAGTAATAAAAGAAATAGAAAGTGAAATAAAATAATGAGTTTACAAGTAGGTATAGTGGGGTTGCCAAACGTTGGTAAGTCAACATTGTTTAATGCAATCACAAATTCAAAAGTCGAAGCTGCAAATTACCCATTCGCTACAATTGAACCTAATGTGGGGATAGTTGAAGTTCCAGATGATAGACTAGACCAGTTAGCAAAACTATTTGGAAGTAAAAAAACCATTTACACGACAATAGAATTTGTTGATATAGCTGGGCTGATCGCAGGAGCAAGTAAAGGAGAAGGTTTGGGAAATGCCTTTTTAGCAAATATTAGAGATACCGATGCAATTTGCCAAGTCGTTAGGTGTTTTGACTCTAAGGAGATAACTCATGTAGAAGGCAGTGTTGATCCTATAAGAGATATAGAGATTATAGAATTAGAATTAATTCTATCTGATGAAGCTAGTGTAAAGAAAAGACTAGCAAAGTTGGAACCAAAGTTTAAATCATCTAAGGATAAAGATATTTTAAATGAGTATAACTTACTTAAAAAATGCGAACAACAGTTAGCAGAAGGTAAATTATTAAATAAATTATCTTATGATGATGAAGAACTACATATATTAAAATCGTTTCAATTATTAACAACTAAAAAAATGATATATGTAGCAAATGTAGCTGAGAACGAAATTTTAGATGATAATCAGTACGTTGAAGCCGTTAAGAAATACGCAAATGAAAACAACTCCGAGGTAGTGAAAATCTCTGCTAAGGTTGAAGAAGAACTAAGTGAACTTCCACAAGAAGAAAAACAAATTTTTCTTAAGGATGTTGGTATCAATGAACCAGGATTAGAAATTCTGATTAAAGCCTCTTATAAAACACTAGGATTGAAAACTTATTTTACAGCCGGACCACAAGAAGCAAGAGCTTGACAATTCAAAGATGGTTCCACAGCACCGCAATGTGCAGGGATAATTCACACAGATTTTGAAAAGGGTTTCATAAAGGCAGATGTTTACAAGTGCATTGATATTTTTGAACATAAGACAGAGCAAGCTTTAAAAAATGCTGGGAAGATAAGGCTTGAAGGTAAAAATTATGTTGTTCAAGATGGCGATGTGTGTTTCTTTAAATTCAATAGATAAAAAAACCGAAAGGTTTTTTTACTTTAAAAATAATTAGAACTTAATTATCAATTTAAAATAGTTTATAATCTACTTTATTGGAGGTCTTTTGTGTTTAAAGTAGGGTTTTCAAAAGATATACATAAATTGAAATCAGGTAAAGGTTTCATGTTGGGAAGTTTTTTTATAGAATGCAAAAAAACAGTTGATGCCTATAGTGATGGTGATGTTATTTGACACTCTTTAACAGAAGCTTTATTAGGAGCGATGGGACTTGAAGACTTGGGAACATATTATAAACCTGAATTTTACGTTAGAGGTTTTGACTCGATTATTATGATAAAAGAAACACTTGAGAAACTAAAAAAAAGGAATTATAGAATCTCAAACATCGATATAACTATACAACTTGATGAACCTAGTTTGAAAGCAACAAAAAAACTTATTAAACAGAATATTGCAAAAATCTTAGAGATTAGTGAAAATGATATATCTTTAAAAGCCACTACCTCAGAAGGAACATTACTAAACTCAATAGTTTGTTATAGTTCTGTTTTGATTTATAAAGAGGAGAAAAAAAATGAAAAAATATAGACTTAGATACGCACCTTCACCAACAGGATTTTTGCATATCGGAAATACTAGAACAGCATTAATGAATTATCTTTTTGCAAAACATTATGATGGAGATTTTATTGTAAGAATTGAAGATACGGATCTAGAGAGAAACGTGGACGGAGCAATCGACTCACAATTTGATAATTTAAAATGACTTGGAATCATTCCTGATGAGTCGTTTTTAAACCCTAAAGAAGTTTACGGTGAATACATGCAATCAAGAAAGTTTCAAATTTATAAAGACATGGCAATGAAACTAGTGAATGAAGGTAAGGCTTATAAATGCTATTGTACTCCTGAACAACTAGAGTTGGAAAGAAATAGACAACTAGAAAACGGTATATTAGCGCCAAAATATGCAGGGACTTGTAGAACCCTAAAAAATGATGAAAATAATAAGGACTACAATATTAGATTCAAGGTACCAGAAAATAAAATATATAAAATAAATGACTTAGTTCGAGGTCTTGTTGAATTTGATTCAAAAGAGATCGGTGACTTTGTTATTTTGAAAACAAATGGTATAGCTACTTATAATTTCGCAGTTGTCGTTGATGATTATGATATGAAAATATCTCATGTGGTTAGAGGAGAGGAACATATTTCTAACACTCCAAGACAATGTATGATATATGAAGCATTCAACTGAGATATGCCGGTATTTTGCCATTTGACACTTATTGTTGATGATACAAAAAAGAAACTTTCAAAGAGAAGTGGAAATAGTTTGTTTTTCATCAGCCAGTATCGTGAAAAAGGTTATTTACCTGAGGCAATTTTCAATTACATTTCACTACTCGGATGAAGCCCGAGTGGCGAGCAAGAGATATTTGAAAGAAACGAATTAATTAATATTTTCGATGAAAAAAGATTTTCAAAGTCTCCAAGTACTTTTGATGTTATGAAGTTAAAATGAATTAATAGTCAGTGAATGAAAAAGTTAACTGAAGAAGAATATTTATCTTTTACAAAAAAATTTATAGATAAAGAAATATTTGATATCGATTCCAAAAATGAATCTTGATTGAATGATGTATTATTATTATTCAAAAAAGAGTTGGAGTTTGGTGCACAAATTAATGCACATTTAAATATGTTCTTTGATTCTCAACATATAAACGAAGAAACATTAAAACAACTTAGTGATTTCAGCGACTATAAAATTATGCTACACGATTTCAAAGAAAAATTAAAAAGCTTGGTAACGTTTGATGAGAATGAAATCAAATCATTGATCAAAGATATGGGAATAAAACATAACAGAAAAGGTAAAGAATTATTTATGCCATTAAGAATTTGTTCAACACTTTCTGAACATGGTCCAGAACTTGCTAAAACAATTATGTTAATAGGTAGAGATAATGTGATTAAAAATATTGAGTCATTAGTATAGGTGGTTAATGTGGAAAAATTCATACGAGATAATGTTCACGGGGACATACAAATCAAAGATAAAGTAATAATGGAACTTATTAATACAAAAGAATTCCAAAGATTAAGAAGGATTATACAGCTTGGCGGTGGTCAGTTTGTTTTTCCGGGAGCAAACCACACTAGATTTTCTCACTGTATAGGAGTATTTCACGTTTTATCGAAATTCTTGCAAAACGAAGAAATTGCTAAACACATTGAGGCAAATGACCAACTTATTTTAAAAATAGCTGGTTTGTTACATGACGTTGGTCATGGTCCTTTTTCTCACACCTTTGAATCAGTTTCAAAAATAAGTCATGAAGAATACTCTATAAAGATAATTTTAGGAAATACAGAAGTTAACAAAGTTTTAAAAATTCATCAAATTAACCCTAAGGATGTGGCTGATGTAATTAATGGAGAACATAAAAATCCAATAGTTAATTTCTTAGTTTCAAGTCAATTAGATGCTGACAGGTTGGATTATTTACTACGTGATTCTGTAAATACAGGGGTCAACTACTCTAATCTTGATATTGAGTGAATAATTAGAAATGCCAAAGTAAGAGATGGTAAGATAGCATTTCCACCAAAAACTATCAATGCACTTGAACATTATTTATTAGGAAGATATCATATGTTCAAGCAAATTTATAACCATAAGGTATCAACAGGTTTCGATAGGACTTTTTACCTTATGTTTAAAAGAGCAAGATCACTTTATAAAGATAATTATAATTTTCAAAGTTTGTATTTTTTACCTTATATCCTAGAAATTCTAGAAGATAGAGAAATAACTCTGGAAAATTATTTACGTCTGGATGATTACTCACTAATGGAATACATTAAAGCATTTGCGAATGAAAAAGATGCGATTTTGAAAGATTTGGCAAGTAGGATAATCAATAGAAGATTTTTAGGCGCAACCTCCGAAATAACTATGGACAATTTTAATACTATGAAAAAAAACCACGGGGAAGGGGCGGACTTTTATTTTGAAGTTTTCAAAATGAAACCTTTTATTTTATACAAGGATGAAACCCACTACAAAGACGAAAATATATACATACTCAAAGATGAAAATAAAATAAAATTAACACAAATATCAACTATTTTAAATACGAAAAATGAAAAAAATAATGAAAAAATAGTTTATATTTTCGATAAGGATAATGTAGAATAAAAACTATGGAGGAATAATGATGGCAAATTTAACACCGATTGAAATTACATTCAATCTTTTAAAGGAAAAGCAAGGAGATGCTTCATTTGAGGAAATTTGAAATACAATCTCAAAAGAAATTAATGGCGAAAATGTGAATAAAAATCAGATTATCGCTGAACTTTACACAGATTTAGTATTGGACAATAGATTTGCTTTAACAGCTGATGGTAAATGAGGTTTAAGAGACTATCTTAAGTTCGAAGATGTTAAAAAACAATATGACTACATTGATAAGTTCGAGACAACAGAAGAATTCGATGATATTGACTCTTACGTTCATACAGATATCTTCGATGAAGGAGATACTTTAAAAAAAGGTGTTAAAGAAAACATTATTCATGATACTACTGACACATCAAATGATTTATTCTTAGATTTAGACGATGATGACGATGATGAGGATTACGATGATTAGAATGATATAATATAGTAGTTTGTTAACTACTTTTTATTTTTTAAGGAGATTTAAAATGACAAAATTTATATTTATTACAGGTGGAGTAGTTTCGGGTTTAGGTAAGGGAATAACAGGTAGCTCACTTGGAGTTTTATTAAAACAAAGTGGTATCAAAGTATTTATGCAAAAGTTTGATCCCTATCTTAATATAGACCCAGGAACTATGAATCCTATAGAACACGGAGAGGTTTTTGTAACCAATGACGGTGGGGAAACTGACCTTGATTTAGGACATTACGAAAGATTTATTGATGAAAATTTACGTAAAAGTTCATCTACCAGTGCTGGAAAGATTTATTCAGAAGCTCTTTCTAAAGAGAGATTAGGTGAATTTGGGGGTAAGACTGTACAGGTTATACCACATATAACAAATTTGATTAAAGATAAAATATACAAAGCACAATTAGAGTCTAATGCAGATGTAATAATTAGCGAAATTGGTGGAACTGTTGGAGATATTGAATCGCAACCATTTATTGAAGCTATTAGACAAATTAGAATGGAGCAAGGGCATGACAAAGTTATGTTTATTCACGTTGCTTTATTACCCTTCTTAAAGGTATCGGGTGAATACAAAACTAAACCCATACAGCATTCGGTTAAAGAAATGTTAAGCTTAGGGATACAACCAGATGTGATTGTGGCTAGAACAGAAGGAGATATAGATCAAAAATTAAAGGATAAAATCTCTCTGTTTTGTAATATTCCAAAAGAAAATGTCATAGTTTGTAAAGATGTTGAGTCCATTTACAAAGTACCGCTGATAATTGAGAAAACAAACCTTCACAAAATAGTAGCTAAACAACTTAACTTAAAACTTTCAAAAACCGATTTGATGGGTTGGCTACAATTTAATGAAAATATAGCAAGCTCCAAAGAAACACTTTCAGTACATATTGTTGGTAAATATGTAGAGTTAAGTGATGCTTATTTGTCAGTTATGGAGTCGTTAAAAATAGCAGGTTATGATATCAAAAAGAAAATTAAATTCGTATGGGTTAATGCCCGCAAGCTAAATAAAGAGAATGTTGAAAGTTTTCTAAGTGACGCAAAGGGAATATTAGTACCTGGAGGTTTTGGTGAGTCTGGTGTAGAAGGAAAAATACTAGCAGTAGAATATGCTAGAACTAAAAATATTCCATTTTTAGGAATATGTTTAGGTATGCAAGTGGCTTGTATAGAGTTCGCCAGAAATGTATTGAACTATGATGGTGCTAACACAACTGAGTTAAATGAATATACTCCATATCCTATTATAGATATCATTGAAGGAAAGAATAGAGAGAAAATTGGGGGAACACTTAGGTTAGGTGTTTATAAAACAAAGTTAGTAGAAGGAACACTAGCAAAAACATTGTACAGTAGCGATTATGCATTAGAGCGTCATCGTCATCGTTTTGAATTTAATAACAAATTTAAATCAAAGTTTGAAGAAGCGGGGATGGTTTTCTCTGGTATTTACCAAGAAGAAAATTTAGTTGAAGTAATCGAAATCCCAAGTAATGATTTCTTTATAGCATGTCAATATCACCCTGAGTTTACTTCGAGACCTAACAAACCAAACCCATTATTTAAAGGTTTTGTAAGTGCTATCGATAAAGAAAATAGCAAGAAAACAACGTAATTGTTAGCACACTAGGATTTTAATAATAACCTACACTATAACTATTTATGGTTGTATAATAACTTTTGGGAGGAAATTTTTTATGTCAAAAAAATATCACAATCGATTAGTTAATGCTAGTCAAATGGTTAAGGATGCACATGCAGGAAAATATGCTATAGGACACTTTAACATAAACAATCTTGAATGAGCGAAGGCGGTTTTAGAAGCTGCTCAGGAGTCAAACACACCTACTATTATTGCTACCTCAGAAGGAGCAATAAAATATATGGGTGGTTTAAAAACCATCGTAGGAATGGTTAATGGATTACTAGAAGAACTTAATATTACAGTTCCAGTAGCTTTACACTTAGATCATGGTCAATCAATTGAAATGGCTAAGAAGTGTATTGAAGCTGGTTACTCTTCTGTAATGTTCGACGGGTCTCACCTTCCCTATGAAGAAAACATTGCAAAAGTTAAAGAATTAATGGCTTTTGCAAATGAGCACGAAGTTTCTGTTGAAGCAGAAATAGGTTCAATTGGTGGGGAAGAAGACGGTGTTGTTGGTGAAGGTGAACTAGGTGACCCTAAACAAGCAGCTGAAATGTCAACCACTGGAATTAGCATGCTTGCAGCCGGAATCGGAAATATTCATGGAAAATATCCTGAATGATGAAAAGCATTATCTTTTGAAACATTAGAAAGTTTACAAGAAGCTTGCAACCTACCAATGGTTCTACATGGTGGTTCAGGTATCCCTCAAGATCAAGTAGAAAAAGCTATCAAATTAGGTATTTCTAAGATTAATGTAAACACTGAGTTACAATTATCATTTAGAGACGCTACTAGAAAATACATCGAAGATAAAAAAGATTTAGATGATGACGCTAAAGGATTCGATCCAAGAAAACTTTTAGCGCCAGGATATAAAGCAATAAAAGAAACTTTCTTAGAATTGACAAAAGTATTTGGGAGTCAAGGAAAGGCAAAATAATAACCATAGCAAATATTAAAAAATTATTAAATTTTTAAATATTGGAGAGTGGTTTGAATGCATCTTACTGTTGAAGAGAAAATCAAAATTATCGAGGACTTCAAGAAATCGGGGGCAACTGCTATTCAGTTTGCACCCACTAGAAATATAAGTGTAGTATCACTTAGAAACTGAATGAAAAAGTATAAAGACGGGGGCAGAGAAGCCTTAAAGACTAAATACGAAAAATAAACAAAAAAACTAATTAATTAATTAGTTTTTTTGTTTATATGGTATTATTATTTTTGTATTGAACTTAAAGTTATTTAAAATAAAAGGAGATAAGAATATGCCTAAACTAAATGCACACCCGCAATACTTTCAAGCTAAGTTTGTTTGTACAACTTGCAGCAATGAATTTATTTCAGGTTCAACAAAAGGTGAGGAAGTAAGAATAGATACTTGTTCAAACTGTCACCCATTTTACACTGGTAAACAATCTTTTGCTAACGCAGAAGGTCGTGTTGAAAAGTTTAAAGAAAAATTTGTTAAAAAAGACGCTAAAGCTGCTGAAAGAGAAAAAGCAAGTGCAGCTCAAAAAGCAGAAAATGCTAAAAAATCAAAAGAAAGTAAATAATTTCTTACTTTGCTAAAAAACTAGGATTACCTAGTTTTTTATTTTATTTTAAATTGTTATACAATAATATTATGTGGGAAGGAGTTCACCATGAGTTTTTTGTTAAAAAATACAAAGTTTAATAATAAAAAAATAAATTTACAAAATATTAATTTAGATATAAAAAGCTCGAATGTTGTAAGTCTCCTTGCAAGAGAAAGACAGGCTTCAAAACAAATAAAAAATATCTTAATAGGTAATCATTCAGTTAAAAGTGGTATTTTTAAAATTGATGGATATGACAAAGTTAATAAGCAATGAACAAAAACAAGAGTATCTCTAATAAAACCAGGGAACAGATTTTTTAGACAATGACCCGAAAAGTTTTGATTGTACTTTTCTCTTTTATTTAACAAAAACTTTTATACTGAAGCAAAAGTTAATTATTTAAACAGCAAATATTCTTTTCTTTCTTTCTCTACCTCTAAAAATAATGAGACTGACCTTTCAATGAGAAGAAAAGTTGAATTGATGATCGAAAAGTTTATTGATGGATCTATCGAAGTAGAAGAACAATGGCTTTCAGATTTCTTAAAGCAAATTGTTACCTTTAACGACTCAAATTTAGAAGAAAGGTATCCTAACCTAGCAGAACATATAAAAATAATAACTAGAGATTACTTTTATTTAAAAGAAAAAACAGCCAATTTAGAACTTTTCCAAAACTTCTTGCAAAGTCTTTGGGACAAAGTCTACTCTTTTATAGATCTTAATTCATTATGTACTTGCGAATATAATGCTAATAAATCAAAACAAAAAAGCATTAAGAAAAAGGCAAAAGAATTGAACTTCAGACAACATATCTATCTAGTGCGAAAGCATTTAAAAATAATTGATGTTAAAGTAGGTAATGTTAAAAGTAAAATAGAAAAAAACAAAGTTGTTCTAAAAGGGTTAGAAAAACAGATTAAACAAGAGCTAATAAAATTTAATTACGCAAAGCAAAAGAAGGTTAAGACATTAGAAACATTCTTCTCTTGAAGACAGTTAGTCCAAGACCAACGTTACGAGTTTAGAAAAAAACAAGAAAAAATGTTTTATGATGCATTGTTTGATGAGTCAACAACCTTAAGGGGTAAAATAGTTGAAGTAATGCACAAGTACCATAAAAAAGTTTTAGATGATGATGTTATGGATGGTGACTTTAATAAATTTAGAGAAAAAAAACGTGAGTTAAAAAATAAAATAACTTCAGTTTATAAGCAGGCAATAACGTGAACCGATACAACGGCAGAAGATCTCGGGATATCTTTCAACTTATTGAAAAACTCACTAAAGTTTAGTGCGATAAATAATATACAGTTCAAACTTTTAAAGTCAGTTTATTTGAACAAGTACAATATTGTTTTTTATAATGTACTAGAAAAACTTTCTTACGATGAGGCAGAAGAAATTATAAATGCAGCAAATAATTTAAAAAAACTAAATCCTAAATTCACAGTTGTGTTTATTGAAAAGAGTATAAATAAGTTACACAATGTTAAAGAAGATTTTGTGTTAGTGGAAAACTCTTTCATAAAGAAAACTAACTTAGAGAATCTTTTAGGGGAAAGTTGAAGCACTTATGGAAGTGATTTCTTCATTGATAAGAATAGAGTACCTTTCACTTATGATGGCAAAAACTTGAGAGTCGATAATCAAAAGGTGAAACTCGAAACCAAAAGCCTGCCGTTAAAAGGTCAGATATTGTTGAATCCGTTCGAGATTTATACTAATAAGAAAGACGTAACGGGTCATTATTTCGAGTTCCAAGGAGAAATAAGTAAAAACAACATTTTCATAGACAGAGAAATGTATGAAGTAGTTTTAAATAACGATGCAAAACTTTTGTTTTATTCACCTAGGGGTTATGATATAGGTGATAAGGTTAAAATATATTTTAATAACAAAGCGATTCTCAAGGCAGTATAGGAGACTAAAATGATTACCGAAACACAGTCTAACAACTTAATAAAAAAAATAAAAACATTTGATACTATAATAATTGCAAAACACATCTCTCCTGATTGGGATGCCCAAGGAAGTGCATTGGGTTTGAAGCATATAATACAAGATAATTTTCCTGATAAGAGCGTTTATGTTGTTGGGGCGAAATTGAACGAAGCTGCTAACTTTGAAGATGAGTTTACAATAGATGAAACAACTTTAAATAACTCCCTTTTAATCACTGTCGATGTTGCAAACTTCGATAGAATTGATTATCAACACAAAAACGATGTAAAAGAGATTTTTAAAATAGATCATCATTTAGAGTCGGATAATTTCACGGAAGACAAGTTAGTTGATGATAAAGCAATATCTTGCACGCAAGTTATTTCACAATGAGCCTACTTTAATAAACTAAAAGTTTCAAAAACAGCGGCTGAATTTCTTTATTTTGGTCTAATTACAGATTCAGGAAGGTTTTTATACAGAAACACTTCTGCTGAAACTTTCGAAGTTGCAAGCAACTTATTGCAAGAAGATATCGATATAACAAAAATTTATGATGATTTATATCTTAAAAACTTAGTCGTTGTTAAATGATTAAATAAAATGTTTCTTAAAGCAAAACAAGTAAAAGATTATCCGATAAGTTATATAGTTATAAAAGATAAGGATCTAAGAAAAAGCAGTATTAGAGAAGAAAAAATGAAACTGGCTTTGTCAACAATGTCAGGAATTAAAGAAATTGATATTTGGTTTCTAGTTTATAGAAATAAATTGGGTGAGTTAAAAGTATCATTAAGAAGTAGAAACTTTGATATAAATAGTGTTGCTATAAAATATAACGGTGGTGGACATAAATTAGCATCTGGTTGTAAACTCACTTCACTTAAAGAGTTGAAACTTTTGATAGAAGATTTAAAAAAACTTATAAATAATAACATATAATTTTAAAGTCAATTAAGAATTGGAGAAACAAAATGGATTATAGAATCAATCTTAAGTCAAAAAGAGGATGAATAGAATTAATCACTGGGTGTATGTTCGCTGGTAAAACAGAGGAATTCATAAGAAGACTTCGCAGATATCAATATGCTCAACAAAATGTGCTAGTTTTTAAACCTGATATTGATAATCGATATTCTAAGGAAGATGTGTTTTCGCACTCGGGACTTAGTATTGAATCAATTAAGGTAACAAGCAGTGAAGAATTGGAAAAGATTTTTCTTGAGGAAAGCGCTAAGAAGAATGTAGATATAGTCGGGGTGGATGAAATACAATTTTTAGATACAAACATAGTCGAAGTTTTGTCACGATTGGCTGATAAAGGTATAATAGTTATTGCTAATGGTTTGGATAAAGATTTTAAAAATAATCCATTTCAAAATGTTGATCGCCTATTAGTGCAAGCTGAATATGTTGATAAGTTAACCTCTATTTGTCACTCTTGTGGTGGTAATGCGAACCGAACTCAAAGAATTATTAATGGAGAACCAGCCAAAGCAAACGAACCAATTGTGTTGATTTCGGCACAAGAGAAGTATGAGGCTAGATGCCGACACTGTTACATAGAACCAAAATAGGAGAATTTAAAATGAACAAAAAAACAATTGAAGCTTTAGATATCATGGAAGAACGTGTAAAAACTATTGATAACGAACTTCAAAAAGAAGAAAACTTAAGGGACATCAAGTTGTTAACTGAGTTAAATAAAGAACGCTCTAATTTAGAACAGCCCGTTCAAAAATACATGGAGTATAAAAAAGTAGTGTCTGATCTTCAAGAAGCAAAAAGTATTTTAGATAATGAAAAAGATCCGGAGATGAGAGAATTAGCAAAAGCTCAATTAGACGAATCTCAACATAACACTAAGAAGTTAGAAGAAGAAATTGAACTACTGTTATTACCAAAGGACCCTAATGATGACAAAAATGTAATTTTTGAGATTAGGGGTGCAGCAGGTGGAGATGAGGCGAACATTTTTGCAGGTGATCTATTTAGAATGTATACAAAGCTAGCTGAAAAAAATAATTGAAAAATAGATATTTTAGAAAAAAGCGAATCAACAGCAGGGGGATTTACACAAATTTCTTTTCTTTTAAAAGGTGCTGGTGCTTATTCCAAAATGAAATTTGAGTCCGGAAGTCACAGAGTTCAAAGAGTTCCCAAAACAGAATCTAAGGGTAGAATTCAAACATCGACAGCCACAGTTGCAGTTCTTCCAGAAATGAGTGACGTAGAAGTTCAAATAAAAGCAAGTGATTTAAGAATTGATACATTTAGAGCAAGTGGAGCTGGTGGACAACACATTAATACTACTGACTCAGCGGTACGAATTACTCATATTCCGACTGGTGTTGTTGCATCTTCACAAGATGGAAGAAGCCAGCATGATAACAAGGATATTGCAATGACAATGCTAAGATCAAAAATTTATGAAGCAGAGTTAGAGAAACAACAATCAGAGGCAGCTAATATGAGAAAAAACGCCGTTGGTACAGGAGCGAGAAGTGAGAAAATTAGAACATATAATTATGCACAAAATAGAGTAACTGATCATAGAATTAATTTAACACTTAATAAGCTAGATCAAGTGATGGAAGGAAACTTGGAAGAGATTATTACAGAATTAATAAATAACGAACAAAAAGAATTGATTGAAAAACACATCGAAGGAAACTAACTCATGGTTATAAAAGATCTATTAAGTTCTGAACAATTATCGAATATTGATTTTAAGGTGATTAAAGAGATATTAATGATCTTAAATAAATGATCTGCAAAGGATTTCTCAATAAATAATACTATTGAGAATAAAAAGTTAGATCTTTTTTTTGAATACATAAATCAATTTAAACAAGGTATTCCACTAGAATATATAACTAGAAAGAAGTATTTTTATGAAAGTGAATTCTACGTGGATGATAGAGTGCTAATACCAAGGGTAGAAACTGAGATGCTTGTTGAGGAGGCCCTTAATTTTACTAAAAGTGGTAATTTAGTCATAGACGTATGTTGTGGTAGTGGTTGTATCGGGTTAAGTCTAAAAAAGAAGTTTCGAAATATTGAACTTTGATTATCAGATATATCATCAAGTGCACTTGAGGTAGCAAAATACAACTCCGAAATTTTAAATATTGAGGCAAATCTGATAAACAGCGATTTTTTAGATTTCATATTTGAACTTCAATTAACCCCAGATATTATTTTGATGAATCCACCATATATAAAAAAAGGTGATGTAAACGTTGCACATTCAGTGAGTAAATTTGAACCGCATCTAGCCCTTTTTGCTGTAAATGATGGTTTGCACTTTTATCAAAAGTTGTTTGACCTTCTTAATAATTTATATAAAATAAATAAAAATCTAATAATAATATCTGAGTTTGGTTTTCAACAAAAAAACGAAATTGAAAAGTTATTTAAACATAAAGTAGTAAAATATAAAATAGATTTTAAAAAAGATTATTTTAATAACTGAAGATATTTTGTTATTAGTAAGTAGGTGAAAATATGAAGGATACTTTTATATCAACAAGAAATTTGAGTAAAAAAAACTTGTTTAAAAAAGCTTTTTTTGCTTGTTGTGTATTCATGCTTATATCGGTTCCTTCATTCACATTTATCGGAATTTTTTATTCAAACAAAAATCTTTTAGAGTATTTTGAAAATTACCAAACCATAATAAAATATTTTGGTGATGATGTAACTCCCTCAGAGAACTTAATGAAAACTTTTTTGTGAACAGGATTTGCATTGTTATTATTTTCGATTTTGTTGTTGTTTTTGATGCCATTCATAGTTTTAAACAAAAGAATGAACCCTCATGTTAAAGCTTCATATTTTGGTATTTTGATGCTCTTTATTATTCTTTCTGTCTTTGCATTCTCTGTTGCAGAATATTATTATTCTTGTTTTTATGATCTTTTTATATTTATAGCAAAAAGTAAAAACCTTGACTCGATACATAGTGATTTAAAAGATTTATTTAACACGTTTACCGCAAGTTTTGGAGATGGTAATGGTAAAAAGTATCAATGAACCACAACAATCTCTACTTGATGATTTAATTTATTTAAGGTGATGGTTATAATAATATTCCTATCTTTATTCAGTAACAATGTTATGAATTCGAATGAGTCTAAAAAAACAGAAAACTTAGTACAATATCTATCGACAAGAAAGACTGGTGTTGGACAAAGTAAGTTAGTTAACTTGTTAAATAAACTTACAATTAACAATAATAGAAATATTTCATTGTGACTAATAATTGCTTCGTTTCTTGTTTTTATACCTCAACTTATTTACATAATAAGTTTATCAGTTACCGATGGAGAAATATTATCACTTTTGAATTGAACATATATATTACCGTCATTAGTGAAAAGTTTTAAATCGTTTGATAGCTTTAATAATTTAGTTTCTAACACGGGTAGCTCATTTTTTATGGTTGCGGTCTTACCAATTATTACGACTTCGTTTTTAATGGCAACTATGTGTATATTCATAATCTTTTATATTAAGGGATGGAAGATAAATAAACTTTTTTTCATATCACAATTCTCAATCTTGTTTATTGAAATCATATTGGTAGTTGTTGTTAATGCGTACTCTGTATATAAACTAAATTTGCTAGTAGATTTTTGAAACACCGACCTAATAAGTCAAATTAATGACAATAGTCAACAAAAAGAAACTTTAGAAGCGTTCAGAAATATTTTTGGCGACTCATTTTTATACGACAGCAAACAAATAAAGAGTCATATTAATTACCTTTGACTGCCAGGAAATCAATTTATTTCACAAGTTGTTATATCAACTACTTTCATATTTTTTACTTACATAATATTAATTACTAAGATAATAAAAACAAATAAAAAAGAATTTATAATTGACCAATCAAATACAGATGATCAAAAAAATTTTAAAAATAACTCTTCATAGTTTAAAAAACATGAAGAGTTATTTTTTAATTGAGCGAATTTTTTTTGTGAAGAACAGGTAAGCGAAAAGAATCATAACGCTATGATATAATTTATTTGATTATAAGGAGCACTAATGAAATTTTTAAATAGATTCAAAATTAATCAAGCAATCAATTTATTAAAAAAAAATGAAATAATAATATTACCAACCGATACAATCTATGGTTTAAGTTCGATTGTTAATGCAGACAATGCTCAAAAAATAAATGAACTAAAACAAAGTGACTTGACAAAACCTTTAATAATATTAGTCTCAAACTTAAAACAAGCATCTAAACTTATTGAAATGAATGATGATGTAGAAAACTATCTAATGTCAGACTACCCAACAACAGTAATAGCAAAGAGTTTAAAAGACAAGCAGTCAACAATTGCCATTAGAGTCGTAAAAAGAAAAGATATAAAAACGATTATAGATAATGTAGGACCAATTTACTCAACCAGTGTTAATGTATCCGGACAAAATCCACTTTCTGAGAAATCCGAACTATTCACTTTCCTAGGAAAAAATAAATGTTTTTTCATAGGGAATCTGAATAATCCGCCCTCTAGATTAGTGAATATTATCACGAACGAAAAAAAAAGATGGAATATATAATACCAAACTCTATATTCCATTGCAACACTCTTATGAACATTTTGAGTTTTTTTGTGATATAATTAATAGTGTATTTGAAGGGGGGGCGACAGTATGTATGTAAATCCGTTTGAAAGAATGAGAAAAAAAAGAGAAGAAGAAGAAAAAGAAAAAATTCGACAAGAAAAAGAGCAACTAAGATTTGTGCAGTTAGGAGCACAAATGGGTTTGTCTCAAGATGACGAGTTAGCACCGTCCTTCATAAAAAACTCTTTTGTTAAAAATACCAGATTGAGTGCGCCGCCTTTTGGGTTAGACTATACTGATTATTCAGTTGACAATACCAACGACTTTCAAAATGACTTCAATAAAAATGTTGAGGGAACTACCGAAAACTTTGTAAACAAGATCTCGTTTACGAATGATAAACAAAACAGTTTAGGAAACTTACCTTTTGAAACAGAAGAAAGATTTGAAGAAATAAAAAATAACAATGATTTCTTTGAAACTACAAAAGAAGATTGAAGCTTATTTAATTCATCTGATGAAAGTAATATGATCTCAAATGATATAGAAAATGATTATGAGTTTTCAAAAAATAGAAAAAAAACAACATCAGATACTAAGGTTTCTAATAAGCCTTTAGAGTTTGATACAACTCTCTTAAACGATGAATGAGACTTTGGATTAAACGAATATGAAACACTAACAACACCAAAACAAAGCTTTCCTAAACAATTGTCATTTGCTTCTTTCAAAGAAGACTTGAGGAAAAATAGCTTATCTGGAAATTGTTTTTTAATGTTAAGTGAAGATAACGCACCCTATGTTGAGTTGATAAAAAGAACCAATCATATAATAATTGATTTAAAAGATGTATTCATTTATAGTTTGCCTTATCTTTATTTAGTAAAAAAAATAATCAGTGCCTTGCCTTTCTTGGACTTGGACGATAAAAGAACTTTATGAGAAATAACTTCGTTATTCTTATCAACAACTGAATACGGCAAGCAAGCTTCTGAGTCATCAGTGTTGTTAGAAGATTTCGATATCGATAATCCTATAAGTTTTATTTGATCAGAATTTAGCGAAGCTTTTGAAGCATATGAGATTGAAGACATTAATATACCAATAGTTTTAAATAATTTTAAACCTTCAAGTGTTAAACAACTTACAAATACAATTAATTTTATTCAAGTAATATTTGGTGGGGTTAAATCTCTTAAGTTCTTATTAAACATTCCTGAAGCCTTTCTTAAAAAGATAGTGAGTGAATCAGAATCTTATGAAGATATTATTAGAGTTGATGGTTATCTTTCTTCTCGTCCACCTCAAACTCTTTTCTTAAGAGAGAACAAACCTATTGATCAGTCATCGTCTTTAAGTGAACTAAACTCAAGGGTTATTGCACCAATCAAATATGAGTTACCTGAACAGAACAACAACTCGTTCGCAGACAAGTTTGTTAATATAGATAAAAAATTCAATTTGGATAAACCCCAACTCGGGTTCGCTACAAATCCTGGTTTAAGTTCACAAAATCAAATAAAAACAATTGATGCAGATAGTGGAAATAGATATATTACAAATAGTGTTGATTTGTCTAAAGAAGAAACTAATAACACAAGAAACGTTAATTCGGCAAAAACTAAAGTAGATTTATTAAATCCAGCACTAAGGATAAATGTTGATAAGAATTTGCAAAGAAAAAGAGAAGAAAACATCTTCAAAGAAAGAGATGAAGAATTGGCAAGAGTCGAGAAATTTGCTAATACAACTTTCAACCCAGCATTTCTTGTAGACCCAGAAAGCACTTTCGTTCAATTTCAAAATAGAAAACGAAATGACCTTTATCAACAAAGAAAAGATGGCTTAATGATTGACAGCAATGATACAACAAAACCAATAAATAACAATCTCCTTTCAGTTCCTGGTAATTGAAAGGATCTCAATGATTAAGGAGGAAATAGCATGTTTATGTTACTTATTATATTATCATGATCATTAGTGATGCTTGCAAGTCTCGCACTGGCAGGTTATGCAGCTCTTGGTCTTACTTCGTCGTTGTGGCTTACACAAGCAGACATTACTAACCAAACTTTTTTATATAAATTGTTCAATTGATTATCATCTTCACCATTTTCACTACCATTTTTTAGTTTAAAAGAAGGAACTAATGGTAACTTGGTGAACCCGTGAGTACCAACCCCAGGTGGACTTGTATCACTACAAAGCGGAAGCGGAGCAGCTGATGGTCTGGTTCAATGAAAGATGTGATTGATATTTGGGATTATGATTGCAGTATCAATTTATTTATTTGCAATTGCAATTGCTGAGTTTGTTAGACTTAGAAAAAAACAAAAAATATCTAAACCTTATATTAAGTCTGCACTTGTAATATTTGCAGTTGTGGGAATGTTATATGGTCAAGTTATTGTTTTAATAGCATCAGGAATATTCCTGCTATCTTGGTTTATTCTAGAAGCAACAATGTTTGATTCTGAGGCATTAAACAATTACGCTGAAGAGCGAAGCTTAATTTCTCTATATCATGAAGAGAAAAAATTTGAAAAAGAGGTAAATAGAGAGGGAAAGTTAACAGGCAACGTGGAACAAAAGAGTCAAAAATATCTTGAAGAAACAAAAAAGGCTCAAGAACAAAATGAAAAAGCAAAAACAAATGATAGTTCTGCGTTGCCAAACGACAATAAATCTATGCAAACATCTAAAGCAAAACGAGAAAAAGCATACTTCAAATGAAAATTATATAAAGATCAACTAGAAAAATTTAGAGCCGAGATTGAGTCATTAGACTCTTCAGAATCAAGTTCTAAAAAGGAAAGGTTTATTTCAAAATTTAATAATCGTGCAGCAAACTTAAATATGTTAGCTAAGAAACTAAATTTACCAGAAAGTTATTTAATAGATTATTTAAATCATGAAATAGATTTCGAAAAAAGTAGCAGAGTAAGTTCAGAAGATTTACAAATCGCTTTTATTGAAAAAGAAAACGAGTCGTCATCTGAAATAATCCAATATGAACCTAACGCGTTTGAGGATGAAAAACAAGAAGTCTCATTGAATGAAATTTTAAATAAAAGTTTATATTTAAACAATGCGGAGCAAAAATATGGACGTAATAAAACCAAAATTACTTCGTCAGGTGTAGATAAGAAATTAGAAGAAGATGAAATAAAAGATCTTGTAACTAAGTCTTTTGAAAAACAATCACAAATGTTTGATTTGGACGATATCTTAGATAAAAACGAAGATTTTAAATTAGAAGAATCTGAAGAAGCACAAGCAATTCAGTCAGCTTCGAACGAACAAATTGAAGAATTTAATCAAAACAGCGATGAGAATTCATGAGGTCTGACTGAGATTCAAGATGTAAAAACTAACAAAATCAAAGATGTTTATAAAGATTTTAACTTTAAACAACCTGACCTTATTTTTACACTTGCTGAAAACTCACTGAATAAAGAAATGAAAAGATTGAATAGTATATCAAAAACACCATTTGTTATGCAATCAAACCAACTTAATGATCTAAATTATCAAGAAGAAGACAAAAAAGAGTTTGCTTCTGATAAATTAAGAGAACTTAATAATGTGAAGTTAGAAACTGTGGGGAAACCTGATGAGGTTCCAAATACAGCTTCAAACGATAATATCTTAGAGAGACAAGAAGACTTAGCCGATATGAATAAACTTCTTCAAGCGAGAAAAGCTTATGCTATAAATATGGATATTGATGAACTCAATACTACTGAAAATGATTTAGTAAGTAGCGAGAAAGATGTCTACAACGATTTATCTTTAAGCAACGAGACAACTTTAAGCAACTTACAAAAAGATGTCGATCACAGCTCTGCGTACGACTTAAGTAAAGTTACCAAGGAGTTTGAAAACTTAAGCCAAATGGAACATAATTTGAATCAAGAAATAAAAAACTTACAAGAGATTGTAATAAATCAAGGTAATTTATTAGTGAAAGATCTTGAAAAGAAAACCTCAGAAATATCATCAATAAATAACATGAAGTTCACTGAGTTAGAAAAAAGAATGAAGCGTTTGGAATCAACACTCCCAACATTATCTAACAACGAAGGCATGGAGAGTATTAAAAGCGAAGTTTCAAGAATTGTGAACAAATTAGAATCTATATCTAGAACAGTTAACGTTTTAGAGAGCACTTCTTCAAACTCTATGTTAAGCACGTTGTTAAAAAAACATCAATACAATCGAAAATAAATTAGCTTACTCTCGATTGTATTTTTTAAAGGAACTTATAATGATAAATGATATATCAGATTTAATTGCATTAGATCAAAGCAACAAGTACATTTTGATTAGAGAAATAAATAGCGATTCTTATGTTGAAAAAAACTTAAGCACTTACATCATCAATGATGTTGTTTGCTTAAGTGAAATTAATGAAGCATTGAATAAAGTTTTTCCATACTTCCCGATAAAAAATACTTCAATTGTAGATTCTTCAATTAATCAAAATCAATGTATAAAAGAAATTATTGAAGCTAGTATTTTACAAAGGAGTGGACCAAAAGTTAAACTTATCACAACTAATTGTAATGTTACAACACATTTAAATCTTGCCAAAAGATATATTACAGAAATCAATAATTTTATTTACAAGTACAATATTAAAAGAATTTATTGAAGTCCAATAATGTGTTACTTCGGCGAAGATATGAATTATTTAGGAACAATTGATCTAGTTTTGGATAATGGAAACTCTTTCTTTATAGTAGGAATTAAAACTAGTAGAACAAATTACAATGAAAGATACAGTTCACAGTTGTTTCTCGAAAAAAAGATGTTCGAATACTGTACTAATAAAAAAATAACAAGTGCTTTTATATTGAATGTAAAAGCACCGCAGGTTTGATTTGAATGCAAAGACTTGGACAAAAAAAGCATGTTCAAACTTCAAAATTATTTTAAAAACTTGAAGGACTAAAAATATCAGCACTTGACTATTAATTAAAAACATTTAGAATTAATACTATATTTAAAAACCGAGGAGAATTATATGACTAAAGAAGAATACAAAGACAAGATAGCTCATATCAAGGAAAAAAGAGTAGCTCAAGAAATTGAAATACAAAAGTGTAAAGAAACCATCAAAGGTGCAAAACTTGATATGAAAATCAAAAAAAATGAATTAAAAAACATAAGTAGCGAGCTAAAATTATTAAAAAGTAAGTGAAAAAAACAAGAAATGTAGAAAAATAGAAGCTTTTAGCTTCTATTTTTTTATAAAAAGAAAACAATTTTAGGGTGCTTTTCTTTTAGCTCTTTCTTTATTTGCTCAAACCCCGCTTTTTTAAGATTTCTATTATAATCTTTGATTGCCTTTTTTCGTACTTTATTGGAATTAATACCTAAATATATAAATATAGGGATAATTATTATAAATGAACAATATAAAAGAAATGTCCAAAACCCATTAGGATAACTTTTATTTTTTAAGTAAATCACATCTGCTTTTGCACGCAAAACCTCAACCATTATCTTGATTCTCGCTTTTTGTTCTTTGTAAAATCTAGCAGCATCCCTCATAAAGTTTTCTAAATAATAGAGTTCATAAGCACTAAGTCCATAAAAAGATTTTTCTTCTACATCTTGAACCGAGATTATTGGTTCTGGTTTATAAGTTAAATCAATAGTAGCAGTCGATTCCTTAGATTCAATTATCTTTTCCTCTTTTGGGATTGAAATATTTATGTACTTAAGATTTTTATTTTCTATTTCTAAATTTCTTTCTGGTTTATCAGTATTAACTATCGGTGCTATCTTTTCCTCTTTTTTCATGTAGTCTCTAATGTCTATTGTTGGTTTGACAGGTGGTACATTTGTTCGTTTGACAGAGTCATTTTTTAGGCTAATATTTAACTTACTTTTATCTAAAGTTTCTTTTTTATCGAACTCTAACTTTCTACCATTGGCCATTCAGTTATTATCTAGAAGATCTTCAATATTGGATTGTTTCTTTTGTGGTGCATTTCTAGGCTGTATAGTGTTTTGTTTAGGCAAAGCATTCTTTACGAAAGTTAATACATAATCAGTCTCATGGTCGCTATTAGATTTAGTTTGACCTTGTATTTGCAAATTATCTTCAAAGTATAACTGTAATATGATATATTTTGTTGTTGGATTAGCAACTAATGTTGTAGGCATCGCATTATATAAGTTTTGAACACTGATTGTTCTGTTATTTCTAATGATACCAAGGATTTGCTCTTTAGCTGCTAGATACTCCGCAGAGTTGCTTCGAGTTTTAAAGTTTTCACCACCGCTACTTGCTATATTCTTGCTTTTCATTACATTGTTTCTACAATAATCCGCTCAGTTTAAAAAATTTATTGAGTTTGATTCACCTCACACCATTTTTAACACCTCTTTGTAATTCATTATAATATGAATTTATAGTAATATATAAAGTATAGAAAAGAGATAAAAATGAAAGAAATACACCAAATTAAGTATGAACAAATTATTATTAATCGTGTAAACACAGTTTATCAAAACTTTCGAGAGAATGTTAGAAACGATTTTCTAGTACCCAAAAATATACTTGAGAGCTTCGAAAGCCTACAAACCTTTTCCAAACGAGCGGATATCGAACAGTTTGGTATTGGATTAGATAAAACTTTAAATGATTGGAAAACAATCAATGAGAATTCAGAACAATTAATAATAATTAATCATTTTCTTTCGATATTACAAAATGCTGTAATTGTATTATTATCGATTGATACGAATCTAAAAAATGAAAAGTTAGGCACAAGCATTATAAAGGATAAGGCGGGAGTTGATGTTGTGTTTGCAACCGCTGTTCAAGCAGTTGGTTTTAAATCGAATGAATTATTAGAAAAATATGAAAAACTAGAACTAAAAAAAGACGAGAAAAATCTTTTCAAAAACCTAAACGATCACATCATACATATAACTAATCTGGACTCTCACGGAGCTTTTTCGAAAATTGTTGAGAATATTTTAGAATTTAATTTAAGATACAACAAAGCCTACAAAGAACTATCAATACATAATACTGATGACCTATCTCAAAAAAGAATAGAGTTATTTATGGATTATATGAACACATATTACCTATTTTATTTTCTTTTAGATTTATTACTTCAATACCCTCTTAACGAAGGTATGATGACAAATACACAGTACACTAACTTAATACCAAATATAAATTTATATAATTAACTTTTTATTCATTATCAACAATTTTAATATATAATATATTTTGTGTGTTAACAATACACTCGGTATTGTGGAAAGGAGGAAACTAAATGGCAACAATTAATCAATTAGTTAGAAAACCCAGAAAACCTAAAACTTTTAAAACTAAGGCGCCAGCTTTAAATAGAGGTATTAATACACTTCTTAAAAAAGTAACTAGAATCTCATCGCCTCAAAAAAGAGGTGTTTGTACAAGGGTTGCTACAATGACACCTAAAAAACCTAACTCAGCCCTACGTAAATATGCTAGGGTAAGATTAACAAATGGTATGGAAGTTACCGCTTATATACCTGGTGAAGGTCACAATTTACAAGAACACAGTGTTGTTTTAATACGTGGTGGTAGAGTAAAAGACTTACCGGGGGTTCGTTACCATATAATTCGTGGTACACTTGATACAACCGGTGTTAATGGTAGAATGCAATCTCGTTCTTTATATGGTACAAAAAAACCAAAAGCTAAAAAATAAATCGATTAATTAACATTAATTAAATAAGAAAGGAGTGAATTTATGCGTAAACATCAAGCTGAAAAAAGGGATGTTCTTCCTGATCCAGTTTATAATTCAAAATTAGTTACTAAGGCAGTTAATAAAATCATGTTGGATGGTAAACGTGGGACTGCACAACACATTCTATATAAAGCATTCGAAATTATTAAAGAAAAAACAAACACAAATCCGATTGAAGTATTTAATAAAGCTATAGAAAATATAAAACCTCATTTAGAATTAAAAGTTCGTCGTATTGGGGGAGCAAACTATCAAGTTCCTATTGAAGTTTCTTCTGAAAGAAAAGTTACATTAGCATTAAGATGATTAATTAATTATTCAAGATTAAGAAATGAAAAAGAAATGATAGATAGATTAGCTAATGAAATTATTGATGCATCCAACGGAGTTGGTGGATCAGTAAAAAAACGTGAGGATACTCACAAAATGGCGGAAGCTAACAAAGCATTTGCACATTATCGCTGATAATAGAATAAAAGGAGAGAATAAATATGCCAAGAGAATTTAGTCTAGATAGGACTCGTAATTTTGGAATTATGGCCCATATAGACGCCGGTAAAACCACAACAACAGAACGTATCTTATTTCACACAGGTAAAATTCATAAAATTGGTGAAACACATGAAGGTGAATCACAAATGGATTGAATGGCTCAAGAACAAGAACGTGGAATAACAATTACTTCTGCTGCTACAACTGCTTTTTGAGCAGATCACCGCTTTAACATTATTGATACTCCGGGACACGTTGACTTCACAGTTGAAGTTGAAAGATCTTTGAGAGTCCTTGATGGAGCAGTAGCAGTTTTAGATGGTCAAAGTGGGGTTGAACCCCAAACAGAAACAGTTTGAAGACAAGCAACAACTTACAAAGTACCAAGAATTGTTTTTGTTAACAAAATGGATAAAACAGGAGCTGACTTTCTTTACTCAGTTAAAACAATCGGCGAAAGATTAGGAGCAAAAGCTTCTCCCATTCAATTACCAATTGGGGCTGAAGATCAATTCTCAGGAATCATTGATTTAGTTGAAATGAAGGCGTGAACCTTTGACGGTGCAGCTGACGAAATCGCTAAAGAAATTGAAATTCCTAGTGACTTAAAAGAGTCTGCAGAGGAATTAAGAGCAAACTTAATAGAGGCTGCTGTTGAATATGACGAAGAATTGATGGTTAAGTTCCTTGATGGTGAGGAAATAACCATTCCTGAATTAAAATCAGCAATAAGAAAAGGTGTAATATCTGCTGAGTTTTTCCCAGTGCTTGCTGGGTCTGCATTTAAAAATAAAGGTGTTAAATTACTGCTTGACGCAGTTGTTGATTATTTACCATCACCATTAGATGTTCCTTCAATCAAAGGTACACTTGAAGATGGTTCTGAAGCATTTAGACATCCAGATGATGCTGAACCATTCTCTGCACTTGCTTTCAAAATCATGACTGATCCATTTGTTGGTAAGTTAACTTTCTTTAGAGTATATTCAGGTGTACTTTCAAAAGGTAGTTATGTTTTAAATGCTACAAAGGATAAAAAAGAAAGAGTTGGTCGTTTATTGAAAATGCACGCCAACAATAGAGAAGAAATCGAACAAGTATATGCTGGGGATATCGCTGCAGCTGTTGGATTAAAAGATACCACAACAGGTGATACTCTAACAGATGAGAAAAATCCAATAATATTAGAATCAATGATTTTCCCAGAACCTGTTATTCACTTAGCGTTAGAACCAAAAACAAAAGCTGACCAAGAAAAATTAGGTATATCATTAAACAAGTTGTCTGAAGAAGACCCAACTTTTAGAACATATACAGATGAAGAAACAGGACAAACAATTATCGCGGGTATGGGTGAATTACATCTAGACATCATCGTTGATAGATTGAAACGTGAATTCAAAGTAGATACTAATGTTGGAGCACCACAAGTTTCTTATCGTGAAACAATACGTCAGTCTGCTAGAGTTGAAGGTAAATATGTTAAACAATCTGGTGGACGTGGTCAATATGGTCACGTAGTTATAGAGTTCGAACCTAATCATGACAAAGGTTTTGAATGAGTTGATAAAATCGTTGGGGGTAAAATCTCAAAAGAATATATTAACGCCGCTAGAGTTGGTCTAGAAAACGCATTACAGAATGGTGTAATTGCTGGTTTCCCTATGATAGATGTAAAAGCTACTATCGTTGATGGATCTTACCATGACGTCGACTCTAACGAGATGGCTTATAAAATAGCTTCATCACTTGCTTTGAAGGAAGCTGCTAAAAAAACTAACCCAGTTTTATTAGAACCAATCATGTCAGTTGAAGTAACTGTGCCTGATGAATATTATGGAGACGTTATGGGGAATATTTCTTCAAAACGTGGTTTAATTGAGGGTTCAGAACAAAGAGGAAATGCTCAAACTGTAAAAGCAAAAGTACCATTGTCAGAAATGTTTGGTTATGCAACAGAGTTGAGATCATTCACCCAAGGGCGTGGAAATTATACTATGATGTTTAGTCACTATAACGAAGCCCCAAAAAATATTGCTGAGGAAATTATTAAGAAAAATGGGAAGTAAACACCTCTATTATATTTATCAAATATAAAACTATTGTATTTTGTATAAAATCAATTAAAATTATTTATGACTTTTTATTATAAAGCCAAAATGAAAGGAATGAAAATATGGCAAAAGAATCATTTGACCGTAGTTTACCCCACGTTAATATTGGGACAATAGGACACGTTGACCACGGTAAAACTACACTAACAGCTGCTATTACTAAAGTATTAGCTTCAAAAGGAGGAGCAGAATTTAAAGATTACGCAAACATCGATAATGCTCCCGAAGAAAGAGAACGTGGTATTACAATTAATACTTCACACGTTGAGTATAAAACAGACAAAAGACACTACGCTCACGTAGACTGTCCAGGACACGCCGATTATGTTAAAAACATGATTACAGGTGCAGCCCAAATGGATGGAGGAATATTAGTTGTTGCGGCAACTGATGGACCAATGCCTCAAACTAGAGAACACATCTTACTTTCAAGACAAGTTGGTGTTCCAGCAATCGTTGTTTTCTTAAACAAATGTGACATGGTTGATGATGAGGAAATGATCGACCTAGTTGAAATGGAAGTAAGAGAATTATTATCTGCTTATGATTTTGATGGAGATGGAGCCCCTGTTATTAGAGGGTCTGCATTGGGAGCATTAAACGGAGACGAAAAATGAGTAGCTAAAGTAGAAGAACTAATGGATGCTGTTGACTCATTTATTCCTACACCTGCTCGTGATACTGAAAAAACATTCTTAATGCCTGTTGAAGATGTGTTCACAATTACTGGTCGTGGTACTGTTGCAACTGGTAGAGTTGAAAGAGGAATCATCAAAGTTAACGAAGAAGTTGAAATTGTAGGATTAGTAGAAACAAGTAAAAAAGTTGTTGTTACTGGATTAGAAATGTTTAGAAAATTATTAGACTTCGCTGAAGCTGGTGATAATGTTGGAGCATTACTAAGAGGTGTTGATAGAAGTAAT
This sequence comes from Spiroplasma endosymbiont of Megachile willughbiella, assembly GCF_964273395.1. Lineage (NCBI taxonomy): Bacteria > Bacillati > Mycoplasmatota > Mollicutes > Entomoplasmatales > Spiroplasmataceae > Spiroplasma > Spiroplasma endosymbiont of Megachile willughbiella. The sequence goes on along the minus strand of NZ_OZ187005.1, from coordinate 1,094,813 downwards.
ATCGAACGTGGACAAGTTCTTGCAAAACCAGGAACAATCAAACCACATACTAAGTTGAATGCTTCAGTATATGCACTTACACAAGAAGAAGGTGGACGTCACAAGCCATTCTTCAACAAATATCGTCCGCAATTCTACTTCCGTACTACAGACGTAACTGGTGAAGTACAATTGCCTGCAGGAATCGATATGGTTATGCCAGGTGATAATGTTGAATTAATAGTTGAATTAATTAAACCAATCGCTGTTGAGCAAGGAACTAAATTCTCAATCCGTGAAGGTGGAAGAACAATTGGAGCCGGAACAGTAGTTTCAATTATAGAATAAAGTTTAAATGTTTTACAAATGTAAAACATTTTTTTATACAATAATGGCTTTCCTTTTCGAAAATGTGCTTACGCTTGCTAAAACTTAGAAACGCTTATTATTATAAAGTTAAACCGAAATGTTTTGAGCGGAGTGATATTATGTTAATATGAAAGATTTAAAAGTTCAAAAAGAGTTCAAGGCTATTTGAAAAATTAAAGTATCTAGCAACTCTAAATATAAAAATGCTAGTGTGTCATATGTAAACAATGTAGTTAGTGAACTATCTAAAACTAGAATAATATATGACCATAAAGAAGTATCAATAAACAAAGAAAAAACAGCAGGGGTTTATTTGATATATTCTAAGAAAAAAGAAAATGTAGTCTTAACATATGTAGGAGAGTCAAAAGATATTTTCAATCGACTTAGAAAACATATTTATAACATAAGAACAAGAAACAAGTTAGCTTCAAGAATCTTAACAAAGGAACCAGACATTAATAATTTAAAATTTTTAATTCTTGAAGAAGTCAATGATATAAATGAACGTTTAAAAAAAGAGACTTATTATATTTATGTGTTTCGCTCAAAGTTCACAAATGTTAATAAAAGTCTAGCTAATAAGAAGATGAGATGTGATTTTGGTCATGGAGTAAAAAGAACTTACCTCACATTTAAAAAAGACATTCCATATTTAGATCTTTACATATACGGTAAATGTCGAAATAAATTATGTACAAATACTTTTTTTATCGGTTAATTAATAATATAACTGAAAAAAAGAGTATAAAAATGCTATTATAAATTTATGATTAAAGAAGGAGAAAAGAATATGGTAACAAATAATCAAAATAATTTTGCAGTTACATTAAAAGCTTGCAATGAAAATAATACAAAGAATGAGCTTATAGTTAAAGAGGCTGGTGTTGGTACTCTAATATCAGAAGAGAAAACAATATATTTATTCATTGGTAAAGGAAATTGTAAATCATCTTTAAGAAAACATTTAGAAGCATTCATTTCTTCTAACAAATATGATATGAATGTTGACGTTGAATCTTTTTTAGAAATGTTTGAAGTTAAGGAAGAAGCTTTTCAAACTGTTGTAGAAACAATAATGTTTGCTGCTCATGAACAAATAGATTTCAAATCTGAAAAAACAAATAGCAAAAATTATGATTTGAAATTCGACTCAGCTAAGTATGGGGACATTTTTGATAAATCTCAAATCAAACTAGAGTACTTGAACTTTGCTAGAGACCTACAAGATTTACCACCTAATATTGGTACTTCTATTGAAATCGCAAATCGAATTGTAAACAAAGCAAAAGAAATAGAAGGTATAAAAATAACTGTTCTTGATAAAAAAGAAATAGAACAACAAGGTATGGGTCTATTTTTAGGAGTAAATGCAGGAAGTTCAGTAGAACCAAGATTGGTAGTATTAGAATATGTTGGAGATCCTTCAAAAACCAGAACTGCATTAGTAGGTAAAGGTATCACTTTTGATAGTGGTGGATACAACCTAAAACCATCTAACTTCTTAGAAAACATGAAATTTGATATGTCAGGAGCCGCGATAGTGTCATCAACTGTAATGGCATTGGCTAAGGCTAAAGCAAAATGTAATGTGGTTTCAATTGGATTGTTAACTGACAACAGAATCGGGGGGAAAGCAACTCTAACCGAATCAGTTATAACTTCAATGAATGGACAAACTGTTGAAATCACTAATACTGATGCAGAAGGAAGACTGGTTCTTGCAGATGGAATTACTTATGCAATAAGAAACGAAAAAGCAGAGAAAATTATAACTGTTGCTACATTAACTGGTGCAATCGCAGTAGCACTTGGTAGATGATTTACTGGTGCATTTTCTACAAATGATGAATTTTACTCAGAGTTTGAGAATGCTTCAAAAGTAGCGCAAGAATCTATATGAAGACAACCGCTGATTTGCGAACATTTAAAAGCAATGAAATGTTCAAAAGTAGCTGATTTAGCAAACTCAGAACCAGGACGCGAAGCAGGTTCATCAACTGCGGCAGCTTTCTTAAATTCATTTGCTGAAAAAAAAGCTTATATACATTTAGATATAGCAGCAACTGCGGACATAAACAGACGTGGTAGAGCTCCTATGACTAGAGCAATGTTTGAATTATTAAATAAATAAAAACAAAACACCAGAAGGTGTTTTTTTAAAAGGGGTTTAAAATGAATAGGAACGAAGCACAGAGTAAACACAAATGAGATTTTAGTGGCATATACGAAAATCATAATAAGTGAAAAGAAGACTCAGCTCTACTTAAAAAATATGTGGATGAATTATCTAGCCTTAAAGGTAAGTTAAATGAAGAAAAAAACTTTTTACTTTATTTAGAACTTGATGAAAAAGTTGACAAACTTAACTCTAAATTAGGTTATTATATTAATTTGATAAATGTAGATTCTACAAATAGTGAACTACAAGAACTAAGCAGTCTATATAACAATGCTTTGAATTATTACAATATAAACACAAGTTTTATAAAAAATGAACTACTAACTTTAGGCGAAGATTCAATAAATAAATGAATCATCAAAAATAAAAAAGAGCACTACTTGTTCAACTTTAAAGAGTTTTTCAGAAATCAAGGTCATATTTTAGAAAAAAGTAAGGAAGAGCTCTTAAGTAAAGTTTCTAGAAGTAGGGAAGCTGTAGCTAATCTCTACGATGTTTTAGCATATGCTGATAAACAAGAAGTAAGTATAAATTACGACGGAAGAGATAAGGTTTTAACTACAACCCTTTACTACGATATCCTACAAAACTCTAGTCCTAATGACCAAGATATTCGACAAAAAGCATGAGAATTATATTTTAAAAATATAATTGATAATAAGCACTCTTTTGCAAAAATATATGAATCTATTTTACAAAAACAGTTCGAAGATGTTAAAGTACGTAAGTTTAAATCAGTCTTGGAAATGAATCTCTTTCACGATAATATTGGAGAAAAGACGTATTTAAAATTAATTGAAGTAGGAGAAGCTAACATAAATATTTTTACAAGGTACTTACGACTATTGAAAAAAAGTTTTAAGTTGGATAAGTTTTTTACAACAGATAAAGACTTAAACTTGGTTAGTGGCTATAATAAAACTTTTAATGTTGATGAAGGCTTAGAAATCGTAAAAGAATCATTAAAAGGTTTGGGAGAAGAGTATTTAAATTATCTATCCATTGCTTCTCAAGACTCAAAAATAGATTACTTTGAGAGTTTGAATAAAATGGATGGAGCGTACTCTTCTGGTGGTAATGGACTAGAACCGATTATATTAATGAATTGAGATGATAAAATTAACTCAGTGTTTACATTAGCTCATGAATTAGGTCACTCAGTGCATACGATCTTTGCAGATAGGTATCAACAATACCCGAATACAGACTATCCAATAATTCTTGCTGAAGTCGCTTCTACATTTAATGAGCACTTATTATTTGATTATCTCTTTGAAAACACAGAAACTAAGGAAGATAAGATTTATCTACTTCAACAGAGAATAACAGACTTGATTGCGACTTTTTTCAGACAAATACAATTTGCTGATTTTGAATACTCGGCTCATAGGTTAATTGAGAACTCTGAACCCGTAACATCCGAGACTTTGATGAATTTATTCAAAGAGAAAGAAAATAAGTTTGGTTATGAATTTTTCGATAACAAAGATCGAAATGTTTACAATTGACCGTTTATTTCACATTTCTTCCACTCACCTTTCTATGTTCATAAATATGCTCTAGATATTGTAGCAAGTTATAAACTTTATACAGATTACAAAAAAGGGGATAAAGAAGGTATTCTAAACTTCTTAAAATCAGGTGGGCATAAGGAACCAATGTCAATTTTGAATGACTGCGGGGTCAATTTTGAGCAATTAGACACGTATCTACCTTTTTTAGCAGCCATGAATGATTATTTAGATTTGCTAGAAGATCTTTTATTCGCAAACGAAAAATAAATAATAAAAAGGCAGACCGCAGTCTGTCTTTTTATTATTTAATAAATTTTAAAACTTCATCTATGTGTGTTAAGTGATTTACATCTAGAAATTCTTTAACTAACTCGAGATTATTTTTTAAGACATAAGTGTTTCTGCGTGTGTCGAAAGGATTGACGTCTTTTTCGTAAGCACCTATTTCTTTAATTAATTCTTTATCAATATCTGCGATCAGCGGATAAGTTATTTCATATTCACAAGAGAATTTATCTTGCTCTTTGTAATCATCTCCACTAACCCCGACGATATTATATCCGAGCTCCATAAATTCATTTTTTCTTTTTTCGTATTCTTGGACCTCTAAAGTACAATACCCAGTAAAAGCTTTCGGGTAACAAAACATTATTAAACCTTTTTCACCCGTTAATTCAGAAAGTTTTTTTGTAACCCCTGTGCTAAGTTTATATTCTTTATCTTGTAGTTTCATTTTCTTCCTCCGTAATAATAGTAAACCGTAATAATTAAAAAACTCATTCAGTTTACACTTCTTCGCCTCTTAGCAATTTATCCAAATAATCTCCAACACCACCTTCATCATTTGTTAGTGTTGTTATTCCGTCTGCTACATTCTTTAAATCATCAGAACCGTTTTTCATTGCTACCCCGTAACCTACTTTTTTAATCATTTCGTAGTCGTTCATCTGATCTCCAAAAGCAATTACATCTCTTATGTCAGTATTGTAATATTGTGCTAATATTTCTGAAACAAACCCTTTGTTAGCTAACTTGTTAGTTAGTGTAATCATCGTCATTGATACTTTACTTAAATTACCGTATGCATTACCAGACTGTATTTTGATTGTATTTTTGTACATACTTAGCTGGCGTAATAACTCATCTTTATATTTGTTATCTTTTAAGAATAAAACTACATTTGTTGCTGGACCATCTCATTTATCATAAGGATCTGAAATTAAGTATTCTTCATCTTCATCTTCATCATCTAAATGAAAAAACTTTTCAACAAATTCATTTTTTTCTTTGACAATCGCTTTATCGTAAGACTCTATAAGAATATTTGAAGTACCCTTTATAACTATTGGCATGTTGATAATACTCTTTATTATTTCCTCACTTATAGGTAATACTATTCTTTTAAACTGTCTTTTATACGGGTCGTGGATATGAGCTCCGTCGAAATTCGTTAATAGAGTATTTAATCCTAGTGCTTTGTAAAATTTGATACTTGCTCTATGCGGTCTTCCGGTGATTATACAGACCTTATGGCCATCCTCTTTTGCTTTTGCTAAAACATTAAGAGTTTTTTCGTGTATTTCTTCACCATTGCTTTTTAAAACCGTACCGTCTAAATCAACTAATATTAATCTTTTTTTATTTAAGTGTTGTAATTTCATAATACTTTCCCTCTAATCATAATTTTATAAATACTTTACTGGAAATTTTTTGAAAAAAAATTTCATTAAATAGAAATCTCACTAATATCACACATATATTTTATTTTATAGAATATAATTTATCTGTATGAAGAATAGATAGGAGCTTATTGTGTATATTTATAAAACGACTTGTGTTGACCCAAGGTATAATCTAGCGATTGAAGAATATCTTACAATGGCAGAAAAGTATGATCAACCCATTTTATTTCTTTGACAGAATGATAATACCATTGTTGTCGGTAGAAATCAAAACTCAGCATGGGAGATAAACTTGCAAAAGGCACAAAATGATGGTGTAACGATAATTAGAAGGAACACCGGTGGTGGTACAGTATTTCACGACTTAGGAAATTTGAATTTTAGTATTATCTACACTGATAAAGATAATAAAGCTGTTTCTCTTTTCTCGGAAATGTTAAAACCAGTAATATCAACTTTGAACGAAATGGGAGCAGCAGCAGAGTTCTCAGGAAGAAACGACATCGTTATAAAGGGTAAAAAAATATCAGGGAATGCAATGTGAAAGCATAAAGAGCGTTTTCTACAACATGGAACTATTTTGTTTAACGCAAATTTAGACAAACTTACCAAATATCTAACTGTCGATAGAAGCAAAATTTTATCTAAAAATATTGAATCTATTGCAGCAAGGGTTACTAATGTTAACCAAGAGGTAGAAAACAAGATCGAGATAGATGAGTTTATGAATAGACTAATCGAAACTTATAAAAAAACTGATGATGTGACAGAAATAGTCCTTACCAAAGATGATCTTGCTGCTATCGAAGAGATTTTCAAAAAGAAATATTGCAACCCAGATTGAACTTTCTCCAAAAACGAGACATTTTCTTATCGTAATAAAAATAGATTTGAAGGAAAAGGCACAGTTGAGGTTCTTCTAGAAGTCAAAAAAGGAGTGATTGAGGACGCTAAAATATATGGGGATTTCTTGGGTTTTGCTGGTACAGAGGAACTTGAGGAAAGGTTGATTGGTACAAAATATAATACAAAAGATTTGGAAAAAGTTTTAGAAGAGTTTGACATTAAAGACATCTTCGGAGAAAACTTTACAAACCAAGATATTCTTGATTTGTTAATTCAATAGGAGGAAAAATATGAAATACTTAGGGAAATTTGACCCAATAAAAAATGAAAGAGTAGAAATTATGGATGCCGCAGGTAAAATCGTTAATAAAGATTTATTACCTGAAATTAGTGATGAAGAACTTGTGGAAGTTTATAAATTAATGAACTTGTCTAGAAGACAAGATGATTTTCAAAATAAAGCACAGAGACAAGGAAGATTATTATCATTTCTTTCTTCAACTGGTCAAGAAGCAAGTGAAATTGGTTATACTTGACCTTTAATAAAAGGTAAGGATTGATTGGCACCAGGTTATAGAAATAATGCAGCATGATTGAAAATGGGTGTACCCATGAGAAATATAATGCTTTACTGAATGGGAAATGAGTATGGAGCTAAATCTCCTGAGGGAGTTAATTGTTTACCACCAAATATAATTATTGGTTCTCAATTCTCACAAGCTGCAGGAATAGCATTTGCAGAGAAATATAAAAAAACAGGAGGAGTTGTAGTTACTACCACTGGAGATGGTGGAATGAGTGAAGGTGAAACATACGAGGCTATGAACTTTGCTAAATTGCACGAACTACCAGTAATATTTATTTGTGAGAATAATAAATGAGCTATTTCTACTCCTTATGCAAAATCAACAAAAGCAATCAACATTGCGGTTAAAGGTATTGCTACTGGAATACCGTCTATAAAAGTGGATGGTAATGACTTTTTAGCTGTTTATGGTGTTGTAAAAGAAGCTGTTGAGTATGTTCGTGAAGGTAAAGGACCAGTTTTTATCGAATGCGATACTTATAGACTTGGTGCTCACTCTTCTTCTGACAATCCAGATATATATAGACCAAAAGATGAGTTCGAGGCTGCCCAAAAAAGATGTCCTCTAGTTAGAATGAAAGCCTACTTAATTAGTAAAAAAGTTTGAGATGATACAAAAGAAGAGGCTCTCAATCAAGAACAAGATGAATTTATCAGATCTGAGTTTGACTGAGCCGAGGCTAACAAAGAGTACAATTTAGAGGATGTATTTGATTTTGTATATAAAGAAAAAACACCAGACTTAGTGAAACAATATAATGAAGCTAAAAGTTTCTTTGAAAAATTTCCTAAACCTAAAGGAGGACACCACTAATGAAAGTATTAAATAATGTAAAAGCGGTTTCAGATGCATTGGAAACTGCTATGAATAAATGACCAGAAGTCGTGGTTTATGGAGAAGATGTTGGATTTGAAGGTGGAGTCTTTAGATCAACTGAAGGATTGCAAAAAAAATTTGGTGAAGATAGATGTTTTGACGCTCCTATAAGTGAATGTATGTTTGTTGGAGTTGCTATTGGAATGGCATTGAATGGTTTGAAACCAGTCGTTGAGCTTCAATTTGAAGGTCTTGGATGAATGTCTTTACAGAACATATTTGGTCATCTTGGTAGAATGAGAAACAGAACTAGAGGTAAATATCCAGCACCAGTTGTTATCAGAATGCCGATGGGGGGAGGAATTAGAGCGCTTGAGTTACATTCAGAAGCTATGGAAGCTGTTTATGCTCATGTTCCTGGAATTAAAGTTGTTTGTCCATCAACCCCATATGACACAAAAGGTTTGATATTAGCAGCTATTGAATCACCAGATCCTGTTATAGTTTTTGAACCAACTAAATTATATAGAGCATTTAAACAAGAGGTACCAGAAGATTATTACACTGTACCTATTGGCGAAGCCTTCAAGATTCAAGAAGGAAATGATTTAACAGTTGTCACATATGGTGCCCAAACTGTTGATTGTCAAAAAGCTATTGCAGAACTGGAAGCTAAAAATCCAGATGTTACTATCGAATTGATAGACTTAAGAAGTATTCAACCTTGAGATAAAGAAATGGTTATAGAGTCTGTGAAAAAAACAGGAAGATTGGTAGTTGTTCATGAGGCAATACGTTCTTTCTCAGTATCATCAGAAATTATTGCAACTGTGGCAGAAGAATGTTTCGAATATTTAAAAGCACCACTTATGCGTTGTACAGGGTACGATATAATAATACCTTTTGATTCTGGTGAAGGATATCACCAACCAGTACCAAATAAAATCATTTTAAAAATGGAAGAAGCTTTGAACTTCCAATTCTAGAAATTGTATATTCCATACGGGTATTAAGAAAAAAGGAGAAAATAAATGAAATCTAATAAACATTTATTAAAAATCATATGTCAATAATCAAAGCTTCACCATTGGCTATAAAGATGGCTGCCGCAAAAGGAATTGACATAAATAATGTAATTGGTACGGGTCCAAACGGAAGAATACTAGCATCAGATATTGAAAATTTTGTAGTAAAACCTTTAGTTGAACAAACACAATCAGTTAATGTTGGTGAAGCCCCAACTAAAAAATCTAATATTGATTATTCAAGTCCTACAATAGATGTGCCTGAATTCAATGATCCATTATCTTTTGAATCAAAACCGTGAAACCCAATCAGAAAAGCAACTGTTAAGGCAATGGAAACAGCCCACGCTCAGGTAGCTGGTTTTACAGGTCTTAGAAATGTAGATGTAACTGATTTAGTGGTTTTGAGAAAACAAATTAAAGACTACGCTGATTCTTTGAATATTAAATTAACTTATTTAGCTTTTGTTATAAAAGCTACAGCAATGGCTTTGAAAGAAATGCCTAATTTAAATGTCAGAATTGATCAAGAACAAAAAGCAATCAAATATGCTAATCAAATAAATATTGGTATGGCTTGCGACACCCCTGATGGTTTAATGGTCCCTGTTATAAAGGGTGCAGATAAACTGAGTGTTTTGCAGATTGCTGTTAAAATAAATGATTTAGCTGTTAAAGCTAGAACTAAAAAACTAAGTAGTAAAGAAATGTCAGGTGCAACATTTACAATTACGAATTTCGGAGCGGTTGGTTTAGATTATGCAACACCAATAGTTAATTTCCCTGAGTCTGCCATTTTAGGGATTGGTACAATAACAAAAGCACCCGGTGTCTTAAACAATCAAATTGCAATTAGAGACTTTATGCCCTTATCAATAACCGCTGACCACAGAGTTATTGATGGAGCCGATGCAGGAAGGTTTTTATCTAAAATAGCAAGTTATTTAGAAAATCCTGCACTTATATTAATAAAAGGAGAATAGTATGTTTAAAGTTAAATTTGCAGACATTGGTGAAGGTCTAACCGAAGGGCTTGTTACCGAAGTAATAGTAAAAGTTGGTGATAGTGTTAAAATGGGTGATCCATTGTTCAATGTAGAAACTGATAAAGTTACATCAGATATTTTTGCACCAGTTGATGGAATAATCTCTAAAATACTTATTGAACCAAATCAAGAAATAAAAGTTGGTGACATTGTAGTAGAAATAGATGATGGTAAGGATTCTCCCGAGGCAGCTGCACCAAAAGTTGACGCCTCAAATGCAGAACCAGTAGAAGAAAATGCCTCTGTAGTTGGAGCGACTCCAGTTTCAAACGAGTTAATTCCTCCTAGAAATGCAACAGCTAGAAGAGTCCCACCACGACCAGATAATGTCCCTCAAAAAGTGATGAGAGTATTAAAAGAATTTAGTCCGTTAGGTGTAGTTCATGGAAACAATGAAACTCCACCTAATGCTCCCAAATTCTCACCAAAAGATCCCACAAAGCATTATGATGTGATCATAGTAGGTGCTGGTGTTGGTGGATATGTTTGTGCTATTAAGTGTTCTCAACTTGGATTAAAAACTCTTGTAATTGAGAAAAATAAATATGGTGGTGTTTGTTTGAATATAGGTTGTATTCCTACAAAAAGTTTATTAAAATCCGCCGATCTTTACGAACAAATCACAAGGCATGCTTCTAACTATGGTATAAAAGTTGATTTAAAAGGCGTTAAAGCTGATTGAAAAGCAATTCAAGATCGTAAAAATGGAATAGTTGATAAACTCACAACTGGTGTTAAAGGCTTATTACGTAAAAATAAGGTAGATACAGTTGAGGGAGAAGCAATAGCAATAGACAAAAATAACATCAAAGTAGGGGAAGTAGTTTACACAACCGACAATTTAATTATTGCAACAGGTAGTGTTCCTAATACGTTAAATATTCCAGGAGCAAAAGAAGCTGCTGAAAAAAACTGATTGATAGATTCAACTGGAGCACTTGCATTATCCGAAATTCCTAAAGAACTTATCGTGATCGGTGGAGGTGTTATCGGTATTGAATTTGCCTGCGTTTATAAAAGATTAGGATCAAAAGTCACAATCTTACAATTTTTACCTAAGATTCTTGAAATGCTTGATGACGATGTTTCAAAAGAAATGACAAAGATTCTTTTGGAGCGTGGAAATTTAGAAATAATTACTGGAGCAAATACCAAGGAGTTTAAAGATGGTTCGGTTGTTTATGAAAAAGATGGGAAATTACACACAATTAAAGCTGATTATTGTTTGCAATCAGTTGGTAGAAAAGTAGTAACTAGTGGATTTGATAATTTAGGTATAGAGAAAAACGATAAAGGGCATATAAATATCAATGAGTATTGTGAGACAAATATTGATGGTGTATATGCGATTGGTGATGTTACTGGAAAAATTATGTTAGCACACGTAGCTTCACATGAAGGGCTAATTGCAGCTAATAGAATAGCTCGTAAACTTGGAAACGATAAAGCTGAAGATATTATCATGAACTTTGATAGAGTACCTAGTTGTATATATACCCACCCAGAAGTTGCTTCGGTTGGATTTACTGAGGAACAAGTTAAGTCTAAAAATATTAAGTATCAAGCTTATAAATTTCCATTCGCAGCAATAGGTAAAGCACTTGCTGATGGTAATACCGATGGTTTTGTGAAGATTATTTGCGAACCAGAACACAAGCAAGTTCTTGGTGCACATATAATTTGTAACACTGCAACGGATATGATTTCTGAAATCACAACATTAATGGAATGTGAAGGAACCATAACTGAACTCTCAAGAGCAATACATCCTCACCCAACTTTGAGCGAGGCGATCGGAGAGGCAGCAGAAGCTCTGGAGTTCGGAAAACCTATAAACTTTTAAAAAGCGTATCGCTTTTTTTTTTTTTTTTTTGTTGGGCAAATTATATACAGGAAATATAACACCTCTATGCTAAAATTACTTTGTTAATATAAGGAGAAAAACTATGAGAAGTTTAAAAGCAAATGAAATAAGAAATATATGAATTGATTTTTTCAAAAGCAAGGGACATCATTTTCTTGAGCCAGTTAGTCTAGTGCCGGTTGATGACCCTAGTTTATTATGAATTAATTCAGGAGTAGCAACATTAAAACCATATTTTGATGGTAGAATGAATCCACCATCTCCAAGACTTACAAATTCACAGAAGTCAATACGTACTAATGATATTGAAAATGTGGGAGTAACAGCTAGACACCAAACAATGTTTGAAATGCTAGGAAATTTTTCTATTGGAGATTATTTTAAAAAAGATGCAATACTCATGGCGTGAGAACTCCTTACATCAAAAAAAGGCTTTGCAATAGAGCCTAATTTACTATATATTACAGTATTCGAAGAAGACGACGAAGCCTATGATATTTGGGTAAACGAAGTCGGTATAAAAAAAGATCACATTTTTAAAGGAACAAGAGACACAAACTTTTGAGACGTAGGCCAAGGTCCTTGCGGACCAAATACAGAAATTTTCTTTGATCGAGGGCCTATTTGAGATCCTCAAAACTTAGGTACTAAACTTTTAAAAGATGATTTAGAGAATGACCGCTATATAGAAATCTGAAACATTGTATTTTCACAATATAACAATGATGGAAATAATAATTATACAGAGCTTCCAAGAAAAAATATAGATACCGGTGCAGGTTTAGAAAGAATGGCATCAATATTTCAAGATACTCCAACTAACTTCGAAACTGACTTATTCTTTCCTATAATAAAAAAAATAGAAGAGATATGTGAAAATACTTATAAGTACTCATTAGAAAATTACTTTAAAGAAGATAAAAGACAAACAAAAATAAATACTTCATTTAAGGTGATTGCTGATCATATACGAGCTTCTGTATTTGCAATCGGTGATGGTGTATTTCCAGGTAATAAAGACCGTGGTTACATAATAAGAAGGTTAATACGTAGAAGTGCTGTATACGGACAAAAAATCGGTATAAAAAAAACTTTTCTATACAAGTTGGTAGAAACCGTTATTGATATAATGAAAGATTTTTATCCATACCTTGTGGAAAAAAAAGAACTAATTATAGATGTTATAAAAAATGAAGAAAATAGATTCGCAAGAACGTTAGCTAAGGGATATGAAAGTTTAGAAGAAATAATCTTAACTGAAAAACGAGTATCAGGAAAAAAAGCTTTGCTACTATTTGAATCATTCGGATTTCCTATTGAACTAACAAAAGAAATTGCAAACGAAATGGGAGTTGTAATTGATATTGAAGAGTTTAATGAATTGCTTGAAGAGGCAAAAACACTTGCTAGACATTCAAGAAAAGAAGACAAAGCTTGAAATAAACAATCAGCAATTCTTACTAGTTTAGAAATAAATAGTGAATTTGTAGGTTATGAAGTTGATGAAGTTGATACAACAATTAACTTCATGTTTGAAAATGATGAACCTTTGAATAAAGTTGAAAATCAAATTGTTTTTTTAACTTTAAGCAAGACTCCTTTTTACGCAGAAAAAGGAGGACAATCTTCTGATAGAGGTTACATTATTGATGAACGAGGAAATAAACATATCGTAATAGATGTTCAATTGGGTCCTAATAAGCAACACATCCATAAGGTTGACGTCAACGGATCATTATCACTTAATGATAAAATAAAAGCCGTAATTGATAAAGAAAAACGATACTATACAATGAAAAATCACTCAGGAACTCATCTTTTACAAGCTGGTATAAGAGAAGTGCTTGGAGAAGAAGCGTTACAATGCGGAAGCTATAATGATGAAAATGGATTGAGAATTGATATATCATTTAACAGACTACCTACACAAGAAGAATTAACAAAAATTCATGAGTCAGTTACTAGAGAAATCAATAATCAAATACCTAGGGAAATAATTTATTGTTCTTTAGAAGAAGCGATAGAAAAACACAAGGCACTAGCCTTGTTTACAGAAAAATATGATAGTGAAGTAAGAGTTATTAAGTTTGGAAACTACTCTTGCGAACTTTGTGGAGGAACACACGTAGAAAATTCAAAAGATGTCGAAGACATATTAATTAGAGATGTAGAATCTAAGGGAAGTGGTGTGTATCGTTACAACGCACTAACTAGTCACAAAAAGGTAAACGAATTCATACAAGAAGAATTCCGTAAACAGAAAGAAGAAATTCGCCCTTTAGTTCAAAAGTTTGAAAGTTATAGATTAGTTTTAGCTGATGATAATATTTTAGGAGATATTCAAACAATACTTGGTCTAAAAGAAAAAAGAGAAAATTTACAATTATTAAAAGACAAAGTTAATAAACTAAAAAATGCCTTCAAGTTATATCAAATTAAAGTGGAAGAATCAATTATCGACAAGAAAATAAGTTCTTATAAAGAATTTAAACCCGAAAACAAAAATAACATCAATTTTTTATCTCTTGAGGTAAGCGAATTAGATATGAAAGAAATGAAAACGCTTTCGGATTATTTACAAAATAAGCACGAAAGACTTGTTTTAGAAATTATCAATAAAAAAGACAATCTTTTTATATCGAGTTGTGATAACTCAATCACAAATGAATATAGTGCAATTGAAATATTAAAAAATAAAAAAGAGTTTAATGTAAAGGGTGGAGGAAATAAAACCTTTGCTCAAGGTAAAATAATAGTTTTTAATGACTAAAATTATTTTAAAATTAAATAATTATTTACTCAAAAAAGTGTTGTAAAAACACTTTTTTATTTATAATAAGTATTAAGGGGAATAAAATGATGAAAAAATTATTAAGTGGACTGCTTTCTGCAGTATTACTGACTTCATCTTCATTGGGAGCAATTTCTTGCTCTTCAAAAGCCGCTAAGGCGAACTTGATGGGGACAGACTTATCAAAAATTGAAGATTATTCATGGAGTAAGGAAGAACCTTACTTTGAAGGATATGATTCTTACAAGTATGATTTACCAAGTAGTAGTGTCGAAGATCTTGGTAAACTAGACATTAAAAACAAAAATAGTTACTTAGATTTAAGTAACTTCTCAACTGCTCACAAGATAAAAAGTGAAGTAGAAAAACAAGCAACAACAGGTGTTCCATTGAACTCTAAGTTTTTGCCTAACGGAAATTTCAAATCAGATTTAGGGTTAGTTTCTAGAAAAGATGTATTTACAAGCATAAATAGTATCAAAGATTGGTCTCCAACGAATGATAATGATGCAAAATACAATAAGTCTAGAATAAAATTACAAAAGACTACAAAAGTTGCTGATAAATGAGTAAATACTCAAGATGAAAAGATCAAAGAAATGAATATGGCAACTATAATTGAATCCACTTCAAATGAAAACACAATTATTGGTAAAAAAAGAACTTATGAAAGAGGATTTAATAACTATCAATATAATGATATTTTAGTATCTTGAGCAGGGGCTGCATCTGAAGGAATTATTATCCCTCCAGCAGCTAATCAAGTGGAAAAAGCACATTTAAACGGAACTAAAATATTAGGTAACATATTTTTAGATGGTTATCACGGCCTTACAAAATCGATGCTAAAAGACTTTTTAGAAAAAGATAGCAACGGTAATTATATAATTGTGGATAAACTAATTGAAATGGCAGCTAGCTATGGATTTGATGGTTGGTTTTGAAACAATGAACCAAACGGGGCAACTAATAATTTGGTCTTAGATTACAGAATAGTTATTGAGATACTTGAACAATATAGAGAAAAAGTTAAAAAGAGCACAGATGAGAACGTTAAAAACTTATTAATGTTTACATATAAAAACAACGGTACATTAGAAATGAATGAAAAAAAGGCATGTTTTGATATCGAAGCATGTGAATTACGTGAAAATAGTGATTACTTTTTAACTGACTTTTATGTATACCCAAGAAACTCTAAAAAGTACCTAGAGGATAAAGGGCTTGCTTCTTCGGATGAACGTTTCAATATATTCAATATGTATAATCCAGGTGGTTGAGTAGGCGGTGACATCTTTTATAATCAAAAAAGAATCGGTACTAGAGATGTTAGAGAATTAGCTTATATGCAAAAAAACAATGAGGATTCACAGAATCCAGAATGAGATACTGAAAAGGCATGAAATTCAATCTCTATGTTCGCTTCTCACGTTCCGTACGACCTAGCCAGCAGAGAAATGGATTCTCACAAAAATATAAGCAAGATTGATAATGATACTTACGGTCTTGTTGCAGCAAATTCATATGATGATATGCTTTACACAGGAAAAAATAAAAAGTTATCAGAAAATGACAAAGGTTCAGTTTCCTGAAATCCAAATGACGATGAGAGTTTAAAAGATAAAAGTTATGGTGTAGGGAATATAGTTCAAGAGAAGACAGTTCTAAATGACGAAAATCCTTACTTCTTTACTAACTTTTCAACAGGACAAGGACGCAAGTTTGTTTCACAACATAATGGTTCTAGAAAAACAATTGAAAATTATCCTTGAAGTAACACAAATTTAGCGGATGTACAACCAACATATAAATGGATGATTACTAAAAACTCACAATCAGGCTATAGTCCTTCAAAAGAAGATAATGTTGGAAATATTAGTGGGTATTATGATTACTATAACCCTTATATGAAAGGGAATTCGATCACTCTTGGTTCTGGTTACGACAGTAAAGGGGAAATATCTAACGCTACTTTTGAAGAAGGTCAATCATATACTTGAAATATTATGGGTGCAAATTATACAACTGGTGAAAAAGAAATCTCACTTGTTTATAAAGCAGATAAAGATTCAGCAGAGAGTTTTGATATAGCAGTTACATCAACTAGCGGTAATGAATTAGTTAAAGAAAATAAATCTGATAAAGATTTAGGAGACGGTTGACGTCAAATTACTAGAAAAGTAAATGGTAAAATAAGCAAAATCGGGCTTTCTTTTACAGCAAAGAAAAAAGATTTCAAAGTAAGTGTAGGAGAATTGTCTGTACAACAAAGTGAAATAAAAAAAGAAAGTCCAGCAAATACTAAATTAAGCTCTGAATATATTGTTGAGAGAAATAATGATTTGTACAATATAAGACTAAACTTTGAAAATTTATTTAATCCTGATGACTTGTATTCATTTTACGAAGTGTACATAAAAAATGAAAAGAATGAATTGATTAGAGTCGGAGAAAGTAATAAAGATAATTATTACATAAAAAACATCTCAAACAGCACTAAAGAATTATTTATAAAAGTTACTAATAATGCTGTGTTAAAAGATAAAGAAACTTGAAAAAAAATTAGTTTATAGTAAAGGAACTATCATGATTGAAATCAAAAATGTATCAAAAAAGTTCGGTAAAACTAGCGTACTAAACGACATAAGTATAACAATCAATAAAGGAGAAGTAGTTGGACTTCTTGGTTCAAACGGTTCTGGTAAGACTACTCTAATGGAGATCGTAGTAGGTCAACTAAAACCCACATCTGGAACTGTTGAAATAGACGGCAAAAAAGATGGTTACAAGAAGGTTGGTATACAGTTTCAAGAAGGTATTTGACCCAAAGGTTTAAACTGTAAAACACTTATAAAATATTTTAAATCGGACTGAATTGCGTTCAAGAGAGAAGAAGTTCAAAAGATTATTAAAATTTTTGAAATAGAAGATTTCATAAATAAGGACTTGAATGAACTATCAGGTGGACAAAAACAAAGATTAAATACTTTGTTAGCAGTCTTAAATAATCCAGATTATATATGCTTGGATGAAATGATCACAGGATTAGACTTAAAAATGCAACTTAAATTAGTTGCATATTTTAAAGAGCTGAAAAAACAACAAAAAACGATGCTTATAATTTCGCATATACCAGAAGAAGTTGAAGAATTATGCGATAAACTAATCATTTTAGATAAGGGTTCTGTTTATTATTCGGCAACCATCGACGATGTTAAGAAGAATTACAAAAGCGTAAGGAACTTATTAATAACTTATTATAATGGGGGACTAAAATAATGGTTGAAAAAAAAGATTTTAAAGCTGACTTTTTAAGAGTTAACAAAAAGTTCTTGAATAACTTTTTGATATTATCTACATCAGTATTAAAAAACTTTAGAACCTATGTTTATGTATTTTTTGTACCCATGATATTTGTTGTTTGTTACACCCTTTATGCACACAGAACTTCTGACGAACCGATCAAACCTCATAATTTATTCTTGTTTATGATGATACCTACATACTCTATTGTATTTTTAGTAAACATAACAATATCTGAGTGAAAAAACTCAGTGTTTTTAAAAAGAATACACAGTGCTGGAGTATCTAGATTCGAATTTTTACTAACTATATGAACCTTTACATTTTTATTAGGTTTACTGTCATTTTTAGCAGGAGTTATTATTATAAGTATTTTAGGGGCAACTCTTGTTGGTTCGAAAGACGGAAATGCAAGTATTGCTCTAACTTTTCAACTACTTGGATATGATGGGTGGTCGATGATATTATTTTCTGTATCGATGAATTTAATTATATGTATTGCTTTAGGAACTATCATTAGTGGTTTAATTAAGTCTGTTGCCATTTCCCAAAGTGTAACAATTGTTTTAACATTATTTTGCATTGTATTTTCCGATAATTTTTTACCACCTTCACTATTAGCACTCAATAAATGGATTGTGTACTTTAGTTATTTAATACCTGAAAAACACCCGGTGTGATTTGGTATGATTGGAACATCAACTTTGTTCTCTTCTGAACCAGCAAAAGAAGTGTTGACAAATATTGAGAGGGTTAGAGCTCAAGGGGCGGTGAGCTTCGATTTTAACTTATGAATATGTTGCGTAACTTCAATAATTTATCCGAGTCTTCTACTCGTTGGGGGATACTTTTCATTTAGATGAAATAGTAAATAGAAATACTGATTGGAAAAAATCAGTATTTTTTTTTCCAAAAAGTGAGCAAAAAATTTGCGTTTTTAGCATTTATGGTTAGAAAATTTATCAAATTTTTTCTGTTTTTTAAATTGAGGAATATTAAATAATGTAGTATTATCAATCTACAACTAAATATTAGAAGTGCTTGGGTTTTGAATCTTATTCCTATTACCAATAGGAAAATTAACAATTATTTTTATAATGATAGTATATTGTTTTTTAAAAACAATATTTAAACATAACTCAAACTTTAACTTCTATAAACCTTACATTTAAGGAAATTTTATAAAATCGTCTTTAGTTGTTCAAATTAGTAAGCGAATTTAGCATTTAATAACGATAAGTATAATAGTATTCGTTTACAGGAAAGGAATATATGGCAAAAAGTAATAATAAAAATAACTACTATGAAAGATCACTTTCTCCATTAGAATATGCAATGAATGGTTTCAAGGGTAAAATGAGATCTGTTAATTGAAATACAATAAACGATGAAAAAGACCTTGAAGTTTGAACTAGAATCACACAAAACTTTTGATTACCCGAAAAAATACCAGTTTCTAACGACTTAGTATCTTGAAAAACACTTAACCCAGAATGACAACAACTAATAACAAGAACCTTTACTGGATTAACACTTTTAGATACTATTCAAGCAACTGTTGGTGACACAGCACAATTACCTCACTCATTAACAGATCATGAACAAGTTATATATACCAACTTCGCATTTATGGTGGCAGTTCATGCAAGATCATATGGAACTATCTTTTCTACTCTTTGTTCTAGTGAGCAAATTGAAGAAGCACATGAATGAGTAATTGAAAATGAAGCATTACAAGAAAGAGCTAAAATCTTAATTCCATATTATATGGGTGACGATCCTTTAAAATCAAAAGTTGCAGCCGCAATGATGCCTGGTTTCTTATTGTACGGGGGATTTTATTTACCATTTTATCTTTCTTCAAGAGGTAAATTACCAAATACATCAGACATAATTAGGTTGATATTAAGAGATAAAGTTATTCATAACTACTACAGTGGTTACAAATTTCAAAAAAAAGTTGCAAAACTAGATGTTGATAAACAATTAGAAATCAAAGAGTTTGTTTTTGATTTATTGAAAAAAGTTATAGAACTAGAGAAAAAATACTTACAAGAATTATATGAAGGATTTGGTTTGGCAGAAGATGCTATACGATTTAGTTTATATAATGCTGGTAAATTCTTACAGAATTTAGGTTATGATTCTATATTCACAGAAGAAGAGACAAGAATACAACCAGAAATTTTTGCTCAATTATCAGCCAGAGCAGATGAAAACCACGACTTTTTCTCAGGTAACGGTTCTTCATATATCATGGGTATTACTGAGGAAACAGAAGACGAAGATTGAGAATTTTAGGTAAGGGGTAATAAAGGTGCATGATGATGTTATAAGAGTCTCTGACAAAGAAGTTGTTAGACCAAAAGGAGAAATACATTTAGTATATTTTTCATCAATATCAAATAACACCCACAGGTTCATAAACAAATTCGATTATAAAAATACCCGAATACCGTGTGAATTAACTGAAGAAATCTTAGTGAATGAAGATTATGTTTTAGTTGTTCCGACATATGGCGGTGGCGGTGATGATACCAAAGGCGCTGTACCCAAACAAGTAATCAAGTTTTTAAATAACCCAAATAATAGAAAATACTGTAGAGGGGTTATTGCTTCAGGGAATACAAACTTTGGAGATACATTTGCTATAGCTGGACCTATATTATCAAAAAAACTTAAAGTACCACTACTGTATCAGTTTGAACTTCTTGGTACGGAATATGACGTAGAAACAATTGGCAAAATCCTAAGAGATTTTTGAATGGAAGGATAGAAATATAATGAATACTAAAGAAATCAACACGTTATCTGGAACTTCAGAATCAGATGACTATATAGCTTTAAATGCTAAGTCAAAATTATTTGACAAAGGTAATGATAATTTTAAATTGGATCTTGAAGCAGCTAGGTCTTATATGAAAAATCATATAACTCCAAATATGATGAAATTTAACAATACAAAAGAAAGATTCGAATATCTAATAGAAAATAAATATTATGATGAAGAAATTACCAATAAGTACACAATTGAAGAAATAGATAGCTTGTTAAAGGAAGCTTATAGTTATAAACACGAGTTCCCTAGTTTTATGGGAATTATGAAATTTTTTAATGCTTATGGTCTAAAAAGTTTCGATGGAAAAACTTATTTAGAAAACTATGAAGATAGAGTAGTTATGAATAGTTTATTCTTTGGGGCAGGTAGTTTTGAAAAAGCAAAATCTATTTTAAAACAGATGATGCTAGGTCGTTTCCAACCTGCAACTCCTACATTTTTAAATGCGGGTAAAAAACAAAGAGGAGAATATATTTCTTGTTACTTATTAAGAACAGAAGATAATATGGAGTCTATTTGTAGAACTATAACAAGCTCACTTCAACTTTCTAAGCGTGGTGGTGGTGTTGCTCTATGTTTAACAAATATTCGTGAGTTCGGGGCCCCTATAAAAAATATTAAAAACCAAGCAACTGGTGTAATCCCTATTATGAAGATATTGGAAGACTCTTTTTCTTATGCAAACCAATTAGGTCAAAGACAGGGAGCGGGAGCTGTTTATTTAAATGTTCACCATCCAGATATAATGTCGTTTTTAGATACAAAACGTGAAAATGCGGACGAAAAAATTCGTATTAAATCATTATCATTGGGTGTTGTTGTTCCAGATATTACATTTGAGTTAGCAAGAGAAAATAAAGAAATGGCTTTATTTAGTCCATATGATGTTGAAAGGGTTTATAAAAAACCAATGAGTGATATTTCTATAACTGAAGAGTATCACAATATGGTGGAAAACCCAGAAATAACAAAAACATACATCAATGCAAGAAAATTATTTCAAACAATCGCAGAATTGCATTTTGAAAGTGGTTACCCTTACTTATTGTTTGATGACACAGTAAATAACCGTAATGCACACCCTGGTAGAATTGTTATGAGTAACTTATGTAGTGAAATTGTTCAAGTAAGTACTAAAAGTGAATATAATACAGACTTGAGTTTTAAAGAAATTGGTGAGGACATTTGTTGTAATTTAGGAAGTTTAAACATTGATAAGGTTATGGAGAGTGGAGAAGAATTCTCAGAAGTAATTTTCCAATCAATATATGCTTTAGATCAAGTATCACGTAATAGTGATCTTTCTAGCTCACCATCTATCGAAAACGGTAATAAAAATAATCATGCTGTTGGTTTAGGGGCTATGAACTTACATGGTTTTCTAGCTGTAAATCATATTTACTATAATTCACCAGAAGCTGTTGATTTTACAAATATGTTTTTCTATACAGTGGCATTTCATGCATTTAAGGCTTCTAACAAATTAGCAGAAACTTTTGGCACTTTTGCAGGTTTCAAAAAATCTAAGTTTGCAGACGGTTCTTATTTTGAGAAGTACACAAATTGTGAAGAAACAAAATGAAAACCAGGAACCGATAAAGTTAAAGAACTATTTAACAAGTACAATATAACAATTCCAACTAAACAAGATTGAATCGATTTAGTTGAAAAAATAAAAAAATCAGGAATGGCAAATTCACATTTAATGGCTGTTGCTCCAACTGGATCAATAAGTTATTTATCTTCATGTACTCCAAGTTTGCAACCAGTTGTTGCACCAATTGAAGTGAGAAAAGAAGGAAAACTAGGACGTTTGTATGTACCAGCATACAAAATAAACTTCGAAAATATGCAATACTATGCATTAGGGGCTTACGAATTAGGACCAGACCCAATAATTGACATTGTTGCTGCAGCTCAACAACATATTGATCAAGCTATTTCTCTAACTTTATTTATGACAGACACTGCAACAACTCGTGATTTGAATAAAGCCTATATTAAAGCTTTCAAACAAGGTTGTGCTTCAATATATTATGTACGTGTTCGTCAAGAAGTTCTTGAAGACAGTGAGAACTACGAATGTGATTCTTGTGTAATTTAAAGATATATTAAAACTACTCTTCTCTTGAAGAGAGTTTTTTTTGTTTAAAACTCATCAAGTATATAACTTTTTATATACTTGATTTAACATATCTTGAACTACTGTTTCAAAATATCGAGAGTTGAATTTAGCATTTTCATAGGTTCATTTCATTATGTGCATAATTAATATCAATTTGACATAACAGCGAAATATATTTTACTTTATTGATATTTTACTTGACTCCAAAAATGTTGTATGGCATAATCAAAAAGCATGTATATTTTGTGTTCATATAGACAACACACACATACCCGTTGTCAAGGTTAAGGAGGATAAAATGGCTCAACAAAAAATTAAAATTAAATTGAAGGGTTACGACCACGCGATTGTTGATCAATCTATTGCCAAAATTATTGAAGCAGCAGAATCAACAGGAGCAAAGGTACGTGGACCAATTCCATTACCAACAGAAAAACAAATCATAACCATACTGAGAGCTACTCATAAATATAAAGATAGTAGAGAACAGTTTGAAATGAGAACACATAAAAGAATACTTGAAATCGTTGAACCAACACCTAAAACTATGGACTCATTAACTAGAGTTCAATTACCTTCAGGTGTTAATATCGAAATCAAATTATAAAAATTAACAAGATATACATGATTATCATAAAAACTCAGGAGGAAATATCACATGAAAGGAATCTTAGGACGTAAGTTAGAAATGACTCAGGTTTTTAGTGAACACGGTAAATTAATACCTGTAACTGTAATCTCAGTTGAAACAAACAAGGTTTTACAAGTTAAAACAGTGGAAAAAGATGGTTACAACGCGATTAAACTTGGAACAATCAATAAAAGAGCTAACTTAATCAATAAACCAGATATGGGTAACTTTAAAAAAGCTAACTCAGAACCTAAGCGCTTCGTTAAAGAAATCAGAGATATGAACGGATACGAAATTGGAGCTGAAATAAATATAGCTGACGTATTCAATGCTGGTGAATTTGTCGACGTAACAGGGATATCAAAAGGAAAAGGTTTTGCAGGAGCAATTAAGCGTCATAACTATGCAAGAGGACCAATGGGTCACGGGTCAGGTTATCACCGCGGGATTGGTTCAATGGGAGCCATTATCAACAGAATTTTCAAATCAAAAAAAATGGCAGGTCATATGGGTCATGAACAAGTGACAATACAAAACCTTGAAGTTATAAAAGTTGATGTTGAAAGAAATTTAGTTTTAGTTAGAGGATCAGTTCCAGGTCCAAAAAAAGGTTTTTTAGTAATTAAACAAAATGCTAAAGGAATTAAAACAAAAGAAGCTGCTTCACTATTAGTAAGAAAAGAATCAAATGCATCTGCAACCTCACCAACTAATGAGGATTCAGCAGTAGCAGCTGAATAATTGGAGGAAATTAACATGAAAGCAAAAGTTTTAGATGTTAACGGTGGATCTGTTAAAGAAATAGACTTGAACGACAAAGTTTGAGGATTAGAACCACACCAACAAGCAATATACGATACAGTGATTTCACAACAAGCAGCAATGAGACAAGGAACAAGAAAAACAAAAACTAGAGCCGAAGTAAGAGGTGGTGGAAGAAAACCTTGAAGACAAAAAGGTACAGGACGTGCCCGTCAAGGTTCTATTAGAGCACCTCAATGAAGAGGTGGTGGAGTAGCATTTGGTCCAACACCAAACATCAACTATAAAAAAGCAGTAAATAAAAAAGTTAGAAAATTAGCAATAAGAAGTGCTTTAAGTATTAAAGCAAAAGAATCAAACTTAGTTATTTTAGACAAATTCATTTTTTCAAAACCTTCAACAAAAGATATGTTGAAAGTTATGGAAAATGTTAAGATTGATAATCAAAAGGTATTAATAGTAACAAAAGAACATGAAGAATTAGTTGTAAAATCTTCTGGAAATATTCCAAATGTAAAAACACTAAATTTTCAAAAAATGAACATCTTCGACTTATTAAATGCTAATAAATTAGTGGTTACTGAAGAAGCTGTTAATCGTATTGAGGAGGTGTATGCATAATGCATTTAACAGAAGTTATTAAAAAACCGCTGTTGACTGAAAAGACTTATTTAGGTCAACAAGATGGTGCATACACATTTGTTGTGGATAAAAGAGCAAATAAAACTCAAATTAAAAAAACATTCGAAGAAATATTTCAAGTTAAAGTGAAGGCTGTAAGAACCATGAACTATGACGGAAAAGATAAAAGAATGGGGAAATTTGTTGGTAAAACAGTTTCTTACAAAAAAGCCATCATAGTTTTAAAAGATGGAGAGAAGTTAGATATTCTATCAGACTTGTAGTAATACAACTTTGAAATAGGATAAGGCGATACAAGGAGGATAATTATGCCAATCAAGAAATACAAGCCTACGACTAACGGTCGTAGAAATATGACCAGCTTAGATTATAGTATCCTTACAACTTCAAAGCCTGAGCAATCATTATTAGGAAAAATTAATGAAAAGGCTGGAAGAAATAATCACGGTCAAATAACCACTCGCCACAAAGGTGGGGGTCACAAAAGAAAGTATCGTATAATTGATTTTAAACGTAATAAACTAGATATAACTGGTAAGATTGCTTCAATCGAATACGACCCAAATAGAAATGCATTTATTTGTTTGATCAACTATGTTGATGGAGAAAAAAGATACATTCTGTTTGCAAAAGGAATGAAAGTAGGTCAAGAAATTATTTCATCTGCTAATGCCGATATAAAAATTGGTAACGCAGCACCTCTTAAAAACATTCCAGAAGGAACACTTGTTCATAATGTTGAATTAAGACCTGGTAAAGGTGGACAAATAGCACGTAGTGCAGGTAGTTCAGTACAAATACTTGGAAAAGACGACGATGAAAAGTATGTTACTTTAAGATTAGGTTCTGGAGAAGTAAGAAAAGTTTTAGCCGAATGTTATGCAACAATCGGTGAAGTTGGTAATGAAGAATACAGCTTAGTTAATTGAGGAAAAGCAGGAAGAAACCGTTGAAGAGGAATCAGACCTACAGTTCGTGGGTCTGTAATGAACCCAATTGATCACCCACATGGTGGTGGTGAAGGTCGTGCACCTATTGGACGTAAAGCTCCATTAACTCCATGAGGTAAAAAAGCTCTTGGAGTTAAAACACGAGATAAGAAAAAAGCTTCTTCAAAACTAATTGTTAGAAGAAGAAATGCAAAATAGGAGGAACTATAGATTATGTCTAGATCATTAAAAAAAGGTCCATTCGCTGATGACTACTTACTTAAAAAAGTAGAAGCAATGGATGGTAAAAAAGAGTTAATTAAAACTTGGTCTCGTAGATCAACAATATTCCCAAGTTTTGTAGGGCACACATTTGGGGTATACAACGGTAAAGAATTTATTTCTGTTTATGTTACAGAAGATATGGTCGGTCACAAACTAGGAGAATTCTCACCAACGCGTAAGTTTGGTGGACACGGTGATGACAAGAAAAAGAAAAAATAATCATTAAAGGAGTTTTTGAATAAATATGGAAGCAAAAGCAAAGTTAACAATGATTAGAACAGCACCGAGAAAAGTTAGACTAGTTATCGACTCAATTAGAAGTAAAAAAATAGCAGAAGCAATAGCAATTCTTCAAAACCAAGATAAAAGATCTTCAGGACCAGTATTAAAATTATTAAATTCAGCTGTAGCAAATGCCGTTAATAATAATGGTATGGAAGCTGATCAATTATTTGTAAAAACAGCCTTCGTTAATGAAGGACCAACATTAAAACGTTTTAGACCAAGAGCTCATGGTAGAGCATATGAAATCTTGAAAAGAACAAGTCACATTACAATTATTGTGAGTGACGAAAGATAGGAAAGGAAATAGAGTATGGGACAAAAAGTATCTCCTAACGTACTACGTATAGGTATTATTAGAAGCTGAGACAATAGATGATATGCTGAAAAAGGTGAATATGTTAAATGATTACACCAGGATATCAAAATTAGAAAAGCAGTTGCAAAGTTACTTAAAAACGCAGCTGTTTCGAAAATTGAAATCGAAAGAACAAAAAAAGAAATCATCTTAATTATTCGTTCTGCTCGTCCGGCTATCGTTCTTGGTCAAGAAGGAAAAAACGTTGAGAATATTGTATTAACAGTTAAAAAAACAATTAAGGAAAGAAACGCAGCTATCAAAGTAAATGTTGTGGAAATTAAAAATCCAGATGTAGACTCTAGATTAGTTGCTCAGTTCATTGGTGAACAAATCACAAATCGTGCATCATTTAGAACTGTACAAAAGTTAGCAATCAGAAAAGCTTTAAAAGCAGGAGCAAAGGGTATCAAAACTTCAGTATCAGGAAGACTTGGTGGAGTTGAAATGGCTCGTACAGAAGGTTACCTTGAGGGATCTGTTCCTCTATCTACATTAAGAAGTGATATTGATTATGCCTTATATGAAGCAAGAACTACATACGGACAAATCGGAGTTAAAGTTTGAATTAACCATGGAGAAATTATTGGAAAACAAAACCAAAACCAAAGCAAAGTTATTGCAGACAAGAAATTAGATAAGTCACCAAGGGAGGCTAAATAATTATGTTAATGCCAAAAAGAGTTAAATACCGTCGTCCTCACAGAGTGAGTTATGAAGGTAAAGCAAAAGGTGGAAAGTTTATTGAGTTTGGAGAGTACGGTCTAATGTCATTAGATGGAGCTTGAATTACTTCAAGACAAATTGAATCTGCTCGTATTGCTATGACTCGTTATATGAAACGTTTTGGAAAAGTTTGAATTAGAATATTCCCTCATATGGCGAAAACTAAAAAACCATTAGAGGTACGTATGGGTTCAGGTAAAGGATCTCCTGAAGAATGAGTAGCAGTTGTTAAAAACGGTCAGTTTATGTTCGAAGTAGCTGGAGTATCAGAAGAAGTGGCTCGTGAAGCATTGCGTCTAGCAATGCACAAACTGCCTGTACGTTGCAAAATTGTTAAGAGAGGTGATGAATAATGTCTAAAACAGTTGACATTGTGTTAGAACTAAGAACTAAAATAGTAGATGAATTAATAGCTTTACGTGAAGATAACCGTGCCGAGTTATTTGCATTAAGATATCAAGCAGCTATTGGTAGTTTAGAACAAACACATAAAATCAAGGATCTAAGAAAAAATATTGCGCGTATTAATACAATACTTCAAGAAAGAAAAGCTGCCGGTGAAGACACTAACAAGGTTGTAAAAATTGATTACAACAAAGCCGTTGAAGCAGCTGAAAAAGCAGGAAAAGAAGTACGTAAAAAACAAAAAGAAATGATTGAAAAACTACAAGCAGAACAAAGTGGTGTTCAATCAAATGAGGTTTCTGACGAGGCAATCGCAACCGCTATGGAAGCAGCTTTAAATGTAGATGAGATAGTTGAGGTTTCTGACGAAAAGTCTAACGAGGAATCTAAACCTAAAAAAACAGCAACAACTAAAGCAAAAGCTACTGAAAAAACAAAAACAACTACTGCTAAGTCGGTTGAAGAAACTAAACCTAAAAAAACAACTACTGCTAAACCTAAGGTTGAAGAGGTTAAACCAGTTGCAAAAGGGAAAACTACTGCGCAAGTAAAAAAACCTGCTAAACCTAAGGTTGAAGTTGAAGCACCAGTACTAGAAACTGGAGAAGCTAAAGCAACAGGTAAGGGTAAAGCTGCCCTATCTGATGTTAAAGTTAAGTCAATCAAAGTAGGATCTATCAAAGGTGAAGGAATCGAAGGAATTGACTTAAAGTTATCAAAAAAACCTAAAGAAGCAAAAACTTATGTTTTTGGTTCAAATGCTCAAGAAGCAAAAAAACAAATTGACGAAGCAAACAAAAAAGCTGCTGCAAAGAAAACTATTAAAAAAGCCGATGGAGGAGCCAAATAATTATGGAAAGAAATTTGAGAAAAGTTTATACTGGTAGAGTTGTGTCTGATAAGATGGACAAAACAATTACTGTATTAGTTGAAACTTACAAGAACCACCCAATTTATAAAAAACGTGTTAAGTACTCTAAAAAATACAAAGCTCATGACGAAAGTGGTCAGGCAGCGATGGGTGACAGAGTAGAAATTATGGAAACACGTCCTTTAAGTAGAACTAAAAACTTTAGATTAATAAGAATTGTAGAAAAAGCAATTATTTAGTTGCACAAGAGAGGTATAAAATCATGATACAAACAGAGTCAAGATTAAAAATCGCAGACAATTCTGGTGCTAAAGAAATATTAGTTATACGAAACTTAGGTGGAAGTGTTAGAAAATTTACAAATATCGGTGACATAGTTGTGGCTACAGTAAAATCAGCAACTCCTGGAGGAGCTGTAAAAAAAGGTCAAGTTGTTAAAGCAGTAATAGTAAGAACAGTTAGGGGATTAAGAAGAGCAGATGGTACATACATCAAGTTCTCAGAAAATGCCGCTGTTATAGTAAAAGATGATAAAACCCCAAGGGGAACACGTATTTTTGGTCCAATCGCTCGTGAAGTAAAAGACAGAGGTTTTTCTAAAATCGCGTCTCTTGCTCCAGAAGTATTATAGGAGGAACTTTTATGAATAAATCTAAAATATTAAAAGGTGACGTTGTAAAAGTTATCGCAGGAAACCACAAAGGTAAAATAGGACCAGTTACTAAGTTATCAAAAAATAAAGAGAGAGTTTGAGTTGAAGGTGTTACTGGAACTAAACATTTTAAACCTTCGCAAACCGATCAAGAGGGTGGAATTAGAGAAATTCCAATCTCGGTTGCAATCTCTAATGTTGCCATCCAAGACCCAAAAAACAAAGATAGTGGAACAAGAGTTGGTTACAAAATTACTGATGGAAAAAAAATAAGGGTTGCTAAAAAATCAAAAGCAGAACTTAAATAGAGAAGGAAATAGTTTATATGGCGAATGAAAATCTAAGTAGATTAGAAAAATTATATAAAGAAAAAATAGTTCCTGAACTATTCAAAGAAAAACAATTCAAATCAGTAATGCAAGTTCCAAAAATATCAAAAATAGTAATTAACACAGGTATTGGAGATGCAGTGCAAGATTCAAAAAGAATCGACGATGCTGCAGCAGAGTTAGCTCTTATCACAGGGCAAAAACCACTAATCACCAAAGCTAAAAAATCACTAGCAGCCTTTAAATTACGTGAAGGTATGCCAATTGGTGCTAAGGTCACTTTAAGAGGTAGAAGAATGTATGAGTTTCTTGATAGATTAATCTCAGTTGCTCTACCACGAGTTCGTGACTTTAGAGGAGTTCCAAAAACAAGCTTCGATAAACACGGAAATTATACAATGGGTATAAAAGAACAAATTATATTCCCTGAAATCGATTACGATAAAGTAAAAAAAGTTCGTGGAATGGATATAACAATTGTTACAACAGCAACAAACAAGGACGATGCATTTTCTTTAATTCAAAAAATAGGAATGCCTTTCGTTAAGTAAAAGGGAGAATTGAAAAATGGCAAAAAAATCATTAAAAGTTAAACAAGCTAAAGTTCAAAAGTTCAAAGTTAGAGAATATACACGTTGTGGAAACTGTGGAAGACCACATTCAGTGTTAAGAAAGTTCAATTTATGCCGTGTGTGCTTTAGAGATTTTGCATACAAAGGACAAATCCCAGGTATTAAAAAAGCATCATGATAGTGAAAGGAAATTGATAATATGACAACAGATGTAATAGCAGATATGCTTACTAGAATAAGAAACGCAAATCAACGTTTCCATAAAGAAGTTGTGATTCCCGGAAGTAAAATTAAAGTGGAAATCGCAAACATCTTAAAAAAAGAAGGATTCATAGAAGACTTCAAAGTTGAAAACGATTTCAAAAAAGATATCACAATTAGCTTAAAATACAAAGGGAAAATTAGAGTCATAAAAGGACTAAAAAGAATTTCAAAACCAGGATTACGTGTATACTCTACTGCTAACGAGATCCCAAACGTGCTTAACGGCTTAGGAATTGCAATCGTATCTACTTCACAAGGAATAATGACAGATAAAGAAGCTCGCCAGAAAAATACTGGTGGAGAAGTTCTTGCATTTGTCTGATAATAGGAGGTTTTATATATGTCACGTATAGGAAACAGAATATTAGCAATACCAGCCGGAGTTGAAGTTAAGATTGAACCTAATAATGTTGTAACTATTAAAGGACCAAAAGGAGAATTAAAACAAACTTTCTCTCCTTTAATTGAAATTAAAGTAAACGAAGCAGAAATAGCAACTATTAGAAAAAATGAACAAAAACACACAAAACAATTACATGGAACAACTAATTCTTTAATTCAAGGAATGTTAACCGGTGTAAGTGAAGGTTTTGTAAAACAATTAGAAATAGTGGGTGTTGGTTACCGTGCCGCACTAGCTGGTAATAAAGTTAACCTTTCTTTAGGTTTTTCACACCCAGTTGAATACATTATTCCTGATGGTATAACAATCGAAGTCCCAAAACCAACAGAAATAAAAGTTGCAGGAATTGATAAACAACTAGTTGGAGAAGTTGCTGCAAATATTAGAGCATATAGAAGACCTGAACCTTATAAAGGTAAAGGGGTTAAATACAAAGATGAAAAAATCATTCGAAAAGAAGGTAAAGCAGCTGGTAAATAGGCTGTTCTTAAGGAGAATAAATCATGAAATACACTAAGGCAGAAGCAAGAAAAAGAAGACACTTCAGAATCAGAAAAAAAGTGTCTGGAACAAGTGAAAGACCAAGGTTGAATGTATTTAAATCTAACTCATACTTCTATGCACAAATTATCGATGACGTTAATGGAGTAACATTAGTATCGTCATCATCTATAAAAATGGGACTTAAAAATGGACGTAATATTGAAGCCGCAATCGCTGTGGGAAAAGATATTGCTCAAAAAGCAAAAAGCAAAAAAATCACTAATGTAGTATTTGATCGTGGAGGTTATTTATTCCACGGAAAAGTTAAAGCGTTTGCAGAATCAGCAAAAGAAAACGGAATGAAATTCTAATTAAAGGAGACTATGAAAAATGGCAGAAGATAAAAAAATAGCTTCAGCACCAACTTCAAATGCTGGTACTGAATCAAGAAAACCACAAACAAGATCAGCGAACCACAAACCAGAGTTTAAAAAGGATTCAAAAAACCCAGGTGATAGACCAAGAAGAGACAATAGGTTTGCAAGAAATAAAGAAGATAACCCATTTGAAGAAAGAGTTGTAACCATTAATCGTGTTACAAAAGTTACAAAAGGTGGACGTAGATTTAGATTTGCAGCAGTTGTTGTTATTGGTGATAAAAAAGGTAGAGTTGGACTTGGTACTGGTAAAGCAAACGAAGTTCCTGATGCAATTAAAAAGGCTATAAAAGAAGCTAGAAAATCATTGGTAAGAGTTCCCTTGGCGGGAACTACAGTTCCACATGATGTAATCGGTCACTTTGGTGCCGGTAGAGTTCTAATTAAGCCTGCTAAAAAAGGTACTGGTGTTATTGCTGGTGGACCAGCTCGTGCTGTTATTGAATTAGCTGGAATTTCAGACGTTTATACTAAATCATTGGGATCAAATACACCTATCAATATGATTAGAGCTACATTAGAAGGTTTAAAAGAAATGCAAACAGCTGAACAAATTGCAAGATTAAGAGGGATGTCTCAAGTTGAAAAGAAAGTTGAACTTAAATAAGTTTATTGGAGGTAAATTTTTATGAAACTACATGAATTAAAATATACACCAGGAAGCAAAAAGGAAGCTACCCGCGTTGGTCGTGGTATGGCTTCTGGAAAAGGTAAGACATCAACTAGAGGACATAAAGGTCAAAACTCACGTTCAGGTGGAGGCGTTAGACCAGGATTTGAAGGAGGACAAACTCCTTTATTCAGAAGATTACCAAAAATTGGATTTACAAGTTTGAATAGAAAAGAATTTACAATATTAAATTTAGATACTATTGAAAAACTGGGATTAACAGATGTTAATCATAGTACTTTAATTGAAAAAAAAGTTATAAAATCTGAAAAAACATTAGTAAAAGTGCTAGGAAATGGTAAAATTACTAAAGCTGTTAATATAAAAGTTAACAAAATATCAAAAAATGCTCAGGAAGCTATAAAAGCTGCCGGGGGAACTATTGAGGTGATTTAGGTGGCTGCAAAAATTAAAAAAATAAAAAAAGCCAAATCAACTAAAGAAAAAAACGAATTCGCAAAAAGTTCTAATTTCTTCATAAGAAATAAAGACCTTATAAAACGAATCGTTTTTACTTTGATAGTGCTTATTTTAATTAGAGCAGGTTCCCTTCTAACTGTACCGGGTATTAAAATAGAGGATTCATTTAAAAGTGGTATTAGTGATCAAGAGTTTTTCCAACTACTTTCTACCCTTGGAGGGGGTTCAATTGGACAATTCTCAATATTGGCACTTGGGGTTTCTCCATATATTACCGCTTCAATTATCGTTCAATTGTTATCAACAGATGTTATTCCCGTACTATCGAGATGAAGTAAATCTGGGGAACGTGGAAGAAGAAAGTTAGATAAATTAACAAAGGTACTAACAATACCATTTGCTTTGATGCAATCTGTTGCAACAATTTTTACATTAACTTCTCAGGGTTTAATCTCTGCTAAGTGAGGAACAAATGAACTTGGAACTGGACCTGCGTGATTTTATTATGTATTAATACCATTAGTAATGCTTGGTGGAACATTCTTGATGTTATGAATTGCCGATCAAATTACAATAAGAGGTATTGGAAATGGTGTTTCAATAATCATTTTCACTGGTATTGTCGCAAAAATGCCAGAAAACTTCATAAACACTTTCAAGTTTTGAATAGCTCCAAAAAATGACCCAACTATATTATTTGATGGAATACTTAAGTTTTTAATTTACTTAGTAGCATTCTTCTTGGTTATATTTGTAGTTGTTTTGATGAACGAAGCTGAGAGAAAAGTGCCGATTCAACAAACTGGTTCTGGTTTGGTTGACTCCAAGGACCACACCCCTTATCTCCCATTAAAACTTAATAATGCGGGAGTTATACCAGTAATATTTGCTTCGGCAATTATATCAACACCAGTAACCATTGCACAAATAATGGGTCAAAATAGTGCATTTTACAACTTTACACAAACTTACTTGTCTTTTGGAACATGATGAGGTATAGGAATTTATGGTACTTTAACGATATTGTTTACGTTCCTTTACGCACAAGTTCAGATAAATCCCGAGAAAATCGCAGAGAATTTCAAGAAATCAGGAACGTTTATTCCCGGAATCAAACCTGGAAAAGAAACTGAAAAATTCCTACAAGGAACAATTAATAGATTAAGTTTTTTAGGCGCATTTTTCTTGGCTGGTATCGCAGTCCTACCATACGTGATTAGTAAATTAACTGATTTACCCAGCTCATTAGCAGTTGGGGGAACAGGGTTGATAATTTTAATATCTGTTGCAATTCAAACAGTACAACAATTAAAAGGTCGACTAATACAACAATCATTTATTGATAAAAAACAAGAAAAGTTCTCAGATGTAAAGGAAAACACAAACTCTCATATTTGATAATGAAGGAGAAAGAAAAATGAATATTATTTTACTTGGTGCACCAGGTAGCGGAAAAGGTACTCAATCAGAACTTTTATGTGAAAAAAATGGATTCACCCAACTATCAACGGGTGATTTATTTAGAAAAAACATTAACAACAACACAAATCTCGGTATAGAAGCAAAAAAATATATGAATGAAGGTCAATTAGTGCCCGATTTAGTGACTAATGCTATGGTTAAAGACTACTTGAAATCAAAACACCAAAAATTGATATTTGATGGTTTCCCTAGAACTATTGATCAAGCACACGCCCTTGATGAAATGCTTGCAGAACTAGATTCGTCAATAGAAAAAGTAATTTATATTGAAGTGGATGAGTCAATATTGATGGATCGTTTAACTGGTAGAAGGGTTTGTGAAGTGTGCAAAAGGAGTTTTCATATAAAAAATAGAAAACCTAAAATAGAGGGCATCTGTGATTATGACTCAGGAAAGTTAATAACCAGACCCGATGATTCACAAGATAAAATAAAAGTTAGATTAGATGCTTATCAAAAAGAAACGGCTCCTTTAGTAGAATTTTACGCTGAGAAATTAATCTCTGTTAATTCTTCTAACCTTAGCCCCCAAGAAGTTTATAATCAAATAGCTTCTGAGTTGGGATTCTAATGGCAGTAACTATTAAAAACTCAACTCAAATAGAAAAAATGAGGGTTGCAGGAAAAGTTTTAGGAGAAGCATTGTATAACCTAAAAAAACTGATCAAGCCAGGCGTAAATTGCCTAGAACTAGATAAGTTTTTTATTGATTTTATAACTGAAAAAGGTTGTAAAAGTAATTTCAAAGATTATTATGGTTATCCAGCACATATTTGCATATCAATCAATGAACAACTAATCCACGGAATTCCAACCGATCGAGTTTTGCTGGACGGAGACATTGTTTCAATTGATGCTGGATGCATTTATGAGGGATACCATGCGGATTCTGCATTTACCACTATTTGTGGAACCAAAAGCACTAATTTATATGATAAACTAATAGATGTGACCGAAAAGTCACTATTCTTGGCAATTGAACAGGTAAGAGCCGGTGTGCGCATCGGAACCATCTCAGCAACTGTTCAAAATTTTATTGAAGGATATGGTTTTCAATTGCCAACAGATTATTCCGGTCACGGTATAGGTTTAGAGATGCACGAAGACCCATATGTTCCAAATGTGGGTGTTCAAAATACAGGAATGAGACTAATTCCTGGAATGGCAATATGTATTGAACCAATGGTTCAAATTGGTACTAACAAAACTGTGGTTGGAGATGACAAGTGAACAGTGTCATCTAGTGATGGTAGCATGACAGCTCACTTCGAACATACAATTTTGGTTACTGAGGGAGACCCAGAAATATTAACTTTATTTACACCAAAGGAGGAAAATTAATGGCAAAAGAAGATCATTTAGAAGTTGAAGGAGTTGTTGTTGAGGTATTACCCAACGCTGCTTTTAAGGTGAAATTAGAAAATGATATAGTAATAGACGCCCACGTGTCTGGTAAAATCCGCATGAATTACATCCGCATTTTACCAGGTGATAAAGTCACTATAGCAATTTCACCATATGACCCAACACGTGGAAGAATTACTTACCGTTTCAAAAATGGTAAGTAATAATTAGAACAAAAATCAGGAGGTTAAATAGATGAAAGTTAGATCATCTGTCAAAAAAATATGCGATAAATGTCGTGTAATTAGACGTAAAGGCCGTGTAATGATTATTTGTGAACAACCAAAACATAAACAACGTCAAGGTTAATCAATAATTTTAAAGATATTTTAATTTTATTTAGAAAGGAAAAGAATAATGGCTCGTATTAATGGGGTAGAGATACCTAACGAAAAAAGAGTAGTTATCGCTCTAACTTACATTTATGGTATTGGTTTATCAAGATCACAAAAAATCCTAGAGGCTGCAAAAGTAAGCGAAGATATTAGAGTTAAGGATTTAACAGAAGATAATATTAAAGCAATCTCGCAAGAAATTTCAAAATGAAAAACTGAGGGAGATTTAAGAAGAGAAACAGCATTAAATATCAAACGATTGATGGAAATTGGAAGTTATAGAGGAATGAGACACAGAAAGGGACTACCTGTACGTGGACAATCAACTAAACAAAATGCACGTACCAGAAAAGGCCCTCGTAAAACTGTGGCTAATAAGAAAAAATAGTAGGAGAGTTTAAACAATGGCAAATCACAAACAAAATAACAATCGTAAAAAAGTCAAAAAAAATATTGCTAAAGGTATAGCTCACATTCACTCTACTTTCAACAACACAATCGTAACTGTTTCTGATGAACAAGGTAATGTATTATCTTGATCAAGCGCTGGAGCCCTAGGTTTCAAAGGAAGCAAAAAATCAACACCATATGCAGCTCAAATGATAGCTGAAGCCGCTGGTAAAGGGGCAATGGATAACGGAGTCAGAACAATTTCAGTAGAAGTTAAAGGACCAGGTCCAGGAAGAGATGCCGCTGTAAGAAGTTTACAAGGTATCGGATTAGAAATTACATCAATTAAAGATACTACACCAATTCCTCATAACGGTGTGCGTCCCCGTAAACGCCCAAGAGGTTAATAATTAAATGAAACAATTCGCAAGACCAGAATTTACTTTATTAAAAGAAGAAAAAAATAAAAACTATGGGGAATTTAAAGTAGAACCTTTGGAAAGAGGTTTTGGTACCACGCTTGGTAACGCAATAAGAAGAACTCTTCTTAGTTCAACACCAGGTGCAGCTGTATATGCAATTAAACTTGCAGGTGCAGCTCATGAATTTACATCAATTGAAGGTATAGTTGAAAATGTTAGTCGTATAATTCTAAACATTAAAAAATTAGCACTTAAAATTGATGAAAAAATATTTGAAGATGATGAAGTTGTAGAATTAACAATAAACTCTCAGACAGTTGGAGATGTAAAAGCAGGAGATATTGAAGTTCCTACGGGAGTGGAAATAATCAATAAAGATTTACATATATGTACAATTGCTGACGGTGGAGCTTTAAATTTAACTTTATTTGCAAAAAACTCAAGAGGTTATCGTTCATTCAAAGACAACAAAAAAGAGAAAATAACAGCGGATTCAATTACAATTGATTCAAACTATTCTCCAATAGTTCAAGTGGCTTATCACGTCGATGCTACTAAAATTGGTAAATCTGTAGATTTAGAAAAGCTAACTTTACAAGTTGAAACTGATGGAACTATTAGTGCAAGCGATGCTGTTGCAACCGCTTCAAAAGTTTTAGTTGAACATTTACAATTCTTCGTAAATCTAAACGATGAAATCAATGAACTTAATGTCATTGGGGTATCTAATGAAGAAGACGAAAAAGAATTAGATCGTTTAATTGAAGATTTAG
The DNA here is from genome assembly GCF_964273395.1 of Spiroplasma endosymbiont of Megachile willughbiella. NCBI lineage: Bacteria > Bacillati > Mycoplasmatota > Mollicutes > Entomoplasmatales > Spiroplasmataceae > Spiroplasma > Spiroplasma endosymbiont of Megachile willughbiella. The sequence goes on along the minus strand of NZ_OZ187005.1, from coordinate 1,056,918 downwards.
ACTTTACACAAAGAAGTTTAAATTGTTTAAAAAGAGCAAACATCAATACATTACGAGATTTAGTATCACGTAGTGAAGATGATATTCAAGAAATTAGAAACTTGGGTAGAAAATCATTAAAAGAAATCAAAGATAAAGTGGTCCAATTAGGATTAACTTTTAAACAAGACTAGAGAGGTGTACTTGATATGTCATACATTCAAAAACAAGGAAAAAACACAGCTTGAAGAGTCGCTTTAATGAGAAACTTAACTACTGAACTAATTATTTCAGAAAAACTAGAAATTACTGAAACAAGAGCAAAAGAGTTAAGAAAGCACTTTGACCATATGATTACACTTGCAAAACGTGGGGATTTACATGCTAGAAGACAAGCAGCTGCATGATTGAGACACACAAATGCATCAGAAAAGGAAACAGCATTACAAAAGTTATTTACAAGTCTTTCTAAAAGATTTAAAACAAGAAATGGTGGCTACACAAGAATTTTGAAACTTGATAGTCGTCGTGGTGATAATGCACCTATGTGTATCATAGAGCTAGTTTAAACAAATGTCCAGACGGACATTTTTTTTGTTTATGATTACATTAGGAGGATTTACTATGAAAAAAATTTTATTTATTGGGGTAGGTAGAATGGCAGAAGCTATTTTAAAAGCCTTATCTTTAAATAACCAAAATCAAGATGAAATTTATATTTTGAATAGAACTTGAAAAAGGAGTGAAGAACTTAAAAACAAATATAAATGTAAAGCACTAAAATCAATAGAAGAAATAAATGCACATAAGTTTGACATCATTATCATTGGGGTTAGACCAGCTGATGTTGAAGAACTCTTTATGAATATGAAATGTGTGAACCTCGAGGGAATGTTATTAATCAGTATGGTAAATGCATTGAAAATTGAACATCTAAAAAAATTAGTAGGTTATGATATCAATATAATCAGAATAATTCCAAATATGAATGCAATGAATTTAAAATCAACAACCAGTTTTGCCATACATGGCGAGAATACGGATCTATTAAATTACGGTATATCATTAATAAAAAAATTTGGTAGTATTTATGAGATAAAAGAAGAAATCTTTCCTGCGTTTGTAGCTCTAACGGGTACTTCACCAGCATTTATATTCGAATTTCTTAAGGGTTTTGAAGAGTTTTCACTTATGAACGGATTTACAAAACAGGAGAGTCAAGTGTTCTTAAAAGAGTGCATTATGAATTCCATAGAAAATGCATTTACATCGGAGAAGTCACTTGATGAACTAATTGACGAAGTATGTGTTGCGGGTGGTCCAACAATTGCTGGCCACAATATATTAAAAGATAAACACTTCAAAAGTATACTTATCGAGTGTCTAGAGACAGCTAAAAATAAATGCTAATATAGAAAAAAATTCCAAAAATAACCAAATAGAAAGTAATATTTCGAGTATACTTTAAATAGAAAGATAAAGGCTCGGAATAAAATGATATATAGTAAAGTTTCGGATGCTCTAATTACAACTCTTGGGTCATGAGGAATATGGTCAGCTATATTTGCGACAATTTTTGTTATTGGTATGGGTTATTTATTAGCATTCAAAGGAATATTTAAAGCTGAGTGAGAGAAAGTCTTAATAAAAATAGTAATGCTTGTTGGACTACCTGCACTAGCTTTAAGCGGTTTTTTAGTACAAAATGCTGATTCAGACATTACTCTTGATAACCTTAAAGGTGAGCTTGTAGTAATAATTATTGGTTTTGCATTTTATGCTATTATGTCTGTATCTTCAAAAATATTTTTCTTAAAGTACGAGAAGGACATCAAAGACACACTAGCAATGTGTATTGCGTTTGCTTCTACAACGTTTTTTGGGATACCAGTTGTAACAGCCCTTTTTGAAGGAACTGAGGCTAATGCTAGCAAACTAACAACGAATGTATTTAACGTTCCTTATAGAGTTTTTTTATACTCGTTTGCTTTCATAGTTATGAGTAAAAAACCTCTAATAGTTACAAAAAAAAGAAAAGATATGAATGAAGTCGAAGTAATTGAAAATAAAAAAATTAGGAAGCAGACCCTAAAAAATATTTTCTGCAACCCTATATTGATATGTACATTTATTGGTTTATTTATTTGATCAACACAATTAATACCAGGGATTCGTTGTCTAGATTTAGGAAGAACGATGACTTCGACGATGTCTAACGGCTCTAAAGTCAAAGAAAAAGTCCTAGATTCCCCCTTACGTTTTGATCTTTTGTTTCCACCATCGTTTAAAATTATTTCTACATTACAAACTATTTGCACTCCATTAGCTTGACTTGCTATTGGTATGACAATGAATAAGGGTAATTTAAAAGAAGCTATAAAAGACAAAACAGTATGATACGCATCGGTTATAAAAGTTTTAGTGGCACCTTTGATAATATTATTGTTTGTTATGGTATTTGCTTTTATTGGTTATCAGACCGGTTGATTCAAACTGACAAACATTCAACTTGTTTCATTGGTAATACTAACAGCTTCCCCACCAGCTAATGTGGTAGTAGCGTACTCGATTTCTTATCAAAAGGGAGCAAATCTATCTAGTAACCTTACTACTTTATCTACTTTATTATCTGTCATAACTTTACCAATATGGGTAGTAGTCGTTACAGCTATTAGTGTTCTACCCATATTTGGAGTTGTGACTTAAAGGAGAAATTTATATGCGAATTATATGTTTTGGTGTGCGAGATGTTGAAGAAAAAATCTTCAACGATGTAAATAAGAAATACAATTATGAATTAACATTTACAAAAGAATTATTTAACCATAGTAACATTAATTTAATAGATGGCCACAATGTTGTTCTTTTAAGAGCTAACTGTATTGCTGATGAAAAAAACCTGACTTACATGAAAAACAAGGGAGTAGAATATTGCTTTACTAGAACCGTTGGAGTTAATCATATAGACATTGATGCAGCAAAGAAATTAGAAATAAAAACAGCATATGTACCATATTATTCACCAAATGCCGTTAGTGAGTTAGCTCTCTCTATGGGTTTGTACATGATAAGAAATTTAAATTTAATGGCGGATAAAATGAATAAAAAAGACTTTCTAATTGATAATAATTATTTCTCTAAAGAAGTAAGAAATTCTACCATTGGAGTAATAGGAACAGGTAGAATTGGTTTTGAAACTGCTAAAGCTTGAAAAAGTTTAGGTGCCCAAGTACTTGGTTATGATATATTTCCACGCTCAGATGCCAAAGAAATTATTGAGTATACATCATTAAATGAGCTTTTGATGAAATCTGACTTGATTACACTTCATTGCCCGCTTATCAAAGGCCAAAATGAAGAGTTTATAAATAAAGAGTCAATAGCAATGATGAAAAAGGGTGTAATACTTATAAATGCTGCAAGAGGGGAACTTATCAACTACAATGACTTACTTAGCGCTTTAGAAGTTCAACATATAAAGTCTGTGTGCTTAGATACTTTAACTAACGAGAGCGAGGTTTTCTTTAAAACACATGTCAAAGACCTCAATAATGCAACTTACGAAAAGTTACTTTCATTAAAACCAAGAGTTTTGATCACTCCTCATATTGGAAGTTTTACTGATGAAGCCGTTAAAAATATGGTGGAGATAAGCTTTGAAAACTTAAAGGAGTTTATTCAAACTAATTCATGTAAAAATATAATCAAATAAAGATGGGTTCATCTTTTTTTAATTATATACATTCTTAGCTCCTAACATAATGAATACCTCTCTTAAAATAAGTAGTTTGTGAGATATTAATACCTACCTTTTTTAGCAGATATTATAAACCAATAAGTGTAAAATTAGTATAAAATAGAGTTGGTTAAAAGCTTAATTTTTAATTATATTACAAAATATACTTGATTTTAACTCTAAATTATATAAAATATAATTTATTTTGTTAACATATTTGATATAATCAAAAATGTATGAAAGGACTAAATTTATGGAAAATAGTAATGTTGAAGTAATGAAAGTTTTGACAACTAAAGATTTAAACGATTTTAAATTAAAACTAAACGAATACAATGATAAATTAGTTCGTTCAAGTCAAAGAGTAATTGTGGCAAAGGCAAAATATGCAAAAAGAGATGTTGATAAAGATTTTGTAAAAAAATATGAACTCGAATATAAAAATATGAAAACTGAGTTTAAAAACTTTGCTAACACTAAAATATTTTTGGATAATTTTAAAATGGAAGCACAAAAACTTAATAAGCATAAAAAAGGCAGCGAAGAATATTGAAAAAGCTATGAACATTATAAGACAGCTCAATACATTTACAAAGAAGCCAAAAATGCAATAAAAGACCGAGGTCATAGTGGAGAGTTAACTAAATTAAGTGACATCGCACTTAAATTAACTAATGTTTCTTTTAAATATCGTGAAGACTACCCATTGGCTGTTAAGGAAGTTAGTTTAGAAGTAAAACACGGGGATTATGTAACTATAATTGGACATAACGGGAGTGGTAAATCAACCCTTTCAAAAATAATTATTGGTGTTTTGCAACCAACAGCTGGGAGCATAGATATTTATGGAAATAGAGTTACTGGAAGTAACATAAATATAGCAAGAAAATTTTTAGGAATTGTTTTTCAGAACCCTGATAACCAGTTTATAGGATCAACAGTTAGAGATGATATTGCTTTTGGTTTGGAAAATAGAAGAATGGCACCATCAAAAATGGGTGACATCATCGAGGCGTCCGCTAAAAAAGTAAATATGCATGAATTCTTAGACCACGAGCCACTAATGTTGTCGGGAGGACAAAAACAAAGAGTTGCTATCGCATCTGCCCTAGCTCTTTCACCAGATATATTAATTTTTGATGAAGCTACAAGTATGTTAGATCCAAAAGGAAAAACAGAAGTAAAAAATATAATGGTTGAATTAAAAAACACAAGAGAGAAAACTATCTTTTCGATTACACACGATATGGATGAAATTCTTAATGCGGATAAAGTAATGGTTATGAATAAAGGGGAACTAGTAAAATTTGGTTCTCCAAAGGAAATTCTGGCCGACAAAGATTTTCTCCGTTCAATACACCTAGATATTCCTTTTGTTGCTCAGGTTGAAGAAGCTCTTGAGGAGCTAGGAATAAAGCTAGAGCATAGTAATAACTTAGAGGAGTTAGTGAATAAAATATGTCAAAATTAAGAGATGCTACACCCGAAGAAAAAGCAAAACTAATAGTTGAAAAAAAAGCTTCAAAAACAAAATACAAAAATCATGTTCGTGAATTAGCTATCAATCAAAAAAAACAAACTAAAATAAGAAAACAAAAACACAAAGAAATAATAGCTAATATTAAGAGTGACTTATCTAAACAAAAAGAATATCAAAAAGAGTTGAAAGATTACAAGAAGGCAGATTTACAAAACGCTCCAGAAAGAGTAAATGAAGTAAGAAGTTGATATAATAACCTCGAAACAAAAACTAAGAGCGATAAAAAGTCTTACAAGAAAAAACTTGCGAAAGCTAAAAATACGTATTTTGATTTCTCAGGTGAAATCAAGTTAGAAAACGTTTCATTTACTTACGGTATCAATACACCTTTTGAGTTTCGAGCACTTAACGGAACTAATTTAACAATACAAAAGGGTAAAATAACAGCCGTAATTGGAATGACAGGTTCAGGTAAATCAACCCTAATTCAGTTGACTAATGGTTTAATAACAACAGAAACCGGACGTACAATCGTTGGCAATTACCCAATTTTAGCTTCAACTAAAAAAATTAAAGAAGTTAAAGACTTGAGAAGGGAAGTCGGTTTAGTATTTCAATTTCCTGAGTACCAACTATTTCAAGATACAATTGAAAAAGACATCGCCTTTGGACCTATAAACCTTGGAGCAGACAAAGAAGAAAGTTTAAAAAAAGTACCAGATCTACTTAAGATGGTTGATTTGCCAACTGATTACGCAAAAAGAAGTCCATTCGACTTATCTGGTGGTCAAAAAAGAAGAGTGGCTATTGCAGGGATAATTGCTATGGACGGAAACACATTGGTATTAGATGAGCCTACTGGTGGTTTAGACCCGCAAGGTGAAGAAGACTTCATGCGTTTATTTTACAACTTGAATAAAGAAAAGAAAAAAAGAATTGTTATAGTTACCCATAACATGGACCATGTATTGCAGATCGCTGATGAAGTAATTGTGATGCATAAAGGTAGGGTTATTGCAAAGGATTCCCCATTTAAAATCTTTTCAAACAAGGAATTGCTTGAAAAGATTGAAATAGAACCACCTAAATTATATAAAGTGGCTCATGGTCTTAAAGAAAAGGGAATTGACATTACCGCAAAGGAATTTAGAACAATTAAGGAATTAGCACTTGCAATAAAAGAATCTAGAACAAAATTAGGGGGAAAATAGTATGAGAATGGTTTTTGGTAGATACATGCCACATAACTCTATAATTCATAAAATGGATCCAAGAATTAAACTTTTCATGATTCTTTGTCTTATTGTTATTATTTTTCTTAAAATTGGTTTTACGGGTTTTGCAATAGCCGGTACTCTAATTATGGGATTGTTTTTCGTAAGTAAACTAAATTTTAAAATGCTGTGAAAATTATTTACCCCGATATTGTTTATCTTTATTGTGTTGATTTTAATTAATTTTTTTATGTTAGCACCCTTAGCTTCTGAAAACATTGATTGAAAAATGCTCTCTCAAAGCGCAAGATGAGGTGAGTCTAATGAGTCCGGATATATTTTTAATTGAAAAAAAATTTATATATCTGAAAAAGCATTTTATAGAGCTTCATATATGACATTAAGAATATTCTTGATGATAACTTTAACCACTATTTTGACTGGAACCACACAACCATTAGAGTTGACATTAGCAATTGAAGACTTATTGTGACCACTAAAGTTAATTGGTATACCAGTTTATATATTTTCTACAATCATTTCGATTGCTTTAAGAATGATTCCAACGCTAATCGATGAGGCTGGAAGGATAATGAAAGCACAATCCTCTAGGGGGATAGATTTTAAAAATGGTAAATTAGCGGATAAAGTCAAGTCAATGACGTCTTTAATAATACCATTATTAGTTTCAGCGTTTCAAAAGGCTGAAGACCTAGCATACGCAATGGACTCAAGAGGATATGATCCACACGCAAAAAGAACCAGATATCGCCAAGTGAAATTTAGAATTTGAGATTGATTTATTTTCATATCTGTTATGTCTATAATAGTATTTTTATTCATCTATAGTCATGGTTACTTTGATGTTCTAAATGTGATTAAAATGCCAAGACTAGATAAAATACTTGATATTTAATGAAGAATTACTATGTTTTCACCTTAGAATATGATGGAACAGATTTTTGTGGATGAGCAAAACAATCAAACCAAAAAACAATACAAGGAGCTTTAGAAAAAGCTATCTTCAAAGTTACAAAAGGTACGAGTTTTAGACTAGTCGGGGCTTCTAAAACAGATTCTGGAGTACACGCAAAGGACCAAAAAGTTTGAATAGAACTAGATTTTAAACCTATTTTTCCTGGTTTTATAAGAGCTATAAATAGTTCATTACCACTCGGAATAATGATTAAGAACTTCGAATCTGTGGACGCTTCTTTTAAGGTAAGAAACTGTAAAGAAAAAATATATAAATACATTATCAAAACTAATAAAAGATCGGTTTTTGAAGACCGCTTTTATTATGTTCCAAAGAGACCCTTAAACTTCGATAAACTAAACGAAGCATTAAAGTTATTTATTGGAGAGCACGATTTTATCAATTTTTCAGGTCTAACAAAGTTAGAGGCCGATGTAATAAATACTAAACGTGAAATAAAAGATATAACACTAAAATTTTCAAAGGACATTTATACAATTGAGTTTGTAGCGAAAGGTTTCATAAGATATCAAATTAGGATGATCCTTGGAGCAGCATTTGCATATGCATTAAACAAGATTGAGAAATCAGATATTATCAAAGTCCTTAATAAGGAAGCTAATAAACTCCCATACATTGCAGACCCAAGGGGACTAATTTTGTATAAAATTACATATTAATTGATTTGTTTGTGTAAAATATAAATGTAGTCGTTTTGAATTATATAACGTCTAATAAATCAGTAGGTAGTATGTATTGCTGCAGTTTTTTTGAATAATTCCATAGTGTAATAAGGGAAAACTGCATAATATATGATAGCTACAACGACTACAAAAAAACGCAAAAGCGTTTTTTTATTGTTTTTACTTAGTTTTTAATACCTAATTATACAAAAATTTAAAAAATAATATATAATATATTTGCTTACTCACTAGCCCCGGAAGCGAAGGAGAAAAAAGCACATGAAACAAACTACACTAATTAAAACGGCAGACATTGCCAAAAAGTGATATGTAGTTGACGCAACTGATGCAATTTTAGGTAGATTATCTACTGAGGTTGCAACAATATTAAGAGGAAAACACAAACCAACTTTTACACCACACATCAATAATGGAGATCATGTAATTGTTATAAATGCTGAAAAAGTAGTCTTAACTGGAAAAAAAGAAAATGACAAGAATTATTATCATCACTCAATGCACCCAGGTGGATTGAAATCAAGAAATGTTAAAACTCAACGTCAATTGTTTCCAGAAAGAATTGTGGAAAGAGCTGTTCGTCTAATGTTACCAAAAAATGTTCAAGGTTCAAACCAGTATCGTGCATTGCATGTTTATGCAGGCCCAGAACATCCACATCAGGCACAAAATCCAGAAGTTTTAGTGTTAAGTTCAAAAAAAGGAGATAATAAATAATGGCAATAAAGAAAAATGAAGCAATGTACAGAGGTACAGGTAGAAGAAAATCTTCTGTTGCCCAAGTTATTTTAACTCCTGGAAATGGTGAAATAATCGTTAATGGCTTAAAAGCTCTAGACTTTTTCCCATACGCAACATTAGTACAAGAAATGGAATTACCACTTGTGGCAACTGGAACAAAAGAAGACTTTTCAATTAGAGTTATGGTTAAAGGTGGAGGTTTCACAGGTCAAGCTGGAGCGGCACGTTTAGGTATAGCAAGAGCACTTTTAGAGGCAAGTAAGGATTACAAAGCAGAATTAAGAAGCAAAGGCTTGTTAACTCGTGACGCTCGTGTTAAAGAACGTAAAAAATATGGTTTATATGGAGCTCGTAGAGCGCCTCAATTCTCAAAACGTTAATATACAATATCATATGCGCATATGAACACCTTACAAAGGTGTTTTTTTTAACTTCAATTATCCTATAGTTTTTTTTTACTTTGGAAAAAGTTCTATTTTTTTAAAATAAAGCGGTAGTATTTATCAGGAAGTGTCATAATTATTATGGAAGGATAAGTAAGGGATCTTACTTAATGAAGGATAATGCAAATGGAAAAGTTATCTAAAATATTCAAGGAAGCACAAAAAGCTTACGAAGAGTTTTCATCTTTCTCTCAGGAGAAAGTCGACAAAATATTCAAGGCAGCTGCTATTGCGGCTAATGAAAACAGAATTGCTTTAGCAAAAATGGCAAAGCAAGAAACTGGTATGGGTATTATTGAAGACAAAATATTAAAAAATCATTATGCAAGTGAGTTCATCTATAATAAATTTAAAGATTTACAAACTGTAGGTACGTTTTACTCTGATAAGAGTCTTGGTATCGAGAAAGTATATGAACCAATAGGAGTGATAGGTGCTGTTATACCTACTACAAACCCAACATCTACTGCCATTTTTAAGTGTTTGTTAGCAATCAAAACTAGAAATTGTATCATTATTTCACCACATCCAGGTGCTAAAAGAAGTACGATTGAAGCCAGCCGAATAGTCTTAGAGGCAGCAATAAAAGCCGGTGCACCAAAAGGCTTTATTGGTTGAGTAGATGAACCTTCATTAGAAAAAACTGAGTATGTTATGAAAAATTCAAATATTATTTTAGCAACCGGTGGTCCGGGTATGGTGAAATCAGCATACTGTTCTGGGGTACCTGCAATTGGTGTTGGTTCAGGAAATGCACCAGCCATTATAGATGATACTGCCAATATCGATATGGCTACATCATCAATTATTCAATCTAATACTTTTGATAACGGGGTTGTTTGTGCTACTGAGAATTCCTTGATAGTTATAGATACTATATACGAAAAAGTTATTAAGTCATTCGAAAGTAAAAATACTTATATAGTAAGAACTGAAGAAGAAAAACAAAAGTTTCGAAAAGCAATGTTCAAAGAAGGTAAATTTGGTCTACTTAACTCTGAATTAGTGGGGCAAAACGCACAAAAAGTAGCTGAACTTGTTGGTATTAAAATTCCAAAAAATATTAGATTTATTCTGGTTGAAGCGGAAGACACTTCTTACAAAGAAGCGTTGGCTCATGAGAAATTATCAACCTATGCTTCAATCTATAAAGCAAATAATATAGAAAGTGCCGTTGAAAAAGCTAGGGACATATTAAAGATGGGTCCTGGTCATACAGCTTCGTTATGAACAGACTTAAACAAGCAAAAAAAATCACTCGAGCTTTTTAAAACTTTGAACCCTGGTAGATTGCTTATAAATCAACCATCTGCATTCGGAGGAATTGGAGATATGTATAACTTTGGTTTAGAGCCAAGTTTAACACTTGGTTGTGGTACTCACGGGGGCAATTCGTTCTCTGAAAATGTAGGTCCTTTAAACTTATTAAATATCAAAACTGTTGTAGAAAGAAGGGATAATATGCAATGGTTAAGAATACCTGAGAGAATCTATCATAAGTTTGGTTCACTAAGTGTTGCACTTGAAGATCTTAAAGAATGAGGGACTCAGAAAGTTTATATAGTAACAGACAAAATCATTAATCAATTATATGGTAAGAAAATAACTTCTGTATTAGACACAATGAAAATAAAATATGCTATTTTTGATAGGGTTGAACCAAATCCAATGCTTTCTACAACTGAGGCAGGTGCAAAAGAAATGGCATTATTTGCACCAGATGTTATCATTGGCTTTGGTGGTGGTTCATCAATGGATGCCGCTAAACTAATGTGATTGATGTATGAAAATGATGGCGATAAACTAAACTTTGCTGAATTATCATTAACATTTGCAGACATAAGAAAAAGAATTGTTAAGTATCCAAACACAGGAAAAAAAGCTAAGATGATTTGTATACCCACAACATCTGGAACTGGTTCAGAAGTCACACCATTTTCTGTAATCACTGATGATAAAAATCATAAAAAATATCCTTTGGCTGATTATTCATTAACACCGCAAATGGCAATCATTGACCCTGAATTAACATTGTCAGTACCAAAAAACGCAACGAATGCACCTGCATTAGATGCTTTGACTCATTGTATGGAAGCCTATGTATCAATTATGGCTACGGATTACACTGATGGTTACGCCGTACAAGGTGCTCAAAATATATTAAACTATCTTTCTAGAGCTTATCATAACGGAACAAATGATAGAGAAGCGCGTGAGAAGGTTATGAACGGTGCAACTTTTGCTGGAATATCATTTGCAAATGCTTTCTTAGGAATTGTTCACTCTTTATCACATAAAGTTGGAGGTTACCACGGTGTTGTCCACGGCGCAGCCAATGCAATCTTACTACCCTATGTAATAAGATATAATGCTGGTTGTATTATAGATGGCGGAAAACAAACTTATTTCTCTCAGTTCGAAACACAAAACTCTCTTGAGAAGTATGCTAAAATGGCAAGACATTTAAATATTAATGGTAAAACTAATGAGGAACTAGTTGACGGATTAATAATGGCCATACAATCATTAACAAAAGAAGTAGAGTTGCATTCATCTTTTAAAATGTATGGAGTAGACGAAAACAAATTCTTAGAATCATTGGATAGTATGGCAGAGGATGCATTTGACGACCAATGTACTGGTGCTAATCCAAGATACCCCTTGATAGAAGATATCAAAAATATTTATTTAGATGCATATTATGGAAAACCCATTAAAAAGTTAGGGAAAGATAAATAGAATAAAGCTTTTGTAAAAATACGCCCAGATAGGCGTATTTTTTAAGTACTTAATCTACTGAAATACTGTAAAGTTTTATAATAAAAAAAACATCTTCAAGCACTCCGAGAAGTGTTTTTTTGATGTTTATCTATATTTATGATTCAATAATTTTAATTTAGGTTCTATTGCTGCATATAAGACGTAAACTATTGTAAATCTTAAAACCTCAATAAAGAAAAATACTATAAATGTAATAAAGTATTTTTGTTTAAATGAATCCCAATTAACTTCATTTTCGTGATCGTGACCTTCGTGATCGTGACCTTCGTGATCGTGACCTTCAGCACCTGTTATTTCACTCAAATAAAGTGATAAAACAACTATAAATGCGAATATTGCCGAACTAATTAGCACAAACGGTATAATTGGCATTCATCTTTTAAACAAGTCTTTCTTTTTAACAGGGTCTTTATGGTAGTATGAATTCCTTGATATTACATAATAAAATGTTCACATTAGCCATATAAGTAAGACATATCCAAATGAATCTAAGACTATTGAGTAAATACTGTGTTCCGAATGAACAGCGAAATGTACATAAGGGACAACAAATGCTACTAAGCTTGATATTACTGGTCCTAAACTACCAATAGATAATATTATGATTGTCACATCTAAGTAACGCACACTTATCATACCCGCAGGAGTAGGGATACTTAAAAACTTTTCTCCTATATACCCGTCTAAGATAGTACAAATAAATGCCAAGGCCATAAAAAAACCTGCTAGTACAAGTTTGTATATCATATTTCGTTTACCAGTTATTAATAAAGTGTTTATGAAAGCAAAATCCTTATCTTCAATATCATCGTGTTGACCTTTAGAGTCAAAGTGATGTTTTCCATGATAATGATCTTTTAATTTCTCTTCATTGCTATGTTCTGGAACATTGTGTTCTTTTTTCATTATTAATTCCTCCTGATAAAATTATATACTAAATTATAAAATTTATAATCTTTAATTATAAATTTTATAATTTTACTTTTTGTTGAGACTCAAGAAGATTGATATAAGACCCTTAAAAATGAGTGATTCGTCATATATGAATTTATCCGTTTCAATATTTTTCTTATATGTTAGGGCGTATCCACCCGTAAATATAACACCATCAATATTCATGAAATTGGCAAGTTCTTTTAGAAGCCCTTTTATCATTAAATAATGGCCGTTATAGGTTCCGACACTTATAGCGTCAAATGTGTTTTTTCCAAAATTTAAGTTAGATAATGTATAATCTTGTTTCTCTAATAATGCACAATTTTGAATTAATCCTTTCATCCCTGATTCCAGACCTGGTGAAATTGTTGTACCAACAAATTTCTTATCATTAATAATCGATAAAGTTGTTGCGGTACCCATTGATACGATAATAAAATTTTTATAGTTGTAACTATTAAGGGCTCCAAAATAATTAGCAATAAAGTCAGCACCAATTCTTCTAACGTCGTCTACTAAAAAAGTCTCGTTTGTAACTAACTTTTCTTCTCTAACATTATATAATTTAACTTTTTTCTTATGTGCTAGTGCTCTAACAACATCATTTCATTGAGGTACCACTGAAACGTATATTACAGCATCAAAAGAAAGTTTTAAGCTTTCTATTTTTTTGATAATAATATTTGAAGAACGGTATTCATTACTTTTAGATAATGCTTTGAATACCTCGCTAGTAATGTTGGTTTCTGAGTCTCATAATCTAATATCAACAGTTGTATTTCCAATATCAATCATCAAAAGTCTCATAATTTCCTCCGAAACAATATAATTTTACCTAAATTTTATAATAAAAAAGTTTTTTCCTATATTTGTCTTAAAATAAAGTAAATATAGGAGAGTGAGTTAATGAAAGCAATTTACCCAGGTAGTTTTGACCCTTTTCATGAAGGACATTTAGAGGTGTTAAAAAAAGCCTGCAAGCTTTTTGAAGTTGTCTATATTGTAATAACTAAAAACATTTTTAAAAATACAAACCCTAACCTTTCGAGTAGAAGATCTCAAATAGAAGAAAGTGTAAAAGGTTTGGGGAATTGTATAGTTTTAGAAAACAAGGATGTTTTGACGGGTGAATTTGCCCGGAACTTAGGTGTAAACTACTTAATTAGAGGAATAAGAGATAAAAGTGACCTTGACTATGAAATAGAATTAGCAGATGCGAATAAAAAAATATTTCATGATTTAGAAACAATCTTGTTTATAGCTGATACAAACAAAAGAGAAATTTCTTCGACACGTTTGAAAGAAATTAACGATTATAAATATAAGTAAGGAGAAAATAAATGTATTCTATAAGTGACTTAAACGTTTTAATAAAAAAAAATAAAAATAAAAAGACTATCGTTTTTCCTGAGGGAACAGAAACAGAGATAGTTCAAGTGGCAAACAAAATTATAGAAGAAGAACTTGCAAATGTTATATTGCTTTACAACAATAAGAATGAAATACCTAGTACTTTAAATAGCAAAATAAAAACTTATATCGTTGGAGAAGTTGACAAGTCTATGGTTAATCTCTTAATGGAGATAAGAAAAGGAAAGATTACAGAAGAAGAAGCATTAAATTTAGTTACAAAAAGAAATTATTTTGGAGCATTACTTGTTAAGTTAGGAGAGGCTGATTGTATGGTTTGTGGTTTGAGTTACACTACTGCAGATACTTTAAGACCTACATTACAAATCATAAAAACTTCTGATAGTTATTCTATTGCTTCTTCAGTTCTTATTCTTTCAAAAGACGAAGAACAAATAATCTTTACTGATTGTGCACTAAATGTAGACCCTTCACCAAGACAGCTTGCTGAGATTTCTGTTATGGCCGCATACTTTGCTAAAGATATGAACGTTAAGGATGTCCAGGTATCCTTATTAAGTTACTCAACTAATTCATCTGGTAGTGGTCAAATGGTAGAGAAAGTAAAAGAGTCTGTCAATATATTAAATGAAAAAACCAATAATGATTTTATTTTTGATGGTGAAATGCAATTCGATTCCGCCTATGTAAAAAAGGTAAGAGATAAAAAATATCCAGGCTCAAAAATTACTAAAGAAAAACCCGATGTTATGGTTTTTCCAGACCTAAATTCTGGGAATATTGGTTATAAAATCGCACAAAGAATGGGAGGATACAAAGCATCCGGCCCCTTTATATTAGGTTTGAATAAGCCTGTAAATGATCTTTCAAGAGGAGCCACATTTCAGGATATATATGAAACATCCATAGTAACACTTTTTCAAGCCTTACAAAGAAATGGAGAAATTAATTAATGATTTTAATAGTAAATGCAGGAAGTAGTTCTATAAAGTTTAAGCTTTTTGATACTTCAAACTTAAATAATCCTATATCTATAGTAGAGGGGATAGCGGAAAGAATTAATGTTGATGGTAGGTTGATTATTAAAACAAAAACCGATAAGTTTGAATTCGATGATTCAATGAAAAATCACGACGATGCTGTTCAATCTATACTAGTAAGATTCAAAGGGTTAAACTTAATAAAAGATTTTGATGATATAAAGGGAATTGGTTTTAGAGTAGTTCATGGTGGAAATAAGATTTTAAGATCTGTTGAACTTACAGAAGAAAATAAAAAAATAATCGAGGAAAATATCAAACTAGCACCATTACATAACCCTGGGGCTCTCACAGCAATTACAGCTTTTGAAAAGAAACTGGGTAGGGCAAAACTTGTGGGTTGTTTTGATACCGCTTTCCATCAAACTATGCCAAGAGAAAACTATTTATATGCAACTCCTTATTCTTGATTTCAAGATTTCTCCCTAAGAAAATACGGTTTTCACGGAATTAGTTATCAATATATAACCGAAAAAATGTCCGAGGTATTAAAAAAAGATAAGGAAAATTTAAACTTAATTGTATGCCATTTAGGTAACGGTGCTAGCATGTGTTGTATTAAAGAGGGTAAATCTTTTGATACAACTATGGGTTTAACACCCCTAGCAGGTCTTATAATGGGAACAAGAACTGGTGACATTGATCCATCAATTTTACAATATATGGCTAAACAGTTGGACAAGAATGTTGAAGAGATAACTGACATACTAAACAAAAAGTCTGGTATATTAGGTCTTTCGGGAATATCTAGTGATATGAGAGACATAACGGAAGCCATTCTAAATGGAGACAAACAAGCCACAATGGCATTAGATTTATATACGCAAAAAATTGCTGATTTCATCATTAAGTATACAAATCAGTTAAACGGGAGTGTTGATGCAATTGTGTTTACAGCTGGGATTGGCGAGAATGCTGCAGATGTAAGAAGCGGAGTAATAGACAAAATTAACATCATACCGTTGGATATAGATGAAGATCAAAATCTAAAATCTTATGATGAACATTTAGAAATATCATCGGCTAAATCATTATACAAAATACTCAAAATGCGTACTGATGAAGAGTTAATGATTTGCAAGGAAACTTTAAAATTTTTATAAAATAAGAAACTCAGGTTGCTGAGTTTTTTCTTTTGTAAGGCTTGTAATTTTATTTGTTCATTCGTTAAAATATATATCTAGGTGTATAATTTTTATATTAGTTTAGTGAAATTAGCTTTCTTCAAGAATAATTTTTAGCAAAAGTAAAGGAGTACGTAAATGTGAAGATAAATAGAAATTTAGAGTTTTCAATAAAAATGGTTCTTTTAATTTTTATGATTGCGTTTTTGATACTTGATTTTTTATTTCAAATATATATTCCTAAAAAAAATGTATCAAGTTTACCGACAATAGAAAGATTGAATATATATTACTCTTTCTTTACTACTCAATCAAATTATTTAGTTGTTTTTTACTTAATTTTTGCATTGTGCTTAAAGGAAGCGTATAATAAAAAACCTCCATTCGGTATCGAACTTGCTATCACAGTATATATTACAACTACTATGTTTGTTTTTTGACTTGGTTTAGTCTCATCAAAAGATGAGTTTGGGTCTTATCAAAAAGCTAATTGAGTTTCAACAATTATCCTACACTTGATAATTCCTTCTATAATGATTTATTATTTCATGATATCTTCTGGTGACTATTATTATAGTTTCCGAGAACATGGTAAATTATCAATGTATGGGATAACTCTTTACCCATTAGGTTATCTTTGTTACGCCATGATTCGTGGAGAATATAGATTCAGGTTATACGGACCAAAATTCTTCTCGAATATATATACTTATAACAATGGTCACTGAGTTAGCAGTTGGGAAAAAATATTTGGAGATAAAGCAGGTTCAATTCAAAATGCCAATCCCTATACTTCTCAAATGTGATTTCCGTATTGGTTTATGAATTTGCATACTAACTATACTTTAAAAGATGTAAATGGTAATGTTTGATTCCCAACTAATAATATTTCCCAAACACACGCAATTCTGATTTTTGCTTTAGCTTGCTTTTGCATTAGTGCAATTGTTATCACTGCACAATTGTTCTATTTAAATTGAAATAACAAAAAGTTTTATCGTTGACATGATATAAATGAGAATCTTCTTTCAAAAGAAGAACACGATTATAGAATAAAAATCGAAAAGTTAAACAAGAAAAATATGATGTATTATTTAAAAATATTATTAATACATACAAATACTGAGTTGAGAAACTGAAAAACTTCTTTAAAAACTCTTAGTAAAACAGAGAGAAAAAAGAAGTTAGAGGAATATAAGAGCGAGCTTAAAAAAACACGAGTTAACGAAAGATTGCAAAAAAGCAAAACTCGATTAGAAGCGAAGCGGAATAAAGAAGCGTTGAATGATCTATTAAATACTCTTAGTACAATGGATAGGAGTTTCGTAAAACATAACTTAAGGGAAGCTAAGAGATTGCAAAGACTTGTGAAAAAAGGAGTCCTTATTTCAAACAATGATTACAAAAGGTATGAGCAAATTATTGAAAGTTTACAAAATAAAGACAATAAAAAAATGCCCTAGTTCAAGCTAAGGCATTTTTTTATTTGATTATCAAACTTTTATTCGATCTTCTGGAGATTTATACATCCCGTCACCAGGTTTTGTTTGGTACACTTCATGGAATTTGTCTATATTAACCAAAACTCCATTACATCTAAACTCTTCAGGAGAGTGAGGGTCGACAAGTAACCTAGTATTTTTCAGTTCATCAGTAGACTTTCTTCTTCAAATAAATGCAAAGCTTTCAAAAAAAGTTTTAAGGTCGTTTGGGCATTCTTCAAGACAAATGTCCAATGCAGCGGCTAAACCACTTAAGTCACCTATATTTTCACCTAAGGTTAAAGTACCATTGACATTTGAATCTTTAATTTTATAAGAATTATATTGTTCAACTAGTTTTTTAGTTAAGTTATTATATTGTTTATAATCTTCTTCTGATCATCAATTATTAAGGTTCCCATCTTTATCAAACTTACCACCTTCATCATCAAATCCATGACTTACTTCATGACCTATTACAGCACCGATCCCACCAAGATTTTTTGCTCTAGACTCGTTAATATCATAAAAAGGACTTTGAAGTATCGCTGCCGGGAAACAAATTTCATTTGAAGATGGACTATAGTAAGCGTTAACAGTTTGAGGGTACATATACCATTTTTCTTTATCCACTGGGTCATTAATTTCGTCAAGCTCTTTTTTTACAAAATGTTTTTTTATTGCTTGAATATTATCAATCAATGAATGACCCTCTTCATAAGTTTTAATTTCTACATCATCAAAATTCTCGAACTTATCAGGGTAACCAATTTTAATGGTGAAATTATTTAATTTCTCTAATGCTTTTTTCTTTGTAGTATCTGTCATTCAAGTTAAGTCCTGTATTCTTTTCGAGTACACTTTTATTAATTTTTTAACTATATCTAGAACATCGTTCTTTGCATCTTCTGAGAAATGTTTTTTCACATACTCTTTACCTAATAACTCCCCTAAACTATTATTTACAAACTCAACAGCTCTTTCTATTTCTGGACGTTTTTCTTTTACACCTGTGAATATTGTAGAGTATTGGAAGTTAATATCGTATAGCTCATCAGAAGTCAATGAAGAAAATCCTGCTATAACCTTGAAAGTTAAAATATCCTTTAAGTCTTCAACTGATAAAGTTGCCAGCAACTCATTTAGTTTTTTTAAGTAATTCGGTTCAGTAACAATTATTTTGCTTGCTTTATCGTAACCAGTTTCACTCAAATATTTACTTCAATCGATGAATGAACACACATTATTCAATTCATCAATTGTAAAAATGTTATATATATTTTCTGGTACTCTAAATTCTTCTCTACGTAACATACTTCTAGACACTTCATATTCAAAGTTATATATTAATTCAAAAAGGTTTTTAGTTTTAAAACTAATTTTTGATACCTTCAATAAATTATCTATATAGATTTTATAAGCTTCTTTGATATCCTTGTGTCTTGGATGTGTTGTTTCATAAAAATCTCGATCACTCATTCCCAAGTCCATTGAACCTATCATAAGTGCTCTTAAATTACTATTTTTGTAATCGGCATCAACGCTCTTTGAATGAAAGAAAGATAAACTATACTTGTCAAACATTTTAATCAAGAAATTGGTAAATTCTTCCTTACTTTTTAGGTTATCAATATCTTTAATAATATTTTCTATAGGTTTTAAACCTTCTTTATTTCTAAAATCTTTGTTTAAATAATTATTAAACAAATTAATTATTAGTTTTTGGTCTCGACTTGCTTTATCAGATTTATTTTTCATATCAAATATTAAATCTTTAATATCATCAATCGATTTTTTCCTCAATATTTCGAAACTTCCCCAAGAAGCATAACCTTCAGGTAAGTCATTCTCCTCTATTCATTTTTTATTAATATAATCATAGAAATTGTCTTGTGCTCTTAATTTATCGTTCATAATTTCTCCTTTACATATTAGTATTATAGTTGTTTTATTTTGAAAAAACTAGGCGTATCGTTTCCTACCAATGCATAATAACTTTTATTATAAACCCGTTAAAACACGTCACTAAATTAATGATAAACAACTAAATAATTCAAAATTATTAAATTAGCTTCGATTATTAAAGTGTGGGTTTTGAATAATGGCGCTCCCATTTATAGCAATCGTTAAGGGAGACTTTTAAAATCGCTATAGAATGATATATAATATTATGTGACATTAATATATACCCAAAATGGTATAATTAAAAGGAATGAGGTTCATATGGTACATTTAAGGGCTAGAAATTTACCATCAAAAGGAAGAGTAGTAGAATGACTTTTTACAGGAGAACACATAGCATTTGGGGACGATTTTGCCTTAATCAAATTAGATGAAGGTGGAGAAGTAAAGATCAAGTCCAATTATAATGGAATGATTGTTAAAACAATCAAACTGGGAAGCAGTGTTAAAAACGGGAGCATTCTTGCAAATATTGCCATTGGTGAAAAAGAAATTTCAAAATTTAAAAATAGACATTTTACAAAAGAAGGTTATGAAGAATCTGTTGTCGATGGAATTTATCTTCCAGAAAATATTGACGATTCAAAATTCCAATCTGCAAGTACACCCGCTGATGAGTTCTCAGGGGCTGTTTTGTATGACAAATATAATCAAGCTATCACACCATTTTCTAGTTCAGAAGATGATTTGATGGATTCTAAAGATAAATTTGAGAAACTTGAAAATAAAGAAAATCATCTAAAAGATAAATTTGCAGCAATTAGAGAGAATATAAAGAAGTCGGTAAAAAATGCACCACAAAACAAAACCCTAGGTGACCTTAGCAAAGAAGATTTATTAAAAATGCAAAATAGTGATCTCATTTCTAAAGATGGAGAAAATATCTTTGCCTCAGATGGCGCTGGACCTAGTAAGTTCAGACAGATGATTCAAGCTAGAAAAGAAAAACTTTTAGAAGAAAACAACTTCAAAGAAACAAAAGAGATTGATGAATCAGTAAATGCTATGACTAATGTAGATGAAAAAGGAAGACCGCTAATATTAAGAAACATTATAGCCTCAAGAGTGGAAAAACTAAATGAAGTAGGCGGTGATGTTAAAGCCTTTAATGAACAACAACAAAAGCTTAGCAACATTAACAAAACAATCTCTCAAGAGGAGGAAAGTGCAGTGTCTCAAACATCGACTCAGTCTAATGATGAATTTGATAATGAACCAATAGATATAAATGATGTTTCAACACATCATGGTTTTGTTATGCCTAAAAAAAATCCTTCTCAATTAGTAAATGAAATTGAAGCTAAGAAAAACAAAAGTTACGCTGAGTCTAGAATGACTAGTTTATATGATATAAACAAGCGTTGGAATTTAATAAAAGAACGTGATGAAAGAAATATAATTGATGATAGAAGAAGAGCGGTTGAGCAAGGAATATTTCAAAACGACAATCCTTTTTATGAAGCTTTGCGAGGCGGCAAAATCCCCAATGAGTTTTTTGCAAATGTACCATACCAAAATGGTAGAACCGGAGAGACAAGTTATATACCATATAATAAAACTCCAAAAGGAAAAAAAGAGTTTGAGGCATGGTTACGCGCTTCAAATTTATACACAGCGTATAAAGAAGGAGAAATCGAGTCAGAAGATAGAGACCTTAAAAAGGAGCAAGAGTTGGTATCAAATAAACAAAAAAAATATAAGCATGAAACTAATGAACTTGATATGCGTAGCGAAAAACCTTTAAACGATACAAAAACATATAATCTAGAAGAAGATTTTGATTCGGAAAGCGATGACTTTGAAGAACTTTATCGTGAGTTTAAAGCTAAAAAAAGAAGAAGAGAGCAATTAGAAAAAACTAAAACTACAAAAAACGAGTATCAACAACTTTTAAAAGAGTTATTGAAACAAGGTGGAGATTTCAAAAATTTGTCTGGTGAGTCAGAAGCAGAAAATACAATAAACTTCTTGAAAAAACAAGTAAACGAATTACAAAATACTTTAATCCAACAAAATCAACTAGCAGCAGCAACACAAAAACTAAATAATGGCATCCATTTAGGGGGCGGGAGTGACACCTTCTCTCAACTTATGCAATATATGATTATGCAGAATCTTATGCAGAATATGAATACTGGTGGTCCAAAAACAAGTATTAATCAAATCAAAGAGCTAATAAAGTCAGAGATTAAAGAGTTCACAAAACAAATAAAAAACTCAGATGAGAAAGATTTGGATTATATTGATAAACAAAGAAAAAATTACGGTGATATGAAAACTGTGAACTTTGAGAGTTCTAAACCAGAAAATAATTTAGGTCATCTTCACTACGAAGGTACCGATATCAACAAGGTTGTTCACAGAAAGAAAGTTAATGAGAATAGAAACGCGGCTGTTAAGTCGATGATACTTAGTCAAAGTTATATTCCACCTTTAACTATCTCAACGGAAATAGATATGTCTTCTATATTAAAACTTAAACATATGTTAAAACAAACACAAAATCACATTAAGTTTCCTACAATAGCTTTTATTGCTAAAGCAATATCTATAGCATTAGAGGAACATCCAAAACTTAACTCAAGTTATGACCCTGAAAGTAATGAAATACTGATAAAAAAATATCATAATATAGGATTGGCAACTGAAACAAGTGAAGGCTTAATAATACCTGTTCTTAAGTTTGTAGAAAAACTATCAGTAAAGGAAGTTGCTATTGACATCAAAGAAATGACACAAAGACTAAGATCTGGTGAACTTTACAATTATGAGACCGAAGGAAGCACAATCACAGTTGCTAACTATGGTAATATTGGTGCAATTCAAGCAACTCCAACTATATTTTATCCAAATGCCGCTGTCATTGGTGTCGGTAAGGTTGTTAAAAAGCCAGTTGTAATAGACAATGAAAAGTTGGCTATAAAAGCAATCATGAATACTACCCTAACTGTTGATCAAAGAATAATTGATGCAGCAGAAGCAGGGAGATTTTTATCCAAGTTAAAAGAAATATTAGAAAAGCCAGAAATACTAACAGTTTCATAGAGACTGTTTTTTATTTTTTTAGGCACTAAAAATTCTCAAAATATTTTAAAAAATCAAAATTTTAAGTATAATTATAAAGTTGAAAAACACAAACGGCGTATATGGCGAAGTGGTTAACGCACCGGGTTGTGGTCCCGGCATTCGAGGGTTCAATTCCCTTTATACGCCCCATTAAATAGAAAAACGAAAAGCTTTAAGGAGCTTTTTTTATTTTGCTCTTTATAATTTATAAGCTGAATATTTTCTTGTTTTTATACGAGTATATTAATGGGGGTGATAACATCAATTATGAAATAAAGGATGAAATTACTATTGAAGAAAAGACGGTTCTAAAAAATAGTATTTCTGTTGTAACTGCTGCCGAAAGTAAAGTTAGCTTAGATGTTTGCTTTATAAATGAGTCATTTTATAAAGGTGATAAAAGGTATTTTAAACTTTTTGTTAGATTAAACTTGGTGTATGAAAACAACAAAGATTTTTTTGAAAAGAATAGTAAAAATGAGTATTGAAGGGTATCTATAGATGATGCCGAAATAAAATTATACGTTAGAAGTGAAAAGGGTTTAGTCCCACTTTGAACAGATCCTAAAGATAATATAATTATAAGATTCGGAAGTATTTCAAGGGGTGACGAAAAACCTAATTACAGTGTTTACGAATTTACCGAGGTCTTGATAGATTATGAAAAGTTAGGGTGAACATTGTTAAATCAAATAGCCTTTAGTCTGCATTATTTTGTTACAACAGATGTGCCATTAGTTGGTGATGTTAAAGGAAATATTTTTATAGATAGGCATCCTGTCATTGAACATAAAAGTTTTAAAGAATCATCAATGCTTATAGAACACAACTTCATATCTGCATATATAAATATGGACTATGAAAATGAAAAAAGATCACACTATATCAATTTATTGCGAAGGGAAATGAACATAACTAATTCTAAAAATAATATAAATATAATCAACACGAAGTTGGATTTTAAAAATAGTTATATAAAAGAGGATGATACTGAAAATAGTTCACTTGGTGTTTTAGTTAATAGACTAATGGATGGTTATGTTAATAGTTTTGCAACTTTCTCAAAAGTTAAAAGTACATCTTATCTAAAAGGCAATGACAACCTAGATAACTATTATTCTATAAAGAGAAAAGAAGACAAAGTTAATTTCGAGGGGGATTCTTTTTCAATAGAAACTATTGATAAGACTAAATTAGATATCAAAACAAACAAAGTTATACTTGATGAAAGCGGTCACGAAGGCATTATATTAAATCCTCTATATAAAGGACCGTTATTTTATATTTGGTTTATAAACTTCAATGATTTAGAAATAGCTGTGAGCAATAATTTGAAAAATGATTCTTATTTTATTGATACTTTTAAAATAGTTAAAGAGTTAGATGCCGATTTGAAATTCAGTTACATGTTGAATTATACCCTAGACCAGATATTACAAGTGGATTTATTGGATATAGATAAAGGGGTGAAATTTATAAATGAAAACGAAAAGCAAATTTTTTAAAATATTTTTACCAACTTTTATTGTAGTTGCTGTAATTATTACGTCCTCGCTTATAATTTGAAAATTCATTAAAACAAGTAGCGTTGATATTGTAAATGATAATACCGAAGTACCCATAGACGGAAAAGATACGGAAGCAGAAAAGCTAGATTTTGTGAATACCAACCATAATATAGATTTCAAAGAGAATCAAAAAATGTATATGTTGGATTTTGATTTTGAACAAACTTATTTTGTATTGACCTTGTTTAAGTATTATTTTATGTTAGAGTTTCAAAAACTTGGACCTACTAACGAAAATATATCTCTAGTTTTCAGTATTGATTCACCAAATAAAACCCGAAGCATCAAAGCTACTTATCAGGGTGCAACTAAAATATATGATTGAAATTATACTATTATAAATATATAATTATAAAGGTGATAAAATGAATTATTTTGAAGAAATAAAAAAAGCACTTGTTGAAAAAGGTGCTAAAGGGTCTATAACTAAAGAAAGTGAATTTAAGTCAATGGGTTTGGATTCCTTAGACCTTATGGATATGGTTATAATTTTAGAAGATAAATTAAATATAACATTATCAGACGATCAATTATTAAATATGAAAACCGTAGGGGATTTATTGAATACAGTAGAGGCATTGGTAAAATAAAATGAACACAAAGCTTTATGAAGAATATGTTAATATTTTCAAAGAAAAAAAAATTAAATTAACTGCTCTTCGTTTGGCAGTTCTTGAATGTGTTGCAACAAGTAAGCATTTTACAATTAACGAACTTGTAAGTGATGTTGAAAATAAAATGGGATCAGTTAATGTGATGTCTATTTATAATAACGTTGATTTACTTCTTGAAATGCATTTACTTTTTGCAAATACTATCAACGGGAAACAAATTATTTATGAAGCAGTTGCTCCACAACTTATACATGTAAAGTGCCATGAGTGCGGTAGTTTCGAACATATTGAAAGTTCTTCATTAACTAATGATTTGTTTTCACAGTTTAGTTTAATAGCTTCATCTATTGATATGAAACTCGATCATTTCAAACTAGAAATGCACGGCACTTGTAAAAATTGTAGTAAGAATTAAAAAATCGTCTTCAATCTTTTTAATTTAATGTATAATAAAAAGGTTGAAAAATAGGGGTATAGTTCAGTTGGTAGAACATCGGACTTCAAATCCGAGTGTCGTGGGTTCAAGTCCTGCTACCCCTGCCAATATAGAATACAACCTTCAACTGAAGGTTTTTTTATTAGGGGTATAGTTCAGTTGGTAGAACATCGGACTCCAAATCCGAGTGTCGTGGGTTCAAGTCCTGCTACCCCTGCCAATATAGAAAATCAGTAATTAGTAAAGTAACTTACTAAAAAAGACTTATTTAAGTTATTGATCGGATATAAATTTAGTTTAAAATTTAATTTGTTTAACTTTAAAAAAATATTAAAAAGCAAAAGCATATAAAAAACACTCGTGGTTAACTACCGTACTGAGTGTTTTTTTGTATATTATTTGAATAATAGCCTTATTTTTTAAATAATTTTTCGTCATAAGCGACGAAACCAATAGTATCTACACCAGCATGGCAAGCATAAATTGGGGGCACTATGTCTGTGTCAAATTCGATTTTATTTTCACTCATGACATTTTTTATCTGAGTTATTATTTTATTTGAGGTTTCTTGTGTGTGTAAAAAGGTTATTTTTAAATGATTGCCCAAAGTTTTTTTAAAATATTGAGCAACCTTTTCTAATACTGATGCTACTGTTCTACCCATAGCTATTTTTTTCGGTTTACCACATCAGTGAATAGCAACTTTTGTTTTAAACATCTTCATCAAGGCAAGTAGCACAGCCTTACCACGACCACTTTTTGCTAGTTTCGAAAGATCACCAGGTACAATTACTACTAAAGTTTTTTTCTCTCATAATCTTAATTCTTTTTCAAACAAAGTTATATCTGTGACATTGTTATTTATCATATCATTGAACTTAAAAACTAATGATTTGATTACGTTTGCTGCTAATCCATGATCTCAAACAGACACTTTACCCTTGTATTCGGGAGCATTAGCCACCCCATATGCTGTTGCGTGCATACTTGAAAGGTTAGGTGTTATTGTTATATGTATTATATGGTCATACTTTCCTAACATTTCATCATATTTCACCATCAATTCTCCTGGAGAAGCTTGGCTTGTAGATATTTTTTCGTTATTTTTTATTGCATCAAACACTTTGTGTTTCTCAACATTTTCTGGTGTATCTATAAAATCTTCTTCATCTTGTTTGATAATGTGTAGATTTATTAAATCAATGTTTGTACCAACAAGATCTTGCGTTAAGATACCTGACGAAGAGTCCACCAATATTCCTATTTTCATACGATCCCTCTTTTTCTATCTCTTATTATTATAAACTATTTCTTTCATACAGCTAAGGCAAATGTTTCTCTACCTGTATGGCAAGTTATTGTGTTTGGCATCTCTTGTGTCACATTAATTTCAAAACCTTTTTCTTCTATAGATTTTTTTACAAGAGTTATTGTTTCATCTTCTGATCTTGAATATGCAATATCCAAGATTTTATCTCCATCTTTGCATTTCTTTTCCAACAATTCTAAAGACTGTTCAATGGCTTTCTTAAAAGTTCTAGTCTTTCCTTCTTTGTCAATTGTTCCGTCATATTTTAGAATCGGTGTTATTTTCAAAATTTTAGCTAAACTAGCTGCACTCTTGCTAATTCTTCCACCTCTTACAAGTTGTTTTAAAGATTTTGGTATTATAAAACAAGTAAAATCTTGGTTTGATTCTTCAATAAGTCTAGTTATTTCTTCTCCTGTTTTTCCTTGTTTTATATACTCAAGCGTTTCTGAGACTTGTTTTTTTAGTAATATTGCTACACCATTAGTATCCACAACGAACACTTTACCTTTGTAAGGCTCATCTTGAGCCATCATGTAACAAGTATTAAATTGACCTGATAATCCTTTTGATATCAATAAACAAATCACTTGGTCGTAAGACTCTAAAAGTTCATCTCATTTTTTCATCATCTCTCCAGGAATTGATTGTGAAGTTTTTAATAACTCAGAATCAAATAGTTGATAAAAGTCATCAAAAGATAAATTTTCATCATCTGCAACTTGTTCCCCGTTTTCTTTTGTTATCATTAGTGGAACAAGATAAAGATCTTTGTAATCTTGAGTATTTTTGATTCCTGAAGCAGAATCAATTATTAATGCTATTTTCATATAATTTCTCCCTTTTATTTTTAAAATTGCTTATTTAAAGCAATGACCCATTAAGGGTGCAAGATATTTGCTTAGACACTTTTTGGAAGCATTTACGCGCTTAGTTATGTAAAAGACATTATTTATTATATAATTGTTTTGAAGATAATCCAAGGGTTATAGGAGAGTAAAAATGAAATGATTTATTAGATATTGCGATGCTTTCGACGTTTTATTGGTAACTATAGAAAACAAAAAAATCGATTTTTTAAAAGTTAAAAATAATTTAGTAATTTTATACTCAAATAATGAAATTGTTGGATTTAATATTTTTAATCCAAATATTGATAAAACAAAAAATAATTTTTTACAAAATGAAAACTATGAAAGTTATGTAAAGAAAGAAGTTTCTGGATATTTCAAGGAAGTTAATTTTCATAAGCAATTTGTTATTACCAAAGTCACAAAATGTGAAAAAATTGAAGGGACTCACTTGTCTCTATGTGAAGTAATACTTGATGGACAGTCAATCCAAATAGTTTGTGGTGCTAAAAATGTAAGAAAAGACTTAGTCACAGTTTTAGCGACCGAAGGGTCATGGATGCCAAATGGTATAAGGATAGGTCATGGTAAATTAAAAGGTTATGACTCATTTGGTATGCTTTGCTCTGCAAAAGAATTGAATATTGATAGCGACCCAAACGCAAGCGGAATCATAGAATTAAATCTTCCAGACAGTTATATTGGTCAAAAGTTTGAAGGTGTTTTTGGTGAAAAATAAATTTAATATAGACCTAAGAATTTTTGAAGATTATTATATCGCTGACTATTTCAAAAAAACTAAGTTGATTTTAAAGAAGTATAAACCCGACCAAACTGTTTCAATGCAGTGATTTCAAAGACGAAATGATGTAGTCTTATGCGGAATCGAAATTATAAAAGAAATATTAAGATTAAGTGGTCATAAAGATTTAGTTGTTGAAGGACTTTCAGATGGCGATATAGTAAATGCTAATGAACCCGTTCTAAAAATTACGGGGAATTACGAGAAGTTTGCTATTTACGAAGGATTATTTGACGGCATTTTGTCAAGATGTACTACAATAGCAACAAATGCACGCAATCTTACTAAAGTATCGAACGGTAAAAAAATACTTAATATGAACGATCGTATGGATTACTATTCTAATCAACAAGTTGATGGTTATTCGTCCTTCGTTGGTGGCATCAAATCCTTGGTCTCTCCAGCAAGCTTTGAATACTTGCAAATAGAATATAACTTAAGTGGTACTATGCCGCATGCCCTTATCGCTGCTTTTGACGGTGATATAATTGAAGCTACCAAGGCTTATAAGGAGATGTTTCCAAATAATAATTTAGTAGCCCTAGTTGATTATAATAATGATTGTATAAATGATAGTTTAGCTGTCGCTAAAGAGTTTGGCAATAGTTTGTACGCTGTACGTCTTGATACTTCGCAATCACTTGTTGATGAGTCTTTAAAAGATCTAGTAGAAAAAGATAATGAATTACATGGTGTTAACCCCACTTTGGTCAAATTATTGAGACAGAAGTTAGATCTTGAAGGATTTGGTCATGTAAAGATAATAGTTTCATCAGGTTTTGATGAGAAGAAAATTAAATACTTTGAAGATTTAAAAACACCAGTTGATATTTACGGAGTTGGTGAAGCTATCACGAAAAATAAAATTTATTTTACAGGAGATATTGTTAAAATAAATAATAAGAATCAGGCTAAATTCGGAAGGCAAAATATGGAATCAAGCAGAATAAAAAGTATAAAATATTATTAGTAAGAGCAAAAGGGGGTCAATTATGGGGTTATTTAGTAAAAGAAAAAAACCAAACAAAAGTGAGTATGCAAACCAAGAAGAGTCACGCGTACCCAATCATTGGTCATTTAATGACGACCCATTATTGAACATCGAACCGGAGTTCTCTGATAGTGTGAAACCAAAAGAAAAGGAAAATGACTTTAGTGTAAGCGAGGTAAATGACAACAAGGATGCCTCTACTAAACTTGATGAAATTAAGAAAAGAATTTCAATTAATAAACCCTTAAATAATAGCCCACTAGGGAGCATAATAAGTGGTGCTAGAAAAAAAACAAATGACTTACAAAAAGAGGTAATTGAAAAAGACCCTGTAATAGCAAAATTACAAAAGATTGAAGAGTTAAAGAGAACTGGTGGTGTTGATGCCAACCTTTATACGGACTTATCAAAATCAGATAGCACAAAAACATACGCCAAAAGAGCGCAAGAGTTTCATGAAAAAAACTTCACAAAGCACATACAAGAAAATGAGATTCAAAGAAAAATGCGATTGTTTAAAGAAGCTGAAGAAAAAAGAAAAGCTGGTATCAAAGAAAATAAAACTATTTGAAAAACGAATGAATTATTTAAAAAATCAGAAAGTAAAAGAGAAGAACTCCTTAAAAGTGCAAAACCTAAATCAAAAACAATTTTGAATCTAGAAGAAAAAATCAAGAAAGAACTTGAAAACTTTAAAGAAATAAATATACATATTGCAGAAAACAATGTCGAAAATTTAATAGCAGAGATAGAAAATAAGACATTCAAAACCAATAAAGAGAGGGAATCTTATTTATCAGATAAATTAAAAGATATTGAATCTTTGGTTGCAGATTTAAAAAAAGAAAAAGGCACAAAGAAAATTGACATTAGTAAAAATATTTTGGTCAGGGGAGCTGAAAAAACAAAAAAAACTTCTCAAGCAGGTGCTAAAAAAATAATTATTAAAAAATAAACCATCAAGGTAAAAGTAAGGGTGACAAAAATGAAAAAAAAGGATAAGTTGTTGGAATATATTTTCGGTGTTACAAACGAAGATACTGTAACCGAGGATTTTGTAGATGAGTTTGCAAAAGAATTAGAAGCAAAAGCTCTTTTGGATTCTAAAAAAAGAGTGGAAGAACTAAAGAAATCTGATGAACTTGTAAAGTCTAAGGTTCAAGGAGACATTATTATTCCTAAAAGAATATCGACAGACCAAGCGCCCGAGCTGAACGAACAAGTATTTAAACCTAGAAAAGAAAAAAATATGCCTTTCTCGGATGAAGAAATCAAAGAGATTGAAAAAACTATATCTGACATAAGATACGAAATAAGACAAAAAGATAAGTTTGTTCAAAAAGAAGAGAAAAAACTAATTAAAGAAGGTTATAAATTAACTAAACTTGTGACTAAGACTTCTAAAAAATTAAACAATATGCTGGAAAAAGGTTCATTTAGTAACTCCGATATAGAAAAAACATTAGAATTAAAAGAAAATTATGTCTCTAAATTAAAAGAAATCCACGATAATATTAAAACCGTTGCTTCAAAGTATACCCCAGAAATGTCATTACAAGAAAGAAGAAAACAAATATACAATGATGCATATAATGCTGAAACAGAACGTGCTCAGAAAATAATAAACTGGAGAGAAAATGTGAAGCTTGGAAAAAGCGAATTTAATTGAGGTAATCATGTTGATGACTCTGATAAGGTTATGCCTGATAAAAACGCCAGTTTAGAAGAAAGAAAAAGACAGGCTAACTGAGAAGAAGAAGTAAAAAAATTTAAGAGCGATATAGAAGATTAACAACGATATAACTTATTTAAAAAGTTTATTGTTGTTTTTCATTTCTAAACGTTACACACTATATTATATTGTATAATGAGATTGATTTATTAGGGAGATTTAGGATATGACATTAACACTATTATTAGCAAGCGATACACTAGACGGAACAAAAACTATTTTAATTATAGTTCTACTAGTTTTTGCTATCTTTTTAACTTTGTATACAATCGTTACTATGAGAAGGGTCGGGGTAGCAGCAAAAAAAGTTGACTATTTCTTCGAAGATCTTACTTACAAATCAGAAATGTTGAATGCAACAGTAGATACAATTGCTCGTGTAACTAATTATGTTGATATATTCGATGCGTTCGCTAAAAGAAATGTAAAGTCTTGAGTTAAAGTGGCAACTAAAAACAAAGATATCGTTTATAAAATGGTAGATAAGCTTAGAGATTTTGCCAACTCTAAGGATTAATTGGGGGTTACTATGTTTAAATTAATAAAGCTTACAGGCTGATTTTTTTTAGGAATGATGTTAGCGCCCAAAAGGGGTGTTGAAATTAGAGCTGATTTTGTAAACTACTTAAAAAAATATCGACCTCAAATTAAAAAGTTCATAGCAACAATTGAAGAAGCTTGAGAACAATCACAAGGTAATGAGAGTGACGAAGTTATCGCTAACATAGAGTTGAAATTAGATCAAGTTAAACAAGCAAGTGACGAATTAGACGCTGCCGAAACAAAAGAACTTGCTTATAAAGCTTTAAGAAAAATTGGTTTAGTATCTTTAAAAATTGGTCAAGAAGTTTCGAAGTCACAAAATGTTAAGCTAATTGCAAAGGATTTGGCAGTTATAAGTGTCAATGTCCTTGATAAAGCAAGTGATGTATACTCACAAGTGAAAGATGTATCCTCAAGTATGAGTGAAGACGTTTTTGAACTTGATGATTCACAGAAAAACAAAATAGTAAGTGAGGACAAATAATATGAAATTCATATTAGATGAGTTAGAAACTAGAAAAATGTTAAAACAATCAACGAATCCAGAAAAGATTAAAACAGCCCAACTGTCAGGCGCTGGTGTTTATTGTGGTTTTGACCCAACGGCCGATTCATTACACATTGGTCACCTGATTCAAATATTGAACTTAAAAAGATTCAAAGATTTTGGTTTCACTCCGTTAGCTATTATTGGTGGGGGAACCGGAATGATTGGGGACCCAAGCTTCAAAAATAGCGAACGAAATCTTTTGGAACTAGAAGAAGTTAAGAAAAATAGCTTAATGATAAAAAAGCAGTTGGAAACATTCATACCTGAGATAAAAGTGATTGATAATTATGATTGATTATCGAAGTTATCGCTAATAGATTTTTTAAGAGATATTGGAAAAGATTTTAACCTAGCTTATCTTTTGGCTAAAGAAAATATCTCTTCAAGAATCGAAAAAGGTTTAAGTATTACCGAATTCTCATATACGATGTTACAAGGATATGATTTTTACAATTTGTATCAAAATGAAACATGTTGAGTTCAAATCGGTGGTTCTGACCAATGAGGTAACATTACTAGCGGTATTGACTATATAGCATCAAAAATCGGTAAAGAGAACTCAAAAGCTTGTGGAATTACTATGAACCTTTTAACAAAAAAAGATGGTGTCAAGTTCGGTAAAACCGAATCTGGAGCTATTTGATTAGACCCGAATAAAACTAGTGAATATGAGTTTTATCAATTTTTTATAAATCAGGATGATGATGATTGTGCAACATTATTAAACTATTTAACAATTTTATCAACAGAAACAATAAATACTATCATGAACGACCATAATAAAGAACCTCATAAAAGATTAGCACAAAAAAAACTAGCAGAAGAAGTTACTTTACTAGTGCACGGTGAAAAAGGTTTAGAAAAAGCTTTAAAAATAACTGAAACATTATTTAAAGGTGATATAAATAAATTGGGTGATAGTGAATTGCGACAGCTTTCTAGATCGCTGCCATTCAAAGAAATAAATAAAGGTCTTAACATCATTGATTTTTTAGTTGAAAGTCAAATAGCAACATCAAAACGTGAAGCTAGAGAGCTTATTTCTAATAATGCCATAACTATAGGAACAATTAATAATTTTAAAGAAAGCGATGTAATTGATGATTCACATGTTTTAATTGATAACTTTATCTTTGTTAAAAAAGGTAAACGACGTTATTTCAGCATCAAGTTACATTAATGAGGTATTTGATGAATATTCAAAAAATTATTAAGCAAACTGTTGAAGATATTGCGAATTATTATAATAATGAGTGTTTTCATAAACACAAAATATACTCCCAAAAGATAGATATAGATACTAAAAAGATAGAGGATTTATCAAATGAATCTATCGATAGCAAACAACTGGAAGATTGTTTGCAAGAAATTATTTCAAAAATATATGAGTTGAGACAATTAAATCAACAACAACTTACAAATGATGGGTTTGATGTAAAAATCTTTGCAAAAAACGAAATACTATTAACATCAGCTTCCAACTCATTTGAAACTGTTAGTAAAGTTTTAAAAGAAATTGAATATTTAAAAACTCCCTTAGATTTGCGCAAGCCAAATGATATTAATGAAAAATTTATTGTCAGAAAAATTCACTCAGTTGCTCTAAGTTTGTTGACAAAATATGAGAATTTACCAAATAGATTAAAACGTAGTGCGCACTTAGATAGCATAATACGCTCCACCTGTAAAATCACAAAAACAGAAGATTTAAAATTAATTGAGAATTACTCTAAAAAAATTTTAAATAAACACAATGAGATATTAAACTTAGACTATTTCGTTATTATTGATAGTTTATGTGAAGAATACGGGTGGATTCATGATGTTGTGAGACTTTCAAAACTAAATTCTTACGTTGTTGGAATGTTGGTTAATGTCGACATATATAGTAATTTATTAAGATGTTCATTATACACTCCCGATAAAGATTAAAGTATAGAAAAAAGTTGCTATTATAAAGCAACTTTTTTATTTTTTAGATTTTGCTTTCATTTGATTTAGAGATTTAAAATAAGACTTTTTGAATGGGTAATAAATGGTTCCTAAGCTCAGCTTATTTAGTATATCTTTATTTATGTTTTTTTGATACAACTCATTCTTTGGTGAATCAGGGTTATTATAATACGTATAAACTACATGATCTAAGATATCAGCAAAACGTACAACATCTGTTAGTTTACTCGATAAATAATATGTGGTGATATTGAATGGTTTTTCAATGAAATTAGTTTTCAGTAAGTTTTCTAACTGATTTAGGTCTGTTTTTTTTAAGTTACGTTCATCCATTAAAATAAAAATGTCTCGACAGTAACTTTCAAAATTATAATACTTTGAGAAAAAGTGAATAATGTTGTTTACGAAAAAATCGTATGCCAACATTTCACTAACTGTAAAATGCTCATTTAATTCATTTCTCGACACAACTGAGAATATTGGCTTTATTGCGTCACCCACTTCATTAAACACTTTATTGATTAATTCTATGGTTGCCATTTCTTCAAGTTTATTGCCTTTAATTTCGAACTCCTTAGGTATATTATATTTTTGCCGTATCTCACTTTCTGCTTTCTTAATCTTTGATTTCACAAACTCTTTATCTGTATAAATGAACCCACCTACAACAAAATAGTTTCCGACATCGTTTTTATTAAGCTTACCACTCTCATCTAGTGCTAAATAGATTTTCTCTGATAATATATTTGTCATTTCTGGTCACAACTTTCAAAACCCATAATAAAAAAACTATGGTTACTTTTATATATTATAATATTAAAGTAAACAATGAAACGAGGAATTAAAAATGAATTGAGCAAATAGAATTACAATGATCAGGATTTGTTTGATACCGATAATAATAACATTGATGTTACTTACTTCATTTGAAAACACAACACCATTCTACAATGTTTTTAGTAATTATATACAATTAGGAAATTATAAGTTACCTTATGCATATTTGATAGCAGGAGTGTTATTCATAATCGCTAGTCTTACTGATGCACTTGATGGATATATAGCAAGAAAATATAAACAAGTAACAAACTTTGGGAAATTTTTTGACACAATTGCCGATAAGTTACTTACAAACTCTGTGCTTATAGTTTTTGCTTGTGCATCTATCTTACCTATTTGAATGGTAATCATCCTTATTGCTAGAGATTTTATAATTGATGTTGTTAGACAAATATTAGCTAGTTCTAACTATGTTATGGCTGCTAATAAATTAGGAAAATATAAAGCCGCAGTAGAAATGATTTCTTTATCTTCACTCTTTTTTGTAGGTTATAAAATGTTTGATGGAGTTCGCATGGGTACTGGAAAGTTTGATGAGTTTGGATGAATAAATCAACTTCTTATGATACCAATGTATATCGCAACAATTTTATCGATAGTATCAGCTATTAATTATATTTATCTAAATAGAAAAACCCTATTCGATAGAACAGGAAAAGACAATGCAGAAAAATAAAAAAGACTTTAGTAACGAATATGCATTAGTAACAGGTGCAAGCAGGGGTCTTGGTTTAGAATATTGTAAAGAACTTTTGAGGATTGGTTATAACTTAGTTTGCGTATCACGAAATACAGATAGTCTTAATGATTTGAAGACATCTTTTCCTAATCAAGAAATAGTAACCTACAATTTAGACTTATCTAAATGAGAAAACAACGAGATATTATGTGAAAATGTCAAAAATAAAAACATTACAGTTTTAATCAATAACGCTGGAGTTGGTAAATCTGGAAACTTCTTGGAAGGAAGTTTTGAAAAAGATGAGCAAATGCTATCTCTGAATATTTACTCTTTACAATACTTAACTAGGTTTTTTGTAAAAAAACTTAAAAAAAATGATAGGGGAATAATTCTGAACATTGGATCTATTATTGCGTGACATACTCCTGGTCCTTATTTTGCAACGTACTATGCTACCAAAAGCTATGTATATAGTATGAGTGTTGCATTAGATTACGAATTAAAAAGAAGTAAGTCAAATGTCAGAGTAAAAGTCATAACACCCGGTATTTTGAACACAAGTTTTTTAGTAAGTAAGTTCAATGATAAAGAAGGAAGTAGTTATGAAAAGGGTGCTAACGTAGTAAAATTTGCGAAAAAAAGCCTGAAGATTGGGTTACGTAAGAAAGGTAAATCAGCGATACTAGTCGGAGTAAAAGACAAAGTATCTGTATTTTTTGTACGTAAATTATGAAGAAAATTAGTACTTTGATTCATCTACAACTATCAAAAAAAACGACTTTAGGAACTCATCTAAACAAACACTAGTTAAATTAAAAAACGCCAAATATATTTGGCGTTTTTTATAATTTACTTAGTAACAAATTTAAGCAACTTATTACTATTTAATTAACCTATTGTATCATTCAACAATTAGTGATTCATTTATTTCTTGGTTTAGTTCATTTCGCTCTGGAAGTCTTACAAAAGTACCTGACATTTTTGTTTTGTCAAATTTAACGAAGTCCACAGTTGCAACATTACTTGCAAGCGCCTCGACAATTTTATCATTCTTTTGCATTTTATCTTTTACTGAAATGATTTCTCCTGGTTTAACAATATATGAAGGAATATCTAACTTCTTATTATTTACTAAAATATGACCGTGAGTTACTAGTTGTCTAGCCCCTTGTCTAGTTAATGACAATCCCATTCTATAAACAATATTATCTAACCTTGATTCTAACATTTGTAAGAAATTTGTTCCGGTAATACCACTTATTTTTTTAGCTTTAGCATATGTATTTCTAAATTGTCTTTCAGTTAAACCATACATGAATTTTACTTTTTGTTTTTCTTGCATTTGTTGTCCATAACCAGACAACTTAGTTCTTCTTCCTCCGTGTTGACCTGGTGCTGTAGCTCTTTTCTTACCTTTTGAGAACTCTTTCCCAGTTTCAAGAATTGAAAAACCGTATCTTCTTGATTTTTTGAATATTGATCCTGTATATCTTGACATTATTTGTCCCTTTCTTTATTTATATATTATGGAAAACCTTTGTAAAGATAAGCTCCATTAAAGGAAGTCAATGATTCGCCCTTATCTGCAAGGGTTACATTTATAAAATCGTGATTTCATAGACTAAGAACTTTAATATGCTTATTTGCAGATTAACCAAAAATTATTATATCTCATTTTTTTAATATAAGGGAGAATAAATCGAAAATAATATCTCTATTTTTCAATGTGCTATAATTAATTTGATTTTAAGGAGGTAGTTTAATGTTTTTGGGTTGAGACTTAAATAATTTGCAAGGCAACTTACCTAACATAGTGTGTTTATCTGTGTTTTTTTTAGCGTTTATAATTGTTAATCTTGTAATGATATTCTTATTTATTTATAAAAAAATTATGCAAACTATCGCTAAAACTCTTGACCTTGTCGATGATATTAAGAAATCACCTTTAAAACTAAACTTGCGTCGAATATCTATTATATTTGAAGAAACAGGGAATTTCGAAAGTGAATTCATGATTTGGAGAACAAAATTCGAGTTAATATATGAAAAAGAACTTCAAAAAACTTTAAAAGCTTTTGGTGAGTTGATTAAGGATAAAAAAAACACTAGACCTTTATTGAAAAATTTTAAAAAGTTTAGTTATATTTGCGAAAAAGTGGAATTTATTAATAAAACAATACACGAATTATTCATTGAAACAAGAGATGCTATTGAAATTGAATATATTCAGAGAGATTCATTGGCATTTCAAAGAGAGTTATTTACTAAATTGAAAGAAGAGCTAATAATCCTACAATTTTCTGATATAGATCTAGAAAAAGAAATGTTGAATGAAACTTTAAGTAAGATTGAGCAACTATTTCAAAATTTTTATATTTGTATAGATGACGGAGACTATAAAAAAAGTTGAGATTGTCTTTATAAAATCGAATCCGCATTAATATTTTTGATTGAACTATTAGATGTAATACCATATATTTTATCAACAATAACTACTGTAATACCAGAAATGATGTTAGAGTTAAAAAATAAACATATAACTTTTGGTAATAATTATCGTAAGTCTAATAAAAATGCTGAAAATTATGCAAAACTAGAGGCTAGTGTTGATGCTCTAAGAATAAAAATAAACAAAAATATCAAGAGACTTTTATATAAAAAAGCTATTAAGAATCTTAACAAAGCTTTTAATTATGTTGAAGAATTTAGAATATCTGTGGAGTACGAAGATGATTTGAAACGATTCTTCGAGGAAAATGCGGAAAATATAAGAGAGAATTTTGAACTTATTAATAAAGCATCAAGAGCAATCGAAAAAGCATTCAAAAATGTCAATATTTCATCTAAAACACAATCAAAAGAAAAGTTAGATTTCGAAGAAACTAGAGCACAGTTCATCAAAACAAAAGAAAAAAGTGACTTAATTTTTTCTAAACTTGATGTTGCAAAAAATGATGGGCGCGCTGTTGATTTTTTAGAAATTAAAGATAGTTTACTAGATGTAATGCAACAAGCATTAAAAGATATAGAAAAACTTGAAAAATCAGCTAAAGATGCAGAAAAACAAAATACTAACATCGATTCAGTTTACAACCAAGTCATATTTATGCAATCAATACTAAGTCAATGTGAAGTTAAAATAAATCAATATAAATCTATAATGGAACTTAATAAGTTTACAGAGCCAATCAATCAACTATACAAAGAAATAGAATATCTAACAAAAGAAAATCTCTTGAAGATAAAAACAGTTGAGGAAAAAGAGAGAGTAAATAATTATATAAATTTACAACTTGGTAAGGCGTGAGAAATTGCTTCTTCAATAAATGACACTATATTTTTAGATTTTATTTCTCAAGAAATAATAATTTATTTAGAAAGATTTGTTGGGTTAGACAAAAAGATTGATAAAGTTATTAAAGAATGCGAAATGTTATTCCATAATAGAGAGTTAGAACAACTACTTGGTTACTCCTTAAATATTTTAGGAAAAATCAAAGTTGCAAGGAGATAAAATGAAAAATATACTTGTAAGATATGGAGAGTTAACTTTAAAAGGGAATAACAAAAATATATTCATAAATAAGCTGATTCAAAATATTAAATTTAAATTAAAACCATATAAAGACATCTTAGAATACAAAAAAGACCACAATAGTTTAACAATAAAAGTAAATGACGATAGCTTTGTAGAAACGATTTGTGAGTCTTTGACAAAAGTATTTGGAATTTATTCAATATCAGTTGCTGAAATCGTAGAAAGAGATGTTAACAAGGTCTTAGAATATACTTTAAAAGTTGCTCAATCATTCAATAAGGGCACATTCAAGGTAGAAGTTGATCGAAAAGATAAGTTCTTTGAACTTGGCTCAACAGAAATGAAACTAAAAATTGCGGCTAATATTTTAAAAAATTGTGCGGGTTTGAAAGTCGATGTTCATAATCCTGATTTAAAAATAACTGTTATTATAAAACAAGACGGTATTTATATATTTACTTCTAGACAAAATGGTATAAAAGGACTACCAGTTGGGATTAGTGGAAAAGCAATATCATTATTAAGTGGCGGAATAGATTCACCAGTAGCAAGCTATTTGGTGATGAAAAGAGGTATGGTTGTAGATTTTCTACACTTTATGACACCCCCTCATACATCTGTTGAAGCTTTAGAGAAAGTGTTTACACTCGCAAAAAAGCTCCAAACTTTTAACCACTCTAGTTTTATGTTGTATGTTTGCGATTTTTCAATAATTTTACGCGAGCTAATGCATATAAAAGATGAATCTTATAGGATAACTATAATGAGAAGAGTTTTTGTTCGAATTGCAAATAAGTTAGCAACTCAAATTAAGGCCAAAGCTATTATAACAGGGGACAATCTTGGTCAGGTTGCTTCACAAACTATCGAGTCCATCAACACAATTAACGAGACCTCAAATTTAACTATATTGAGACCCTTACTAACATTTGATAAAGAAGAAATAATACATCTTGCAAAAAAAATCGGTACTTATGAAACATCAATTTTACCTTTCGATGATGTTTGTTCAATGTACGTCCCTAATAAACCTGTTACAAAACCAAAAGCATACATTGCAAGAGAACAGGAAAAAGATATATTATTAGATGAACTAATTGAATATACTATTAGCAAATTTATTAAATCTTATTATTTTAAGGATGGTGAAATGATTGAAAAAGTTGAACAAAATCAAAGAAAAGAAAATTAAGGGTGAGAATAAGTTTGGGGTGTTCAATGGAAACGTTATTAATAGTGAAACTGTAGGATACGACCCAGAGTTTACTATTGAAGAATATCGAGATGATTCCATAACAATTACAGAAGTTAAAGAAAAAGATGTAAAACACAAGAAAATCGAAATCAACCCTTCCAAGATTAAAAAAAAGGCAAATGTATGAATATTTAAAGTTATTTCTTATATAGTTATATTGCTTATTATTGTAGGTATGATTACTTGATTAGTTATAGAAAAGGTGTAGAATGAGTTTAAAGGGAGTATTTTTATGGATGACTTAATTAGATTTATTATGAGAATTTTGTATTACGTTTTTATTTTTTGAATTGTGAACCTTATTTTTAATGGATCAGCACGAAGAGAACAAAAATACAGAAAAAATAGTGAAGGACATAATAACTTCGACGAAGGTTTTCAAAATCAAGAAGAATGATCTAATAGGGGTTCGAGAAGTTCAAATAGTTCACACCATACAGGTAGTACATCATTGATCGACGAAGCTTACGTTGTTTTTGGATTAACAAGAAAAGCTTCTGATGCAGAAATCAAAAAAAAATATCGTGAACTAGCAAACAAATATCATCCAGATAAGAATCCCAACGACATTGAAGCACAAGCGGAGATGACTAAAATCAACAATGCCTACGAAATAATTACAGAAAGTAGAAAAACACAAAAACATTAAATCAATTGATGGTAACAAACATTGATTGATTTTTTTTATAAAAATTTGTGTAAAATCAAATTAAAGAGGTGTCTTAAGGGTGGGTTATTTAAATTTATTAAATATTCAAAGTTGTTACAATTTTTTAGAGTCAACCATAAGACCCCATGAATACGTCGAATTTTTGAAGAACCAAAATTTTAATTTTGGTTTTTTAGCAGATTATAATGTTATGTATGGTATTCCTGAGTTCGAAGAACAATGTAGAGCTAATAACATAAAACCAATAATAGGAGTTAGCTTTACAATTTCTTTTGGTCAAATCATCGTTTATGCAAAAAACAACGAAGGTTATAAAAGTATTTCTACCTTTTCTTCTTACCTGCAAAGTTTTGATAAGTTAGACATTGATCAAACTGAGAAAAAGTTTTTTCAAACTTTAAAAAATAATGTAGTTGTAGTTTTTGTGCCAACGGTCGAATTTATTGATAACTATATAAATAAATTAAAAGATCATTTTGGTAAAGAATCTTTATTTTTTGGTGTGGACAGTTCTAATCACCATTTTTTAAAAAATGAGGAAAATGTTATTTTCGCACAAGAGGTGAACTTCTTGTATGATTCTGAATACCAAACCTTTTTGTCATTAAAGGCAATTGCATCTGGTGAGCTATTAACTGATGTAAAAAATATTAAAAAAACATTTTATTTAAAACAGGAAAGCATTGCAAACTTCATTGACATAAAAAAACATTTGAGTAGCTTAGATAAAATTGTTAATCAAGTAGAAAACCATGTAAGTAATGACAATAGGAAACATTTTTTAAGTTACCCAAATTCTAAAAAAATACCTTCTGATAATTATCTTAGATTGATATGTGAAGAAGCTTTCGAAAATTATCAACAACAAATAGACTCTAAAAATATTTATATCGATAGGCTTGATATGGAACTTGAAGTCATAAAAAAAATGGGCTTCGCAGATTATTTTTTAATTGTCGCTGACTTTGTCGCTGAAGCTAAAAGAAAAAATATATTAGTAGGACCCGGTAGAGGTTCTGCTGCAGGTAGCTTAGTCGCTTTTTTATTAGGTATCACAGATTTGGATCCTTTGAAATGGGGTTTGCTATTTGAACGTTTTTTAAACATTGAAAGGATAACTCTTCCAGATATTGATATAGATTTCCAAGATGACAGAAGAGAAGAAGTTCTGGATTATTTATTTGAAAAATATGGAAAAGACCATTTCTCAACAATAGTAACTTTTCAGACAATAGGAATAAAAAATGCCATTAGAGATTGTGGAAGGGTTTTCAACTTGCCTATTGAAGAGGTCTCTCAAATGACAAAGCAAATAAGTGACAGGAATGTTAAAGATTTACAATTGGCATTAGATAGTTCGGAAACACTTAGAAAGTATAAAGAAAAATATCCACACATCTTTGAAGTCGTTAGTAATATTATAGGACTGCCAAGGCAAACTGGTACACACGCTGCTGGAGTTGTGTTTTCTGATACTAAATTACATGAGGTTGTGCCGACGAAGTTGGGAATGAACGGAATGACACAAACTCAGTACTCAATGAGTTATTTAGAGGAAATCGGATTAATTAAAACTGATATCTTAGGTTTAAGAAACTTGTCGATTATTCAAGAAGTTTTAAAAAATATCAGAGAATCTAAAAACAAAGTTATTGAATTGAATAAAATACCAGAAAACGACTTAGAAACTTTTGCTCTTCTAAGAGGAGGAGATACTAGCGGGATATTCCAACTTG
The DNA here is from genome assembly GCF_964273395.1 of Spiroplasma endosymbiont of Megachile willughbiella. Taxonomy (NCBI): domain Bacteria; kingdom Bacillati; phylum Mycoplasmatota; class Mollicutes; order Entomoplasmatales; family Spiroplasmataceae; genus Spiroplasma; species Spiroplasma endosymbiont of Megachile willughbiella. The sequence goes on along the minus strand of NZ_OZ187005.1, from coordinate 1,013,817 downwards.
AGTCTGAAGGAATGACGGATGTTTTAAAAAAAATGAAAGTAAACTCTATTGATGATATCGCTTTAACTAGTGCATTATTTAGACCCGGTCCACAAGAGAACATTCCAACTTTCATAAAAAGAAAAAACAACATAGAAAATAATTATATTATTGAAGAAAGCTTAAAAGAAATACTAGAAAGCACTTATGGAATAATTGTATATCAAGAACAAGTTATGCAAATATTGAAAAAAGTGGCTAATTTGAGTTTGAGTAAAGCAGATATAATTAGACGAGCAATGAGCAAAAAAGATCATAAGTTAATGGATACTTTTAAAAATGAATTCATAGAAAAAGCCGTTAATAATAGTTACTCCATGGAAAAAGCAATTGAACTTTGAAATTATATTGAAAAATTTGCTGAGTATGGTTTCAATAAGTCTCACGCGGTAGCATATGCAAAAATTAGTTATTGAATGGCATACTTAAAAACTCACTACAAAGCAGAATTTTATTGTGCTTTGCTTAATGGAGTTATTAGAAATGAGATAAAGACTTTCCAATATATAAATGAATTAAAAGCCTCAGGATTTTTTGTTTCGCATCCCAATATTAAAAATCCAAATAGTGTATATTATTTTAAAGACAACAAAGTTATGATGCCGTTATCAGTAATAAAACACATTGGACCTGAATTTATGCGTAATTTAAAAAAAATATACACCGAAAGTAAGAATGCTTTTGATAGTTTAATATCTTTACTCTCTTATTTGAAAAAATATAATGCAATTGGAGATCAAAAGTATAACGCTCTTGTGTACTCTGGGGCTTTTGACACTTATGGGTACTCTCGTAAAGACTTAATATCTCAAAAAGAAATGATTTTAAATTTGAGTGATGTATACGGAGAGTTAGGAGACCCTAGTATAACCTTAGATATTGAAAAAAGAAAAGATAATCCAGAAGAGATAATCTCATATGAAAAAGAGTACCTAGGTTTTTACATTTCTTCACATCCTCTTTCTATCTTGCGCAACAAGTTAAAAAATAAAGAAAAACTTCGACTTCTTAGTTCGCTAAGGGGTACTCCTGTCGTTTGTGAAACCCTAGTTATTCTGGGTAAAATGATTACAAAAAAAGATAAAAATGGAAATGAAATGTGTTTTGTTAATATTGAAGATGAATCATCAGAGATGTTATTGACCATATTTGCTTCTAGTTTCGAAACTTTAAAAGGAAAAATCAAAGAAGGACAAACCGTTATATTAAGAATCAAGACCCAGTTTTTTAACAACAAGTCTAGTGCTGTATTTCAGGATTTGATTAAAATTTTCTAAATTAATTTTTACTACACATAGGGTTTTACTTTTTTGCTATTATTAAAATGAACGGTGGATAATTATGAAGAAAAAAATTTTATTAGTCGATGGAAATGCTCTAATATTTAGAGCATTTTATAGTCAGTATGGTAGAACACCATTGAGTACAAAAGCAGGTATTCCAACTAATGCTGCTTACTCTTTTATTAATATGATATGTAACATTGCTGCAGAACATCAATATTTTGATATAAAAGTTGCTTTTGATAAAGGAAAAAAAACCTTTAGGCATGAAAAGCTAGAAACATATAAAGCAGGTAGACAAAAAACACCTCCCGAATTGGTTGCACAATTCCCGATAGTTAGAGAGTTTTTAACTGAAGCTAAAATTGATTGATTTGAATTAGATAATTACGAAGCCGACGATATAATTGGGACAATTTCAAATAAATTAAAAAATGATGAAAATTATATAGTACACATATTGTCTAATGATCAAGATATGTATCAATTAATAGGTGATAATGTTTTTGTGTTGTCGCCTAAAACTGGTACTAGTAGTCTTTTTGTATATGACCAAGAGAAATTAGTTGAAAAGTGAGGGATCTACCCACAACAAGTTACCGATTATAAAGGACTTAGAGGGGATAGTTCTGATAATATAAAAGGTGTTCTTGGCATAGGAGAAAAAACTGCTAAGGAGCTTTTACAAACATATAAAAATTTAGATGACATTTATCAAAATATCGATGATATCAAAGGAAGTAAACAAGCAAAATTATTAGAAGGTAAAGAAGATGCGTATTTATCAAAAGAAATAGCGACTATCAAGTTAGATATTGAATTAAATAACTTTCATATTAGAAAAACAGATATAGATTTCGATAATCTTAGAGCCTTTTTCATAAAATATGAAATGAACTCTTTGATTAAAAAACTTTGTAGTGAAGAAGTTAAGAATCCTGAAGTCTTAGAATATCAAATATTAACAAAATGAAATCCTAGTTATAGTGATGCAATAAATTATATTTATTTAGAAACTCTTGATCAAAATTATCATAATTCTGAGGTTATTGGAATGGGTATAGTGAATTCAAAAGGAAACTTTTTTTACATTTTTGGTGAATCTGAGGAAATAAACATATTCAATTGACAAGAAGATAAGTATGACGAAGACTTCAGAAGTTTTTTGAAAAAAAATAAATTTAAAACATATGATATAAAAAAGACAATTTATGTTTTAAATAGCCTTGGTTATGATGCACCAGTAGATAACTTTATCTATGATATGATGCTGGCTTGTTATGTTTTAAATCCCAATGTAAAATCCAACTTTGAATCTCACCTTATGATGATTAATCCGGAAATCCAAATTGAATCTAGTGATGAAATTTTTGGTAAAGGTGTCAAGCGAAGTAAAAACATAGATAAAGATATTAAAGCAAAATATTTAGTAACAAAAGCATCACACATAAAAGCAACCGAAAATAAAATTTTACATACTCTAGAAGATCTTGAGCAATTGCGTTTATATGAAAATATTGAATTACCATTTTCTAAAGTATTGCTATCTATGGAACAAGAGGGTGTTTTAATCGACCGTGAAGAGTTAAAAAAACAAACAGAAGAAGTTCTTTTGCTTTTAAATAAAATTGAAGCAGAAGTGAAAGAAGAACTTAAAGATTATATTAGCGAAGACTTTAACTTAGCTAGTCCTAAACAGTTGAAAGAAGTCTTATTCGATAAAATGAAAATAAGAAACTCAAATAAGGGAAGTACTGATAAAGAGGCCTTAACTGACCTTATAAATGAACATCCGGTCGTTGAGAAAATATTAATATATAGGAAGTACTCAAAATTATATTCAACCTACCTTAAGGGGTTCGAAAAGTTTGTACACGAAAACAATAAAGTACATACAATATTCAATCAAACACTGACAAACACAGGTCGATTAAGTTCTTCTGATCCAAATCTTCAAAATATCTCGATCCGTGATGAAGAACAAAAGAATGTAAGAAAAATATTCATTTGCAAACCAGGATATAAGTACATAAGTTATGACTATTCACAAATAGAGTTGAGAGTACTTGCAGATGTCGCTAATGAACCAACACTTATAAAAGCATATGCGAATAACTTAGATATTCACGAATTGGCAGCTAGAAACATTTTTAATATAAATGACGATGATAAAGTAACTGCGGACCAGCGAAGAGTAGCAAAAGTTTTCAATTTTGGTATCCTTTACGGTTTGACTGATTATGGTCTCTCTAAAGACCTTAAAATACCTTTGAAAGACGCAAAAGAATATATTCAAAAGTATAACGAATCTTTTTCTGAAGTCGATAATTTCAAAAAAAATACTTTAGAGTTTGCTTTGGAGCATGGTTATGTAAAAACAATGGCTAATAGAAGAAGATATATTTTAGAACTTAAAAATTCTAATCATATGATTAGAGAGTTTGGGAAGAGAGCAGCTATTAATGCTCCAATACAAGGTACAGCCGCTGATATTCTGAAGATGGCGATGATTGGTGTTTTTAATGATCTTAATGGACTTGATGTAGATGCCAAAATGGTTGCTCAAATTCATGATGAGATAATCATTCTAGCAAGAGAAGAAACAATTGATACCGTGAATCAGATTGTAATTCGAAATATGAAGGAAGCTTACAATAATATATTAGAGTTAGCAAATCACAAAAGAATATCACTTGTACCACTAGATGTTAATTACTCGATAGGAAACAATTGATACGAGCTTAAATAAAAGGAGGGTATTATGCCAGAGTTACCAGAAGTCGAAACTGTAGTAAGATTGTTAAGACAAAAAGTTAAAGGCGAAAAAATAGTAAATGCAAAAATTTTATACCCCAATTTATTAAAAACAGATATTTCTTTATCTGCTTTTGAAGTCGATATAAAAAATAGAGTGATAGAAGATGTGTCTAGGATTGCTAAACATATTATATTTCATTTAGGGGAAATGGTTTTGATAAGTCATCTTCGAATGGAAGGTAAATGATTTATTTACGATGATGAAGTAAATTATAATAAACATTTGGAAGCCATTTTCGAATTGGAAAGTGGAAAAAAAATGGCTTATTTTGATACAAGAAAATTTGGAACATTTCATTATCAACTTAAAGAAAGCTATAAGGAATTAAAACCCATTAGTAATGTTGGTCCCGACCCATTTAATCCAAAAGTGGACGCGAATTTTTTAGTCAAAACTATTGGAAAATCAAATAAGTATATAAAAACAGCATTATTGGATCAGACAAAGTTATCAGGGATAGGCAATATTTATGCAGACGAAATACTTTTTAAAGCTAAAATAAATCCTCTAAATCGAGCAACAAGTTTAAAGGCAAATAACTATGAGGATATATTGGTTGCATCAAAGGAAATATTAACTAAAGCAATCGAGCTGGGTGGTTCTACAATAGATTCTTATCAAATGGAAGACGGCATCGACGGTAAATTTCAAAATGAACTAAAAGTACATACGCGAAAAAATAAACCTTGCTATGTTTGTGGTTCTACAATAGAAAAAATTAAAGTAAACGGTAGAGGTACATATTTTTGCAAAGTATGTCAATTGTTGATTTAATATGTGGAAAACTTTAAGAAACAAATACGCCTTGGTGTATTTTTGTTTGTCTTTCCCACAAATATTATATTTTTTATTAAAGTTTATCAAAATGATTCATAATAAGGAAATTTGATTTTATTATAAGAATATCAATGAATGAGGAGAAAGCTATGAAAGATTATAAATATAAAATTACACTAAAAAACCGAATAGATTCTTCTGATGATAAAATACTCTCTTATCTTTACCAACCAATAATAGGGTTAAATAGTATGGCTCTCTATAAGTTGCTAATTCATGAAGCAGAAATCAATCGAGACTTTAAATCTGTTTTATTAGAAGAGGAAAGACTATTGAAGCTTTGCGAAACTACAAGTGAAAAATTAAATAAGCAAATAAAGAAATTGGAAGCTACTGGCCTAATTGAAACTTTATACAATAAGCAAAAAAACCTAGCTTGTTTTAATATTTATTCACCTTTAGATGCAAAAGATTTTTTTCAAAACAGGTTATTTAACAACGCACTACTTATCAAAATCGGGGAAAAAAACTATGAGATTGCGAGATATATATTCAGAGATGAAGGTGATCCTTTAACTGAAAGCGGCTATGAAAATAAATCGTCAAAGTTTTTAGAGGTATTTTCAGAGTTTACTGAGGAGTCTAACTATCTTTCATTTAGTAAAATTAAAGTTAAACCAAGAAAATCAAATGTTTTATTAAAAGGTTTTAACTACGAAAATATTATTAAAGAAATGAAAAAGAATAAAATTTTTATATCTCCTACAGATGTCGAAAAGCAAAGGTCTATTGAAGATGTTTATGTTGCCTATAATATAACAATTTCTGAAATCATAACTACAATAAAAAAAATTTACAATGAAGAGATCATGGATTTTAGTTTGTCGGATTTTTATGAAGAGATTTCTAAACTTTACCTAGCTAAAAATAATAGTGAATTGTTTGTACCAAGCGATAATATTGAATTACAAACTAATAAAAAAATTAAGGAAATGGAAACTATTGAACCTTATGATTATTTAAGATTGTTGTTTGGAGATGAAAAAATAATTTCATCTAATGATGAAACTGTTATAAAAACTTTATTAGAAAAGTATAAGCTTAGAAACGGTGTAATTAATTGTTTGCTAGAGTTCTCGTATTATAAAAATAATAAAGATATAGTTGGTAATTATTTATTTAAAATTGCCTCTACTATGAATGAACGAAATATTAAAACCGCAGACAAAGCGATGGAGTTTTTAAAAGTAGCCCACAAAAAAACACCAACAAAAAAATCAAACGAATATTTAAAAAATGAAGATATCATTTGACAAGAAGCGCAAACTAAAAAGACTTATGAAATAAATCTTGATGATAAAGTAGAAAACTCTATTTGAGGAGAAGTTTAAAATGGAACAACTTTCATTAGATTTATTAAAACAAGATAAAGAACTCAAAAAACTTGTTGATAAGTATAATATCAGCGATAATGTTTTAAGTGAAAATATGATTGTTCTTTCAAGATTTAAAAGGGACTTTGTTCTTTGCGAACCTAATCAACCATTGTCGATGTGTAAACAAAGCATCCCGGGTGTTCAACAAAAATTGTCTTTTTTAAATAATACATTCTATGTTACTAGTAAAAATTGTCAACACTGAGTTTTTGAAAATAAAGATTATAAGCTACAAAAAAATATCCTATACGCTGACTATGATTTTAAAGAAGTTCCAGAAACGATAGAAGAATTCTTGAACTCTGATAAAGCAAAAAATCTAGATGGTAATTTAGAAAAACTATTGATCGAATTAAACAAAACCAAAACCGAAAAAGGGTTTTATGTTTATGGAGAACCAGGTATTGGTAAGACATATATTATGAAATTATTAGCTAACACTTATGCTAAGTTAGACAAAAAAGTAATTTTAGTCACAGTAAATAAACTAATTAAAAAAGTCAAAGAGACTTTCAAAAGTCTAGAGTCAAATGATTACAACAAGTTTTTTGATCAATGCTGTGATGTGGATGTGTTGATATTAGATGATATCGGTTCTGAGATTGTTAGTGATTGAAGTAGAGATGAGCTTTTATTTGGTTTATTGAATACTAGAATGGAAAATAAAAAACTTACTTTTTTTACATCAAATTTTTCAATACCAGAATTAGAAACACATTACTTAAATAAGAAAATTAGAGATCAAAGTTTAATGAAATTCGAAAAAATGAAAACTTTAAGGTTCACAGAAAGAATTAAAGGTCTATCATTTTGTGTACGTTTACATGGGTCTAACAAGAGGTACTAATGGAAAAACTTCCAATTTTGTATAAATAAATTAGAAAGTGTAGAAAATTTTTTTCATTAGTTTTTAAAAAGCCTTTTTAATGAGTATAAAATAATTAAGTGAAAGGAAACGATAAAAAATGAAAAAAATCGCTATAAACGGATTTGGTAGAATTGGTCGTCTTGCATTTAGACAATTATTTTTATCAGATAATATTGAAATCGTTGCAATCAACGACTTAACAAACGCTAACACACTAGCATACTTATTAGAATTTGACTCAGCACATGGTCAATTTATGCCTGGAAAAATCAAAGCTAAAGACGGGGCTATAATTGTAGATGGTAAAGAAATTAAAATTCTTGCTGAGAGAGATGCTAATAACTTACCATGAGGAGAAATGGGAATCGACCTAGTAGTAGAATGTACTGGTTTTTATGCAGATAAAGAAAAAGCAAAAGCACATATAAATGCTGGAGCTAAAAAAACAATTATCTCAGCACCAGCAACAGGAGATTTAAAAACTGTTGTATTCGGAGTAAACCACAAAACAATTACTGCAGATGATCAAATTGTCTCAGCAGCTTCATGTACAACTAACTGTTTGTCACCTGTTGCTAAAATTTTAGATGAAAAATTTGGTATTGTAAAAGGATTGATGAATACAATCCACGCTGTAACTAATGACCAAACATTATTAGATTTACCTCACGCAGATGTTCGTCGTGGACGTGCAGCTGGATGAAACATTGTGCCTTCTAAAACTGGAGCTGCAGCAGCAGTTGGTAAAGTGTTACCTTCTTTAAATGGTAAATTAGATGGATTGGCTCTACGTGTTCCTGTTATCACAGGTTCAATTGTTGACTTAACAGCTGAATTAAAAACTAACGTTACTGCAGAAGAAATCAACAAAGCTGTTGAAAGTGCAGTTACATCTGATGCAGAATTAGGTAAAGCATTACAATACAACACCCAACCAATCGTTTCACAAGATGTAATTTCATCAACATATGGATCAATCTTTGATGCAACTTTAACAAAAGTTATGGAAGTTGATGGAAAACAAATGGTTAAAGTGTTCGCGTGATATGACAACGAAAGTTCATTCACTTCACAATTTATCCGTACAATTAAATACATGTTATCATTGTAGACATTTAATTTGTATATTAACATATTTAACTCCGATAGTAATATTGGAGGTAAATATGTTTTTTTATTCAAAAAAAGATTTCATTAGTTATTTATTAAACTTAATGAGCAAACTTCAGAGTGAAATGCCAAATCTTAAGATTACTCAAATTCAAATTCAAAAAACTATTTATATTATCTATGCCTATTATTTACTTTACCGTACCCCTATATGTAACATAAACTTCGAGACTTGAAGATGGGGGCCCGTAATTTATGAACTATGGAAAGAACAAACAAAGTATAAGGGTAATAATGTACCATTAGATTTTGATGAAAAATTATATGAAAAATATTTTGAGTTATGGAACAATGAAGTAAGAATCTGTGAAGTTATAATAAGATTTCTTATGAAGTTAAAGACTTGGGACATTGTAAAGATTTGTCATGAACAAACACCCTGAAAAAAGTTTTACAAACCTAACAGAAAAAACTTAATGAAAGACGAAGACATAATTAACTTTCATAAAGTTAGTAGTGACAATTTATTTTCCTATCTAAATTTTATTTTAATTAAGGAAAATTTGTTTTAAAATAATATGGTATTAAAGGAGAATTAATATGAAAAAAACATTAAGAGATATACAAGTGGAGGGTAAAACTGTCTTAGTTAGAGTAGACTTTAACGTTCCAATAAAAGACGGAGTTATCACAGACGATAATCGTATCAAAGCAGCAATGCCAACAATCAATTATCTAATAGAAAATAAAGCTAAAATTGTACTATTTTCACATCTAAGTAGAATTAAAGAAGAAGCAGATAAAAGCAAAAAATCACTAGAACCTGTAGCAAAAAGATTAAGTGAAATAGCAGGTAAACCAGTGAAGTTTGTTCCTGAAACAAGAGGGGCAGAACTTGAACAAGCTATAAAAAATTTAAATGAAAGTGATTTATTGTTATTTGAAAATACTCGTTTTGAAGACGTTAAGGACAACGAAGTTGTTAAGTATGAGTCTAAAAATAATGCAGAATTAGGTAAGTACTGAGCAAGTCTTGGAGACGTTTTTGTAAATGATGCATTTGGTACAGCTCACCGTGCACATGCTTCAAATGTAGGTGTAGCATCTAATATTTCAGAGAGCTGTGTAGGATTTTTAGTACAAAAAGAATTAGAAATGTTAGGAAAAGGTATCGATTCACCAGAACATCCTTTTGTAGCTATAATTGGTGGTGCGAAAGTATCTGATAAAATTGGTGTAATTGATAATTTATTAACTAAAGCCGACAAAATTATTATTGGAGGGGGAATGGCTTACACATTCTTCAAAGCACAAGGCCACAATATCGGAAAATCATTATGTGAAGAGGATAAAGTTGCATTGGCAAAAGAGTATTTAGATAAAGCGAACGGAAAAATAGTTTTACCAATAGATTCTTCAAACTGCGAAGAATTTAAAGATATACAAGGAAGTGTTTCTGGAGTAGATCTACCAAACGATGTAATGGGACTTGACATTGGACCTAAATCTATAGAATTATTCCAAGATATTTTAAAAGATGCTAAAACAGTCGCTTGAAATGGACCAATGGGAGTATTTGAATTTGAAAACTATAAAAAAGGTACAGTTGGTGTTTGTGAAGCAATAGCTGGTTTAGAAAAATCATTTACCTTAATTGGTGGTGGTGATTCTGCAGCTGCAGCTATCCAACTTGGTTTTGCAGATAAATTTACACATATTTCAACAGGGGGTGGAGCTTCTCTTGAATATATGGAAGGAAAGGTTCTACCAGGAGTTGAAGCAATTCAAAATAAATAAAGAAAAATAGTGAAAGTCACTATTTTTTTTATGTATACTAGAAAAGAATGGAATGCATGATATGAAAAGAAAAATTAGAACGATTGATAATAGCGGATGAATAACAAACTTTTTTTATTGAAACGACCACTTATACTTAGTTGATAGCAATTTTTTGAATAAAAAAAGCTCACTTTATAGAATTGAGAAAAATATATTTTTAGAAAACTTAAAAAACAAGCAAGACATTGACAGAGTATTTATGGGTAACCCAAATCCCTTATTATCAAATGCTATTATTGCTTGTTCTAGTGATGTTGAAATTATTGAGGAATATGATTACTATATTCAAAATTACTTATATTTTGAAGGTAAAGAAATCGTCAGTTATTTAATAAAAAATGAAGTGATAACTATGATATTAGGAACAAACACTAAATTTAGTAATTTTCAAATACTAGGTACTGATAATGGTACACTTCTAGGTAAAATAAATGATAAAGTTGCTATTACTAATCCTGATCTTGAGATCCTAAAAGAAGTTAACTTAAATGTAGACCAAATTCTAGTTTATGAAAATAATTACATCATTTTAAGCAATGGTGAGATAACCCTATGTAATAAAAATTTTGAAGTGTTAGATGTATTAGAAAAAGCTAATGAGTTTGTTTCTATTTTTTATATTAATAAAAACAATCTATTAATTTCCTACAAAGAAAGTAACATTACTAAAATTGTCAACTACAAAACAAAAAAAAGTATGATGTTTTTAGAGTTTTATATATTCAGGGCGCTGATTATCGATGATAATCTTTTAATTGCAAAGAAATTATTTGATAGTAATAATAATCAAACTTTAAATTTACCATTATCATTAATCTTTTAATTTTCATCTACCTTTAAGTATGAGAGTAAGTTTTTGATTATTGTAATTAGAATAACTTTATTGGAAAATAAAGCAAATAAATGAATTTCTTTAAAAAAGTCTCTAATTACTTAGAGACTTTTTTAGAGCAGTGTTTCGAAACTCTTACATAAAATTATTTAATTTTATATATAAAAAAAAGACTAATGTCTTTTTTATTTTATATAACTAATTTCTATTCATTTCGACTGAGTTTTGTTTTTCAGCAAGTTTTGAATAGTTATTGTATTCAACAACTCCTTGAGAATTTCAAATCCCTTTAATTGTTTTGAAAGCTGTGAAAATAACAAATGCCTGCATCATAATTGTAAGTGCCACATAAGCTGTGTTAAATAGTGATGCAAATATTCCTCTATTTCTATCAAATAAACTTCCGATAGCTGATATGATGTTTATTATTGAAGCTAATATGATATATATTAAAGTTACTGTCGCAAATATTAGGTTCATTGTTGAGACAAAATTCATGAAGCCTCTTCTAAAACCTTTTTGTTCATATTTTTCAATAGCAACTGTTCCCATAAATAAACTTGTATTTAAAACCCCTCAAAATAGAATTAGTGCACTAATTCCTATGGTTGTATAACCTATAATTTGATTTTGTTGGTTTTCTTGTATAATATTAAATCCGCTTTTTATTGAAAGTTGTGTTAAAAACACAATCAATGCTGCGCCACCTGCTATTAGTGCACTTATACCATAACCTCTTGAAATAAATATTCTTGGTGTTATTGTTGATTTTATATCTATATTTGGTAATTTCATTAATATGTATGGCGTAATTAAACCACCAGCAGTTAATGAGAATAATATTAGTATGTATCTATTGTTTATAAATGTGATGTCATCTGTTGTTCTCACAAAATTGATAATAATTGAACAAAAAACAATGTTTGTTACAAGAACTAATGCGATTAATGCATATAGCGCAGCTGCAATAACTGCAGACATTTCATTTTGTCAACCAAGTCTCATGTAGTAAACCAATACTCCACATCCCAATACAGCTCCGATAATACCAAATATATTCGCTATTACTGTTAAAGTACGCAAACCTGATATGTTGTAATCTTTCATTAACTCACCTCCTTTGAAATATTATAATATTTATTCTTGCTTATTTATAAGTTATTTATATTAATTCAAGATGTTTCTTTGAAACTATGTGTGCTCCTAAATAATACCTTACATACGAAAAACTTGTTTCGTTAATTTTAGTGAAAAATAAAAAAATTTGCATAGCAAATTTTATTTATTATAATTTTTTAAAAGCATATAGAATGTACCTATTGCTTCATCTTTGCTTGTAATTGCACAATAGAAATAAGGATATATTGAGGGGTCAAGCTTAGTTAAAGGTGCTAGTTTAGAACCTTTACTAAATTTATCAGAGTTTTTATCATAATTTGCTTCGTAGATGTTTACTTCTTTATCGATTTTTTCCAAATTTATTTTCAACTTGCTGTTGATATAATTTAATGTTTCTTGCAATATACCTCCAAAATTATCTTTAAACTTATCTATTATTTGTTCAGCATATCAAACTATACCCTCATATTTAAGGACAATTGGAGCTTCCATTTTTTCATCTGTGTGATCCATATAAATTTGTGTATCTATCTCGAAGGTCAATTTGTTTGTAAATAATTTTAAAAAATCTTTCAATCTATATGGACGATAATTAGGAAAAGAAGAAAGTTTGACACCTTTTACTTGGTTCGGTACCTGATTATTAGTTTTGAAATCTGCTCTTATTGAAAAATAATAAGCATCATCTAGACCCGAATCATCTTTATCGACATCCAAATATTGTCTCTCAACTTTTAAATTATCATCTTTAAGTAAAACATTAACCTTTTCAAACATTGTTTTTTGTTTTGGGTTTGTATCCAAATTAGAAATAAACGACTCAATATTTATTAATTTGTAGTCACTTCAACCTTTGTTTTTGAACTCTTGTTTTATTTTATTAATCAATGGCTCTAATGGTTCGTTATTCATATTATACGTACCTTTTCCACGTTTACTTATATCTGAATAAAAAGACGATAAATCATAACTATACTCATAAGTTTTTGTTATTTTTTTTATTGGTCCTTGAGATTTATCTATTTTTGATACTTTAGTCATTTGTTTAGGAAGTAGTGAAGCAACACTGCTTGCAGATAGTGAAATAGTAGATACTAATGCGACAAATTTCTTCATAATTTCCTCCTACTTTAAGTATTATTATATTACTTTTACCTTTAAAAAACATTAAAAAAATTCCCTGTTTTTAAACAGAAGAATTTTTGTTTTTTATAATTGTATCTTTTTCGAAAATTACAAATACTTTCTCGTATTCTTGTAACTTTTCGAGCTCTTCTTTGTTAGTGCTCAATAACTTCATTTGTTTTTTGTGATAAACAAAGTATAAGTATAAAGCTACTAGAATTATTGCAAACAGATAGACTAATTGGAAAGTGCTTGCAAGAACTGGTTGGATTAAGAATACTCCGTCCTTGTAAGGATTTGCCAGTGTTGAAAATAGATCGATAAAGTACATTACAATAATGAATGTCAACACTCCCATAGTTAAAATTCATCCAATATATTCTCAAATCTTAAGTTTGATTTTTTTCCTAAAGCCTTGAACAAGTACTACTGGAATAATCAAGTAATAAATACTTATAAGAACTATAGATGCAGCGCTCGCTAATGTTGCATAATCAAACGGTGTTGGCTTACCAGTTACACCTTGGATGATATCTGGAATAAATATAAATAAGACTGAAGTTAAAATTGAGATAATTATTGTAGTGATTACACCATTAATAGGTACATTTTCTCCATTTTCTTTTTCTAGTTTTTTAGGGATAAATCTTTGTTTAGCCAATGGTTCTAGAGTTGAACCACCGAATAGTGTCAATTGTAATGATGAATTAAATCTCATTAACAAGGTACAAGCTATTATCATTCAAACACCAAATTTTTTTATGATAACGTTATTTGATAAGTTATCGAATATTTGTAGATTAGGATTTCCTTTGAAGTCACCTGTGACTGCAAACATTATAATCAAAGTGAAAAGAATGTAAAACAATGTTGTTGCTATTAGGATTATTATTATCGCTAATGGAACGTTTTTGCTTCTATTCTTGATATTTTTACCCGTAGTAATAAAAGTTTCTATGCCTCCATAAGCTAAGAAACAGGTTGTAAACGCACTACTGAAGTTTTTAAAACCTAATTTTATACCTGTTGTATGATTTAATAAACCATTATTTGGATTACTACCAAATAAGTTTAGTCCACCAGCAACAAGTCCTAGAATCATCAATAAAAGAGTAAGTGTTCAAGTGATGTAACCAACAGCTACCCCAACAACCTTATATTTTCTGATTCCAAAAAAGATCACTGTTGAAGCAAATATAAATAGACCAAATGCTATTATGTCTAAGTATAAACTTCCTCAACTTCCTCAACTTCCTGTAAAGACCCCATTTTTAAAGCCTACTAAATCAACTGCACCACCATCAAAATTTTGTCTAACCATTGATACTAATAAATTCATACCAACAAGTGGTATAACTGAGTAATTTAACATACCCATCAATAGTCCTCAAAATTTACCAAAAGCAGTTCTAGCATATTGACTACCACCACCATTTGCTTGAGGGTGGACCTGAACTAATTTACCAAAAGCCCATGCACACATAAATGCTATAAGGCCTTCTAGAGCAAATATTCAGTAGATATGACCTCCAACACTATCTTTACCCAATATTGTTGTAAAGCTTGCAGTGAATGTTATTCCTGCAATAAAGCTAAAACCCATCCAAGTTATACTGAATAAGTTTAATTCCTTATTTTTGAGTTTCATATTATTTAACCTCTATCTTCTTATTTAAAATCACCGGTATAATTAAAGGATTTCTTCTCTTATATCTGAAAATGAATGGTGATAATGATTCTTTGATAGCTTTTTTAATAGCTCCAAAAGTTGGTTTTGATGAACTTAAAACGTTTTGAACAGCTTGTGTAACGATATTTATTGATTCAGCAATAACATTTCCACTTTCTCTAACATAGAAACTTCCTCTAGAGACAATTCTTGGTGGTGCAGATAATCTATTTGCTTGTGAGTCAATAGATATTATAACTGCCATAAGTCCGTCACGACTTAGGATATTTCTTTCTCTAATAACATTACTTGCTTTTCCTGTCATATCTTTTCCATCAATAAATATTGCATCTGCAGGTATTCTTTTGCCTAATTCTGCAGTCCCATTATGTAATAAAATTTGATCCCCGTTTGCAACAACAAACACATTATGTGGTTTAACATTTACTTTTGTAGCTGTTTCTCCGTGTGTTTTAAGCATTCTAAACTCACCATGCATTGGCATAAAACATCTTGGTTTCAACAATGTGAACAGTAGTTTTTGTTCTTCTTGACTGGCATGACCTGATGTATGTATTTTTTGTTCACCAGTATTCTCAATCACTATTGCTCCTATTTTTGTTAATTTATTAACAATATTTTCAACGTCTGCTCTATTTCCTGGTATTGGTGATGAAGACATAATTACCGTATCACCCGGTATCAATTTTATTGTTTGGTGTTCAAGACGTGCTATTCTAGATAGGGCAGCCATTGGTTCACCTTGGCTTCCGGTACAAAGAATCATAATTTGATTTTTTGGAAAATTGTCAATATCATTTGCTTTTATGAACATCTTATCGTTTATATTTAAGTGACCCATTTGTCGTATAATTTTGATTATTCTTTCTAAACTACGTCCAATAACTAATATTCTTCTCCCATATTTATTTGCTAATTCTATAATATGTTGAATACGGTGTACATTAGAAGCAAATGAAGCGATTATTATTCTTCCTTTAGCTTTTAAGAAATGGGCATCTATGTTTTGAATTACTTTTCTCTCACCCAAAGTGTAACCCTCAACTTCAGCGTTTGTTGAGTCTGACATCAGCAATTCTATTCCTTCATTACCTCAATTAGCCATTCTTTGTATATTGGCAGAATGACCTAAAGGTGTTCAGTCAAACTTATAATCACCAGTTGAGAAAATTGCTCCATTTGGTGTTGTAACGTGTATTCCGAATGCATCGGGAATTGAGTGGTTGACTGCTGCAAACTGAATTACAAAATTTTTAGTCGAGTACACATCATTTTCAACATACTCTCTAACAACAGTTTTATTTTGTAATTTGTGTTCTCTGATTCTATCTCTGATTAAAGCAGCAGCTAATTCTGGTGCATATATAACAGGTATATCAACTTGTTGTAGTAAATGTGGAATTCCACCAATGTGGTCTTCATGCCCGTGCGTGATAAATAATGCTTTTACTTTTGTATTATTTTCCACTAAATAGCTATAATCGGGAATAACCGCACTTACACCAAGTTGGGTTGCATCAGGAAATTTAACCCCTGCATCCAACATTATAATTTCATCATCATACTCTATACAATAAGTGTTTTTACCAACTTCTTCCAGCCCCCCTAAAGCGAATACCTTAGTCGGAAACGGTGCATGTTCCATTTTTTTCTTATTAGGTGTTTTATTATCTGCTAGTTTTTTTACTTCTATTTTTTTTTCTAGATCTGCTACGATGCTAGATGTTATCTTTTCTTTTTGTTCCATTTTTTCTCCTTCATTAAAAAATAACTAATTCAAATCATTACACACAAAAAAAATAAAATACTTATATTAACTTGTTTTATCTCAATTATTATGTGTTTAATGATTTATTAAGAATTCCGTTAGATATATTTTAACAAAAATGCATTTTAAAACCTAAGTTTTTTAAAAAAAGTAAAAAAAAGTGCAAAGCACTTTTATATAATTATTCACTCATCCTCAACGAAGTCGGGATTGTTTTTATTGATTTTGTCATAGTAAAGTTCGCCTTGGTTGTGTTCTATCTCGTGTTGAAACACAATTGCGTGATAACCCCTTAAATCAAGTTCAACTTCTTTTTCTTGTAATCAATCGTAACCAGTAACTTTTATTTTATAATTTCTAGGTACGTTTCCTTTTTTGTCAATATCAACGCTTAGGCATCCTTCGCCACCATTTAAACAGCATATTTGCTCACTTCTAGCTATTATTTTGGGGTTAACCATTGCAAATTCTTCAACTTCGTTATTTTGAATATCTCATTCAAAACGAGCAAAGAACATATTTGTATTACTCCCAATTTGAGGAGCAGCTAGCCCAACAGCTGGTCTTAAATAGTCTTCATTTGTCGGATTATTAAGTTCACGATCTTGTGAATATCTTACAAAATCAATCAATTTTTTCATTATAACTTCATTATCTTTAGATAATGGCAAATCCACATCAATAGATTTGTTCCTAATTACTTCTGGTTGTGTATCTTTTCATAACCATTTGTTAGATGGAATATCTTTTTGTAGCAAATCTTTATTTAAATCTAATTTCATAGTCCACTCCTAGTCAAAAATAATTATAACCTATTTTTATTTTTTGATAATAATCATTATAAATAAAGATATTTAGTATAATTATTTAATGATGGTGAAATTATGCATGTAATTAGTGGAAAATACAGAAGAAGAAAATTAAAAACACTTGAAGGGTTGAATACAAGACCAACTACAGCAAGAGTAAAAGAAGATATGTTCAATATCTTAGATAATTATTTTATTATGGATAATAAAATTAGTTTAGATTTATTTGGTGGCAGTGGCGCTCTTTCAATTGAAGGTTTATCACGCGGCATTAAATATGCATACATAAATGATCATTATAAACCGGCTTTAAAAGTTATCGAACAAAATTTGAAAGGCATTGATGCTAATAGCTATAAACTTTTGAATTTAGATTTTGTTGATTTAATGAAATATTTAAAAAAACAGTCAATAAAAGTGGATTTGATATATTTAGATCCTCCGTTTGCTAAAACCGAGTATTACTATACTTTCTTTGAGTTGGTTTTGCAAGATTTGATTTTAAATAATTATGGTATAGTTATTACAGAATCAGAAAACGAATTAGAATTAAATAAAATTGAATTATTAAAACTATTAAAGTTTAAGCAATACAAAAATAAATATCTTTATGTATTTAGATTAGAAAAAGAGGGCATTAGCGATGAACAAAAAGGGTAAAATTATTATTTTATCAGGACCATCAGGTGTAGGTAAAGGGACGGTCAACAAGGCCATAAGTAAGGATAAGAGTCTAAATTTAGTACAATCTATATCAATGACAACACGTGCTCCAAGACCCGGAGAAGTTGATGGTGTGGATTATTATTTTGTAGACAAAGAAACATTTGAGGATGCAATCCAACATAATGAGTTAATAGAATATGCAGAATTTATAGGTAATTTCTATGGAACGCCAAGAAAATCAGTTTATGAGAAAATCAAAAACGGTGAAAATGTTATATTAGAAATTGAAGTGGTTGGTGCTACTCAAGTTTTGAAAAAAGAAAAAAAAGAAGACTTAATTTCTATCTTTCTAATGCCTCCAAGTTTGAAATCTCTAGAGCAAAGATTAAGAAGAAGAGGGACTGAGCAAGAATCTATAATTAAGCAACGTCTAGATAAAGCGCTTCTTGAAATACCTTTAAAACATAAATACCAATATGTAATAGAAATCGATAGTGTGGAAAATGCAGTTGCAAAAGTTAAAGAGGTTTTAACTAAAGAAAATACATTGGATATACCGTACGAAAAAAGTTATTATTACTCATTGAGAAATAAAGTAGAAAAATTAGTAAAAGACCAGTATTCATTTTTTGTAGAAAATTGAAAAGAAAATGTTGAAAATCTAGGAATTAAACAAAAAATATCAAACTTTAGTTTTCATGACTACCTAGTGGATATACTAACAGATAAAACATATGCACATGTTCTTGCGAGCGAAGACATCGAAATACTTGATAATAGTGATTTTATAGACTCTATCGTTGAACACTTTATGATTGATGTTAATTTCTTTAGTATCGAGCAAAGGGAGTTTTAATATAATGAACCCTCGAAAAGTCGCTTTTGACATTTTAATTGATGTTTTCGAAAAAAAGCAATTTTCAAATAAACTTTTGAACAAAGTTGCCAAAGAAAAAGCTATGTCTAATATTGACATAGCTTTTGTGTTTAAGCTTGTATACGGCACTATTCAATATAAAATTTATCTTGAGTATATTGTCAACAAAATAATAGACCAAGAAAAGACTCCAAAAAATATTCAAATCTTATTATGATTAAGCTTATATCAAATAAAGTACCTTAATACTCCAATTCATTCAGTAACTAATGAAGCCGCAGAAATTTGCAAAAAAATTGATTCGCGAAAAGTCGGTTTAGTTAACAAAGTAGTTAAAAATCTAAATGACGATAAACTTTATGAAATAAATATTAAGAATAAACAAAACGTATTGGCATTAAGAAATGGTTATCCCTTTTGGCTATATAAAAAGTGGAAAGATGATTATGGTGAAGAAATTGCAAATCAGTTAGTTGAATTTTCAAATAAGATTCCACCAATATCTTTTAGAGTAAATGTAACGAAGATTTCTATTGAGGAATTTGTAAGCACTTACAAATCTGTTTTTTCTTTTGAGAAGTCAAATCTTGCAAAAAACTCATTTATTACAAAAGAAAAAGTAATGAATCTAGATATTTATAAAAAGGGATTTATTACAATTCAAGATCAAGCAAGTACATTAGCCGTTGAAGTATTGAATCCTAGACCAAAATCGAGGGTTCTTGATATGTGTTGTGCGCCCGGAGGTAAGTTAACACATATAGCTGAATTGATGCAAAATGACGGTGAGATAGATGGCTATGAACTAAACATCAAAAAGAAAAAAACCCTAGAGGATAACATTAATAGATTAGATTTGAAAAATATTAAATTGCACTTTACTGACTCAGCACATTTATCGAACATAAAGTATGACTACATATTGCTTGATGCTCCTTGTTCGGGTTACGGTGTTATAAGAAAGAAACCAGAAATAAAGTTACATAAGTTTTCGAAAGAAGAGGTTCAAAAACTTTTGGAAACTCAAAAAACTTTATTGGAAACAGCGTATAGCTGTATGTCAAAAGACTCTACCTTAGTTTATTCCACTTGCACAATTAACAAAGACGAAAATGAACATCAAATAAAAGAATTTATTACAAACCACCCAGATATCAAATTGATTTATGAAAGACAAATATTTGGCTTTGAAAACAATAGTGATGGTTTTTATATTTGTAAACTAGTCAAACAATATGTATAACTTCTTAATATTTATTATTCACTTGTTTTTTTGATCCCTGTACCATATAGTTTTTAAGAAAAACATCTTTCTTATAGACCATTATTAATAGCGTGAGTAAATGTAATAATCCGTTTAAAGCCTAGGTTATTGTATGTTAAAATATAATCTGGAGCAATTTTATGAGAAAAGAAAATATATTCAAGTACACAATATCAGACTTACAAGATATACTAGAAAAAAATGGGTTTAAAAAATTCTCGGCGAACCAAATTTATGATTGGCTTTATGTTAAATTAGAAACAAATTTTGCTAATATGACAAACTTAAGCAAAGACTTAAGAGATTTTTTAACGAGTAATTTTGAGACCAAACTTTTAAATGATTTAATAACCGAAGAGTCAAAAGATGGAACAATAAAAATATTATTCATGCTAGATGATAAAAAAAGTATTGAAACCGTTTTAATGCCTCAAAAATACGGACAGTCAGTTTGCGTTACTACACAAGTTGGTTGTAAAATGTCATGCAAATTCTGTGCCTCTGGATTAATTAAAACCGAAAGAAATTTAACTGTTGATGAAATAGTGAGACAAATCTATGCGATAAATATTTTACTTAAGGAAAAATATAAAGATGATCCTTTAAATCCTAGGGGACGTGTTAGCCATATAGTTGTTATGGGTATTGGAGAACCTATGGACAATTATGATAATGTTATCAAATTCCTTAAAATTATAAATGACCCTAAAGGCTTTGAAATAGGGGCAAGACATATAACAGTTTCAACTTGCGGTATTGTACCAAAAATAAAAGAATTCGCAGATTTAAAAACTCAGGTAAATTTAGCTATATCTCTTCATGCTCCTAATGATGAAGTAAGAAACAAAATCATGCCGATTAATAGGGCTTTCCCCATAAATCAACTTCTTGATGCTGTTAAGTATTATATTAATGTTACAAATCGAAGGGTAACATTTGAGTATATACTAATTGATGATGTTAATGATCTTCCAGAACACGCTCACGAGTTAGCGAAATTAATAAAGGGTATAAATGCTTATGTAAATTTAATACCATATAATGAAGTAGAAGAAAATCCATATAGAAAATCTACAAAAGTGGATCAATTTTTTAAGATATTAAAGAAACACGGTGTAAATGCAATCGTTAGAAAAGAGTTTGGTGCGGATATTGATGCTGCTTGTGGTCAATTGAGAGCTAAAAGAGAAGGTGTCATTAAAAATGAAATTTAAACATACATTACTAACTGATATTGGAAATTATCGTAAAGCAAACCAAGACTATCTAGATTTTTGTACAAATAAAAATGGTGATGCTTTCGGAATAGTGTGCGACGGAATGGGTGGACACGCTCATGGAGAGGTTGCCTCAAAAATAGCGGTTGAAAAATTTGTCGATTTATTTAAAAAACAGAACTTTTCAGGTATGAACCAAAAGGCTATAAACAGATGACTAAGAAACTCAGTAAGTGAAATATTAAATGAAATGGTCGAGTACTCTAATGATCATTTCGAAACAAGAGATATGGGAACTACTCTTACAGCTATTTTATTCACTCAAGGTAGTGCATTTGTTATAAATATTGGAGACTCTCGAACATATAAGTTAGTTGATGACAAGCTTTTCCAAATATCACAAGATCAAAATCTTTGAAACTCAACGCCAGAGGCCGAGCGCAAGGATATACAAATGTCTGGATTATACGAACGAGCCAATGACATTACTTTTTGAAAAGTTTTAACAAGTGCATTAGGACCGCAAAAAACGTTGAGAATAGATACCTATTATATTGATAGTCCAACCGGTGTTTATATGCTAACTTCTGATGGAGTTCACGATTATATCGATGAAGATATTGTTGCTGCAACTTTATCAAACAGAAAAATAAAATTAAAAGAAAAAGCACATACCATCATAGAAGATGCTAAAGACAATGTTTCCACAGATAATTTATCAATTTTAATTATTGAAGTAGAGTAACACATTAACTCTACTTTTTTGTTATTATAATCTTGACAAAGGGAGGTTTTTGTGTGCGAAATTACGAAGTGGGTCAATTGTTGGCGGAGAGATACGAAGTTGTTTCACCTATTGGTAAAGGTGGAATGGCATCGGTCTATAAAGCTTTCGATATAATTACAGAGAGAATGGTTGCGGTAAAAGTGGTTGCACCCGAAATAATAGTTAAGCAAACTGGCCAAGAAAGATTCGAAATCGAAAAAGAAGCTTTTGCTAAGCTAAGTTCAAATACTAATGTAGTTCAACTTTTTGATTTTTTTCAATCTGGTGACGAATGATTTATTATTTTAGAGTGTGTTGAAGGCGGAACTTTAAAAGACAAATTACAAAGACAAGGTGCAATGACACTAAAAGAAATAAAATACTACTTTGGAAATTTATGCGATGCACTTCAAGCAGCTCATAATTTAGGAATTGTTCATCGTGACATAAAACCAGATAATGTACTTCTAACACAAAGTGGCGAAGTAAAATTAGGGGATTTTGGAATATCTGTAATGGAAGGATTCACTAGTGAAGCAGCCAAGGCCATTGGAACACCAAAGTATATGCCACCCGAAGTGATTGAAGCAAAAAAGGCAACACCAAGAAGCGACATCTATTCATTAGGTATTATGTTATATGAGTTTTCAACAGGGGTTGCCCCGTTTCTAGCAAAGGATGCAAAAAAAATCGCAACTAAGCACATTAAAGAAAAACCTACGGCACCTAGGCTAATTAATCCGACAATTCCTCAAAGTTTAGAAAATATCATACTAAGAATGATTGAAAAAGACCCGGATAATAGATATTTCTCTATGAAAGAAGTTCAGTCGGATTTAATGAGTGTCAAAATTACAGATGCACCAAAACCTTATGTATATCATTTGAAAAATACTATTCATACAGATAGGGGCTCACTACATATTAAGTTAGGAACAGCGGTTGAAAAATTACCATTTATATTGAAAAACAAGTTCATCATAACTTCATTGCTTCTAGCATTATTACTATTGATAGCATTAGTGGTTGCTATGGTTATTTAAATGTTAAAGGGAAGAATTTTAAAAATAGTAAGTGAGTATGCTTACATCAGTTTTGAAGGCAACCTATATGAATGCAAAGCAAAAGGTAAACTAAGACATATCAATCAAACACCAGCAACCGGTGATAATGTTATATTTGAAATTATTGATCAAGAAAACCACAAAGGTCAAATAACTTCAATAGAAGAAAGAAAAAATCAACTATACCGACCAAGGATTACCAATGTAGACCAAGTTGTAATTGTTACATCAGTTAAGGAACCCGATTTCAATTCTTATACTTTGAATAAATATCTTGCCTTTGTGGAGTATTTAAAAATAAAACCAATTTTAGCATTTACTAAAGTTGATTTGTTAGAAAGTTCTAGTGTTGTTTGAGAAATTGCAAAAGCTTATCAAAAAATAGGGTATCAAACTTTTCTTATAAACAATATGATAGATACTGATACAGAATGAAATAGATTCACTGCCTCATTAGAGGGGAAAGTTTCTGTTTTCACTGGACAAACTGGAGCTGGAAAATCAACAACTCTTAATCATATAATTCCAAATTTATTTGAGAAAACACAACAAATCTCTAAGGCGTTAAATAGAGGTAAACACACTACGACGAAGAATGAGTTATTTGCTTATAAAAAAGGCTTTATTGGAGACACACCAGGATTTTCATCATTTGAGCTAAAAGATATTGACCAATATCAGCTTGCACATAGTTATGCATTCTTTGCTTCGAATATGAATAAATGTAAATTTAATAATTGTATTCACATTCCAAGTACACCAGGATGTGAGATTATAAAAAGCGTCTTTGAAGATAGGTTTCCAAAATTTATATATGAAGATTATTTAAAAATGCAACAGGAGTTAGCATTGAATGAAAGAAGAAAAGGATTTTAATGAAAAAATATAGTGTAGCGACAAGTATATTAACTGCAGATTTTTTGAACCTTGGTAACGAGTTAGAAAAATTACAAAAAGCTGGAATAAAATGACTTCATTACGATGTTATGGATTTTCACTTTGTAAAAAATTTAACTTTTGGTCCTAAAATATTAGCGGATATAAATAAAAAGTATAATTTTAAAATCGATATTCATTTAATGGTCAAAATATTAAATTGATCTGTAGAGGAATATCTAAAACCATTCATTGAAGCGGGAACTAATCAAATTTCAGTTCACTATGAATCATTAACAGATTTACAAATAAAGGACTTTATAAAAGTTTGTAAAAAGCATAATATAAAATCATCATTGGCAATTAACCCAGATACAAGTGTGGATGAGATACAAAGTTATCTACCAGAATTAGATAATGTTTTAGTTATGAGTGTTTATCCTGGATTTGGTGGACAAGTATTTTTAAATGCATCTATAGAAAAAATTGAATCACTAGTAAAACTTAGGGAAAAAAATAATTATAAGTACTTGATTGAAGTGGACGGTGGTATAAATGTCGAGACTTCAATACTTGTTAAAGAGGCCGGGGTTGATATGTTGGTGGCAGGAAGTTTCTTAGTAAATGGTGATACTGCAAAATTATGTGAAAGAGTTGAGTTACTTGAAAAATAGAATCTTTATAGTGACCTGTGAGAACAACCTGAATCTTTCTTTATTTGATAAAAACTCTATTTTTATTGGTGTTGAAAGAGGATGCATTGACATCATCAATAAAAACATAAAGTTGAGTTTTGCTGTTAGCGACTTTGATAATGTTGAAGAAAATGAAATGAAACTAATTGAAAAAAACGCAGAGAGTCTAACTATTTTAGATGCACAAAAGGACTGACTAGATGGTAAAGAAGCTATAAAACTTGCTAAAACTCTTGATTACAGCGAGATAATCTTCATTTGCAAACCCACTAAAAGAATGGATATGAATTTAAGTGTTATAGATTTTGTGCTAAGAGATGATGTTAAAATTTTGAATGACAATAGTTACATTTTTAAATTAAAAGTCGGAAGTAATAAAATATTATTTAACCAATTTCAAGATTATACCTACATAACATTGTTTGCGATCGAAAACACAACTGTCACAATTGAAAACTTAAAATATGAGGTTCAGAATCTTATCTTAGAACCTTATTCAACTCGAGCATATTCAAATTGCTTTAGCATGAATAAAGATGCAAATATCATTGTATCTAAACCTGCCATAATAATTTTTAACAAGTAAGTTTGATTTAACAATTTGTAATATTTTTTTTCAAATATGTTCATTATTTATATATAATAAATAGGTAATTGCCCTCTTGGCGGAATTGGTAGACGCAGCAGACTCAAAATCTGCCGAGTAAAATCGTGTCGGTTCGACTCCGACAGAGGGCACCATTTTGAAATAAAAAAAGTAATTCAATTGAATTACTTTTTTTATGCTCTCATTAAACAAATTTAAATTTTTTTTCTATTATATCCAAATAAAAAAAGCTTTTATAAATTGATAAAGTTTTTTATCAATAAATATAAAGGCTTTTGAATAATATTTATTTTGCTAATTGATTATTTTTTTTCAAAGTTCTCAAAGTTCTTGCTGAAACTTTTAAAGTCATAACTTTACCATTTTCGTCCATAACTTGAACTTTCTGCAGGTTAAGGTTTCATTTTCTCTTATTTGAATTCATAGCGTGTGATCTTGAATTACCAGATAATGGTCCTTTTCCTGTTAAACTATCTTTTCTTGCCATATAATTTCACCTCGGACTAATTAATAATACATTATTTAACTCTAAATTGCTATAAATATAATAAAATTTTGTTATTTTTACAAAATTAAATTTATCTTGAGCTTTTTTACAAAGTTAGATAAGTATTTACGATTAGTAAAAAAATCACAAATAACCTATTTTATTTGACTTTAAAGTGCTAAAATAATTTAGTACTAGTTTGAAGCTGTGATATTCATGATTTCGATGTAGCCTTGCAGTAATGCGGGTTTTTGGGGGATTTGCTTATGGAAAATAAAGCAATATATGAAGCAATAAAAGATGCTGTTGTAACTGTTCCAGGTGTTGTATCTTTTGCCAATTATTCTGCAAAGTCTCATCTAGATATTAGAACTAAAGATATTAATAAAGCTGTTGAGATGTCTATGACAGATAACATTTATAGAACAAAAATTCACATTATCTTAATTAATGGCGTTAACATCCGAGACGTTGTCAATGAGGTTCAAATACGTGTAAAGTACGAACTGGAAAAGTTAAGTCAGTTTGTGCGAAATTATATAGTAGATATTGCGGTTGATGATTTAGAAATCATCTAAAGAACTAGATAAATACCATATACTTGCAAAAGAAAATTTTGCAACTTTTTTAAAATTAATTTTATTTAAAACAAAATATAGAAGGTGACAATACTATGAAAGAAGTGCAATTATTAAAAGGCATGATCACGAGTGGTGTAAATAACATTTACAATAATTACCCTCACATCGATAAATTAAACGTTTTTCCTGTGCCAGATGGAGATACAGGAACAAACATGAATTTAACTTGTACTAACGGTTATTCAGAAATTAGTCAAGGTGACTTTGACAGTATCGGGTCATTAATGTCAAAGTTTTCAAGGGGTCTAATTATGGGAGCTCGTGGTAATTCAGGTGTTATTTTTTCACAAATTATCAAAGGATTCTCAAACGGGATGAAAGATAAAGAACAACTTAATCTTGAAACATGAAAAGTGGCATTTAAACAAGCTAAAGAAGTAGCTTATGCAGCTGTTATGAAACCAGTTGAGGGTACAATTTTAACTGTTATAAGAGAGACAAGTGATTTTGTTAATTCGATAGAAGACAATGAGATGGACATTAAAGAGTTTTGAGATAAAACTATAAAAAGAGCAAACACATCACTAGAAGGTACACCCGATTTATTACCACCATTGAAAGAAGTTGGTGTTGTTGATAGCGGTGGATACGGGCTAGTAAAATTTTTAGAAGGTATGCAACACTTCGCTAAAACTAACAAACCGATCGCTAAAACAAAAAAACTTGAAGAAAATACTGGTGGAAACATCGATATGGTTATCGAAGATGAGTTCGGTTATTGTACTGAGGCAATTGTTATATTAAATGATGAATTGATTGATAAATTGAACGTAAATACAGTTAGAAGTACATTCGAACAATACGGTAACACTTCTATAGTTGCTGTAATAGACAATGACATTTTAAAAGTACACACACATGCACTTATGCCAGGACAAATACTTACATATCTTCAACAGTTCGGGGAATTCAAGACCATTAAAGTGGAAAACATGAACTTGCAGGCTGAAAAACATGTAAATGATACTTCTAGTAAGGGAAGCGAAGCTAATAAAGCAGCACAAGGACAACGTATGCTTTCTAATCCATTCGCAACAATTGCGGTAGTTCGCTCAAAAGAAATGCAAAAATACTTTAAAGAAGAACTTAATATTGATTTTGTAATTGACGGTGGTCCTAAAATGAACCCTTCAACACAAGATTTTCTAAAAGCAATTCAAAAAGTAGACGCAAAAGTAGTTTATATTTTTCCAAATGATGCAAACGTACTATTAGCAGCAAAACAGGCAAAAGATTTGGAAAAAATGTCTAAGGTTGTTGTTTTAGAAACTAAAACTATTCCCCAAGGAATTACTGGGTATTTATCATTAGATCCTGATGAAACTCCTAAGAAAAACGAATCAAATATCAATAAGGCAATTAAGTCTGTTACTTCTGTATCAATAAACAAAGCTGCTAGAGATGCAGTGATCGATGGTGTTAAAATTTCTAAAGATCAATACATGATAATTGTTGATAAAAAAATTACATTTGCAGCTAATTCATTAAAAGATATCTTCACAAAGTCATTAGCAAAATACATAACCTCTAAAACTGAGATAATTACCATCTTCACTGGATTAGATGCTTCATTCAAAGACATAAGTGATCTAAGGAAATATTTAGATGAGAACTATGATGTTGAATACGAAGTAGTCGAAGGTGGACAAGAAGTTTACACATTTATTATGGGTATAGAATAATTTCAAAAACTTTTTTAACAGAAAAAGTTTTTTTTATACACAAAGTTAAGTTCCTAATCTACTATATAATATAATTAAATAAGCGAGAGGCAATTTTATGAAAAATATTTTTAAATCTTATATGAAACTATTTATAAGATCTTGAGTTGAAACTTTGGGTACAATTATTTTTCTAACAATATTTACCATGATTGTGATGGGGATGTTGGCAACACCGTTGCAGCTATCACTTCACGCCTTGTCTGTAAGAAATAATACAAATATTTGACAACAACAAATGCAAGGTTACAAAGATCTTGATGATAATTTTGTTTATAACAATATTTTTTCTTCCAAAAAGGGAGACTTTAAATTTAGGTTAAAGTATAATGATTTCGAAGACGTGAACTTGGAAGTTTTCAAAGATTCATGATTTACTTGTGAAGCTCAGAAGATCATAAATAACTACGTTAATGATATTGAAATCAAAGATAACGAAAATAAAGAACAAAAAGAAAGAGAAGCCGTAATAAGAATGGCGAATTTTTTAATTGATGCTTACAAAAGTAATGGGGATGAGATTGAAGTTGATATTACTTATGAAACTAAAAATAGTATTCAAAAAACTTATAAAACAGAAAAAATTAAAAGTAAAGATATTTTTACAACAGATGTTAAAAATGCATTGAAAAAATTCAATGCGGGTAGAGATGTAAACTCTTATTTAGTAAATAGTTTTTTGAAAGAAGTATCCAAATTAAATGAAGAAAAAGATTTAAAGTATGACGTAATCCAAAAAATTAACATTATAGATCAAGCCTCAAACTTCTCTAAAACTTATAATTACACTATCGAGTCAACATCGTCATTATATTCAAATACTGTTGATGAAAATAAACAATTGAACAACTTGGTTTTAAGATCTGGTAGACTACCAAATAAAATTGTATGAGATAGAACTTCTAATCCTACGATTGAAGTTGTTATAAACGACAATTTTGCTCGAAAGCAACAAAAAATGATCAATAATAATATCTTTCAAATAAATTTACCTACATCAAATGACGAAAAAAAATGAGTTCCTGTGAATTTTAAAATAGTAGGGTATGCCGAAAAATATTCTGCACTTGCACCTGTAAAACTAGGATACACATCTAGCGTTGATAATTATGCCCACATTTTTGTAGACAAATCATTTTTTATCGGTGACTCTTCAAATAGTGATAATAGCCAAACTTATTTTAATGATTTTATTTTAAAAGACTTTAAAGAAAACTCAAATTTCAAAATATCACAAGATAGAATGGTTTCAAACTATTCGAAGCCACTTAATGAATCCTTAGTAACTAATAGTAATGAAGAGAAAAATGCAAAGCTATTCGATGTTGGTACAACAGTGTTTGAAGATTTTTCATCTCATGACTCAATAAAACTCTTAACTAATTTGTATGTGATGACTTACATATTTCTTGCAATCGGTATAATTTTATTTTTACTTGCGTTCTTCTTTATTATCTTTGTACTAAAAAAAGAAATAAATAATACAAGAAGACAATTAGGGGTTTTCAAATCAATTGGTTATAAAACCAGAGAGTTAACTTGAGTATTCTCTGTTAAGACTTTTATTTCTATGACTATTGGAATCGGAATCGGATACTTTTTATCAATCCCATTTCAAATTGAAGCCTCAACTAAAAGTTTTGCTAACTGGGTTGTATTCAGTTTTGATAATGTTTATTCAAATCCAATTTTTCTAACTTGTTTGATTATTCTAGTCCCACTTTTATTTGCTGGTTTATCTTATTTGATTATTTACTCTTATCTATCAGAAAATGCTCTTGCATTATTAAGTACTGGTGTCAAAAAGAAAAAATGGGGTTATGTCATCTGAATTATTTATGTTATTTTCTTTCCTTCATTATTATTTATAGGAATCAACAAGATTTTATTACTAGTATTGAAGAAAAAAAATCAAGGATTTACTTATAGAATGCAAGAAGCATTTGTTTCTAGTGCTAAAGGGAAGTTTGTTTTAATATTAACTCTAATTGGATTTAGTGGTTTCTTATTTATGTTGCAACTACAATCAATCCCAATATTAAAAAATATGATAAATGGAAGCTTTGGTTACTTGAACAATAATGTTGACCACTATTACAAATATTCTAAATCAAGCACGTTATCATTCGATGGCAAGATTAAAGATACAAGAAAAGCAGAAAGCAGCGAATTAAAATATATAGATATAAAAGGTCACGATTCAGTTAAAAGTTATTTAAATAACGATAATCAAAATACAATTATTGACTATGATAATATATCAAAGCTGTTATATAAGCTATCTGATGTCAGAAAAGAAGTCATTAAAAATCCTAAAGATGTTTTTTCAAAAATTCCACTACCGCTATTGTTCAACTTTATTTCATTAACTTATCCTTTAAAAGAAGTAGATGATTTAAATATAGATAAGCTAAAAGTAATGTATTCTAAATTGATAACAGACCCAGATAATTTACCAGAGTTTTTGAGTAAACAAAACATTTTAAATATGAGTAACAATAAAACTGATAAACATTCAGCGATCAAAATAAACGACATCGGAAAGTATTTTTGTTTATCATTCAAAGACAAGGATTTCGAGGACTGTAATGACACAAAAACATTTAAAAAAACCATGAGAGACACATTACTCGAAGGAGTTGCCCCAAGAGGTATTAGCAATTTTGCAAGCGATACAAGTGGTCTATCTAATATAAATACAAATTTTAGAAGTCTTATTACAGAGTTTTTACTAGCTTCTGATGATGTAAATACATTATTGACATCTAATGCTGTATTATATGATAGTTCAAAAGAAGCTCTTGTTCTTGATATACCTTACTTCATCGAGGGAAACAGTGAAGTTGATAAATTAAAATCTAAAATATTTGCAATAGATACAACTAATAAACATGGTGATATTAACAATATTTTCAATCTAAGTTCAATAACCCAAGATACAATCAAATCATTGGGAACCGAAGTTAACGAAAGAATACCAGTAATCATATCTTTCCGTCTCGCAAAACTATTGGATGCAAAAGTTGGAGATATCATAAATAATCTTAAAATTGGTAAAAAAGGGAATATAATTGGAGATTTTGTGGTTGTTGGAATAAATAATGCCGACACATTTCAACAAACAATTTATGCAGATTATAATTTATTACTCAACAAATACAAAGATGATTCAATTGTTGAAAATGGTTCTTTAAAGGAATACTTTACATCATTTTATAGTACTAAAAAAAGTCTAAGTGGTAAACTTGACCTTGAAAATATTCAAAATCTTGTCACATCTTTCACTAACCATTTAGAATCAACCACTATATCAACTTCTACCAAAAACTCGTGATTGGGTACAATATTAGATATATATTTAAGAAAAGCAGTTGATAATAATAGTCCTGCACTTGGCAAAGACTTGGCAGACATCATAAAAAAAGTCCTAGAAAAAGTTAACTTTGTACGAGATGAAAATTTAAATTATGTCCTATCGGGTACATTTGGAAAAAGTTTAATGGTAATGCCAATTATAAAATCTGCAATAGACGCACTAACTGGTACAATAATTTGATCGATGGTAATGTACGTTATTATCGATATGATTTTATTAACAATCCTATTGATTGTTATAATGAATATTATAATTGTTGATGCAATAAACATTATAACTATAATGCGTTCATTAGGATATTCGAATGCAAAGGTTAATTGGATGGTAATGGGAAGATATATCACAGGTGGAACCATAGTATTTATCTGTGCATACATTGTCTCAATTCTTACTTGAAATTTATTACAAACTATAGTTTGAAATAAATTTGGTGTCTTGGTTCTAATCCCATCGCTGCCTTGGGTTCCTTTCCTTGCTTATGGAATACTTTCGCTAATAATGTTATTCGGATGGATTGCAGCTATGGCACAAATAAGAAAACAACCATTAACATACTTGGTAAGCTAGAACTTTTTGAGTATAATTAGTTAACAAAAGGAGGCGAACTTATTAATATGGCAGAAAATAAATCAATTACACCATCGGAAGTTTGTTGCCCAGGTGGAGCACATAATTGTTATACTTGTAGGGTTTGTAGCGGATCTTTTCATGGGTGTCAAAGTTGCTTAAAATGTATCAGTTGTCAAACTTGTCTATCAAAAAAATGTCCTTGTTGCTCAGATGGAAGCGCACGTCAAAAGGAAAATAAAGAAAAATATAAAAAATAAACAATAAAAAAGCACTTTCAAAACTAGAGTAGATGATACTTAGCTTTGGTAAAGTGCTTTTTTTGTATGAAATAAAGCTTTAACTTCTTAATAAATTTCAACGAATAAAGGTGTAGTTCTTTTAAAAACTAAATAAATAATCTTGTAAAGAGAAAAGTAAGCACATCAGAGCAGCAACAAAAAATATTATTGGTAAAATATTTCGTCTTTTGTTAGAGAAAGAGCTCTTTTTACTAGTTTTAAAAATTATAAAACTCAGGACAAAGAAAAATATACAAGCAGATAATCCAATACCTAGTTTAATATACAAAATCAAACACCTCAATAAATTTTGGTCCAAAGCTTATTTTGCTTGCGTCTATTTTTTTAAAAAAGTTTTGCAATTTTTTAATAGAGCTTTTAAACAACTCTGAGATATTCGAAATTTCTATATCGACTTCTTGTCCGTTTAAAATAGATCGTGCAACTATGTTAAGGGAACTTATATCATTCTTTGTCTCTCTAATTAAAGATTCAATTTTACTTGTGTTCAATGTGACATTATAATTGTCATTTAAATAATAATTTATGTTTTTGTAAATATCTTGTAGCCCTCATGTGATTACTTTAAGCTGATTTTTTTGTTTATCATATAAAATACTCTCAGTACCTCTTATCTCAAAAAAATAATCACTACTTGAAAACTTTTGTAAGAAACTCTTCCCACTTATTGTTGAATAGTTTTTAAATTTACTTATATATTTGTAAATTATTAATTTTGCTTCGGATTTATTTATACTATATTTTTTTAAAATGAAACTTATGTAATCATTTAATATTTTCTCACTAACTATTTTAGAATTTTCTATTGGAATATAAACTAAAAAATTTATATTGCATTTTAGTTTATGTCTTGCTTCTTCCCCCATGGCAATTAGTTTTAAACTTTTCAAATTATAGAGACAATAAGTGGGCTCCTTATGCAATAACTGACCATCTTTGTATATGTATAAAACTCTATAATCAAAGTCCAAGTAGTACATTAAATTTTCACGCTACTTTCATTTAAACTATTTTTTAATTCATGAAAAGGAAAGTTCTCTTTTAAATATAGATAAATACCAGAGTTTAATTTCATATAAGGGTAGAAATTATCAATAAAGTGATTCAAGGCTAAGTTAAAATCTTCAATATTGATTATATTTTCTATAATTAAATAAATGAAAATCAGTGAGGCACTTCTACTAACTCCTAATTGACAATGAACATACACACGCCTTTGTTTTATATTTTGTTTTATAAAGTTAATTGCAAATAGAAAATAATGTTTATTTAAAATAGTTAAATGATAACAATCTACAATGTTTGCTGCTAATTTATCTTTCGTTATTACTACATTGCTATTTTTAAATATGACGTTTTCTCGTTTGCAAAGATTTCTGTAAAATATATCACTCATTTTGACTTCACAATCTATTTTTAGTGTGTTAGAAAATTGATCGCCTAGATATAAGTTATCTAAAATTTTTTTGAAAGGCATTACTCAATCACCCCTAGAAACTCTCTTAAATCTGTTGCTAAGTTTACTACTTTTGGACCATAAATAATATGAATTTGATTATTACCAATGTCTTTGATTCCATAAGGTTTTGTT
This sequence comes from Spiroplasma endosymbiont of Megachile willughbiella, assembly GCF_964273395.1. Taxonomy (NCBI): domain Bacteria; kingdom Bacillati; phylum Mycoplasmatota; class Mollicutes; order Entomoplasmatales; family Spiroplasmataceae; genus Spiroplasma; species Spiroplasma endosymbiont of Megachile willughbiella. Next base: position 979,587 of record NZ_OZ187005.1, on the reverse strand, counting down.
TCTTCTAACAGGTTTTTATTAATTTTATTTATATCTTTTACTGTTACTCGAAGCCTTGTAACACAGTTACCCATAATTATTATGTTTTCTTTGCCGCCTAAACCTTCTATAATTTTTGAAATATGTTTTTCTTTATTATCTTTTATTTCTACTTTGTTCAAATCTTTTGTTATTGCATCTACTCTTCCTGGAGTTTTTAAATTGAATTTCAATATACAGTAATAAAAGGTTATAAAGTATGTTCCGAATGCAATTGGTCCGATTATGAATAGCCCTCAAACATTTTGTATTTTTTTTCAGTTTATTCCATTTACAACAATTCAAGTTATTAAACCTGATCCTCTTGTTGATACTTGGGCAAAATTACAAAGATACATAGACATATAAACAAAACCAGTAAAAAAGATGTGAATAATATATAAATATGGTGCAGTAAATATGAACGTAAACTCAATCGGTTCTGTTGTTCCGGCTAGAAATGATGCTAAAGCAGCTGAGATAACTGCACCACCAACTACTTTACGACTTTGTTTAGGTATTGTAAAATACATAGCTAAGGCTGCACCAGTTAAACTAAACATATTTGTAGGAAACGTTCCGTTAACAATTCATGTATCTTTCGCATAAATCATTTCATTTAAACCAAGTTTTGCTATTGCTATATTGTAGATACCATTGATGATTTTTCCATCAGGAGCTATTCAAGATGCACCAACCTCTGTATAATACAAAAAGTAATTCATGACTTGATGCAATCCAAATGGTATCAATGCTCTATTTGCAATTCCATACAGAAATGGCGAACCAGCACCCATATATTTTCATCCTTCTCCAACAGCTACTAAACCTTTAGAGATATATATCCATACTATTCCGAGTGGCATTCCTATTATTCAAGCAGACAATGTACTTGCAACAGGGGAAAATCTCGGCCCTCCAAAAAAGGATAGAAATTCTGGGAACTTCAGTTTATAAGTTCATTTATGTACTTTGTATCCTATAATCCCAGCAATCATACCTCCAAAGGCACTATACTGAAACGACATAACTCCAAATCTAAATGCCAACCCAGCTTCTTTTGGATTTTGTAACATATTTGGTTGTAAAACTTGGAGCATCAAGTTTGCAGCAAAATGTAATGCAGCATAAGCCATTAAACCAGATAATGCAGCTGCTACTTTTTCACTTTTGGCTAGACCAGCTGCTAAACCGATAGCTACTAAAAAGTCTATGTTTGTTATTGCAATCATACCAATATTTTTTATAGCATCTACTGCTATTTTTACACTACCTTGATAGGTACCCACTTCAGTTGCAATTGCTTGACCCGCATAACCAATTGCTCCTATTAAAGCTAGTAACGGAATTACAGTGACAGGTACCAATATGGCTCTTCCGAAGTCCTCTAAACTTTTTCTTATATTAGATAAAAATCTCCTAATAGGGATATTCTTTATTTTCAAATTTGTTCACCTCCATTATTATTTTATTTAGTTGTCACTAACTTGAATTTCTAAAGAATTTAATTATTTCAATATTTTCTTTAAATATTTAAAATCAACAAATAAATATGCAACGTATTTAACCACTCACAAAACTTTTTCTTTTAACACTTTTGTGTTAACATAGGAAAAGGGAGGGTATAAAATGAAAAAATTATTAAATATATTAGGGAGTTTGTCTATGACTATACTGCCTGTAACTTCGATTGTTTCATGTAAAACTAAAAATGAAGCAAGTGAAAATAAACCAAGTACAGAAGAAAAAGAGGAAGCGCCAGACTTTTCTTCTTTAATTTCTCAGTTTAAAAAAGAGGTTTCTACTATAATATCTGAAGAATTATTCAAAACTAGAGAAAAACTTTTCGAGTTAGAGAAAGATGCTAAATTAAGAAATAAATTTTTAGTAAAAGAAAACATTGAAAAAAACTCAAAGCAAAAGAATTTAAGTGAAAACGACAAAAAGAATTTTGAATCTGACATAAAAACATTATTATCAATAGATAATATCAAAAGTGAACTAAACAAATTAAAAAATAAACCAGAATATAACGTTATCCTAGATGGTTTAGAGGACATTTTTGAAAATATGAATGTAAATTTTGAAAGTGCAGAATTCAAGTATAAAAATTTCTCAAATCAAGAAGGACAAAAATCTTTAAAACAAAATAATGCTAGCACAAAAGATGATGATTATACATCAAATGTTATTGTAAACTTTGATATTAACACTAAATATAAAGATCAAACCAGTCAACAAGCAGTTTATAAAACTACCAGTAAATTTGTTTACTCATTAACAAGTAATGAAGCTTTAAAAGAGTTTGGTACTACATCAGTTAAAGAAATACAAAACAAATACTTTGTAGATGAAAATGAAAGTACAGAAAAAGGAATTTGATTAGATGCAAAAAATCTAGGTTTAGATGAGAAAAATGGTTTATTGTTAGATAATAACAATAAAGTTGGAGAATACTTTAGAAATAAAGAATTTGGGGATAACTTCTTGAAATACTTTAAAAAAGAAGTTTTAGAGACTTCTAAAAATCCAATCATACAAAAATTGAATTTATCTTTGGACAACGAGAATGCCTTTTCTAAAATTGACTGAAACTTAAAATTAGAAAATAAAACATCCACTAAATATGAATGACAAGATGAAAATGGCAACGGGAAACCTATGTTTAATGAGATCTTTAGAAACAATCCAATAAAAGAAGAACTAGTTTTAGCAGGGGAAAAAGCTAGTGTAAACAAAGGTCTATACAACTATGTAAAGAATGAATCTGAGGAATGATTCAAAAAATATAACAGTGGAATAGATACTTTCAAATCTAAAAATCAAATAGATTTCAGCAAAAAAGATTTGTCTTCTACATCAAAGTTGGGGTACGTATACTTAAAAGGCTTACAATTTAAGATAGATGATGATTACACTCAAGAGTTACCAGAATTCAAATTGTTAACTGGCTATTCAGTAAATAAAAAAGAAAAAAATTGAGAAGCTAATAAATATAAATCTATTGAAGAATCAAAAACAGTTGCTTCTATTTATAATAATGCTAAACAAGGAATCGATGCCTATATTGAAACTTTTGGTATAGGAAAAACAGATAATACAAAGATCTTAGCTACATTTAGTGGTAAAACTCCAACTATGGGAAAAAACTTGTGAGAAACCATACAAAACACAAATGATTTTAATAAGCAAGCTCTTAACTCATCTTTATCTTTAAAAAATGATTCACAAGATCAATTTAATCAAAAAGCTTACAGAGATTACTTATTAAAAAAAGGGAATCAAGAAACTTTTAGTTGAAGATTTGTTAGAAACTCATTCAACATGATATTCAACATTAATAATACAGGTGTAGTATACGAGTATAGAACTTATCAAAATGGTAGGTATACAAAAGAAACAGGTGAAGAGAATCTTGAAATAAACTTTGCATTAGATTTTGTTAATATAACATTTAATGTTGATAAAATTTGATTAGAAAAAGAATTGACAACTTTCCTAGTAAAACAACCTTAATAGAAAAATAAGAAACTAAAAAAACTTATGTTGTTTTCGAAACAAACATAAGTTTTTTTAATGTCTATCTTTCGTTTAAACTTAAACCCACTTGAAGTGAAAAAACTATATTTTTAAATAAATTAAAAATAAGTCAATTATCATTCAAATAGGAGTTTTTTCGCCAATAGGGAAAACCTTTCCATCCTTGCTAAAATATGTTGAGCAACTTCCATATATATGTAAATCAAGAAATTCCTTGAAGTTACAACTAAGTGTTGAGGTGATTGAAACTATAACAAGGGGATTTTGTTGTTTTACCAGTTTTAAAAATCTTGAGATTTTATTATTATTACCAGAGATGCTAAAAACTATTACTATTTTTGATTCGACATCTAAAAGTTCAGAATCATATAGTGAAGAAAAAACCTTACAATTGATGTTATTTTCTAATAAATTGAAGTATAAAAAATCTACAATTTTTTTCGTTTTGCCTGTCGAGTAAAGTATTATTTGTCTGTAGTTTTCTGTTTTTATTATGTTTATTAATTTTAATAACTGATCTCTAGTTTTGAGTAAACTTGAAGTTTTTTTTATATCTTTAATAATTTGTTTCTCGTATGTATCAATAATATTTGAAGTTTTGATATGTTCTTGATAGCATTGATTATCAAGGACATATCTAAAATTTTTAAATCCACCTAAACCAATTTTTTTAAGCATACTAGATATTACTGATTTCTGTATTTGTAGTTTGTTTGCAATTGCTTTTAATGAAGAAGTGCTAATTGTTGATAAATTATTTAATAAATAGTCAGCTAGTTTTTTTTCTTGTGGAGAATAATTACTCATACCCTGCAAGATAATACCTCTTATATCCATGGTTATATCCTCAACTAAACTTCTTATAAAATAGACTACACATAATATAAAAAAATACTAGAAATAATATCTCATTTTTTTTATATTTTTGAAAACCTTTTTTATCATAAAACAACTTTTAAGTTATTTTATGATATTATAAATTTGCAAAAGGAGAAAGTACAAAGTATGAAAAAATTATTAAATATATTAGGAAGTTTGTCGTTAACAGCTTTACCTGTAACAACCATTATATCATGTGGTTCTAAAAACAAAAGTACTGAAGAAACACCCGAACCAGGTACACAAGAAGAAAAACCTGATTTTGCATCAGTTATTGCTGAATTCAAAAAAGAAGTAAGTACTATTGTTTCAAACGAATTGATTAAAGCTAACAAAAACTTGATTGAGGTAGAAAACAAAGGTCAAGCAGCTAATAACGAGTTCTTAAAGAAAGATGTAATACAAAAATATAAAGGTGATGAAGCAAAAAAAGTAACAGACGAAGACAAAAACAAACTAAAAAACGATATAAACAAAAAATTAGCAATAGATAATATCAAGAATGAATTAAATAAATTAAAAGAAAAAAGTGAGTATGATATCATTCTAAAAGGTGTAGAAAATGTTTTTAAAGATTTTACATTAGATTTTGATAATTTGAAAATAGACTATAAAAGCTTTAAAGACCAAGAAACTATGCAAAGGGATGGTTCTGAAGTTCAACCAAAAGAATCATTTACTTCAAATATAAAAATTCCCTTTAAAATAAAAGCACTTTTTAAAGATCAAGAGTCTAAAGATGATGAAAGCACACTTATAGAAAGTAACTTTATTTATTCTTTAACAGATTCTAGTAATATAGAAAAGTTGGGGAATTCTATTGTACAAACTTTACAAAACCAATTTTTTAAAGACAAAAAGGATGATAATAGCAGTGCTTGATTAGATGCTAATTCATTAAAAATCTCTGAAGATGATAAGTTATTACATGATAATAACAAGGTATCTGACTATTTTAGCAACGTGAATTTTAAAAATGGACTTGTAAGTTATATACAAAGAGACTTAGAAGAAACAAAAAATAATGAGTTTGCAAAAACTTTGACATTTGCTGAAGGGGTTGAAGTTTTATCAAAGATTGAATGATCACATTCAATCGAAAATAAACAACCAACTTTATACGGTTGAAAAGATGAAACAAATAACGGTAAAAAAATGATGGATTTATTATTTAAAGGACTTAGCGATAAAAAGACAAAATCATTAGGTTCATCAGAACAAGAAGTAGAAGAATCATTATACAATTATATTCAAGAAAACTCTAATAGTTTATTCGAAAATTACAAAAGTAACACAGAAAGCTGAGTTGCAAACTTAAAAGATGATGCCATTAAAGGAATTGATTTATCTTCAACATCAAAAATTGGATACGCTTACTTAAAAGGGTTACAATTCAAAATTGGAGATGATTATACTCAAGAATTACCTGAGTTTAAAATTCTAACAAGCTACTCAGTTGATAAAAATGAAAAAAATTGAGAAAATGATACATTTAGTGCGATAGAAAAATCAAAAACTTTAGCAGCAATATATCACAATTCATTAAAAGGAATAAACAGTTTTAAAAACAATTTTGGTATTACTAATACAACTGATAGCAATGCAATTACAGCGTTTAGTGGTGTTAAACCTAATAGAGCTAAAAACCTATGGGATACATTAAAAAACACCGGTAACCAATATAAACAAGCCTTAAACTCATCGCTTTCTTTAAAAGATGATGATCAAAAAGAATTTAGAGAGATTTTACTTAAAGAGGGAAATCAAGAAACTTTCGAGTGAAAATTCGATCGTTCAACTTTTAATCTAGTATTTGGTATTGATGAAAGAGGATTATTTAATAAAATTGTTTACTATGCTGGTGAAAAATATCTAGACATCAATTTCGCATTAGATTTTGTTAACATCAACTTCAGGGTAGATGGCATTTGAACCACAAAACATAAAAATCAAATATTATTCGAAAAAAAAGCGTAAAACAAAGAAACAGGTAGCAAAACCTGTTTTTTTTTTTTTTTTTGAAATAACACTTTTAAGTTATTTATGATACTATAAAAACAAATATATAAGGAGGAAAAACAAGAATGAAAAAATTACTGAATTTATTAGGGTCTGTCGGTTTGTTGGTTACACCAACTACAACTATTGTTTCTTGTAATTCAAAAAACAAAACAGAAAGTGTACCTAAAGAGGAAACAGATAATACAAAATTCTTTTCAGAAGCTATTAAAGATTTTAAGAATGAGGTTAGCGAAATCGTAACTTCGAATGTTCTAGAGGCTAATAAAAGTTTGATGGAAATCGAAAATAAGTCACAGCAAAATAGTTTTCTAAATAAAGAAAACATTAGAGAATATAGCGGCGGGAAAGAAAAAGATTTAAACAAAACAGATAAAGAAAATCTTCATAAAGATGTTTTTACTAAAATGTATGTTTCAAAAATAAAAGAAGAGATAAATAATTTAAAAAATCTCAACAAATATACTTTAATTTTAGGAAATATAAATGAAGTTTTTGAAGATTTGGAAATTAAGTGACCTTCTCTAAGTATTACTTATAATGAAAATTTTGAGGACTCGGCAAATCTAAAGCAAGTGGGTAACGAGGATAAACCCTTTGCATCAAATGTATATTTAGAATTTGAAATCAAGACAACATATATTGATCAAGCTAATAATAAAGCTGACTTCAGTGTCAAAAAAGATTTTATATATTCTTTAACCAACTCAAAAGTAATCGAATTATTAGGTAAAACTGTTTTAAATGATATGGAATATGGTTATTTAATGAATGGTAAAGAACAAAGTAAAGCATGATTAGATTCTTCATCTTTAAAAATGGAAGATAAGGATAAAAACTTACTAGATAATAATTCAGTAGTTGAGAACTACTTTAACAATAATTCGTTCAATAAGGACTTGACAGACTCTGTTAAAAAAGTTCTTGAAGATAATAATCATGATTCTCCTTGAGTAAAGAATGCAAAGCTTTCTTTCTCTGAAAATAAAGGTTTTTCTAAGATTGAATGAAAGTCTAAGCTTAATTCAAATAGGATGCAAAAACCAAAACTTTACTATATTTCAAATACTTTATATGGTGATGCTGAAAGACTATTTAATTATGTTTTTAATAGAAAAGAAGAAATTGAAAAAGAAAATAAAGTTTTGGGAGGGGTTTCTCAAGAAGTTGATGTTCAAATCTACAATCACTTAAATAGTGTTTGGACAGAAATGGTAGAAAACTATAGAAACGAAATTGATTTATTCAAGGAGAAGGCTAAGGAAAAACTTGATTCAAATAATTACGAGAAATTTAAAGCTTTTGATTTGTCTTCAACCTCTAATTTCGGTTTTGTTTATTTGAAGAGTCTTGAATTAAAAATTGGAAGCTATAGTCAAAAACTACCTGAGTTTAGATTGTTGACTGCCTATTCTGTTGACAAACAGAAAAAAAACTGAAATGGTAGCGAAATCAATGATTTCAAAGAAAGTAAAGCATTTGAATCTGCATACCATAGTACAATCAAAGGTGTGAATAGTTTTAGACAAACTTTCGGAATTGTGGATAAATCTTCTGCTGGTGGATTTACATCAATTACAGGTCAAACACCTGGTATAGCAAAAAATCTGTGATCAACTTTCAATAGTAGCGAAGCATGACTTAAATACGGTGTTAATGATTCACTTTCTTTAAATAACGGTATTCAAAAAGAACACAGAGAATATTTACTAAAAACAGGGAATCAAGAAATATTTGGATGAACCCTTTTTGGAGAGAGGTCAAATACTAAAGTTAAAGTTACTTCAAAAGGATATATTAATAGTGGAACTGTTTTAGAAGCACAGGGTAATCCTACCGAAGATGTTAATTTTAGACTTGATTTTATAAATATTAATTTCAGAATACCAGGTTATTGAAATATACCTGCTAAAGGCAAAACAATCATCGGACGTGTTTAAATATTTTTTCTTAAAAAATGTCTCAATTTATTAGAGACATTTTTTTATTTTAAAATTACATATAATGATTTTTCTATAGTAAATCATAGCAGAGAGTACTTTATTTGGTATATAATAGTTAATAGATTGGAGAAAGCTAATGGAATTTAAAACAATTGCATTCGATGTAATGGGTTCAGATAATGGTTTAATTCCAGCAGTTGATGCTGCTATTAAACTATTAGGTGAGCAAAAAGGGTTAAAAATAATTTTCGTTGGAGACGAAAAAGAGATTAAAAGTTGCCTACACAAGAAAAAGTATAACCACGACCAAGTTGAAATCTTTAACACTACTGAAGTAATCGATATGAAGGGTGATATAATGGACATTCGAAGAAAAAAAGACTCTTCAATGGTAAAAGCCCTAGAACTAGTTAGAGATAATAAGGCCGATGCTGTAACCACTGGTGGAGCAACAGCACCCTTTATAGCTGGTTGTCATTTTATATTGGGTAAAATTAAAGGTATAGAAAGACCTGGTTTTATGCCTGTTATTCCTACCATCATTAAAGATAAAGTAACCTTATTACTTGATGTCGGTGCAAATTTAGAATGCGACCCAGAGGATATCGAGAAGTTCGCTATTATGGCAACTGCATATTCAAAGTCAGTAAGAGGTGTCGATTCACCGAAGGTTGCATTATTAAATATTGGTGAAGAAGAATCAAAAGGCTTTGACATGCACAAAAAGGCTTATAAACTTTTAAAAGGAAATAAAGATTTAAACTTTATAGGAAATATTGAACCTAGGTATTTAACATCAGGTATCGCAGATATCATAGTTTCGGATGGATATTCTGGTAATGTTGCTCTTAAATCAATCGAAGGGATTGGTAAAATGTTGCTTACCGAAATCAAAAGTGCTATAACTAAAACACTTTGAAGAAAAATGGCAGCGTTAAGACTTAAAAAAGCGTTTAAGGAAGTATCTGTTAAGTTCGATTATAAGAATCACGCGGGAGCAATACTTTTGGGAGCTAAAAAAATCGCATTCAAATCTCATGGATCAAGTGATAAAAAATCTTTTTATGCTACATTAAGAATGACTTATGAAGCAATTGAAAACGATGTTTTAAATAAAATGACTAAAGCTTTAAAATTATAATTATGCAAAATTTCTTTAAGCAATTTGATATAACAATAAATAATAAAAGTTTTTATAACGAGGCACTAACTCATAACTCTTACTCAAATGAAAATAGACTTACAAAGAATTATCAACGTCTTGAATTCTTGGGAGATGCTATTTTACAAATGAATGTAAGTGAATACCTGTTCAAAAAGTTTCCAAATTATAATGAGGGAATTTTAACCAAGTATCGTAGTTCTATGGTTAGAAGGGAGAGTTTGGCTCAAATTTCTAAAAATATTGGTCTAGGAAAGTTTATTAGGTTAGGTGTTGGAGAGTTGGAATCTAAGGGTTATGAGAAGGAGTCAATTTTATCTGATATTTATGAATCATTAACAGCAGCTATTTATTTAGATGGAGGTATTGTTGCCTTAAATAAGTGATTAGAGGCCACTATATTTAGTAAAGAAAATACTAATGATTTTTTAGAGCATGTAACAGATTACAAATCTGAATTACAAGAAATCATTCAGCTTGAAATGAGAAGTCAATTATCTTATTCCACTGTAAAACAATCTAAGGTCGAAGAAAATAAGACTCTATTTATAGTGAAGGTCATGATTGATGGGATGATTTATGGAACCGGTGAAGGATTCAATAAAAAGCAAGCAGAGCAACAAGCGGCAAAATCAGCTTTATCAAAAATTAAAAAAAAAGCTAAATAGTAAATTATGTCCCTTATTTGGGACTTTTTTAGTGTGGAAAACTTTTAAAAAAGTTTTTGGTTTTAGTGAAAAGTCTATATAATAACAATTGTGTTATATAGGATGGCTATATACAAAAACAAGAGGTAAAATAAATGATATTTTTAAAACGAATTGAAGCGTTTGGTTTTAAGTCTTTTGCTGAACCAACCACTTTAAATTATGGTTATGCAATGACTGGAATTGTAGGACCAAATGGTTCAGGAAAATCAAATATTACAGATGCTATTATGTGAGCGCTTGGTGAACAATCTTCCAAATCATTAAGAGGTGACTCTATGGAAGATATCGTTTTCTCAGGAAGTTCTGAACACAAAGCTTTAAATATGGCAGAAGTAACCCTTGTTTTTGACAACAGCACTAGAGCGTTTAGCTCATTGGAATATAATGAAGTATCCATAACAAGAAAATATTTTAAATTAAATAAAGAGTCTGAATACTATATAAATGGAACAAGAGTTAGACTTAAAGATATTCAAGACGTAGCTCTTGAAACTGGCTTAACAAAATCTAGCTTAGCGATCATATCACAAGGTTCAATATCTTCTTTTGTTGAGTCAAGCCCAGAACAAAGAAGAAGATTATTTGATGAAGCTGCTGGTGTTGCTAGGTACAAAAAGAGAAAAGAAGAAGCCCTAAGAAAATTAATAAGATCTCAAGAAAACTTGGACAGATTGAACGATATCATAAACGAAATTGAAAGAAAATTACCAAGCCTAAAAAGACAGTCTTCAAAAGCATTAGAGTATCAAAAAAAATGAGAAGAACTTAAAAATATAGAAGTTTCTATTCTTGTTAAAGACATTCAATTGTACAAAAAAAGAATATTAGAGATTGACGAAGAAAAACTAAATCTTAAGTCAAAAATCTCTTCACTAGACAAAAACATTGTAATCAAAGCAGAAGAGTTTAACAATTTAAACAAAAAAAGTTTTATGAATGAAAAGGAACTAGCTTCCTTGAATAAAGAGTTTACTGAAATTGTTGACAATATTGGTAAATTAAAAATATCTAAAATCAATTTAGAATCAAAAAAATCTAAGCTTGATATCGATGAAAAAGAATTTAGAATTAGTGAATTGAAAAACAAATCTAAAGAATATGAAGTAAAACTAAACTCTGAAGAACAAAAGCTAGCAAGGTTATTGAATGAAAAACAAGATAAGAAAAAACTTGTTGACTCTTTAAGTAAAGAAAGATTTGATTTTAATAATAAACTTGACTTACTGAGAAAAGAAATAACTAAAAGTGAAATATTATTAGAGAATATCAATAATAAAAAGAATTCACTTGAAGGTTATTTTGAAGGAGTTAAAAATGTTTTAGAGAATAAAAAAACTTTAAACGGAATAATAGGAACAGTTCAGGAAATCATAAGTATTGACCAAGAACATGAGTTAGCTATGAGTAGTATATTGCAGAACTCAGTTCAAAATATTGTTGCAACCACAGCAAACGATGTAAAACAAGCTATAAATTTTTTAAAATCGAACAAGGCGGGATATGCAACATTTTTACCACTTGATACGCTAAAACCAAACTTAATATCTGGTGAAAAAAAATTTGCAATTCAAAACGCAAACGGGTTCTTAGGATTCGCAAATGAACTTATAAAAACAAACAAAAAATATCAAGTAGTTCTAGATTATTTAGTTGGTTCATTTATAGTAGTGGATACTTATGATAATGCTGTTGAATTAGCTAAGTTGATAAATTACAAATTCAACATTGTAACGTTAGATGGAGAGAGAATATTGCCACACGGTGCTATTGTTGGTGGAAGTAGAAAAATTAAAAGCACTTTAACTTTCGACGCATCTAAATTAACAGAATTAGAAAAGCGCAAACTTAGTCTTGATCATGAAGAGAGTTCGATCGTCAAAAAAATAGCATTAATAAATGAAAAAATAGAGTTACTAAGAGAAGAGTTAACAGAAACACAAAGTTCCATAGGTGCAGCGAAAAAAGCATCGGAACATTATGAAAAAGAAATTTCTGATGTTAAGGAAGAATATCGAATCCTAACTGGAAAAGAATTAAATAGTAACGTTGATTTAGTTCAATCAATTGATGAACAAATTATTGAAGTGGTAGAAAAGATTTCGCAGCTAGAATCAAAAAAAGAAGAAATAAATCAAAAAATAAATGTTATTCGCTCAGTTAAGGATAAATCTGTTGAAAAACAAAACGATTTAAATTTAACTATTGATGAAGAGCGCAAAATGTTGCAAAGGTTGAAAGATAATTACTCTAGCTTATCTACCGACAGATTGCTTCTATTTGAAAAACAATCTAATCTTACAGAAAGATTAGGACAAAACTATAATTTAACTTTTGAATCTGCGATAGAACTTGAAAAAGTTGCTATACTAGATGAAGATGAAACTAGAAAGAAAATAAATCTTTTAAGAAGCGAAATAAAATCCCTGGGAAATATTAATGTTGACGCAATTCAAGAATATGAAGAAGAGAACAAAAGGTATCAAAATTATGTTGAGCAAACTAATGATGTTCAAGAATCGATCGGAAGTTTAAAAACCGCTATCAACGATATGGACATTCAAATGACAACACAATTCAAAACCATAATTAAACAAGTTAATGTTGCGTTACCAAAAACATTTGCGACTTTATTTGGTGGGGGTACAGCATCTATTGTATACACAACCCCAAATGATATTTTAAATTCAGGTATTGATATTAAAATATCTCCACCTGGTAAAAAAATAAGTAACTTAAACTTATTATCTGGTGGAGAGAAATCAATGGTGGCTTTGTCTGTACTATTCTCTATCCTTAAAGTCAAACCTATTCCATTGGTTATATTGGATGAGGTCGAGGCTCCTTTGGACATAGCAAATGTTGAACGCTTCGCAAAGTACATTAAAACTTTTACAGAAAATACACAGTTTATGATTGTAACTCATAGAATTGGAACTATGGAAAATTGTGATATATTATTTGGAGCAACAATGCAACAAAAGGGTATTACAAAGCTTGTTCAAATTAAATTACTAGAAGCAAGAAAATTGAGTAATTCAAATTAATTTATTTTGGATTAATAAGGAGAAGAAATGAATAAAAAAATTAGCATTTCACTCATACTTATAGCTATAGCGATGTTATTGCTTTGAGTATGAACTTTATTTATAAAAAACTCTTCCATTATAATTGGGGGAAGTACGAGTGTGAACCCGTTTATGCAGGAGTTAACTAAAAATTATTATGAGCATAATGGAAGTAAAACGGACTTCGTTTATAACTCAACAGGTAGTCAAGCTGGTGTTAGTGGGGTAGAAAAAAATATGTACACCGCAGGATTTATTTCTAAGGAAGTAAAAGAAGAAACATTAAGTGAAAATAACAGTTTTTCTAAAAAGATAAACTATCAAGATGTCCTAAACGAAAATGATTTGAAGGATAGTCTTAAAGCCGATAAAGTTAGTGGTGAGTTTGAAAATAACTCATTTGCTTCATTGGAGTTTGCACTTGACGCCATCGCAATAATTTATAATGCTCCTGAATGGTACAGAACTTTTGAATTCAAGTCTAATGTAGGGGATAATAAAATAACACTTGAAACACTTATGAACTTTAATTTAAAAAAAGATGATAATAATATTTTGAAACAGATATATTTAGGTAAACTAACTTGATTAGATCTTGCTAAGCATTTGCTAAAAGAGAAAGGCTATAATATTAGCCTTCCGAATTTTGAAGACCAAAAAATCAATACAATAACTAGAGAAAGTGGTTCAGGAACACGAAGTGCATTTACAGATCTAACAGGAATAAAGTCTTCTGATATGAAGTCTTCTGAAGTTAATTCTAATGGAAGCATGTTTAGGAATATAAGGGATAACATCGGTATTGGATATGTTTCTTACGCATTTGTATCATCTGTTTATGAAGAAGTTGATGCTTCTGGTAAAGTGTCTAAAAATAATGTAAGAATTGCAGGCATCGGTGGTAAAAAATTAGGCAATAAAGCGGATTCAGGAAGCGAACCAGAAAATTGATATGGTTTAAAACAAAAAAATGATGGCAGCTGAGAACGAACTGAAGAAAAAAATGAAGAATTTATAAGATGATGCTATGAATTTAAAAGACCTTTCGTGTCTATTTTTAATCTGAAAAATAAAAACTTTAAATACTTATTAGAGTTATTTGTTTATATGATTTCTGATGAATCAAATGAAAGTTTTGAAAAAGAAGGACTTGTGAAAAATTTTGTAATTAATCCACAAGCAAAAAATAAAGTTAAAAGAGGTTTTGAAAATGGTTAACCAAAAGAAACTAATGGGTAGTACAAAGTTTAAAAAAAGAAAAGCAGATATCACAAATAAATGAACTGTTATTGCATTTACAACATTTGTAGTGTTTATCCTTGCTGTATTAGTTGGTTTTATTATTTATAAATCTATTCCTGCATTACAAGGAAACGACTTTTTAAATTTTATATTCTCAACTATTTGAAATCCTGGTAAAAATAACGATCATGATGCTAAATACGGTATTCTATCTATAATTGGTTCGACTATGATGATGCTTTTGATTTCTCTGATGTTTGCAATTCCTTTAACTATATTTAGTGCTCTATTCATCACAGAATATCTTAATAAAAAACTTAAAAATTTTGTAATAACAATCATTCAGTTACTTGCAGGTATTCCTTCAGTTGTGTTTGGTCTGTTTGCTTTAGATCAAATAGGGCCTTTAACAACAATGATGGGTGCGAAAAATGGTTCGAATATGATGACTGCAAGTATCACTTTGGCATTTATGGCACTACCCACAATGATTACATTATCTATTAATGCTATTGAAAGTGTCCCTGATAGTCATAGATTTGCATCGTTAGGGCTTGGCCTAACGAAAGAAAAAACAACTTTTGGTGTAGTTTTAACAAGTGCAATGCCTAAAATTATTACAGCTATTATTACTGGTGTTGCAAGAATAATCGGAGAAACTATGGCAGTAATATTAATTGCGGGTAACTCTACACAAGGATTGAATACTACCGGTGGGTTTCTTGACTTCATATTTTCTTCAATTAGGACTTTAGCTGGAACGATAGGTCTAGAAATGTTAGAAAATAACGGATCACATCATGAGGCGGCATTGTATGCAATCGGATTAGTTTTATTCTTTTTAGTAATAATAATCAATCTTTTGATATTAGCAATAGGGAATTTTAATAAAAGAAAAAGAAAAAGTATTAGAGAAATTAAGCGCAAAAATAAAATGCGTACAAAAAATACGCAAACTTCAAATATATATGATTCTTACAAATTAACTTTACTTGTTAAAAGTTGCACTGATAAGAGAATTAAAAAAAAGGTATATAGTTCAACTATGAAGTTCTTTATGATAACTTCGACCGCGATAATTGTAGGATTCACTTCTTGAGTAATTCTTACGGTGCTATTTGATGGTCTTAGACATTTTGACGCTAGTGCATTTATTCAAATAAAAGGTCAAAGATCTGGTATATTTGCTACCATTTTCACTACAATTCTCCTAGTGATTGGTTCCATATTATTTGCAATACCTTTGGCTTTATTTGCTGCAATTTATCTTGCTGAATATGCAAGAAAAGAAAGTAAGTTTGCAAAAACAATTAGATTTTCAATCAGTGTATTGTCTTCAACTCCAAGTATTGTTTTTGGTGTATTCGGTTTAAGTTTATTTGTAATTGCTTTTAAAATCCCAATGTCTATTTTTGCTTCAAGTTTAACAATGACAATAGTTATATTACCTTCATTGATTTCAGTTTTTGAAGACGCGATGACGAGTGTTCCTGAAATGTATAAAGAAGCAGCATATGGTTTAGGGATGACAAAAACGGGTGTCATTTGAAAAGTTGTTTTACCAAACTCTATGCAAGGGATAGTTACAGGGACTATTTTAGCAATTGCAAGAATCATAGGAGAATCAGCACCAGTTTATCTGACATTAGGAACCGCTGTTAGAATGCCAAGTGAAGGATTTTTATCATCAGGTGCAACTTTAACAACGCAGATTTATATGATGGCTTCAGAAGGAAGTAGTCCAGACACTTTAAATGTTGCTTATCAATTAGCATTGGTTACGGTACTAATGGTACTATGCTTAAATTGATTTAGTAAGTACATCGCTAAAAAATTAGAACCTACATACAAGAAAGTGAAGTTTAAAAATAAATTAATCAACTACTTTAATAAATTGTGAACCTTTAACTACATGAAGGTATTTCAAACAATTCGCTCTTGAACGTTAAATATAGGAAGTAACATTAAAAATATATTCAGTTTCAAAAAGACTAAGGCAAGCATAAATGTATCACGGTCACGTAATAAGTTAATCAAAAACATAATTAAGGAGGCAAGGGAAAATGACAGAAAATCAGAACTTAGAGAAAAAAACAATAGTTAAAGATGATACACAAGAGTTGAGTTTCGATAAAAAAGCTCTAAGTAAACCTAAAAAAGTGCCAATGAAAAATAGAGAAAATGTTATAGAAATAAATAATTTGGATTTCTTTTACAATGGAGGAACCAAACAAGCATTGTATAATATTAATATGAGTATTAAAGAAAATACAGTAACAGCCCTTATTGGTCCTTCTGGTTGTGGAAAATCAACTTTACTCAGATCAATAAATAGAATGAATGACTTGGTCGATAATACTTCGATAAAGGGCGAAATTGTTGTTAATGGTGACAATATTTATAAATATGGAACAGATGTGGTTAAATTAAGAACCGAGGTAGGTATGGTTTTTCAAAAAGCTAATCCTTTTCCAATGTCTATTTATGATAATGTTGCTTTTGGTCCGAGAAACCAAGGTGTTAATGATAAAAAGGCATTAAATCAATTAGTTGAAGATTCTTTAAAAAAAGCTGCACTGTGAGAAGATGTTAAAGATTATCTAAAGGACTCAGCACTTGGATTAAGTGGTGGACAACAACAAAGGTTATGCATTGCTAGAGCAATAGCAATGAGGCCAAAAATACTCTTAATGGATGAACCTACAAGTGCTCTTGATCCAATAGCTACTTTAAAGGTTGAAGAGTTAATATTAAAATTAAAAAATGAGTATACAATAGTAATAGTAACCCACTCAATGGCGCAAGCAACAAGAGTAAGTGATTTCACTGCTTTCTTCTTGCAAGGTCAGTTAGTGGAACACGATAGAACTAAAAAAATATTTACCAATCCCAAAAATAAAAAAACAGAAGATTATATCTCTGGAAGATTTGGTTAGGAGGAAGAAAGGATGTCTTATAATAAAATATTAGACAATGATATCAATACAATTAAAAAAGACTTAATCAACCTCGTTGAGGAAACAAAGTCTCAGTACGCAAAGACATTTGAAGCCTTGAAACATCAGAATATGGAGTTTGCTGAAGAAGTCATAGTAAGAGATCTTAAAATAAATGATTTACAAAATAACTTCACAAAAATGGCACTTTGAAAAATAGCAAAACAACAAATGGTAGCTGGTGACTTGAGACTAGCTGTGGGTGGGGTTTTAATTAGTAGAGAAATAGAGAGAATTGCAGATGTCGCTAAACACATTTGTAAATTCACTATTAAATATAAACCTGAGCCAATTGAAATAAATTATATCTCTAAAATGTTTGATTTAGTAAATGTGATGCTAAATATCATATCTACACTTATAGATAATTATGATAGTGACCAACATCAAAAAGTTATTAAGATAGAGCATGATTTAACAAACGAGTTCTCAAATTTAAGTAATATATTAGCAGAAAAATTAATAGATGCCAAAGACAAAGGTCAAGCACGAAAAATTATAACAATCGTGAGACAGTTAAAAAATCTAGAACGTGCTGGTGAACATCTTATTAATACAGAGGAAACACTTCAGTTTATTAGAACTGGTAAATTTGAAGAAATTCCCACAAGTGTCGAGAATAATCTTGATATAAAATAAGTGGAAATTATATTGTATAATAACCACAAGGAGTGAGTGAAATGAAAAATAAAAAGAAACCAGTAATTGCTAGTTTAGATGGACTATGCAAAGCTGGAGCAATACTAGGTCTTGTTTTTGCAGGAATTGCAATCGGTTCATCAATTTTATCATTGTTGCTTTTATCAATCAATAGTAATATTTACTTTAAGTTTAATATTAAACCCTTTATGGTTGCAATCTATATATTTCTGATAATAATTATTGGTTTACAAATTGGAACCATATTTATGTGTTTATCTATAAAAAACGGAACAGCAAAATCAAATATTGCGGGAGGTATTTATTGTTTAGTTCTTACTTCGCTTATAGCCGGAATATTTATATTAGTAGGAAAGTATGTTTTGAAAAACAATGATAATTTGGAACCAGCCGCTAAGGATATGCCAATCAATACAGACCCTGGAAAAGATAATAGCTCTGAATGAACTAGAAATCAACAATTCGGTAACGGGACACAATGAAACAATCCACAATGAAACAATCCACAATGAAACAATCCACAACCTACCAATATGGAGCAAGATCCAATTGAAAGTAAAAAAGAAGACCCAACATCCGATAAAAAAAGTGATTAATAAAATTGAAAAAACTATCTGAGATACTTTGTAAACGAATATATCTAAGATAGTTTTTTTTATTTATTAAACAAAGAATATAATTAATGTTTTAGCAAGTAACAAACAGTTTAACATTTTAGTAATTTTATTACTAAAATTTGTCCTGTAAAAAAGTTTTCATTAAGTTTTATTTCTATGTGTGTAGTTGTATTTCCAATTATTTCAAAATATTTTTCATAATGTTTTTCATTTAAATCTAAACCTGTATACTTAGATAAAATTTTTCCAAAAGCTTTTGAAGGATCTTCCTCTTTAGATATTTTTTCACTTTTGAAGGTGTTATCATTTAAAAAATCAGTGTTTAATTTGTAATTGAATTTAACTATTGAAGAGTTTAAAAAATCCGCTTTCAAGAAACTTCCATTGTTTGTTATATAGATACTATGGTCAAAAACCAAATAGTCAAAAAAGTTTTTCTCATCATTTAGAAAAATTCGTTTATTAGCTAACTTATTAAATTTTTCTTTGACATCTTTACTTATTAAATTGATGAAATCTTGTTCATTCTTTTTAAGAGCAGGTAAAATTAACTCCATTTTAGTTTTTTCTATTAATTTTATAAAATTATTTATTCGATCATAATTATATAAAAAAACATCAAACTTAAAAGTTACAGGATGTCCTAAGCAATAGTAACCATCTTTGTCTCTGAATGTTAAAGTTACACTATAATCTGAACATTTTTCTACTATAAATTCTGTAGAGTTTAATATTTTCTTTCCTATTGTATAATCTTGAAAATTATCTTCTACGATCTCTTTAATATTTTCTTCAATGTAGACATTAGGGTTTTTGTTTTTTATAAAATCATAATGACTATATAAATCAATGTCTCCATTTTTCAAAAACTCTTGAGCTTCGTTGTCAACTACTTTTGTTGATGCGCTAATAAGTCCTGATAAACTTACGCTAAAATTCATTGCAAACATAATTTTTAATCATTTCTTCATTACCACACCACCATATTTTTTAATTGTTCTAGAAATATTAAAATTATTATACAATTATATTGCAAGAATAGGAGAAAAAAAATGGGTTTTTGAAAGAAAATTAAAGAAAAAAAAGCCTTAAAAAAGCAAATAAAGCAACATCAAAAAGAGCATAAAAATACATTAACCTTTTCGAAAGATATTAAAAATTTAAGTAAAAAATACAAGGAAGCAGATAATGAGTTTTTTGAGGAGCTTGAAAATGTTCTGATAAAAACCGATATGGGTATGAAAATGGTTTTAGAAATATCAAATAAAGTAAGAAAACGTGCAAAGGCTAAAGACGGTTTCTCAAAAATAAAGCAATATCTTGTTGATGCACTATATTCTTCATATAGTGAGTCAAGTAAAACTAATAATAGTTTAAATTATAAAGATGGTCGCCTTAATATTTATTTGATTGTGGGTGTTAATGGTGTTGGTAAAACAACAAGTATAGCCAAAATTGCAAATTTTTACTCCAATGAAGGTAAAAAAGTGCTGATCGCTGCGGGTGATACATTTAGGGCTGGTGCCGTGGAGCAGTTAGAAGAATGATGTCATAAACGTTTAAAAGGTGTTGACTTAATCAAATCAAACTCTTCTGACCCAGCAAGTGTTGTATTTGACGGTGTTAAAAAAGGTATTAAAGATAACTATGATATATTACTAGTTGATACAGCGGGTAGATTGCAAAATAAAGATAATCTTATGAGAGAACTTGAAAAAATAACAAAAATCATAAAAAAAACAGTAAGTGATGGTCCTCATGAAAGGTTATTAGTGATAGATGCCCAGACAGGACAAAATGGTATAAACCAAGCGAAGGCTTTCTCAGAGGTTACTCAAGTTACAGGTATAATATTAACTAAGATGGATGGTACAAGTAAAGGTGGGATTGCTTTAGCAATCAAAGATATACTAAATATCCCTGTTAAATTAGTTGGTTTTGGTGAAAAGCCAGAAGATCTTAAGCCTTTTGTTGTTGATGAATATATAAGTGAGCTAACTAGCGATTTTATGGAAGATGATGATAATGAAGGAGAATAATATCAACAAAACTATTGAGCTAACAAGTCTTTATGATTATTATAAAAAACTTCTTACAGATAAGCAGAAAAAGTATTTTGAGTTATATTTTTTTGAAGATTTAACACTACATGAAATAAGCCTAGACATGAGTGTTTCAAGAAACGCAGTTTACGATAGCATATCAAAGACAATAGCAACACTAAATGATTTAGAAAAAAACTTAAAACTTTACAAAAAATCTAATATCATTAAGGAAAAAATTGAAGAATATCAGAAAAATAAAATTTCAAAAGAAGATTTTATTTCATTTATTGAAGGAGTAGTTTAATGAATATACTATTGGTTGGTGATGTATACTCTAAAAGTGGTAGAGATGCCATTTCTAAGTATCTTAAAGATATTATAATAAAAGAAAAAATAGATTTTACTATTGTTAATGGAGAAAATATTTCTCACGGTAAAGGAATTAACAAAAATCATTACACTTTTTTAAAAAAAATGGGAGTCGATGTTATAACTAGTGGTAATCACATATTTAAAAGCTCAGATACAGTGGATTTTATTGATAATGTTGATGACCTACTAAGACCAGCAAATATGAATTCATATTTGCCGGGTAAAGGTTCAAATGTTTATAAAGCAAAGGGAAAAAAAATTAGAGTAACAAATTTGATGGGTAAAACTTATATGGAACATGTAAATAATCCATACGAGTCAATGGACAAAATACTTTCAGAGGATAATAGTGATATTCATATTGTAGACTTCCACGGTGAGGCGAGCGCTGAAAAAATCGCATTTGCATGAAATTATGATGGGAAAATAGATGTTTTAGTTGGAACACATACCCACGTTCAGACTGCTGATGAAAGAATTTTAAATAAAGGTACAGCCTTTATTACTGATATGGGTATGACAGGAGCTTATGACTCGATCATAGGTGCTAACCCAGAAGAAGTGATAAAAAAAGAAAAACTTGGTATTCCTACTAAGTTTGTACCAAGCACAAACGAAGGAATGTTAAACGGGGTTATAGTCTATTTCAACGAGAATAACCAGCCAACCTCAATTAAGAGAGTTTTTAAGTATAACGAGCATAAAAAATAAATATATTAATCGATTATTAAATATATTTTGCGAGTGTAGAAATATTCTTATAAGAGTGCTTTTATTAAGTTGGAAGCATTTTTTTTTTTTTTTTTGAGAAAACAAAAGTAAGGTTTTCCTTAATATCAATAGCTTTCTTAGATATTTTTAAACATTAATCCAGTCATCATTGATGATATTAATGAGTTCAGCACCTTCTTTCTTATATTTGAGCATAAGTTACTTTTGTGAAATTAAAAATTTTTTAGAGTTTAAAATGATTATTAGTGACAAATTCTAAAACTCTAAAAAAAATTACTTTTTTGTCTAAATTAAAACTAATTTTTTTAGTATCGTTGTTATTAAATATATTTTATATATATCAATTTTACTAGTACGGTTAACTTATAGACTTCCTTTATGTTAAAGGTTAAATTTTTTGAGATGTTTCATAAACTTGATTATTTATAACTTTTTGTATAACGCAACTTTAAAGAATTCAAACTTGATTTATTAGACTCACATAATATAAAAACTTGATATAAAAAAGTTCTCCTTATATATCCTTATGTTTGAAAACATAAAGTATACTTAGAGAACTAATTTTTTTATTAATTATTATTACTCATTTAAAAAAGTTTGTGTTTCATTAAAGTAAAGGTTTTTTCCTATAAAAACTCCTCTTTTTTTCAGACGAACACTTTTAATTATAAAACAAGGTA
Source organism: Spiroplasma endosymbiont of Megachile willughbiella (assembly GCF_964273395.1). Taxonomy (NCBI): domain Bacteria; kingdom Bacillati; phylum Mycoplasmatota; class Mollicutes; order Entomoplasmatales; family Spiroplasmataceae; genus Spiroplasma; species Spiroplasma endosymbiont of Megachile willughbiella. The sequence goes on along the minus strand of NZ_OZ187005.1, from coordinate 956,907 downwards.
TTCAGAAAAAATAATGAATAAATGGAATATAAATCGTTGCTTTACACAACTTGTGTAATTTGATATCAAAATTAGTTTTCAAATCTACTTTAAAGAAATAAATTATTTTAATCTTAACATAAATAGAACAAAACTCAAATAGTACTAAAACTAGCACATAAACTATAAATGAGTTGTTTCCTAAGCTAAACACATTTTGATTTATGCTTATAGAATAAATAAACCCTAGCTCCAAAAGTAAAGAACATAAATAACTGAAGTAGAAAAGTACACGAAAGTTTTTAATCTCAATATTTGACTTTTGGTTTTTATCGAATACACTTTCTTCACGCGTATTTTCATTTATTTCCATTTTAAGTATATTGGATTTTTTAATTATTAATTCTTTGCCAAGAAATAAAATTGCCAATAGAACAAAGAAGGGTATAAAAATTATAGTAACCCCATTTCTGGTTGTTAAAATTGATAATCCAAGTAATATGAAACCCACAGTTGAAATCAATCCTATGATTTCTGGATAAACCTTAACTTTTTTTAAAGTTATTATTATCAAAGCAAGCGTATTAATTAATGCATAACCAATTGAGAATGAATATAAAATAACGACTCCTGTAAAATTTTGAGTAATAGTAGGTTCATAGTCATTTATTAAGTTATAAATTATAGTACCAATTGCAGATCCTATATAAAGCAACCAAACTGATGACATAAGTAATTGATAGTTTTTTTCTTTCATATTAGGTCAACTCCTTTCTGAATTTAATTGATTAATTTGTTAATCATTATTGAGAGCCGATTTACTATAAACCTTTATTTTGATGAATTATTGAGGAAACTAAATTGTTGTGTTGCCGCAACACTAAACACCCCAGTTGAGCATAGTAATTATTTTTCATTTTCATCCTTCTTTCAAGAATAACCCTTAAACATATATTATTCTTTATTTTGTAAAAATATTTTTTATCCTTTAAAAAAGTTTTTTATTTTTTTCAAATTGATATTAGGTCAACCATTTGTCAATTTATTACAAAACACTTTTAAAAAAGTTCGTCACTAGTTTGAATCTGATGAATTAGATAATATACCAGCTTTTAGAGTTTATTCAATCATAAAATGATTTAGTTCTTTCATTTATAACCCTTTTACTCATATTTTGTTTATATGTGACAACTCATTTTGTTATAAAATATTAGTTTTTCTAAACTGCCAAACTTTATTTTATATTAACTCAAAATAAGGAAGTATATTTAATGATTATTAATCAAAACAAATATAAAAAAGTTTCGCTCCCGTTTTTACTTAAATTCTTCCGACCTGATAACAGTCTTAAAATAAATATAAAGCATACAAATTTCGCGTTAGTGAGGCTTTTTTGTTAACTTCATCTATATGTAGTATTTTTAGAACTAACTATAGTTTATATACCGCTGAAATAATTATTCATGCCCACAAATTATTCAAGCGCAATCTTGGTAGCACAAACTAATTTACCCGAAATCAGGTTCACATTTTGCATTCTTTAAGTTTGTAAAAAATAAGGCAAGAGTAATCATTTTCATGCATTTTTAAAATATTGAAAAATTAATTTGCTAATTCTTATTTTACAATTATAATGTTAATTATAAATACAAAAACAGATATGAATATATAAGTGAACAATAATTAAAAGGGAGAAATGAAAATGAGTCTAGAAAAAAAAGAATATAAAGATTTAATCAAAGAATTTACACAAGTAATATCTATTAAGAGTAATGATATTAAAAATGAAAATGCTAATATGAATAGTAGTACAGCAAGCGGTAAGATGATGAAATTTGCGTCTGTCAGTGCTAAACAGTTCGCTCTAAAAAACTTAGTTGATAAGTTTCATGCAAACTTGCATGAAAAGTCTATAATACATATACACGATTTAGATTATTATCCTACAAAATCAACTACTTGTGTTCAATACAATATTGAGGAAATATTCAAAAATGGTTTTAGAACTAGAAATGGATTAATTAGGGAACCACAATCAATTGGTGTTTATTCAGAACTAGCAGCAATAATATTCCAAACTACTCAAAATGAAATGCATGGTGGTCAAGCTATTCCTGCTTTTGATTATTTTATGGCACCAGGTGTTAATAAAAGTTTCAGAAAAGCATTATTGAGAAATATTAAAAAGTATTTGGAATTTAATGATATCGAATACAATGTAATGAATATAAATCTTTTATTAAAAGATGATGAAATAACTTTTGAAAATATTAATAGTCAAAAATTAAGCAACTATTTAGATGGTCAAAAACTTAATGAAAAAGTTCTAAATAAAATAATAAAAATTTCTACAAAAGAAGTAACTGCAGAAACAGATCAAGCTATGGAAGGTTTTATATATAATTTGAATACCCAACATTCAAGAGGAGGTAACCAGGTGGTTTTCTCTTCAATTAATCTTGGAACCGATACCTCAAAAGAAGGTAGACAGGTAACAAAATCATTGTTAAAGGCATTAAGAAATGGTTTAGGAAATGGAGAAACTTCAATTTTTCCAATAGTTATTTTTAAAGTTAAAACTGGAGTCAACATTGATGAAGAAAGCTACAAAAAAGCTATGAACCTATCGCAAGATGTTTGATTTGATGAAGCCAATGAATGAAAAACTCCAAACTTTGACTTATTTTTAGACGCAATCAGAACAACCAGTTTAAGACTATTTCCAAACTTTATGTTTTTAGATCAACCTTATAACAAGCACCCGCTTTGGAATCAAAAGGATAAAAATTCTTGATATTATGAGCCAGCAACAATGGGTTGTCGTACAAGAGTTTTCGAAAATGTAAATGGAGAAAAGACTTCAATAGGTAGGGGAAACTTAAGTTTTACTTCTATAAATTTACCATATATTGCGCTGGACCTACTTAGAGCTGAAAATCTAATACAAAACAATGAAATAAACTATAATATGATTGACTTCGACAATATTAAAAAAGAATTTATTGATAGGGTCGAATATTACGCAAACGAAGTGTGTGAACAAATGTACTCAAGATATCAGTACCAATGCTCAGCATTAGCCAAGGAATTTCCATTTATAATGAATAATAATATTTTAAGTGGAGGCTCAAAATTGAAGCCAAATGATAAAGTTGAAGAGGTATTTAAACAAGGAACTTTAACAGTTGGATTTATTGGTTTAGCAGAAGCGTTGAAAGCTTTATTGAATGAACATCATGGTGAATCTGAAACTGCTCAAGTATTTGGATTGGAAGTAATAAAAACTATCAAAAATGTTACAAATTTATGAAAACAAAAATATAAATTAAACTTTGGAGTAATTGCAACACCTGCAGAATCTGTGGCTGGAAGAATGCTAAAAATCACAAGAAAAGAGTTTGGTGAGATTAGTGGAGTAACAAGTAGAGACTATTTCACAAACTCAAATCATGTTCCTGTATATTACAATACAACAGCGATTAATAAGATAAAAAAAGAAGCCGCTTATCATGAATTAACTTTGGGTGGAAGTATCAGTTATATTGAATTAGACGGAGAGGCTAAAAAAAACTTACACGCTGTTCTTTCTATCATCAATGCAATGAGAGTTAGTGGAATCAATTATGGAAGTTTAAATCATCCTGTTGACAGATGTAAAAATTGTCATTATACTTCTTTGATAGCTTCGTGTTGTCCGGTCTGCTCTAACGATGATATTTCAAGAACTAGAAGAATAACTGGATATCTAGTTGGAGATCTTGATGGTTGAAATCAAGGTAAACAAGCAGAAGAAGCAGAAAGGGTTAAACATAAATTATAGTTTATGAAAATTTTGAAAATTTACAAAGAAACTATTAGTGATGGTCCTGGTCTTAGATACTCAATCTACTTATCGGGTTGTTTGCATGCTTGCAAAGGATGTCATAATATAAGAAGTTGAAGTTTCAAAGTAGGTAAAGTTTTTGACAAAGAATATGAAAAATCTATAATTGAGGATTTGAAAAGTAACCCATTACTAAATGGTGTTACCTTTAGTGGTGGTGATCCTATGTTTAGTGCGATCGAACTTTTACCATTTATAAAACTTATAAAAAAAGAAACTAATTTAAATATTTGACTTTATACTGGATTCACTATCGAAGAACTAACTGAACAAAAAAATATAAATGAAGATACGCGAGCAAGATTTGAAATATTAAAATATATTGATACATTAGTTGATGGTAGGTTTGTGAAAGAATTACTAGAGCCAAACGTTTTGTATAGAGGAAGTAGTAATCAAAGGTTAATTGACACTAAAGAGTATTTAAAAAAAATATAATGTAACTCCTTGCGGAGTTTTTTTAATGTAAGTTGATTTATAAACTACAATTTTTGTTTCTTTTGTGTATGATTGAGGCGAAAGGATGTGGTGAGGTGAAGAATTTATTATAGAAAGATAAATATGAAACACGATAACTCGTTGAAAGATAGGTTGTGAATAAATAAACATGAATAATTCATTTGCTGGAATTCAAAAAGAAGTTTTAAAGAGCGAAGAAGAGCTCACCAAAATAGTCAACGACATTTTAAGTTTTAGTGACTTGATTCAAATACTAAAGAGTGATTTTGCCACACAAAAAAATGATTTGGCAAGTTTGTTCAAAGAAAAACAAGTTACACACGAAGAATATGTCCAGGAATTAAAAAAACTTCAATCCGTTTATAAAATTCATATAAGTGATATTAAACAATCTGTTGGAGCTACTCAAAAATATGCTTTCGACAAGTACGAAAAAAATATAAAGTTCAAAAAAGAACATAAACAGGAAATAAAAAATATCTTAAAAAGTCTTAGTGATGAAATAGATGAATTAAAAAAAGTCGATAAGAAAAATTCAAGTATATCTACTTTGAAAGAAAAGAAAAAAAGTTTAGTTAAGCCAATAAGTACAAACTTTTTAAAAGTATTTAGTATTATTGCAGTCCCTTTAATATTGGTATGCACACTTTTGGTTAATTACTTTGTTTACTTTCCTAATACAAGAAATGGAGAGCTTGACTTATCTAAATCAGAATACTTAATAGCATTTATTATTGTTATTTTAACCCTAGTAATAACTGGTATATATTTTTATTTCTTAGTATTCAAGGTTTTAAAAAAATCCTATATTGATAGAGAGAATAATATATTCAAACTTACATCTATCGGTGTTTGTGGTTCATTCCTTGATACTATTGGAGTTGGTTCATTTGCTGTTGCAACCGCCGGTTTAAAAGCAACAAAAACCATGAAAAACGATGCATTATTACCAGGTACTTTGAATGTAGGGTTAGGTATACCTAACTTAATTGCAGGTACTGTATTTGTGGCAGCAATTGATGTTGGTACAATCACATTGGTTTCGCTAGTTTTAGCGGCAATTATAGGAAGTTTTTTAGGAGCTGAACTTACCAAGAGAATAAGTGCGAAATATATTAGCGTAACTATGGGAACATTGTTAGCTATAGTTGGTATATTAATGTTTTTGATACAACTAGATATTTTACCTAGTGGTAACGCAACTCGTTTGGAAGGTTGAAAACTTGGTTTAGGTATAGGGTTATTCTTTGTTTATGGTGGGTTACAAGCATTTGGTATTGGTCTTTATGCTCCTGCATTAGCAACTATTACTTTATTGGGTATGGATATAAAAGTTGCATTTCCAATAATGACACTTGCATCAGGTTCTGCGTTTCCACTTGCTGCTTACTCATATTACAAAAATAACAACTACTTGCCAAAAACTAGTTTTGGATTAATGGTAGGAGGAACCTTGGGTGTAGCTCTAGCGTTCTTAGTAGTTTTTGTGGGTATTGAAGTAGGTGCAGAAGTGAAAACTGCAGTGTTCACTAATTATTTAAAATGATTAGCTATACTAGTTGTATACTATGTGGCATTTGTATTAATCATGTCATATGTTAAGGCACGAAAAAAATCCGCCAATTCAACAAAAATAACAGAGCATCAAATAATTTATGCAATTAATAATCGCTCTACGTGAGATGTAGATATTAATCATCATTTATCAATCTTATTAAAAAACTTTAATGAGAACAAACAAGCTTATGAAAAATCTTAAGACTTGTGGAAGGATGATAATGTATGAAAATTGGAATACCTAAAGAAATTAAACCCCAAGAAAACAGGGTAGCAATCACACCTGCTGGTGTAAAAGAATTAATCAAAAATAATCACCAAGTATTTGTAGAAAAAAGTGCAGGTATAGGAAGTGGCTTTTGTGATGAAGACTATAAATTGGCAGGCGCCAAAATTATCGATGACGCAGCTGAAGTTTGAAAAAATGATATGATCATAAAAGTTAAAGAACCTCTAAAGTCAGAATATAAATATTTATATGAAGGACAAATTGTTTTTACATACTTACACTTAGCATCAGACAAAGTTTTAACAGAAGAACTTTTAAAAGCAAAAGTTACTTCAATAGCTTATGAAACCATACAAACACCCGATGGTGCAATCCCACTATTAAGACCTATGAGTGAAGTTGCTGGTAGACTTGCTGTAATCAACGGTATGTACTTCATGTTCAAAACTAACGGAGGAAATGGACTTTTAATTAACGGTACACCTGGAACAGATCGAGCAAAAGTAACAGTTATTGGTGGTGGTGTTGCTGGTAAGGCAGCAGCTAGAATGGTAGCAGCCATTGATTGTGATGTAACAGTAATTGAAAATTGTGAAAGAAAAATAAGAGAGCTTCATGATTTATTTGGTAATAAAGTTCAAATACTAAAATCAAATCATTACAACATTGAAAAATCAGTAGTTGTTAGTGATTTGGTAATTTCAACAGTTTTAGTCCCTGGTGCATCGGCTCCAAAACTAGTGACAGAGGACATGGTTAAAAAAATGCAAAAAGATAGCATAATTGTCGATGTAGCTATTGACCAAGGTGGTAGTGTAGAAACAATAGACCATGCAACAACTCATGAAAATCCTACCTTTAGAGTTCATGATGTAATTCATTATTCAGTAGCCAATATGCCTGGGGCTGTTCCTAAAACAAGCACCATAGCATTAACTAATGCTACAATACAATATGTTATTGAAATTGCAAACAATGACATTAAAAAACTTATAAAATCAAATGAGCAAATTAAAAAAGGAATACAAACTATAGAAGGTAAGTTAGTGTTCAAAGGTGTAGCTGATGCTCATGGCATGAGCTTAACAGATATTGATAAAATCTAAAAACTAAATTTAATCGGATAATACATTCTTTATCCGTAATAATTAGAATACTAAATTTATAAAAAATGTGAATGTATTATTTAATAAATAAAAGTGTAAGAAGTTTTCTTGAGTTAGAAGTTGTTTTGAATATAAAAAAAAAAAAAAAAAGAATGAAAAGTTCTTTTTTTAAACTCTGCAAAAAAAGCGAAAGAATGTAGAGTTTATGAGTCTGCTAAATTTATTTGATGTATGGTACAAAAAATCTTTTTTTGCATAGGAAAATAGAAAAAGTTACTGCTCTTTTAAAATACAATTACTAACTAAAAAAATATTGGAAACTTGAAGTGTTTTGTTATTCCAATAACACACTAATTTTAAAAATTAATTATAATGCTTAAAAAAAGTTAGAAAGTTTTCAAAGTTAGTGAAAAAATTGAATTTTGAAATTACAAATTATATAACTCGAGAGACAAGAAATAGAATTAAAAAAAGTTTTAAGTGCAACAAAAAAAATAATTAATATATATTAAAAAGGTTTTAGAAAGTATACAACTATCGAATTTTCAGAGAGAAAAGCTAAATTAAATCTTAAATAATAATAAAACTGGAAACTAAAATTTAAATAATTTATTAAATATAGAATGGTGCGGTACTAAAACGCAAACTATAGCACATTAAAAGGTCTGCCTACTAAATAAAAAGGCAAGATAAAAAGTTTTAAGAAGTCTGCTTATGTTAGCGAAAGTTAGTTAAAGAGAAATGAATTACAAAAGTATAGAGAAATAATATGACTACAAATCGAACAGTGGGTTGCGTGATAAAATTGTACTTAGCAAGGGAAAGAAAGTTTCAAAATGTTAAAAGCTAGAGTCTCTTTCGTTAAATTTAGAGGGTGGAGATGTTCTTTTATGTTTTTCTCTACAAAATTGATAAAGTGATAGTGTAAGAATACTTTATATAAAAAACAAGTTGCCTAAAAAAACAACTCGTTTTTCCTTTTTTATAAATTCTGTTTGTCAGTAGATAGTTTTTATGTGTTGCTTTTATTTACACGCTTTTTTTATTTATTGTGTCACCAAATTTGCTAACAATATCTTTATTTTTAATATAATTGATCAAGTAATATATTCAGAAGAATACAAGAACAGAAATAATGAAAACGGCATCTATTATTAGTAGTGAAAGGTATATTTTTTTAGATTTTCAGATCTCGTTGTTAACAAGAAACAAAATTGAAATTATTAAACTTATTAGAAATAAAAAACCTGCTACTCAAAATAATACAAAAGCTAATATAAAGTTTCCATAATTTACTTCTCCTATCACAGAAATTAATATTCATAATAAATTAGAAATGAAACCTATCGCTGACACAATGATCAAGGCACAAGATACCTTCTTAGCAGTTTTATTGAATAACATAATTAATTTGACCCCCAACCAACATCAAATATTACACATCCATAAGTACCTATTCATACACCACTACCATTATCATATGAACTAAAAATAAAGGAGTTAACTACCAAAAATAAACTTAGCAAAGAAACGGCTACAGCAGTACCAGGAAATCACCCAGATATTGCATCTACAACATCTATTACATTTGATGCCGTATCTAATATATGAGCTGCTGTTTGACTTTTTTCATGATCAAAAATTATTTTTCCTCACCCGAATCAGTACCACTTAAATTCAATTGTAATTCCATCTATTCTAGGTTGTGGCTTTGAGTCTAAATAGTTTAAGTTATTTTTGAACTTTATTAAAGAAATATACTCATTGCTAAAATAAAAACTTTTATAAAGTTGTTTTATTTCTTTTGTGAAAATATTATTATTTAAGCTATCAACATTGATTAATATCAAATTATTTTTCACATAGATAGATGCTAAGAAGTTTGCTTTCGCCGCTTCTCTTACTTCGTGATTTAAGGATTTGAAATAATTATCTAAATAATTATATTTACTAATATTATCTTGCTGTTTGATACTATTATTTAAAGTCATATTATTTTTGATTTTATCGTTTAATACAAGGTTATTTGATAAAAGAGATAAAGGAGATGCTATAATGCTTGTTATTCCTATTATGCTCAGCAATTTTTTCATTGTTACCTCCTATAACGTGTAAACTGTTTAGTGCTTTACAACGGGATAATTTTAATAGAATCAAATAAAATAGCAACATATTTATTAACTTTGAATTTAAATTTCATATTTTCTTAAGTTAAAACTGCAAAAGTATTTACAAAACTTTTTTAGTGTTAATTTATTGTCAAATGCACGCAATTCATTAACATCAAACATTTTGGTAGCGAGTAAGTATCAAAGAAAAAAACAAGGCTAGAAGCTTTTATTTTTTTTAAGTACCACTTGCAAAAACTAAAGGCCCTTTAGTAAATTAATTTTTGTAGCATTAAACAATTATATGACAAAACGACAAAACCACAAATCCTCTCATGCTGTTTACATAAATTTAAGAATACAGTAAAACAATTGTCTTTCAGAAATAAAAACAAAGTTGTGCAAGTTAAAAAAAGAAGGGGCTTTAAAATTTGAAATGCAACGGTAACGAAAAAAAGTTCAAGAACTATTATAAAAACTAGGAAGGATAATAAAAAGCAAATGATTATTACGTAGAAATGTTTTTAAATAAAGTTTCTTACTAGGTGTAAATATAGCATATGAAATGAAAAGAGTTATTTAGTATTAAAAAAATAAAAGCATCCAATATTTCACACTGCCTGAATACTTTAAAAATATTTATTAAGATCTTAATAACTACATTCTTATACTTTAGTTATAAATAAACTTAATATTGATTTGATTGTTTATCATTAATGGAGAGGAAACTCAAAAAACTTTTTAGTAGTCTGATTTAATTTTATTTGAGGAATTATTTAACTTGTATAAAGTCACTCTGAGTAAATTGCTTTTAGGAGAGGCAAGGTTGATTTTAATAAAGTTATACTAAGATTGGTACAATTAATTTTAATGCCTTCGTATTTATTGTTTAAATTATTCCTTTATAATTTTAACAAAGACAACAAAATAAATTGATATTATCTTGTGAGTACAAATCTCAGAAATTAATATAGTAAACTAAAAGTAACAATTAACACTCCTTAAGTAGTGTTAACATCTTATTTTGTTATTTTAGAGATGAAATTTGAGTTTATATGAGAGTCTAATTTTACAATGTTTTTAAAGATATTTTAATATCTTGTTAGAACAAAAACGTCCATAATTTGTAAAAGTAGTAATTAAACAAAAAAGAAGGTATAATTATACCAATCATAAAGCTAGTCTTTATTAAGATAACAGGAGTTGATGTTATGAAGAGACACGATAAACTGAGAAATTTACACGAAGCACTTTTTGCATTGGACAAAGAAGTTAAAAATGTTTGTAAAGGTGTTGAACAAAGGTTGAGAACTTTACCAAAGTATAGAGATACTTATGAAAGAATATTGACAGAAGTAGAGTTTGAACGTAAAAATGAAATGTATGGTAGATCAACAATTTATGACTTTGAAAGAATGAGAATAAATTTGGAACAGGATGCAGGTAATGTCATTTATGAAGCTATCAATGTAATTGGTAACGACGAATTCATCAATAGAAAGCAAAACGTTATCTTTGCTTTTTGATTTTTAGGTCAATTTGACGTTTACGCGCTTGATCTTTCTCACGAAGATTAATATTGATAAATACAATAAAGTTGTATTTTTTTTATGCTAAAATCACAATAATGTTTAGGAGCGGTATTATGGAACCATGAACACTGATATGAAGTTTATTGAGTAAGATATTATATACAATTGGTGGTATCACTATTTTGCTACTTATTTTGCTACTTATTATAAGACTTGTGAAACTTAATTCTTTAAGTTTTAAACCCACTGCCTTTCAAAAAGGAGAGTTAATCAAGAAAAAAATGTTCAAAACAAAAGATTTATACGAGCTTGCTTGATACGGAGATATTGATCCAGAGAGTGAATACATATTGATTGGCGTACATGACTTAAATAGAAATCGCAAAGATTTTGAGCGCTTAAGTAACTATTTTGCTCAAAAGAATAACTTAATATCTGTTGTAAGTTTTGATCAAAGAAATTGTGGTGATAACAAAGATTTTTTTGGTTACCATCCAGGAGTACTAATATCAGATTTAAATGAAATAGTGGATTCTCTTAGTGAGAATTACAAAAGTATGAAAATTATCATACTTGCAGAGGGAATATCTTTTGCGAGTTGTCTATATTTATCAAAAAATAAGAATGTGCATAAAATAATTTCAAGTTCATTGAGATTGAATATAGCATATAATAAGGAACCAGGCTATAATTTTAAATTATTTATGGGAACAATATTTAATATGAACACTTTTTTAAAAGAACATATCAATGGTTTAGATTTAGTTGATGATATCAGTTATGCAAAAAGTTTAGAAAAACAAAACTTAGAAAAAGGTAGATACTCAGTTCGAAGTTTATTTCTTATGAATAAAGTTAACAACAATATTAAAAGACACATCAACAACTCAAATAATAAAGTGACTTTAATACAACCTACAAATGATTATTATTCTGATGCAAAAAAGACAGCAAAACTTTTAAGTGCATTGAATGAAAACTCTTATGAATTAATTTTGCTTAAAAATTACAAACACTATACATTAAATCACAAACATTCAGAAGAGGTCTTTGAAAAAATTGAAAATGCAATAAAGAAAAGTGATTAAAAACTTCACGATTAAACATTACAGTATAAGATGTTAGATTATCAAGAAACAAGTTTTGTCACAACTTTATTATTACAATCAAAAACAAAAATTGGGAATCAAAAATTAACCCTTACATAGATATAAAAAAATCATAAAGCTATTTCAAAGAAATTAGTAGTTTCACGTTTTATTTATAGGCTAGAAGTTCAATGCTGTAACTACAAAATGAAAAAAACTTCAATATCTATTAAAAATACGGTAAAATAAAAAAGTAATGTTCAATGGGCGTTGAACTATATATTTAAAGGGGCTATCAAAATGGAAAGATTAAAGTTTGAAAACTCTCGAAATTATAAAGGTATTGTCGAGAGTGTATTTGTGTCTGATGGTGAAGTTGTCAAGGTTGGCCAACTTCTAGCTAAAATTTCAACACAAGTTGAAAGTTTTGAAATTACTTCACCAATTGAGGGTATTGTTAAAAATGTATATGTTATTGAATCATTAATTGTGACTAATGGAGACATTATTTTTGATATTGTAAGTAGTTCTGAACAAACAATGGAGCCAACTCTTGATTTCACTAGCGGCACTGAAATTTTCAATGCTGATGATATACAAATTGGTATGGAAACAAAAAATATTTTTCCTACAGATAAATTTATGAGTGAAAATGAGAACTTCAAAAAAAGTGATGAATTTTTAAAAGCAAACTTTGATTCAAATGTAGAAGAAACTTCAAGAGATTTTGAAAACGCAGAAAACAAAACTGTCGAAAGCGAAGACACGCACACATTTAAAAATGAGTTTTTGAATAAATACGACGAAAGCATTAATGAAAGAGTGGACTCAGTGAATTCAAATGTCGAGCCCCTAACTATAAGTGATTCAATAACAGAAGAACTATCGCTTTGAGAATTGAATGAGAAAAAACGTGAAAGCAGTTTCACAGATGAATTTAATAAAAATTTAGAAAACAATCAAACAAGGAAAGACAATAATGATAACGTCTCGATTAAAGATCTTGAATTAAATAATCAGAGTGTTTCACATGTAAATGAAGAAGAACTATTGTCACAAATAGCTCACGAAATAAAAAGATTGAACAAAGCCTTAGAAGAAAAAGAGAGTGATTCAAACAAAAAAACGAGCCTAGTAATTAATGTAGACGAATCACAAAGTAATTATCTAGTAGATCGTGATGAAAAAGATAGAAAAAATGAGTTCTTAAATAAAAAACTTGAAGACTTGATGCTATCGGATAAAAACTCTATGGAAAAACTAGAAAGTCTAATCAGCAACAATGACCTTTTGAGTGAAGAGGTACGATTACTGAAGTTGGAAAACGAAAAACTAAATGAAAAACTACAACTTATAGAGAAAAGTTTTAGTTTAAGTTCAAAAAATAACGAAACTACAAAAAAATTTAAAATGAGTTTTGAAGTTGATATTACAGCATTAATGACTATATATACATTAATGCAAGAACCTTATTTAAAAAAAGGAATTGAACTTTCTTTATGTACTTTTTATTTAAAAGCATTCAATATGGTTTCAGAAAAATTTAATTTATTAGATGTCAATAAAAATACAATATCACTTGGTACCATAGACGAAAAAGGATTAAATTTTAACAACTTAGCTTTTGACTCTAAAATACCTTTAGATACTTTGGCAAACATAATGAGTGAAAAAGTTTCTCAATCAAATGACTCAAAACTAGTTATGTTTGAACTTTCTAATCATTCAGCAGAATACGTTAATTTAAATTTAGAAAACACTTCAGACATTTTATTAGTAGTGGGTGCACCAAGGTCAAAAGTGAAAGAAGATATGATACTTTCAAACATTGTAACAGTTTCATTTGAATTTGATTTAGATATTCTAACAAGCAGTGTTGCACTAAATTTTGCTAAAGAGTTTAATTATATAATTGGAAATCCTGGATTTATAATTTAAAATTCCCTTTTAATAAAAGGGAATTTTTTATTTTAAAGTTGCTACCATTTTTTTAGGTTCAAGACATTTATTATATGAATATCTAAAAAGTAGAATTCCTTGAAGGAAGTCATAAAAAAATACTTTGATAGTTTTTTTCTTATAAAAGTTTCTAAAATAATGGTGTGGTTCTAAGTCATTTTAAACGTTTATCACTACAAATTATTAAAAAAGATATTCAATACTCTTAATTATGACCATATAGAATAGTAACAACAATTACAATAATCGCTATAGTTCAAAATATTAAGAATGAAAGTAAAACTACTAATTTACTTCATGAAAAAAATTTGTGCATAACTTTATCAAAAAATCTAAAAACTCCTCATATGATAAATGGTAATGCCAAAAACGAACCCGCCAACACTGACCCAACTAAAATACTCATATTTACCCCTCATTTAATATATTTTACAACTAAAATTGAAAGGTATTATCACAATGCAAAAAGAATTTTTATTTTCCTTATCAACTAACGCATTTCAGGTTGAAGGAGGTCGAAGCCTGCATGGCCGTACCGACTCTATCTGAGATTGATTTACAAAAACGAATTATCACATACCACCGACCGGAAGTACTAAAAGAGAGATCAACTCCATAGAATTTAGTAGTGACCTTTATCATAAATACAAAAGCGACGTTAAAATAATGAAAGATCTTGGTATCAACTCACTGATTTATTGCCTTGACTGGACACGTTTATTTCCCAAAGATGAAAACTTTGTGAATCCTATGGGAGTACAATTCTATGATAATTTTTTCAAAGAGTTATGTGAAAACGGTATTAAACCAATACCAATACTATTCCACTGAGACACACCTTTATGGCTTGAAATCAAAGGTGGCTGATGTGAAAAGTATGTTTTAGATGCTTTTCGTAATTATTGTGCAGCAGTGTTTAAGTACTTGGGTAAGTATTCTGACATTTGATTTGTTAATGATGAGAACAAGACATTTATGTTGGATGGTTACCTAGGAGAAGCTATTCCACCAGGTTATAAAAGCGTACATAAGTTTGCTACTGCACTTCATAATTTAGTAGTTGGGGCTGCCATCGCTAAAGAAGAATTTCAAAAAGCAAAAGATTTAGGGTATGTAAGTAAGGAAGCTATTATTGGTATCGATGATGATTGGTCACCTCCAATAGTTTTCGACAATAGCGAAGAAAACAAAGAAGATTTAATCAAAAACTATAATATTTGGATGCGAGATCTTTGGATTCAACCTAATTTGCTTGGGATATATCCAAACGAGTTCATAGATTTTTTAAAAATAAATAATATTAACGCTAATATTGTTGATGGTGAGTTAGATTATATAAAAAAATACACCTTAGACTTCATAGGATGGAATTTTTATAGGCCTTACTTTATTGCTGATAGTAAAAAAGAAGTAAATCCAAAGTTAATATATAATAAACCTCTCAAGTTACCTTTCGGTGAATTTCAAATAGTACTCCCAAGGTCGCATAAAAAATATACTAAATGGCTTTGGCCGATTGCACCAGAATATTTAGAAATAGGGTTAAAAGCATATAAAGAAAATTATAATTTACCAATTATGATAGTAGAGAATGGTTTTGGTGATTTTGATCTTAAATCTAACGAAATGATTCTGGATTATGATAGATTAGAATATTTGCAACCAATATTAGAATCTGTTAGTAGATGTAGAGAATTAGATTTAAATTTGTTTGGTTATTCCTTATGAACTTATTGCGATATATTTTCTCCAAGTGAAGGTTATCGAAAAGATTATGGGA
The DNA here is from genome assembly GCF_964273395.1 of Spiroplasma endosymbiont of Megachile willughbiella. Classification (NCBI taxonomy): domain Bacteria; kingdom Bacillati; phylum Mycoplasmatota; class Mollicutes; order Entomoplasmatales; family Spiroplasmataceae; genus Spiroplasma; species Spiroplasma endosymbiont of Megachile willughbiella. The sequence goes on along the minus strand of NZ_OZ187005.1, from coordinate 941,227 downwards.
TTATATCTGTTGACTTTAATTCTCCTATTAAAGAAAGAAAACCAAAATTAAGCTATTGTTGATACAAACAGGTAATTGAATCAAATGGAGTTAATACTTCAATTGATAAAACTAAATTAGAAAGGGATTTAAAAAATATTTTAAGAGATTGAAATATTTTGTGGAAGTAGATGTGATTAAACAATTTAAAATAAATAATGAAGAAGAAGCACAGCAACTTGATAAAGACTATAATGATTTTTTAGATAATATAAATAAGAAAAAATATATGTCAGTGCTGGAAGAGCGTAAACGTTTGAATAAAATTAACATTGTGTCAAAAATTAAAAGACCCCTATGTGAAGTGTTTAATGCCTTTTTGGTGATATCTTTAGAAGATATGAACCCCAATTTATCAATAGGCGATCTTGAAGAGGGATATTGATACAAGTCAAGTAAAAAAAATAACAATGTTAAGTTCAAGTTGAATAAATTTATTCCTAACAAGGAGATTCAACTTACTTGAATAGCAAATAATCAAATATTTATAAAAACTGTCACATTTTATTCATCAAGAGATGATAGCTTTACTAAAATAAGATATTCAGATTACGTTAAAGGAGATACTTCTATTATGGGTTTTTTTGAGCGTCATATTTTATCGGTTTATGTTAAGAGACAAAAACTAGCTTTTCATATTCAAATATTAAAAACTAAATTAAAGTTAAATATGGTATCAGAAGAAAACGAACATAAGGTTTTAAAAAAGATTGAGAGGTTATTGAGCTTTTCAAAAAGCCTAAGTTAATGAATGAAAAAAATGAAATTCTCAAAAGACTTTTGGTTTGGAGCTGCTACAAGTGGTCCTCAAACAGAAGGTGATTATAACAAAAGCAATCCAAATATATTTGACGACTGATACAAAAAAGATCATTCTGCATTTTGAAATGGTTTGGGACCCGATAAAACTTGTGACACGTATAATAAATATGTAGAAGATATACAATTGATAAAATTTATTGGCTTAAATAGTTTCAGGACCTCTATTCAATGAACAAGACTTATTAAAAATTTTCAAACTATGGAAGTTGATGAAGATGGCTTTATGTTTTATATAAATTATTTTGAAAGTATAAAAAAAGCAAATATTATACTTGTTGTAAATTTATTTCACTTTGATATGCCTGTTAGTCTTGCAAAGTTAGGGGGTTTTGAGAATCGAGAAGTTATATATAAGTTTTCCGAATATGCAAAAATATGTTTTCAAAAGTTTGGTAATTTAGTTGATTACTTCACAACTTTTAACGAACCTGTTGCAGCAGCAGAAAACCAATATTTATACGGTTTCCAACCACCTTTTGTAAAAGATTTTAAACGTTTTATAGCGGTTTCTAATAATACTATGCTAGCTCATTCATTAGCGGTGCAAGAATTTAGAAGTATATTTGGTACTAAATCAAACAAACAAATCGGAATAATTTTAAATTTAACTCCATCTTACCCAAAAAACTTAGCGATAAGAAATATAAAAGCATCTATGTTGCGTGATTTAATTTTTAACAAGTTTTTTCTGGACGCTGTGATAAAAGGTAAGTACCCTATAAAGCTTATCAAGTTCTTAACTAAAGAAAAATTGATGTTTCCTGTTCATGGAGATGATGCAAACATATTGGAAAATGGAAAGATTGATTACTTAGGTGTAAATTATTATCAACCATCTAGAATAAAAAAATCCTGTTCGATTAACAACACACCACCTTGAAATTGATTTGAAACATACAGATGAAGCAAAGGACGCTTCAACCCCTATAGAGGGTGGGAGATCCACCCTAAAACCATTTATAAAATTGGTATCCTAATTAAAAAACGTTATACAAATATAAAGTGATATATCTCTGAAAATGGTATGGGTGTTGAATCAGAACATAGATTTAAAGACTCATCTGGTGTAATTAACGACTCTTATAGAATTGATTTTATAAAAGAACATTTATATTGACTAAATAAAGCCATCAATAAAAATTCGAACTGTTTTGGTTATCATGTTTGAACATTCATAGATTGTTGAAGTTGAGCAAACTCTTTTAAAAATAGGTATGGACTAGTAGAACTTGATTTAGAAAAAGGGATAAGAAATATTAAATACTCTGCGTTATGGTATAAAACACTATGTTCAACCAAAGAATTAACTATAAAAGCAATTAAAAAAAGTAAATAAGAAGCACTCCTATACCTCGTGGGAGTTTTTTTCAGTTTTTAATATTTTTTCCATTTTTGAAGTTCTAAAATGGAAAAAGATTATAATAATTTTAAAGGAGGCAAATGGAATGAAAAAAATATTATTAGTTTGCTCGGCTGGTATGTCTACCAGCATGCTTGTAAAGAAAATGCAAATGTATGCAGCTTCTAAAAAATTGGATTATGAAATAGTTGCCAAAGGTATTGCCGAAGCTAAACCAGAACTGAATTTGTATGATGCCATAATGGTTGGACCACAAATTAGTTACGCCCTTGAAGATATCATAAACATGACTAACAATGTTCCGGTTGAGTTGATACCAACCCAAGTTTATGCAATGGCTAAAGGCGAAGAAGCAATGAAACAAGCTGAAAAAATGATGAGTAAATAGTTAAACATTTATATCAATTTTATTAATTATTAAATTTGTCTAGAAAGAAGGTTTTTATTATGTCGAATAATAAATTTAGTCCTGATAACAAGACACGATCTAGTAAAAGTAATGGTTTTAAACCATGATTTAAAACCAAATTCATACCAAAAGTGGCAAAAATAGGTAATCAAAGACATTTGGCTGCCATTCGTGACTCATTTGGTACAATGATTCCACTTATTATTGCTGGATCAATAGGTGTATTGGTAAACGCAATAGTGTTTGGTGGCGCTGGATCAGGATATGTGTCGTTATTAGGTTTATTTGCAAAAGCAAGTCACCCTGAGTTAACGTGGGATGGTATCTCTAAACTCTTGGGTGGCACAACAAATGGTTGAGGACAAACTTCAAAGATTTGTGGGCTGGCCTTTGGTCATATGAATACAGTAACTGTTGGAATGATGTCAATTTATTTTTCATTCTTATTTGGTTATTATATATCACTAAGTAGAGGATTTCAGCAACCAATAATTGCTGGATTAGTATCAACTGCTTCATTTATGTTGGCTGGATTAGGAGAAATTGCATTCTTCATGGATGCAAAAGGTTTGATTGGTGCTATTCTATTTGGAATTATCGCAACCGAAGCTTTTGTATATCTTTCATCATTAAGAGCACTTAATATTAAAATGCCAGATGGCGTTCCTCCAGCAGTTGGAAAGTCTTTCGCAGTATTTTTACCAGCTGTAATCACATTGGCTGGAATAGGGGTATTAAATATTTTTGTGTTAGCACCAGCGATAATAACTGGTAATCTAACCGTGACAGGTAATAATCAAGCTCAAATTGCAACAAATCTTCAGGAAGTTGAAGGTTTACTGGATAAAGTTAGGGGATTAACAAATACTCAAATTGCTGAGTTATTGAAAGTAGATGCAGATTCACCCTGAATTAAAGATATGTTTAACAACTTAACAACTGAGAAGTTCAGTCAGTGATACAATAGTCAAGGAAATGATATTAAGTCATTGGTTGCAGCTTTATTTCTAAATCAAGGTCAAAATGTAAGTTTAGGTGACTTTCATCATTTAAATGCTGATAATATCTTAAACTTTGGGTTAGATGCAAATGGTAAAATAGCTGCCCTTACTGGGTCTTATGTTTCTACAAAACTAGGTCCTACACAGTTTGGTTTGAACGCTGCAATTTATCAATTCTTTACTTCTTGATTTATTGGATTCGCTACAGGTAGTGGTGGATTAGGTCTTGCAATAGTATTCATATTCTTTGTTGGATTCTTCTGATTCTTTGGAGTTCATGGATCAAATCTAATGGCCGGTGTATTTGAACCTATATTTTGGATGGTTCTTGGAATAAATACATCATTAGTTAATGGATTAGGTTATGATGTCGCTGCTGCAACAGGATCAATGGGTGTTTTCACTAAACCATTTTTCGATTCATATATGTATGTTGGGGGTAGTGGTGCTACTCTTGGATTATTAATAATGACGTTTGGATTCTCTAAACGACGCGAATTAAAAGAAGTTGCTAAATATGCAACACCAGCAGGGGTTTTTCAAATAAATGAGCCAGTTATTTTTGGTTATCCAATAGTTTTAAATGTTGTGTACATTGTTCCATTTATTTTTGCCCCTATACTTAATTTATTTATAGGTTGAATATTTTCACCAGCTGTTCTGGGGTTTGTAAAATATTCTTATGTAGCTGCTCCCTGAACAGCTCCATGATTTGTAAGTGCCATAATTACTTCATTAGATGGAAAAGCAATTATTCCAGCAATGATTTGCTTTGGTGTGGATTTATTATTTTATTTACCGTTCATATTATTAGACAATAAGTTATATTTCAAAAAATTAAAAGCTAATAACCCTGAAAAATATGAACTAGAGAAAAAATATTATTCTGATAAAGTATATCGTTATGAAGTTGACACAGAATCTAAAGTTAAATATTTAGAAGAAAAATCTGAACTGATGTTAATGGATGCTGAGTCACAAATTACTTTTTGAAGTAGAAGAATGACAAATAAAGAAAAACTTGAAAAACGTAAAGTAGAGCTAATGAAAAAAGCACAAGTTAAACATGATAAATACATTGAACAATCTAAAAAAGTAGCTAAAGCTAGAAGCGAAAAACTTATGGCTTTAAGAAATAAAAAAAGATAATTAACTTAGATTTTTTAAAAGTTCTACCTTTGGGGTAGAACTTTTAAATAACAACATACAATGATAATACAATTATTAGAATTATTAACAATGAGGTTACCATTGCACCAATTAAATATATCTTCAACTTATTTTTGACAAAGTGATGAAAAAATCTCTCCAGTAATTCAATAACTATATATATAATAAAATAAATAATCAATGGTACAAAGCTAAAGTAAGCTACACTTGAAAAATGCATTGTCTATCTCCCTTTGGTAAATCAAGTACATTATAACAAGATATTAATATAGAATAACTTTATAGGAGAAAAATATGAAAGATTTGAATTTTGAACAAGTATCATTCACTATTATCGCACACGCTGGTGAAGCCAAGGGAAAAGCTATGGCAGCAATAAAGTGTGCTAAAGAAGGTAATTATAAAAAAGCACAAGAGTTAATCGTAGAATCTGAAAAATCTTTAGCCGTTGCCAGTCATACACATATGGATATAATCTCAGCCGAAGCATCAGGGGAAAAGATAACTATACCAGTTTTATTTATGCATGCTGAAGATCAGCTTTTAACCACTGAGACTGTTATACTTTTGTCTAAAGAAATAATTGAGATTCACGAAAAAATAAATAAATAATTAGAGGATGGAGAATATATTATGATAAAAGCATTATGTATAGATATCGGGGCTACCTCTGCTAAATGTGCACTTTTTGAAGATAACAAAACCTTATTTAGATTTTTTGTAGATACCACGAATAATAAAGATATAGTTAAAAGAATACACGAAAAGTTTAATAAAAAGTGTGAGGAATCTAACATAAAAGCCGATGACCTATCATTCATAGGGATTGCCTGCGCTGGATTAGTTGATTCCACAAATGGTATAGTTGTATTAGCTTCTAATTTAGGATGGAAAGATTATCCGCTCTTAGAGACCACTAAAAAATTATTCAAAAGTAATAAAGTTTTTATACTCAATGATGCAAAAGCTGCCACTTATGGAGAATGAAAGTTGGGTTTAAAGGGTAAAAAGAGTTCAATGGCTCTTTATTGTATCGGAACAGGTATCGGTGGTGGTGCTATATTTGATAATAAATTAGTAATGGGAGATAGCTCTGGACTACCTAGTGAACCCGGTCACGGTGGTGGGTATCAAAATACAATCAAATGTGCTTGTGGTCTAGAAGGGTGTATTGATCCAATTAGTTCAGCTACTTGAATTGAGAAACAATTAAATTTGGTTGGTAGTAAATCGACAGGAAAACTTGGTGAGTTATATAAATCAAACAATAACTTACATATAATTGATATCGTAGATTTATTCAAGGAAAAAGACAAGGAAGTAATTAGTATATTTGAAGAAGCTGTGGAACCATTGGCTAAATCAATGTCTACACTAATTCATTTCTTGGACTTTGAAACTTTTGTAATTGCTGGTGGACCATCGAATTTAGGACAACCACTTTTAGATATTATTAAAAATCAACTTAAACGCTTTACACTTCCCAACTTTTTAAATAAGTTAGATTTGCGAACTGCTAGCCTAACTAATTGATCAGGAACTTATGGTGTCTATGAGTACGGAAAAGATAACTATAAAGACTAAAAACAATATTATTAAATTGCAATTAATTCTAAAAGCACTTATTAATGAGTGTTTTTTTTGTTAAAATTACAATATTATTGAGGTATTGTATGAGAATAAATGAAATTAAGTCTGAAACTAAGAATTTAGTTTTGATAGCAAGAGTTGAAAAAGTAATATTATCAACAGGTAACAACGGTTCAAATTATCTAGTAGTTTATTTAGTAGATAAGACAGGAAGGGTTGAAGCAAGGCTTTGAAATTGTGATGACGCAGATTATGAAACTATCAAAGCAGATAGTGTTATAAAAATTGAGGCAGTTGTAAACGTTTATCGACAACAAATTCAGTTAAAAATAAATACATATGAAGTTTTGAAAGAAGAAGATTTTCATAAGTATGATATTACTGAGGAAACTTTTTCTATATCAGCTCCTATAAACGTCGAGATGAATTTTAAAGTCTTGATGGAATTTTTAGAAAAGTTAACCAATGAAACATATAAAAAAATAACCATGTCAATTATTAAAGAATATGAAGATGAATTTAAAACATATCCTGCAGCAACTTCTATACACCATAATGTAGTTGGTGGCTTATTTTGACACAGTTTTTCACTTTTAATGGCAGCCAAAGGATTGAAAGAAGTGTATCGTTATGCTGAAATTGATTGAGAACTAGTTTACTGTGGAACATTGCTACATGATATCGGTAAAGTAGTCGAAATGAAAGGTAAAAGAGCAGCAGAGTATACTGATGAAGGTAAATTACTTGGTCATATCTCTATTGGTAATACCTTCATATCATTGAAAGAAAAGGAACTAAATATTGATTCCAAATTTCATAATGAAATTGTTAAATTACAACATGTAATTTTATCAAGTCACGGTAAGAATGAATTTGGTTCTCCTGTTGAACCAGTTTTGATAGAAGGTATCATAATTTCTTCGTTAGACGCACTTGATGCTAGAATTTACAAAGTTAACGAAGAGCTTATGAAAGTAGAAAATTCAGGTTGATCTTCAAGAATAATGACAGAGGATGGAAGAAGTTTTTTGAGACATTATAAAAAATAAAAACACTTTACTTAGGGAAACTAGTAAAGTGTTTTTCTTATTCTTTTAATGCTTTATATATTTCACTAATTGCCGACATTTTTGATTCGTCCTTATTTATTTGGAACAATAATCCTTCACCTTTTTGATACTTCGGAACTATATGTTCATGATAATGAAACACTGATTGATAAGCATCACTTCCCTGATTAGAAACATAATTGAAACCAATAGGTTTCATAGGCAATTTCTTAGTTAATAATTCAGCAACTTGTTTTTTGGCAATTGCAACTTCCTTTAAAAACAAGTCATCAGTTTCTTGTAGGTTATTGGAATGATTTTTAGGAATAACCAAGGAGTGTCCATCTGTATTCGGAAACATATCCAAAAATGCCAATACAAACTCGTTTTCATAAATAATATTACTTTCTATTTCTTTGTTTGATATTTTACAAAATATACAATCTTTCATCTTATTTACCTCTAATCTAATTGTACAAAAAATATAAAAAAAAACTATTTTAAAATAGTTTTAATCGTCTTTATCTTTATCATTTCTTATGTATTTACCAATTTGATCATATAAACCAGCAAAGTAAATTTCTTTTGCGTTAAGATATTTTGAGTATAAAGTTGTTTTAGCTAAATCTGCTGTTCCTGTATCTTGTGATACTAGGTATTTAATTTGATTTAAAATTGTTGACTGTTGGTCATTTAAATCTTGCACGTCTTTTGAGTGTAATTTTTTATTATTCTCTTGATTTCAAACATCTTTATATCTTGAATTGTTTATCAATGATGGACCAAACTCGATTGCTTTACCTTTACCATCTGCATCCTTAATTTCGTATACTTTACCGCTGCTATCATTTTCTTTACTTCCACCAAGCAACTCAATCATGTATAGAGGAAGTACAATTACAACTTCTGCTATGTTAGAGTTCTTTGCGTCTACAAAATAAGGTGTTAGGTTATCAAATAATATCCCTGGTTTCTTAGCTTCTTTAACTTTATCTTCATATTTAGCTCCAGCAATAGGACTTGTTCCTAATGATGTACCATTTTCATATAAAGTGAACCCTTTGAAACCTTGTAATCCAAAGAAAGAATCGTAAGCATTTGTATTGTCTCCATTATAAACTGGCAATTTTTCTTTTTGATCTTCAAATGCACTAAAGAGCTTTTTAATGCTTTCACCGCTTTTCAACTCTCCATTTGCTTGATTTATTTCTTTAATACCTTCTACAATTTTTTTGATAGCATTATTATTTTTGTTCTCTGTATTGTCAAACTTCAGTGATCAAACCATTCTAACGTTCGTAGTTCAATCTGTAGTTGTTGAGCTATTTCAAGATTGTGTTTTTGAGAAAATAGGAGACCCAGTATTGATATAAGGGGAACTTCCTTCTTTTGCAGCCGACACTGTGAACATATCTGCTTCCATGAAAGACATAGTTAATAAGTTTTCAATAATTCCTGATAATAATTTATTTTTGAAGTAATCTTGAAAACGTAATTTTAAAGCTGTTTTAGACGAAATATTTATTTTTGTTGATTTGCCATCGTTTAGCACAACGAAAAACGGTGATTCTTTTTTATTAGCGTATTCTTGAGTTAATTGTTCAAGAGTAGGTAAATTATTTGATCCACCTTTACCATCTTCATTGAATACTTGTCATCTCTTATCGTTTATTTCGATGTAACTACCAACGGGAACAGTTTTTTCGTTATCGGTTTTGTATTCTTTTATTTTAGTTTCTTGGATTACATTCAAGTTATATAAAGATTTCAATAATGAATTATCTAATCTTTTACCACTAGCTATTGATTTTGTGTACTCTGTGAATAATAAGTCTTCTGCGATAGAACCAGCGTTATTTAAATATGAATCGATGTAAGACTTTGGTATAGAATCCTTACTTTCACCACTAGCGTAGTCATATTTTTTTAAACCTAATTTATCTAAATTATAATTTGTAGATTCATAACCATATTGTTGACCTATTAATTCGTCTATTATACTTACAACAACCTTTGTAATATCTTCATCTGAAAACATATCTCCAAAGTCTAAACTAGCCATATCCGAACCTTTTAATTTTGCGATTAGTTGTTTAGCCAATTCTCTATTTAGTTTTGGAGTTTTAATTCGTTCTTTATTACATGCGACTACAACTCCAGAAGTAGAGGTGAATAAAGAAATAGCACCTAAGATTCCTAACAATTTCTTCATTATTTTATACCTCCGTTATTTTTTTTGTAATTGTAAGCTATTGAGTTTAAATCGTAAATACTTAGTGAATAGTTAAATGCGTTAGTTTTAAAAGTTTGAACACTTTGAGCACCATTTTTGTCTACTGCGTGTCATCAAACTTTATTTATTTCCTCTGCTAATTTATCGGAGTTGAATATATCATTTTTTACTATTTCTTTTGGATAACCAATATTTGTTTTTGTGTCTAATTCTTCGATCATTTTTTTGTATGCGTCAACAAAAACTCAAGAAGGGTTGTTTGTAACAACAATTTTCATAGATTTTATTGCTCCAATTGTTCAATCACCGATTTTTTTAGCAATAGCTTGAGCTTTTTCGTTATTTCCATCAGGTCCAAATATAACAAATTGTTCTATAAAAGATTTGTCTTCTGTTAGCTTATCTTCTTGTTTGCTGGTCATTGTTTGGAAATAGTCATAAACCATAGTTACTCAATAAAATTCTTTTTCTGATGAGCTTGAAATTGTTGCTCAAGCTTTAACTTCTGCCATTATGTCAAATCCAACCGGTGATCCTTTAACACCTTTTAACAAGGAGTTATTTACTAAGAATTTTAGATATGGATTAGTAACTGTTGAGTTTAACTTATCAAAATATCTATCTTCACCTGTTTTTCTTCAAAAATCATAAATTTTTTCTTGAGTTGTTAATTTATTAAACTCTTTAAAATCATTAAGACTCTTTTGAGTTTCTTTATCAATACCATTTTTTGTATCGTCTATTATTTTTTTAGCACCTTTTTCTTTAGTTGTTGTAGATGCTTCTAACTCCTTAAATCCATCTATTGAAACTATATGAATACCAGAGGAATCTATGTATACTAACTTATCTTTATCTTCATCACTAAGCTTTCTATAAAGGTTATTTGATGCCTTATCGAAGCTTCCAGTTCTGTTTAAAGCTGTTATCAATTTACCAAAGTCCTCTTTTTTATATTCTTTCTCAATATCGGTTTTTGTTGTTCACTCAGGGACTTTCACTTTATCATTTTCATCTGCTCTAGTAACATCAGTTTTATATCTTTCACCTAAAATATAATCATATACAATTGAACTCAATGTTGGTGTGAAGTCAGTTGTATTTGTCAGTGTCAATAAATTATCATAATGTTTAACTGTAGCTTTAGAATGTGTTGTTGAACCTTTTGCCATAATTTCACTTCAAGATGTTTTATCAGTAATTATTTGTTTTAAAAGTGTTCAAGTTTGTTTAGAATTAACTTCGTTATCTCCTTCAAAATCTGATGGTAATATACCGTCATCGAAAGTTTTATTATCAGAAAAAGCAATAGTTATTTCACTAATAGCTATTGGGGCTTTGGCATTGTAATATTTGTTTAAAAAGAATTGTTGTGAATTACTCAACATACCCGCTCTAGTATCAGCTCCACCTGTAACTAATTCATTTAAATCGGTTGGAACATCATATTTTATATTACTTTCTTCTATTTTCAATGCTTCGTCAACTTTTGCTGAAATTTCATCATCAGTACTTTGATCATTAACACTTGATTTTACTCACTCACCAGATGCTTTAGTAGAGTTTATTATTTGTTGTAAAGCCTTAACATCTGATTTTGCTGCATATAGTAATTTATCTTTATCATCTTTAACAGATTTTAAAGTAGCTAATTTTCTTTTAACTTGTTCAACTGTTATTCAAGTAACTCCTAATTGGTCGGTATTTAAAAGAATATCTAGAAGAGCTTTTGTAACGTTGTTAGAAGAATCTGTTAATAAAATATCAGATTTATATTTACCTTCTAGTAGATCTACATCCATATCTTTTACTTTATCTTGATAAACAGAATACTTACCAACAAGCATTTCACATCATTTATCTCATCATTTTTTACCATTATCTTTTTTATATTTATCTTTTTCCCTTTGAATTTTTAAATCCACAGCTTTATTTAAGGTGTTTCATTTATCAGATAAAGCAGAAGCTAAACCAGCGCTTATGAAAGCGCTTGAGTTATTCAATTTGATTTCTCCATTTTCTCTAAAGTTTTTTTCAGAGTTAATTAAAATAGATGCATTGATTGTTTTTAAAAAATCTAATGCAAAAGTTTCTCTGTTTTTAGGTCCATTTTCATTAACTAATTTTCATAATACGTCTGATGCATCGATATTAGCTTTTCCATTCAATGAATTTAAAAAATTAATTAGAATAGAATTTCCATCTTGTTTTTTGTCATAGTTCGTACAAGCAACTGCCATCGAACCAGCACTGGCAGTAATTGCAAAACTACCTAGTAGTGTTAATAATTTTTTCACACTTTTCACTCCTTGATTTTGTATCAACATAATTATAAAGAAAAAAAGACTAAAAAAGAGTGAGAAATTCAATTTATTTAAGTACATAGTATAAACAAAAAAAATTATAATTTGTAAATAAATTATCTATTTTCTTCATTCAGGCAATATAATTAAAGAGGTTAAGGAGTTTTAAAATGCACACATTAAAAATTATTAATTTACACGTAAAGATTGAGGATAAGGAGATCTTGAAAGGAATAGACTTGGAAGTTTCATCAGGGGAAATTCATGCTTTGATGGGTCCAAATGGTAATGGAAAATCAACATTACTGATGGCTATAATGGGTCATCCAAAGTACGAAGTAACTGAAGGAGATATTTTGTTAGACGGAAAATCTATTTTAGATATGAGTGTGGATGAAAGAAGTAGAGCAGGGTTGTTCTTGGCAATGCAAAACCCTCAATCTATACCTGGGGTAAGCAATTTAGAATTTTTGAAATATATTGTAAATTCTCATAGTGAAGAACCTAAAAAACTGCAAGAGATTTTTAAAGATATTAAAGCCAAAGCAATGAATTTAGATTTTGATTTAAATATGCTTAAAAGATTTGTTAATGATGGTTTCTCAGGTGGAGAAAAGAAAAAGAATGAAATACTACAATTGAAAATGTTAAACCCTTTATTTAGTTTGATAGATGAAATAGACTCAGGACTTGATGTAGACGCTCTAGAAATTGTTTCTAAAAACTTGAATGATGATGAAATCTCTAAACAAGGTTTGATTATCGTATCTCACTATGATAGATTTTTTAAAAAGATAAAACCAACTCATGCACACGTTATTATAAATGGAAAAATTGTAAAAAGTGCGGGTGGCGAGCTTGTTGACCGTATCAATAAAGAGGGTTACAACTGAGTTAAGGATTTAATTTAGGTGAACAACATGTGAAAAAACCCAAATTTTATTGATTATAGAAATAATTTAGCAAGTGAGTTAGTCTTAAAAGCGGATGAAAACAAGGTAATTTTATTAGGTGATTCTGATGGAAAATTAAATATTGTAATAAAAGCTAACACTAGTGTTAGCTTAACAATCTTGTTTTTGCCGATTGAAAACTCGGAAAATGACAAAAACTTCAATATTAACATAACTATAGAGGATTCTTCAAGGCTAGACTTAAAAATAGCTAACCTTATGAATTGTAACGCCAATGATAATCTTGAAATCAATTTAAAAGAGACAAGCTCAAGCATTGAATTCTATAGTGCTACTATTGTTAACAAAAATTTCATCAAAAATAGTGTTATAAAATCATTACACAATGCACGTAACACTAGTTCAAATATTAAAGCATATGAAGTATTAAAAAATGAATCGAAGGGTTTTATAAGATGCATCAGTGATATTAAAAAAGGATCAAGCTCTAGTGAGGCACATCAAGAATTAAGATTATTGGTGTTAGATAAGAAAGCAAAAGCAGACTCTGACCCTGTATTATTGATAGACGAAAATGACATCGTTGCTAGCCATGCAAATGCTATTGGAATGCTTGACCCTGACCAAATATTTTACTTATTATCAAGAGGACTTAACAAAGAAGAAGCACAAGAGTTGATAATAAATGGATATTTTGAACCTGTGTTTCTTTCATTAAACGACGATGAAATCGTAATATATCTTAAAGATATATTGAAAGGAATGATTTAAATGGACTATAAAAATTATTTTCCATATTTTAAATATAATCCAGATGAAATTTATTTTGAATCAGCAGCAACAAGTCTAAAACTAGAACAAGTTATCAAAGCAGAAGCGGAATATAATGAAAAAATTGCAGCAAATACTCATAATGACTTATTTGATAATGCTTATAAGGCTAATGTTATTTTGGACACAACAAGAAAAATGACAGCTAAGTTTATCGGAGCGAAAAATCACAATGAAGTAATTTTTACCAGTGGTGCGACTCATTCATTAAATCAAATCTGCTTTGGACTCAAAACATATTTGAAGAAAGATGATGAAGTAGTTTTAACAATTCTAGAACACTCTTCAAATTTATTACCTTGAAAAGTATTAGAAGAGGAAATAGGGATAAAAATAAAGTATCTAGATTTAAATGATAACGGATCAATAGATCTGAACAAAATAGATAACACAATAAACAAAAAAACTAAAATAGTATCATTCGCTAGTGTTTCTAACACAGTTGGAGCAAGCAACGATGTTCAATCAATAGCTAATGCCATCAAGAATATAAATAACGATATTATCATTGTTGTTGATATTGCTCAGTCAGTACTGCATACGAGAACAAATGTTGAAGAATGAAATGTTGATTTTGTTGCTTTCTCTTCACATAAAATGTTCGGACCTTTTGGATTAGGTATACTTTGAGGGAAAAAAGAAAAATTAGATATATTAAAACCACTTATTTATGGTGGTGGTAACAACGTTAATATCACATTAAATGAGTACAAACTTGCCCAGATTCCTCAAAAATTTGAGGCTGGAACCTTGAATTTAAGTGCAATTTATGGTTTTTTAGAAGCACTTAAGTTTATTGATAAGATATCAATTGAAAAAATACAAGAATACGAAGAAGGTTTAAAAAGATATTTGGTTGATGAATTATCCAAAATTGATGTTTCTAAATTTGAGTTTTATAACTTGAAAAATCCACAACCAATTGTTTTATTTAATATGATTGGTGTTAGTTCGCAAGACTTCGGAGCATTTTTGAATAAAAAATACAAAATATCTGTAAGAGTTGGTAAACATTGTGCAAGATTATCACATTTAAAAACCGGAGCATTAACTACTATTAGAGCTAGCTTTTCAATTTATAATACACGTAATGACATTGATATATTCATTAAAGCATTACTTGATTGTGAAAATTGAGTTAACGAATTAATTTAAATAGAAAAGAAAAAAATTATGTTTAATAAAGAAGATAAAATTATTTTAAGACAAATTATTATGGAACACTTTACAAGTCCATCTAACAAAGGTTTTTTAGAACTTTCAAAAGGAATATTTAAAAATCAGGACTCAGCTAGTTGTTCAGATGAAATCAATGTACAAATAATTTTTGAAGATGGAAAAATAGTAGATAGTAGATTTGATGGTGTTGCTTGTTCAATATCAACTGCCTCTATTGATATATTATGTGATCAAATACGTAATAAGGGTAAAGAAGAAGCTCTTAATATTTTGTATAATTACCATAATATGATTTCGGGAAAAAATTACAATGAGGATATTTTGGATGAATTAATAGCTTTTTGACAAATTCACCATCAAGGCAATAGAATAAATTGTGCTCTATTAGGAGCTGACGGTTTGAGATATATTTTAGAAAATGAGGTTAAGTAATGAAGAAGTTAAAACAAGAGGAAGAAATTAAAAAAATAAGTGAATATAAATACGGATTTAATGAAGGGGAAGTATCTTCGTTTAAGGTTGAAAAGGGGATTAATGAGGACATTGTTCGTCAAATTTCTAAAATTAAAGGTGAACCTGAATGAATGTTAGAGTACCGTTTAGATAGTTTCAAAAAATTTTCTCTTAAACCACAACCAAATTTTGGTCCAGACTTGAATTTTGTGGACTTTCAAGATTATTATTACTATACCCGAGGTACAGATAATGTTGCCACAAGTTGAGATGATGTACCTGAAAATATTCGTAAAACATTTGATAGATTAGGTATTCCCGAGGCAGAAAAAAATTTCCTAGTTGGTATAAATGCGCAATGAGACGCCACTCCGATCTATGAACAATTACAAACTGAAATATCAGAAAAAGGGGTCATTTTTACTGATTGTGACACAGCATTAAAAAAATATCCAGAATTATTTAAGAAGTATTTTGGAAAATTAGTGCCAAATGACGACAATAAATATGCAGCATTAAATGGTGCTGTTTGGTCAGGAGGAACTTTCATTTACGTACCTGAGGGTGTTAAGTTAGATATGCCGCTTCAAGCGTACTTTAGAATTAATTTCAAGCAATCAGGTCAGTTCGAAAGAACGCTGATTGTAGTTGAAGATGATGCTCAAATTCACTATATTGAAGGTTGTACAGCCCCTGTTTACTCAAAAAACAATTTACATGCAGCAATAGTTGAAATATTTGTTGGTAAACGAAGTAGTGTGCGATATACAACTGTTCAAAATTGAAGTGATAATGTTCTTAATTTAGTAACTAAACGAAGTCTTGTTGAAGAGGATGGAAGAATGGAATGAATTGATGGTAATATTGGTTCTAAAATCAATATGAAGTACCCATCTTGTATTTTAAAAGGTGATCGTTCACAAGGTGATACAATTTCTATTGCGGTTGCTAAGAAAGGTGTTTATCAAGATGCCGGAAGTAAAATGATACATTTAGGCAAAGAAACCAAGTCAAAAATAGTATCAAAATCAATTACTTTCCAAGGTGGAACTGCAAATTATAGGGGTTTAGCTTATATTGGTGAGAATGCAACAAATTCTAAGGCAAGAGTTGAATGTGATACTTTAATATTAGACAATCAATCGCACTCAGATACCATCCCACAAAATAAGGTTCACAATAATGAGTCACAAATTGAGCACGAGGCTACTGTGTCAAAAGTGAGTGAAGAACAATTATTTTATCTAATGAGTCGTGGTTTGAGTGAACAACAAGCACTAGAAATTATAGTTATGGGTTTTTTAGAACCATTCACAAAAGAATTACCTCTTGAGTATGCTGTTGAATTAAATCAACTTATAAAAATGGATATGGAAGGATCTGTGGGTTAATAAATTTAACCCATTTTTTAATATATAAAAATATTTTAGTTTAAAACTCCTTTAAAATGTTTCAAAGGAGTACAAGTATGAAAAAAATAATAAACTTAGTTTTGCTATCGTCAATTTTTGTTAGCGCACTTTCTTCCATTAGCTGTTCCACTATTTCAAGCACAACGCAGCCTAAAAATTCTTTTAAAAACTTCTATGTTTTAGGAGATAGTCTTAGTGACACTGGTGGCTATGAAGCAATTGCAAATAGCGTCATAAAATCAAATAATCAAGATGCTATTTTTAAATATGCCGGTTACTATAATAAAAATACTCATAAAAATAACTTGGCATCAGCATCTAATGATCAACCCGCTGTGGAATGAGTAAATAACTTATTAGGATTTGGAAATATGGGTCCTGCAGGCGAATTGTTGAGTGATGAATATAAAGGCGGAAGGAACTATGCTATAAGTGGTGCAAGAGCTAGCGATGATATAACATTAAACTTAACAGAAATTGGTATAAGAAATTTTAAAATGAAAGCAGATTTATTTTCTCAGGCTAGTGCTTTGACTTTGCAAAATAAGTTATCAAAGGGAGATTTGGTTTTCATTGAAATTGGTGGAAATGATATGAATGCAGCTCTAGAAGCATTTTTGAGTAGTCGTTCTATAAAAGATGCAACGGATTTGCTTAACAGAAGTAAAAATAATATTAGCAAAACTTTAGACATAGTTTTAAAGACTGGCGCCACTGTCTTATATATGAACTCACCAGATTTAACCTTAATACCAATTTTAAAAGGTGGCGAACTTGATAAGAATGGTAAAGTAACTAAACTCTCTGAAATGGCACCAAAGTTTACATCATTAATAAAAAAATATGATATGCAATTTTCGAATGAAATATCAGAAATAATCGATAGTTATAAAGAACAATACAAGGGACAAATAGAGTATTATGATTTATACGGTAATTTCAAAAATATTATGAATGATTATAAAACATTGATGTTAGAAGAATTTAGTTTAAAAATAAACACTTTGAATAACTTTGGTTACTCGTATACAAGATCACAATATGAAGACAAAACTATCGTATATGAATTTAGAAATGACCCGATTTCAACACATAAAAATATGGATATAAATGAGTTTTTCTTCATTGATGGTGTTCATCCAACCAAGTATGTTCATCAGTTTGTCGGTAAACTTATTTATAATGAAATCTGTGACTTATGATATCAAGGTCTTAACAAAGTTTCGATCAACCTTGAACTTATGGGAAATGATAAATATAAGCAAAACAGATAAAGGCTAATGTAAAGCCTTTTTGTTTTATTTTTTTTATATTGATCTATCTATTGCTTTTTAATATTTATTTCCTATAATATTTATGATTTTGAAAAATATTTTTTAAAATAAGAAAGGAAAGACATTGGATATAGATTCAAAACATAATTTGAATTTCTAAATAACATGTAAAAGATATTCTTAGTTTCAATCTTACAGAAACGTGTAATGAGGATATATAGTGAAAGGGTAGATTTTATAGAAACTACCAAATAATGAATTGTTAATAATGATTCTTATACGTCATAATTATTTATTTGAAGCACTATTTTCTAAGAAATATCATAATACTCAGTTTTTTAATATGTTATATCTTTTGTAGAACGTTTTCGCACTAAAATATATTACCCAGTATTAATTTAACAACTCATTTTATTGATTACTTATAAATAGAGAGAGGTGTCATTATGTCAAATGTCACAAGTTGCAATTATTCTGGGTGCATTTCTAAACCCAAAAAAAGCCTATTAAATTTCTATTATTGTAAAAAACACTATAGATGGATTAAAAAAACTAGAGGATAGTTTTTAGGGTGGTTTGGGTGGGTTAAGATATATAAATTATCAAAACTTTTTCCGTCTTACTTATATTTTTCATAATTTTCTAAAGTCCTTGGGAAATTATTGACCTCATTTCATGAATGAGGTTTTTTTGTATCCTTATGAAGTTTTGTTATATAATAAACAAATAAAAAGGATCAGGATTAAATATGAACATAAAGTTTAATTTAAATTCAATAATTAAAGATTGAAGATGATGGTCGTACGTTTTTATACTGATCTCATTAATTTCTTCATTAATTTATGGTTTTTATTATTGTGTTTTAAAAGAATATTGATACGTAAGTGAAACTAGTATCTATGCTAGTTTACTTAATTACGATGCACTTATGAGTTTTTTTTCAGTACAAGTAACAATCATCACGATTGTTTGACTATTATTATTTGTAATAAAAAGCTATAGAAATCAAAAAATAATAGAAAGTGATTTTCAAATCTCGGTAATCAATTA
Organism: Spiroplasma endosymbiont of Megachile willughbiella; assembly: GCF_964273395.1. NCBI lineage: Bacteria > Bacillati > Mycoplasmatota > Mollicutes > Entomoplasmatales > Spiroplasmataceae > Spiroplasma > Spiroplasma endosymbiont of Megachile willughbiella. Next base: position 922,138 of record NZ_OZ187005.1, on the reverse strand, counting down.
TAATTTATTGGTATTTATAATCTTTTGGGTTGGTATCATCTATAGTTTTGCGAATGAAAAAGGTTTTTTAGAAAATTACAGTAAGAATCAGGTCATTTGTACTTCAATTACACACTTCTTCTTACCTACTTTTTTATTGGTTTTATATCCATTTACAGCAGGAAATAAATATATTAACTTTAAAAAAATCTTCAAAGAAAAAACTTTTTATAAAACAATGATATACCCTATCTTTTACTTGTTTTATATACTTGTAAGGGGGAAAATATACCAAAATGATAAAGCGTCAGAAAACTCTTGACCATATGATTTTCTCAACTTTGATAAATTATTAATTGGTAACTCATTGTTTGGTTATATTATTTTACTAGTACTTGTGTTTTTCATATGATTGATCTTGCACCATTGATTGATAATTTCTATCAATAATCTTATTTATAAAAAAACGAAAAAAATAGAGAAAAGCTAGTTTCTCTATTTTTTATTTTTGATCTATTTTATATTGATTTTCACCGTTACATTTGTAGCATGTTAGAACAGACATAGTGTTTTGATATTTAGTATTTTCTGTTCTAAATGAAAAGTTGTTTATTTCTGGTATGATTTTATCCACGCTTTTAAAGTATTCCATGTATTTTTCTGGTGAAGAACGTTTTTTACAATTTATACAACGGAAATTACGAACATCAAATCTTTTGATTACAGCTTGTATTTGAGCAAAATACCACTCGAAGTCATTTTTTGGATATTCACTTGAGAAATATTTATCAAATGCGTCGATTAAAGCACGTTCACCTTCTTCTAGTTTGGCTTGTCTGCTAGCAAACTTTTTGTAAAGTAGAGGTAGCAATAATGATGCTGTAAATAGTGACATAGCAGAAACTGCAGTAAAAATAGCTGATATTAATCCAGTTACTTCTTGTAAACTCATATTTTTTTACTCCTTTATATTTTTTAATTTTTGAATTACATTACTAATTCAACACCTTCGATGTCATAGGGAAATTCTTCTAATAATACACCTTCGACACCTTCTTTGAAGGTGAGCTCTGTGAGACCACAGCCAACACAGTTGCCTTTTAATCTAATATAAACTAATTTGTTTTTAATAGCAACAAATTCCATATCACCACCATCTTGTGATATATAAACTTTTAATTGGTCCAAAATTTCAATGACTTTTTTTTCTAAGATATTTTTTTCCATTTTTTTCTCCTTATTTTGAAAAAAAATACAAAATATATACTTTATTTCTAAGATAAGTTTATAATCATTTATGAAGGAGAGCAATAAAAAATGATAAATATAGGTCAAAAAGTTACAGCAAAAGTTACAAGTATCGTTAATTACGGTGCATTTTGCGAAATTATTGATGGTGAAAACATTATTAAAGGTTTAATCCATATATCTGAAATTTCTGACTTTTACGTTAGCGATATCAACGAGTTTTTAACTGTTGGTAGCGAAGTTGAAGTTGAAGTTATTGATATTATTCAAGATAAAAACCAAGTAAAATTAAGTTACAAACGCATCAGACCAGATTTAGTTAAGAGTGATGACTCTAAATTAAAAGAAACTGGCAGCGGATTTGATAACTTAAAAAATAGTGTAGAATAAGCCATAAAAAAAGAGGTATTTTTTATGATTAAAATAGATTTTTCAAATTCAAAAATTGAAAAAGAAGTAAAAAACTTTGACATTTCAAAAATTAAGCAAATACATGAGATGATTGAAAACCGTTCTGGTTTAGGAAGTGATTTTCTGGGTTGATTAGATTGACCTGATAATTATGATAAAACAGAATACAAAAAGATGAAAGAAGTGGCTGAAAAGTTACGAAATCAAATTGATGTTTTAATTGTTATCGGTATTGGTGGAAGTTATTTGGGTGCAAGAGCAGCTGATGAAATGATACGTGGTCTTTATCACAAGGATAAAGTTGAATTAATATATGTTGGTAATACAATAAGTTCAACTTATACACAACAAGTTCTAGATTATCTAGATAATCTGGAGTTTGGTATTGTTAACATCTCCAAATCAGGTACAACAACTGAACCTGGTATGGCATTTAGGGTGTTCGAACAATATCTTGTTGAGTCAAAAGGCAAAGATGTTGCAAAAGAAAGAATTGTAGCGATTACAGATAAAGCCAAAGGTGCTTTAAAAGAGTTAGCTACAGCAGAAGGTTATCAAACTTTTATAATTCCCGATGATATTGGTGGAAGATTTAGTGTTTTCACACCTGTTGGAATTTTTCCGCTATTGGTGGCTGGTATTGATACTGATGCTATTTTCAAAGGGGCAAGTAAAGCCGTTAAAGAGTTAAAGGACATTAATAACGATGCATATTTATATGCTGTGTCGCGTTATTTATTGAATACTCAAAAAGGCTACGCTGCTGAAACTTTAGTTAGTTATGAAATTCAGATGCAAATTTTTACAGAATGATGAAAGCAATTATTTGGTGAATCCGAAGGTAAAGATGGTAAAGGTTTACTTCCTACAAGCTGTATATTTTCAACAGATTTACATTCATTAGGTCAATTTATACAAGAGGGAACAAAAAATGTGTTGTTTGAAACTATCATAGATGTTAAAAACCCCACACATGATTTAAAAGTTCCTAAAAATAAAGATGATCTTGATGGATTAAACTATCTTACTAACAAGACTTTTCATGAAATAAATTCAACCGCCCTAGTCGGTGTAGTTGAAGCACATTCTCAAAAAGGTCTAGTTCCAAATATTTTGCTGAAGTTTGAAAAAATGGACGCCGAAATGTTTGGTTATGCAGCTTATTGATTTATGAAAGCTTGTGCTATGAGTGGTTATTTGTTGGGTGTCAATCCATTCAATCAACCAGGAGTAGAAGTTTATAAAGAAAATATGTTTAAATTATTGAAAAAACCCGGTTATTAAAATAAAAGTTACGATAATATTTATGTTATTCGTAACTTTTATTTTTTTTAATTTAAAATTATTCAAGAGGTGTATTATGTTAACTAATAAAGAATTAATTTATCTATCTGAAAAACAAAAATATTTGGATAATTATATAATGGAAGCAAAAGGTATTATAAACTCTCCAGAAATTACCAAAAAAAAATTAATCGCTTTTTATGTGGAGGTAGCTGAGTTCATTAATGAACAAAGGTCCTTTAAATTTTGGTCAAATAAGAAGCCAAGCGAAAAATCGATTTTACTTGAAGAGTATATTGACGGCATTCATTTTTTAATTTCTTTGGGAAATGATATGGAATATGACTTTTCTAAATACATAAATACTAATGAAATTAAGACAAAAGACATCATTGAAAATTATTTAAATGTATTTTCTATGACATCCAATCTAGTTGAAACTCAATCGATAGAGAATTACGAAAATTTATTAAAATCTTTTTTAAATATATGTTATATCCTTGATTTTACTATCGATGATATTATTGGTTCTTATAATAAAAAAAATGAAATAAACTTTGAAAGACAAAATAGTAATTACTAAAAGGAGAAGTTTCGGTGAACGATTTTAAAAAAAATAAATTATACGATTATCAGCCTTCCAATTTAAATGACCACAAAATGCCCAAATTAGAAAAGGACATTGTAGTTAGCAATAATATCAATAAAGAGTCAAAAAATGAGCATAACTCAGAAGAAGTTGTGTCAAACAAGTTGGATAATTCAAAAGTTAAGGAACTGATTGCCAATATTAAAAAGCAAGCAGAACTTTCTCATGAACAATCCGATAATAATTCAGAACAGTCTAAATTAGTTATGCCAGATCCAAATAGTAATGATCGTTTAATCAAATATGGTAGTTATAAAGTTGCATATGAAGCAAAGGTTCCTGACTATAGAAACTCACAAAAAATAGTCAAAGATTCTAAAAAAGAAGCCAGAGAGAACTTACAAAAAAAAGATATAGATGTCATTGTAAATACTTTTAAACATAAAGTTATTAAAATTAATAAGACTGAAGTAGTTATTAAAAATAATAAATACGGCTTCGAATTTTATAAAAATAGTTTCGATAGAAGGTGATGGGTAACTGCGATTGTCTTCGATGAAATCTGAAATCCAAAAAAAGAAGCTTATCTTTCGTTGTGAAGTGGTAACGCGTTTGTAGGTTATGGTGAAAATACTTTGGACGAAGTTATTTCAAGAGCTCACACTTTAACAACGTCAGGCAGAACCGGCAATATTGTTTGAAGAGATTTCGTTATATCTTGGAATGAACAAAATAATCGTTTTTTAGCGGGTGATAAACCTACCCAGTTTACATTTAAGGAGTATCAAAAAATAATCAAATGATGAGACGCTAATAAAATCAGAATTCACGTCAAACAAGAAAAGATAAAAGACTATGAAGATTTGATGAATGAAACAAAGTTGAAAAAAGCAAAAGGGGAATTTGTTAGTCCAATGGTTGCCATTCAAGCTAAATTATTAGACCCCCCAAGAAAAGCTAAGTATATTTTTGGTTACCCAGTTAAGAAAAAAGATTATAAAGGAAAGGATTATGCAAATCCCGAGAATAAGCTTTATGAAATAGGATTTGCATTTAATGAATAAGTTGGAAAAAATTACATCTGTTAAAAACACTAAAATATTAGAAATTTTAGAACTAAAAAAAATCCGAATACAAAAACAAGAAAAAAAATATATAGTAGAAGGTTTCAATTTAGTGCAAGAGGCTATGAAAAATGGAGTTGTTGAACTTATTTTAGGCACAAAAAAATACTTAGGTTTAATAGACGAAGAAAAATTCATAGAAATAACCGACAATGTTGCAAATAAGTTAAGTGATTTAACAAATACGCAAGAAATTTTTGCTGTTTGTAATTTTAAACCAAAAGACTTCAATGATAGTAATGTTCTTGTTTTAGATGATATACAGGACCCAGGAAATCTAGGAACTTTAATTAGAAGCGCTTATGCATTTGGTTTCGAAAATATTTTATGTTCAGAAAAAACAGTTTGAATTTATAACCAAAAAGTTTTACGAGCAACACAAGGCAATCATTTCCAACTAAATTTCAAAATTGGTATTCTTGAAGAAGAAATGAAAAAATTAAAAGAAAATAATTTTATTATATTAGGAACTTCTTTGAATTTAGATAATAATATAGATATAACAACATTAAAAGATAAGAAAATAGCTTTAGTTTTAGGTAATGAGGGGCAAGGTGTTTCTGAATCAATAAAGAATATTTGTGATTACAACATAGTATTAAAAACTAACAAAAATGTAGATAGTTTGAATGTTTCAGTAGCAGGTTCAATAATTATGAATAATATATATTCAAATAATTAATTTTGTAACACTAAAAAGGAGATAATATGAGAATATTTAAAGCATTAATAGATAACAAACTAATAGATAATGGACAATGACTTGAAATAATCAATCCAACTTCATTAGAAGTAGCTGGTAAAGTTACTGCTTTAACGCCCGATGATATTAAATGTGCGTTTAATGCAGCAAGAAATAGTCAAGCTGAATGGGAAAATACCCCTTTATTAACAAGAATAAGTATTTTAAAAAAATTTAGAGATGAACTTGAAGTTAACAAAATGGAAATTGCCCAAGTAATAAGTGAAGAAATTGCAAAAGGTTTCAAAGATTCATTAACAGAAGTTGAAAGAACTTTAGAAATTATAGACTACACATTTGAAGAAGCAAAAAGAATGGATCCATTAGCGATGACAGGAGAAGGAATGGGTGCCAAAAACAAAATAGGTATTTTTTCAAGAGTGGCTAAAGGTGTTATTTTAGCGATTTCTCCCTTTAATTATCCTTTTAATCTTGCTCTAGCAAAAATAATTCCAGCATTAGTTATGGGTAACAGTGTGGTCTTCAAACCTGCGACAGCAGGTAGTTTGGTTGGTGCATTTATGTCTGAGTTAGCAATCAAAGCCAACCTGCCGAAGGGTATTTTTAATGTAGTAACTGGTAGAGGGCGTGATATTGGTGATGATATTACATCCAATTCAGAAATAGATATGATTTCATTTACAGGCAGTGTGAACATCGGTAACCAAATACGAAAAATGGGTAGCACAACCGATTTAGTCTTAGAATTAGGTGGTAAGGACCCCGCATTGGTTTTGGACGATTTAAATCTTACAAAATATGCGGATGAAATTATTTCTGGAGCTTTTGGATATTCAGGACAGAGATGTACAGCAATCAAAAGAGTTTTAGTCAACAATAAAATAGCAGATAAACTAATTCCGATGTTGAAAGAAAGAGTTGATAGATTATCGGTTGGTAAACCATCGGACAATGCAGATATAACACCTGTTATTGATATGAAATCAGCAAACTTTATTTTAGGTTTAATAAACGATGCGAAAGCCAACGGGGCCAAAATTATAACTGGTTATAAAAGTGAAAATAATCTTTTGTGACCAACTTTAGTAGATTTTGTAACTCCTGATATGCGCCTTGCTTGAGAAGAACCTTTCGGTCCTGTTTTACCAATTATAAGAGTTGACGATTTAGATGAAATGATAAGTTTAACAAATAAATCAGAATTTGGACTGCAGGCAAGTATTTTTTGTCAAGATCTTTCACAATCTTTAAATGTTGCCAAACGAATAAAAACAGGTACTGTTAATTTAAATGGTAAATCTCAACGTGGTCCCGATTGTTTTCCTTTCTTAGGGATTAAAAACTCTGGTGAAGGAGTACAAGGAATTAGAGAATCGTTGTTAAGTATGACTAGATATAAAGGTATTGTAATAAATTACTAGACTAAAAATAATACAATATATTAATGAAACATTTAAGACATACTCGTATATACTTAGAAGTGATTTAAATTTAGGTAGTATTTTATTTTTGTTGTGCTAAAATAATATTATATTTTAGGGCAAATTGATAGGGGTATTTTATGAAAAAAATTAGGTTTTTTGGGATAATAGGAATTTTAGCTTGTTCTATTTTAATGATTCTTTCAATTATTATGTTTAAGTTGCATGATAATTCCTTCAAATTTACAATAATAGTTTCTTTGCATAAAAGTGTTGGTAATCAAATCTCTTCTACAGATTTAAAAGTATTATCTTATATGATTATTGCGTCAATGGTTGGAATGACATTGATCGGTATTTTAAGATATATTCTTTTTAAGAACAAAACTTTATCAATTATAAGCTCACTAACTAGTGTTTTTGCTTTTGTAGCTTTGTTGGTCTATTTTTTTAATGTCAATCCATTTTTGGATGATGGATGATCATTGAATTACAATAACCCAGCATTTATAATTGTTGCAAACCCAACAAGAATAATTTCCATAGTTGGAATTGTACTTTTGGGTATTACAGGCATCTATTCAGTTATCTCTATTGTAATTACTTTTAGAATTAAGAATTTAGCGTCTGACAAGACAGTTAACCACGAAAAAATCAGTAAGAGTTTTTTGGACACACAAGAAACTGAAGATATATCTGAGAATGATAAAAACTTAGTAAAAAATGCTAATCTTGTTGATAGTAGTTTTACATCAACTCCAAATGATGAAACTTACAATATAGCTGATAAACTACAAAAGTTGAGAGAAGACCTTGCCGGTGGAATTTTTGACGAACGATTATTTAGCACTGATAGTGAGACAAATGACACTGAAATCAAAAGAGAAGACAACTTACAATACGATGGGCAAAACATTGATGAAGAAATTGATAATGATGATCCGATTAACTTGAATGAGAGAGAATCGGAAGACAAAGTCGTGGTTGAAGAAAAACAATTAGTTAGCGAGGAAGCTGATGAATTTCCAAGAGAACCCCAACCTCCAGTTGATCCTTATCGTCAAACAATTATCCCAAGAAGGTCACTAGATAGAAAAGTTGAATACAAGAAACCAATCGGAAACAAGCCATTTAGTGAATTATCTCAACCTTCAAGAGAAAGAAGAGAAGCAAAGTACGATAGTAATTATCAAGGAAAAGTATTTCTAGGTGATAGCGATAGAATCTGGGAGGCTATGAAAAAGCAAAAAAGATTAAATACCAATTCATCGCCTCAAATAGAAGCACCTTCAAACCCAGATGACTCAAGTAAAATTGAAGAAGTTCAAATAGAAACAACCATTACCCCTGAGTTAGCACCTAAAAAGGTAATTGATCCCTTAAGTGATAATCAACAAATTAAAAATAATGATCCAATTTACCCAACAATTGATTGGGACGAGTAATAATTTTTTGAAAATCACTTCAATTTTAAAAGGCAACTAAGTTTGCCTTTTTTATGTATAATTCAAACTCGGTATTTGATAAATGTGTGAAGTTGAATTTTATTCTTTCAATGTTCTATGTTTTAAATACATTTAAAGCCGTTGATTAATTTACATGCGTCTATTTATAAACATATAAGAATTTGTTTTACTAAGTACATCATTAATTTACCTACGCTTACAATGAAAACATAATAAAGCAATTATTTTTAACATAATAAGGGTAATTATAAATCAAAATACAACTCTCCTATTTGTTTGATAATTTAATAAAACTTTGCTTTAATAAATGTGAAAGAATGTTGACACTAAATTTTTCTAATGATTTTAATCCTGCCAAATAAATAACTGCTAAAAGAGTTAGTATAAGATTTCTAGATACATATAAATTAGTTCATATTCATTGAATGTAATAGAAAATGTTTTTCTCGATTCTTGAAAAATCATTGGCAACGATTTAAAGTAAAACTAAACCTATGTTTGAAAATTTAAGCATACATCGCAGTGTTCGTTTAGTTTTGAGAGTAAAACTTATTTTAATGTTTTTAAAAAAAATGAAATCTAATATAAACGTTTTTTAATGTTCATATATTATTCATTTTGTTGGATTTTTACTTATTTCAATATAACCTTGACTAAGGTGCATCGAGTTTTTATTGTTTTATTCTTAGTTGCAATTGTTTTTAATTATATGAGCTATATTAGTAGTATTTGTAAGTAAAATATTATTTCTTTCTTTATAATACTTATACATCCGGAACTTTATAGATTTTATGTTTCTTATGTTTATGATGTCAACTTTTTTGATTAATATATGAAGTGGAAAGTATACTAATTAATAATAAGAAATCTGATTTTGTTAGCTAAATATAATTTTCTTGTAATAAATTAGGCTAGAAAACATTGAATATAGGTACGCCCAGAAGAATTAACATAAAAAAGTTTGTGGTACACATTTTAATGATAAAGAATAAGAGATTTAGAACGCAAATGTATATCTTTCTATTAAAGAAATAGTTTATGAATGCTAAACGGCTAACAAATTCTCTTTATAGTGTAAATAATTCTACTGAGATTGAATTTATTACAAATAAAAAACAATCTCAGTTCATAAAATTTGCTTTCTTTATTATCGTAAAAATTCAATAAAAAATGGTTTTTTTATTTTTATATGTGCTATTATTAGAAAGCCGTTAAGTAACTGCCTTTTCAATCGAAAATCATTATCTTAAAAAAAGAAATAAAATAATGTAAAAATGATTGACAAACAATTTCATTTACGGTATATTTAATAACGTGCTTGTTTATCAAGCCATAAAACGATCTTTGAAAACTAGATAGAACAACAACAACCAATTTAATTTGTACAATATAATACAAGTTCAATTTTTTGAGAATACAAACAGATATAGTCATGAATCAAAATATTCGCATTAATTTTTAATGAGAGTTTGATCCTGGCTCAGGATGAACGCTGGCGGCATGCCTAATACATGCAAGTCGAACGGGGTGCTTGCACCCAGTGGCGAACGGGTGAGTAACACGTATCTAATCTACCTTTTAGTGGGGGATAACAGTTGGAAACGACTGCTAATACCGCATACGACACCATTTGGCATCAAAAGGTGTTAAAAGACCCGTTTGGGTCGCTAGAAGATGAGGATGCGGCGTATTAGCTAGTAGGTAAGGTAATGGCTTACCTAGGCAATGATACGTAGCCGAACTGAGAGGTTGATCGGCCACATTGGGACTGAGATACGGCCCAGACTCCTACGGGAGGCAGCAGTAGGGAATTTTTCACAATGGGCGAAAGCCTGATGAAGCAATGCCGCGTGAGTGATGACAGTCTTCGGATTGTAAAGCTCTGTTGTAAGGGAAGAACAGCTAGAAGAGGAAATGCTTTTAGTTTGACGGTACCTTACCAGAAAGCCACGGCTAACTATGTGCCAGCAGCCGCGGTAATACATAGGTGGCAAGCGTTATCCGGATTTATTGGGCGTATAGGGTGCGTAGGCGGTTGATTAAGTTTGAGGTTAAAGCCCGGAGCTCAACTCCGGTTCGCCTTGAAAACTGATTAACTAGAATACAGGAGAGGTAGATGGAATTCCATGTGTAGCGGTGAAATGCGTAGATATATGGAGGAACACCAGTGGCGTAGGCGGTCTACTGGCCTGTAATTGACGCTGAGGCACGAAAGCGTGGGGAGCAAATAGGATTAGATACCCTAGTAGTCCACGCCGTAAACGTTGAGTACTAAGTGTCGGCAATTGTCGGTGCTGCAGCTAACGCATTAAGTACTCCGCCTGAGTAGTATGCTCGCAAGAGTGAAACTCAAAGGAATTGACGGGGACCCGCACAAGTGGTGGAGCATGTGGTTTAATTCGAAGCAACGCGAAGAACCTTACCAGGGCTTGACATCCAGTGCAAAGCTACAGAGATGTAGTGGAGGCCAACATTGAGACAGGTGGTGCATGGTTGTCGTCAGCTCGTGCCGTGAGGTGTTGGGTTAAGTCCCGCAACGAGCGCAACCCCTATCATTAGTTACTAACATTCAGTTGAGGACTCTAATGAGACTGCTAGTGTAAGCTAGAGGAAGGTGGGGATGACGTCAAATCATCATGCCCCTTATGTCCTGGGCTACACACGTGCTACAATGGCTGGTACAAAGAGTCGCAATCCCGCGAGGGGGAGCTAATCTCAAAAAGCCAGTCTCAGTTCGGATTGAAGTCTGCAACTCGACTTCATGAAGCCGGAATCACTAGTAATCGCGAATCAGCAACGTCGCGGTGAATACGTTCTCGGGTCTTGTACACACCGCCCGTCACACCATGAGAGTTGGTAATGCCAGAAGCACGTATCCTAACCGTAAGGAGGGAGCGTACCAAGGTAGGATTAGCGATTAGGGTGAAGTCGTAACAAGGTATCCGTACGGGAACGTGCGGATGGATCACCTCCTTTCTATGGAGTATCATAGTTTAGAGAAAAAAAGCTGAGCGAATCGGTGTAACAGCTTATGAGTATATCTCGTTCTATCTAGTTTTCAGAGATTGTTTTGCGCCAATGCGGCGCAGCAATTTCTGAAAAGAAAATCGTTCTTTGAAAACTGAATATTAGATGAAAAAAATAGACATTTAATTTTTCTTACGTTTAACAATAAAACGTAAAAATAGTAACTAAAATTACTAAGAAAAACTAAAATTTCAAAAAAATATAGATTATTTTATAATGCAAAATAGGTCTTTCTTTAAGAAAGTATAGTAAGGGCATATGGTGAATGCCTTGGAAAATGGAGCCGATGAAGGACGCGACTACCTGCGAAAAGCGCCGGGGAGCTGGAAGTAAGCTTTGATCCGACGATGTCCGAATGGGGAAACCTACTATGATTAATCTCATAGTGTCCATAACTGAATACATAGGTTATGTGAAGGGAACCTGGGGAACTGAAACATCTTAGTACCCAGAGGAAAAGAAAACGAATGTGATTCTGTAAGTAGCGGCGAGCGAAAGCGGAACAGGCCAAACCGGTCTTCGGGCCGGGGTTGTAGGACTCTTGTTAGAGTTACAAAGTTAGTGTATAGCAGAAGCTGTTGGGAAGCAGCGGCGTAGAGGGTGATACCCCCGTATGCGAAATGCACTAACCTCGAAAGAGTATCCTGAGTACGGCGGGGCACGTGAAACCCTGTCGGAATCTACCCAGACCACTGGGTAAGCCTAAATACTACCATTTTACCGATAGTGAACCAGTACCGTGAGGGAAAGGTGAAAAGTACCCCGTGAGGGGAGTGAAACAGTTCCTGAAACCATATGCTTACAAGAAGTCAGAGCCCGTTAATGGGTGATGGCGTGCTTTTTGTAGAAAGAGCCGGCGAGTTACGATATCATGCAAGGTTAAGCAGAAGATGCGGAGCCGTAGTGAAAGCGAGCCTTAATAGGGCGTTCAGTATGATGTCGTAGACACGAAACCGGGTGATCTAGCCATGAGCAGGTTGAAGTTAGGGTAAGACCTAATGGAGGACCGAACCAACGTTCGTTGAAAAGACCGTGGATGACTTGTGGCTAGGGGTGAAATTCCAATCGAACCCGGAGATAGCTAGTTCTCCCCGATATATCTTTAAGGATAGCGTCGAGGTTTAGAATTATGGAGGTAGAGCTCTGAATGTATGATGGCCCCACCTAGGGGTACTGATTACAATTAAACTGCGAATGCCATAATTTCATACTCGGCAGTCAGAACATGGGTGATAAGGTCCATGCTCGTGAGGGAAACAGCCCAGATCTACAACTAAGGTCCCTAAATATACGCTAAGTGTGTAAGGATGTGAAGGTGCACAGACAGCTAGGATGTTGGCTCAGAAGCAGCCACCATTTAAAGAGTGCGTAACAGCTCACTAGTCGAGTGCCTTTGCGCCGAAAATGTACCGGGGCTTAAGCGGATTACCGAAGTTTAGGATTTACAGCAATGTAAGTGGTAGGGGAGCGTTCTAATTGCAATGAAGTCAGACTGTGAGGACTGGTGGAGCGATTAGAAGAGATTATGCCGGCATGAGTAACGTTTGGGAGTGAGAATCTCCCATGCCGTTTGACCAAGGTTTCCTGGGCAAGGTTCGTCCACCCAGGGTTAGTCAGGACCTAAGGCGAGGCCGAAAGGCGTAGTCGATGGACAACAGGTTGATATTCCTGTACCACCTAATAAAGTGATGGAGTGACGGAGAAGGATAGTGGATGCCGGCTGTTGGATATGCCGGTCTAAATACAAAGGAGTGTACGTTGGTAAATCCGCGTGCTATAACTCTGAAGTATGATGGGGAGTGAACGCTACGGCTAGTAACGAAGTCCATGACTCCACGCTTCCAAGAAAAGCTTCTAGCGTTAATTTATTAGGTGCCTGTACCTAGAACGAACACACGTGGTCAAGGAGAGAATCCTAAGGCAAGCGAGATAACTATAGCTAAGGAACTCTGCAAAATAACCCCGTAAGTTAGCGAGAAGGGGTGCTCACTTTTAGTGAGCCGCAGTGAAGAGGAAGGGGCAACTGTTTAGCAAAAACACAGCTCTCTGCAAAGTCGTAAGACGAAGTATAGGGGGTGACGCCTGCCCAGTGCCGGAAGGTTAAGAGGAGATGTTAACTTAGGTGAAGCATTGAATTGAAGCCCCGGTGAACGGCGGCCGTAACTATAACGGTCCTAAGGTAGCGAAATTCCTTGTCAGGTAAGTTCTGACCCGCACGAAAGGCGTAATGATCCCTTCGCTGTCTCGGCTATAGACTCGGTGAAATTTTAGTACCAGTGAAGATGCTGGTTACCCGCAACTAGACGGAAAGACCCCGTGGAGCTTTACTATAACTTAATATTGAGTCTTGGTGTAACATGTAGAGGATAGGTGGGAGACGTTGAAGCAGTCACGCTAGTGATTGTGGAGTCATCCTTGGAATACCACCCTTGTTACATTGAGGTTCTAACCTAGACCCGTTATCCGGGTCAGGGACAGTGTTTGGTGGGTAGTTTGACTGGGGCGGTCGCCTCCTAAAAAGTAACGGAGGCGCCCAAAGGTACCCTCAGTACGGTTAGAAATCGTACGCAGAGCGCAAAGGTATAAGGGTGCTTAACTGCGAGACTTACAAGTCGAACAGATGCGAAAGCAGGGCTTAGTGATCCGGCGGTCCCGTGTGGAAGGGCCGTCGCTCAACGGATAAAAGTTACCCCGGGGATAACAGGCTGATCTCCCCCAAGAGTTCACATCGACGGGGAGGTTTGGCACCTCGATGTCGGCTCATCGCATCCTGGAGCTGTAGTCGGTTCCAAGGGTTGGGCTGTTCGCCCATTAAAGCGGTACGCGAGCTGGGTTCAGAACGTCGTGAGACAGTTTGGTCCCTATCTGTTGTGGGCGTAGGAAAATTGAGAAGAGCTGTTCCTAGTACGAGAGGACCGGAATGGACGCACCCCTGGTGCTCCTGTTGTCACGCCAGTGGCACAGCAGGGTAGCTATGTGCGGAAAGGATAATCGCTGAAGGCATCTAAGCGAGAAGCCTCCTTCAAGATGAGTTTTCCCATTCTTCGGAAGTAAGATCCCATGTAGACCACATGGTTGATAGGTTGGGTGTGTAAGCACGGCGACGTGTTCAGCTTACCAATACTAATAGATCGAGAGTCTTTCTAAAGAATACCTAAAACAAATTGCTTTATAAAGTATATATTCATTCTAATGTTCAGTTTTGAGAGAACGATTAGGTTTGCAAAAACCCATCTCTCAAAAAAATTCAGATCTGGTGGCCATAGCACTGAGGTCACACCTGTTCCCATGTCGAACACAGAAGTTAAGATCAGTAACGCCGACGATAGTATAATGCGAAAATAGGAAGCTGCCAGTTCAGAAATAAAAAAGTCCAACATTTAGTTGGACTTTTTTATTTTTTAGGTGTAATCTTTCTTTTTTTTGCCTCACTAGTAAATTGATTTTAAGATTCTATATTAAAAAGATGAATTATTTATAATAGTACATTAAGGAAAAAATAATAAGCATATATGAAACTTGAAAACTTAAATTACTTCAATATAACATACAAAGTGTATTTACTATTATTATCTTTTTAAAGACTCATATGATAAAAAAATACTAAAATTTTTAGACATTTTTAAGTTTAATCTGTGCTATTATTAAATGGCCGTTAAGTTGAAACTTTTAACTTAACGACAAAAAATAAAATATAAAATAAAAAAAATATTGACATTTAATTTTAAATAATATATATTTATTAATGTCGCTTGTTGAACAAGCTATAAAACGATCTTTGAAAACTAGATAGAACAACAACAACCAATTTAATTTGTACAATATAATACAAGTTCAATTTTTTGAGAATACAAACAGATATAGTCATGAATCAAAATATTCGCATTAATTTTTAATGAGAGTTTGATCCTGGCTCAGGATGAACGCTGGCGGCATGCCTAATACATGCAAGTCGAACGGGGTGCTTGCACCCAGTGGCGAACGGGTGAGTAACACGTATCTAATCTACCTTTTAGTGGGGGATAACAGTTGGAAACGACTGCTAATACCGCATACGACACCATTTGGCATCAAAAGGTGTTAAAAGACCCGTTTGGGTCGCTAGAAGATGAGGATGCGGCGTATTAGCTAGTAGGTAAGGTAATGGCTTACCTAGGCAATGATACGTAGCCGAACTGAGAGGTTGATCGGCCACATTGGGACTGAGATACGGCCCAGACTCCTACGGGAGGCAGCAGTAGGGAATTTTTCACAATGGGCGAAAGCCTGATGAAGCAATGCCGCGTGAGTGATGACAGTCTTCGGATTGTAAAGCTCTGTTGTAAGGGAAGAACAGCTAGAAGAGGAAATGCTTTTAGTTTGACGGTACCTTACCAGAAAGCCACGGCTAACTATGTGCCAGCAGCCGCGGTAATACATAGGTGGCAAGCGTTATCCGGATTTATTGGGCGTATAGGGTGCGTAGGCGGTTGATTAAGTTTGAGGTTAAAGCCCGGAGCTCAACTCCGGTTCGCCTTGAAAACTGATTAACTAGAATACAGGAGAGGTAGATGGAATTCCATGTGTAGCGGTGAAATGCGTAGATATATGGAGGAACACCAGTGGCGTAGGCGGTCTACTGGCCTGTAATTGACGCTGAGGCACGAAAGCGTGGGGAGCAAATAGGATTAGATACCCTAGTAGTCCACGCCGTAAACGTTGAGTACTAAGTGTCGGCAATTGTCGGTGCTGCAGCTAACGCATTAAGTACTCCGCCTGAGTAGTATGCTCGCAAGAGTGAAACTCAAAGGAATTGACGGGGACCCGCACAAGTGGTGGAGCATGTGGTTTAATTCGAAGCAACGCGAAGAACCTTACCAGGGCTTGACATCCAGTGCAAAGCTACAGAGATGTAGTGGAGGCCAACATTGAGACAGGTGGTGCATGGTTGTCGTCAGCTCGTGCCGTGAGGTGTTGGGTTAAGTCCCGCAACGAGCGCAACCCCTATCATTAGTTACTAACATTCAGTTGAGGACTCTAATGAGACTGCTAGTGTAAGCTAGAGGAAGGTGGGGATGACGTCAAATCATCATGCCCCTTATGTCCTGGGCTACACACGTGCTACAATGGCTGGTACAAAGAGTCGCAATCCCGCGAGGGGGAGCTAATCTCAAAAAGCCAGTCTCAGTTCGGATTGAAGTCTGCAACTCGACTTCATGAAGCCGGAATCACTAGTAATCGCGAATCAGCAATGTCGCGGTGAATACGTTCTCGGGTCTTGTACACACCGCCCGTCACACCATGAGAGTTGGTAATGCCAGAAGCACGTATCCTAACCGTAAGGAGGGAGCGTACCAAGGTAGGATTAGCGATTAGGGTGAAGTCGTAACAAGGTATCCGTACGGGAACGTGCGGATGGATCACCTCCTTTCTATGGAGTATCATAGTTTAGAGAAAAAAAGCTGAGCGAATCGGTGTAACAGCTTATGAGTATATCTCGTTCTATCTAGTTTTCAGAGATTGTTTTGCGCCAATGCGGCGCAGCAATTTCTGAAAAGAAAATCGTTCTTTGAAAACTGAATATTAGATGAAAAAAATAGACATTTAATTTTTCTTACGTTTAACAATAAAACGTAAAAATAGTAACTAAAATTACTAAGAAAAACTAAAATTTCAAAAAAATATAGATTATTTTATAATGCAAAATAGGTCTTTCTTTAAGAAAGTATAGTAAGGGCATATGGTGAATGCCTTGGAAAATGGAGCCGATGAAGGACGCGACTACCTGCGAAAAGCGCCGGGGAGCTGGAAGTAAGCTTTGATCCGACGATGTCCGAATGGGGAAACCTACTATGATTAATCTCATAGTGTCCATAACTGAATACATAGGTTATGTGAAGGGAACCTGGGGAACTGAAACATCTTAGTACCCAGAGGAAAAGAAAACGAATGTGATTCTGTAAGTAGCGGCGAGCGAAAGCGGAACAGGCCAAACCGGTCTTCGGGCCGGGGTTGTAGGACTCTTGTTAGAGTTACAAAGTTAGTGTATAGCAGAAGCTGTTGGGAAGCAGCGGCGTAGAGGGTGATACCCCCGTATGCGAAATGCACTAACCTCGAAAGAGTATCCTGAGTACGGCGGGGCACGTGAAACCCTGTCGGAATCTACCCAGACCACTGGGTAAGCCTAAATACTACCATTTTACCGATAGTGAACCAGTACCGTGAGGGAAAGGTGAAAAGTACCCCGTGAGGGGAGTGAAACAGTTCCTGAAACCATATGCTTACAAGAAGTCAGAGCCCGTTAATGGGTGATGGCGTGCTTTTTGTAGAAAGAGCCGGCGAGTTACGATATCATGCAAGGTTAAGCAGAAGATGCGGAGCCGTAGTGAAAGCGAGCCTTAATAGGGCGTTCAGTATGATGTCGTAGACACGAAACCGGGTGATCTAGCCATGAGCAGGTTGAAGTTAGGGTAAGACCTAATGGAGGACCGAACCAACGTTCGTTGAAAAGACCGTGGATGACTTGTGGCTAGGGGTGAAATTCCAATCGAACCCGGAGATAGCTAGTTCTCCCCGATATATCTTTAAGGATAGCGTCGAGGTTTAGAATTATGGAGGTAGAGCTCTGAATGTATGATGGCCCCACCTAGGGGTACTGATTACAATTAAACTGCGAATGCCATAATTTCATACTCGGCAGTCAGAACATGGGTGATAAGGTCCATGCTCGTGAGGGAAACAGCCCAGATCTACAACTAAGGTCCCTAAATATACGCTAAGTGTGTAAGGATGTGAAGGTGCACAGACAGCTAGGATGTTGGCTCAGAAGCAGCCACCATTTAAAGAGTGCGTAACAGCTCACTAGTCGAGTGCCTTTGCGCCGAAAATGTACCGGGGCTTAAGCGGATTACCGAAGTTTAGGATTTACAGCAATGTAAGTGGTAGGGGAGCGTTCTAATTGCAATGAAGTCAGACTGTGAGGACTGGTGGAGCGATTAGAAGAGATTATGCCGGCATGAGTAACGTTTGGGAGTGAGAATCTCCCATGCCGTTTGACCAAGGTTTCCTGGGCAAGGTTCGTCCACCCAGGGTTAGTCAGGACCTAAGGCGAGGCCGAAAGGCGTAGTCGATGGACAACAGGTTGATATTCCTGTACCACCTAATAAAGTGATGGAGTGACGGAGAAGGATAGTGGATGCCGGCTGTTGGATATGCCGGTCTAAATACAAAGGAGTGTACGTTGGTAAATCCGCGTGCTATAACTCTGAAGTATGATGGGGAGTGAACGCTACGGCTAGTAACGAAGTCCATGACTCCACGCTTCCAAGAAAAGCTTCTAGCGTTAATTTATTAGGTGCCTGTACCTAGAACGAACACACGTGGTCAAGGAGAGAATCCTAAGGCAAGCGAGATAACTATAGCTAAGGAACTCTGCAAAATAACCCCGTAAGTTAGCGAGAAGGGGTGCTCACTTTTAGTGAGCCGCAGTGAAGAGGAAGGGGCAACTGTTTAGCAAAAACACAGCTCTCTGCAAAGTCGTAAGACGAAGTATAGGGGGTGACGCCTGCCCAGTGCCGGAAGGTTAAGAGGAGATGTTAACTTAGGTGAAGCATTGAATTGAAGCCCCGGTGAACGGCGGCCGTAACTATAACGGTCCTAAGGTAGCGAAATTCCTTGTCAGGTAAGTTCTGACCCGCACGAAAGGCGTAATGATCCCTTCGCTGTCTCGGCTATAGACTCGGTGAAATTTTAGTACCAGTGAAGATGCTGGTTACCCGCAACTAGACGGAAAGACCCCGTGGAGCTTTACTATAACTTAATATTGAGTCTTGGTGTAACATGTAGAGGATAGGTGGGAGACGTTGAAGCAGTCACGCTAGTGATTGTGGAGTCATCCTTGGAATACCACCCTTGTTACATTGAGGTTCTAACCTAGACCCGTTATCCGGGTCAGGGACAGTGTTTGGTGGGTAGTTTGACTGGGGCGGTCGCCTCCTAAAAAGTAACGGAGGCGCCCAAAGGTACCCTCAGTACGGTTAGAAATCGTACGCAGAGCGCAAAGGTATAAGGGTGCTTAACTGCGAGACTTACAAGTCGAACAGATGCGAAAGCAGGGCTTAGTGATCCGGCGGTCCCGTGTGGAAGGGCCGTCGCTCAACGGATAAAAGTTACCCCGGGGATAACAGGCTGATCTCCCCCAAGAGTTCACATCGACGGGGAGGTTTGGCACCTCGATGTCGGCTCATCGCATCCTGGAGCTGTAGTCGGTTCCAAGGGTTGGGCTGTTCGCCCATTAAAGCGGTACGCGAGCTGGGTTCAGAACGTCGTGAGACAGTTTGGTCCCTATCTGTTGTGGGCGTAGGAAAATTGAGAAGAGCTGTTCCTAGTACGAGAGGACCGGAATGGACGCACCCCTGGTGCTCCTGTTGTCACGCCAGTGGCACAGCAGGGTAGCTATGTGCGGAAAGGATAATCGCTGAAGGCATCTAAGCGAGAAGCCTCCTTCAAGATGAGTTTTCCCATTCTTCGGAAGTAAGATCCCATGTAGACCACATGGTTGATAGGTTGGGTGTGTAAGCACGGCGACGTGTTCAGCTTACCAATACTAATAGATCGAGAGTCTTTCTAAAGAATACCTAAAACAAATTGCTTTATAAAGTATATATTCATTCTAATGTTCAGTTTTGAGAGAACGATTAGGTTTGCAAAAACCCATCTCTCAAAAAAAATTCAGATCTGGTGGCCATAGCACTGAGGTCACACCTGTTCCCATGTCGAACACAGAAGTTAAGATCAGTAACGCCGACGATAGTATAATGCGAAAATAGGAAGCTGCCAGTTCAGAAGTAAAAAAGCTCGACAATTAGTCGGGCTTTTTTATATATATCTTTAAGGAGTTCAAATGGATAATATATTGGAAAAATTTAATCAAAAATTTAATCAAAAATTAAATAGGTTTTGTATTCACGATATAAATTTAAATTGATATTTTGAAGGTCTACCATCAATAATTAATGTAAATAATCTATATTCGATTGTTAATGCAATATTTAAAAGTGAGATGAACAAAGTTGAAGAAGATGACATAAAAAATAAAATTATTTGTCTTAGGAATTGCTTTATCGACAACTTTGACAATAATTTAAAACTTTTAGAGCTATACAAAAATTCTAATGAACATATTATTAATAATTATTTAACTCAATATTATGTGCTTTTGAAAAAATTCATAAATGAGTCTTTGTTAGTCTATATTTTTCACAATAAAATACATAGTGATGTAATTTACAAAAATACTTATGTAGATGTTGACGATTTCTATAATATAAAAAAAGCTGAATTGCATCTACAAGTGTTAAAAATAAGAAAAATATTTGTTAGATCTGTTGTTACACTAAGTGAAGAGTTAAGTAAATTAGTTACCGATTTAGATGAATCAATAAATAATCAAAAATCAATAATTAAAAAACTTTTGAAAAAGATTATTTAGTATAATTATTATGCTGTAAAAATAGAAAAGGTGAGACTGTGATTAAAAAATTAGAAGAATTACTTAAAGATTTCAAATTAAAAGTAAATAATATAAAGACAAAAGAACAACTAGAGGAAGTTAAAAAAGAGTATACAGGTAAAGAGTCGCCTTTGAATCTTGTTTTAAACAATCTTAAACAACTTTCTTCGAGTGAAAAAAAAGAAGTAGGCTTATTTGCAAATAAAGTAAAAGCTGAGATATATGAAAAATTAAATGACCTTTTTGAAGAATTCTCGAATTTAGAATTACTAAACTTGCTAGAAAAGGAAAAGGTAGATATTACATTGCCAGGTGTTAGTATAAATCGTGGATCAAAACACCCCTTGAATATAGTTATTGACGAATTAAGTGATATATTTAGTGAAATGGGTTACGAAATGATCAATGGAACTGAATTGGAACTAGATGAGTATTGCTTCCAAAAATTAAACTTACCTATCGGCCATCCCGCTCGTGATATGCAAGATACATTTTACATAGACGAAAAAGTAGTGCTTAGAACACATGCTACTAATATGACAGCTAGACTTTTAACTAAATTATCAAAAAATATTAATAATGAGAAAAATATTGCAGCCATTAGTTACGGAAACGTTTACAGAAGGGATGACGATGATGCAACTCATTCTCATCAATTTATGCAAATTGATGGATTTGCAGTCGGACAAAAAATAAGCTTTGCCAATCTTAAATGAATTTTAGAATATATGTGTAAACGTCTTTTTTCTAATAAAACTCAAATAAGAATGAGACCGAGCTTTTTCCCATTTACCGAACCCTCAATAGAGGTAGATATTAGTTGTGTTAGTTGCGACGGATTAGGGTGTAAAATATGTAAATTTACAGGGTGAATTGAAATTTTAGGAGCAGGTATGATAGCACCTCAAGTATTAATTTTGAATGGGTTGGATCCTAATGAAGTTGGAGGTCTAGCATTTGGTATAGGAATTGAAAGAGTAGCTATGCTTAAATTTGGTATTAAAAATATTAGAGACTTTTACGAAAACGATATTAGATTCTTAAATCAATTCAAGTTTTTCGGAAATTAAAGGAGCAAAAAATGATAATTACAAGAAATTGATTGGAAAACTTTATAGACCTTGTGGGAGTTAAAGATAACGAAATAACTGTTGCATTAAACTCACTTGGTTTTGAAGTTGACTCATACAAGACTTTCAAGGATTTAAATCAAAGACTAATGTTAGGTCATATCGGAAATGTAAGTAAAATTGATGGAACACATCTGAATTTTTGTTTTGTTGACAAGGGTGAAGATTTGGTTTCTCCAATTGTTTGTGGTGCAGACAATGTTGCAGAAGGTCAATATGTTGTGCTTGCAGAACCAGGGTCAAAAATCTCAACTGGTCTAGAATTACAAACAAAGGAAATTAAAGGAAAAACATCTGAAGGGATGATTTGTTCCTTAATTGAATTAGGAGTTGACCCAAAAAACCTTACAGAAAAAGAGATTCAAAGTATATACGAAGTTCATACAAAAAAAGATACATATAGTTATATCGGGAATAAAAAGATTTTAGACATTATCGGTTTTAATGACTCATTATGAGAAGTTGATTTGACGCTAAATCGTAGTGACTGTTTAGCTGCATTTCAGTTATTGAAAGAGTTAGCTAACTATTTTGATAAAGAAATTATAGACATTTCTCAATCTTTTGAAGCAAAAGTGGACAATAAAAATAACGACCAAATCAAGATTTCTTGAGAAAAAGACGTTGATGAACACATAAACTTCGCTGGGTCTCAAATTTTTAACATAAAAGAGATTTATTCATTAGTAGAAAATAAACTTAAAGTTTACTCAGAACATGATCTATGACTAAAATTCAATGGTGTTAAAACTACAGATAATTTTTGACTTGATTTAAGTAATATTATTGCTATTGAAACTGGACAACCAATTTTATTTTTAGATGAAAAAGTTTTAAATAAGGAATTAAAAATTAAAAATGAAACTAGTGATGACAAGACAACAAATTTGCAACTATTAAATGGTGATGAAATTATCTCTACTTTAGGAATGAGTATTGAGAAAGATTATTTGCCAAACGGCGATAGTAAGAAAGTTGTTGTTGTGTACCTTTCACTAAATCCAATACTTATGAGAAAACAACAAAAGGTACTTAATATTTCAAGTGTTTCTTTACAAAGGTGAATGAAACCAATTAGTACAGAACTTTATCAATTAGCAGAAAAAAGAATCACTTATTGAATGAATTATTATAATTTATATGATTCTTCTAGCTCTATTGAGATGTTTAAACAACTTAAACAGTCTACAAAAACTATTGAAATATCTTTGGAATTTATTAATGATTACTTAGGTATGAGTTTAAGTGTAGAAAACATAAAGAATTTATTTAGAACATTAGATTTTGAAATAGAAATAAAAGATAATCTTTTAACTTTCAACATTGATAAATTCAGAACGGATATTCAAAATAAAGCTGATATAGTTGAAGAAATTGCCCGTTTATACGGATATAACAATATTCCATCAGTTGCACCAAGTATAGTAACACACTCTAAAGAAAAAAAACTTTCTCAAAACTTAAAAAAAATGGTTGAAAATCACTTAATAGGACTGGGATTTAATAATACTAAAACTTATTCGTTGATGAATCACAAAGAAGTTTTACATTGAGATCTTTTCAATGTAAATAATCCGGTGAAATTATTATCTCCTTTAAGCCAATTAAGAGAAGCTTATCGCTTAAGTTTATCTAAAAGCTTAATTGAAGTTGCGAGTCTTAATTACTCAAGAAATAATAAAAATCTCAAACTTTTTGAGTGTGCAGATATTTATAACTATGATAACAAAAGAGAATCGCACATCGCTTTTTTGATATCTAGTGATAGTTTCAGCCAAAAAGCACACAATTATAAAGTCGAACCAGATTTCTTTTTTGTTAAAGGAATTATGGAGTCAGTTTTAAGTATTTATCAAATAAGCCTTTTAGATATTGAACTAAAAGCTATGAATTGAAAAATTAATGAGATACACCCGTATTTAAATGCTGAAGTTATGTATAAAGATTCTTTAATTGGATTTATTTTTAAGTTAAATCCAAAATACGAAAAAACATTAAAACTAGATAATACTTTTTTAGTTGAACTTAATCTAAATGCAATTGAAGAGCTATATAATCAAAAAATAAGATTAAAAGAAATCTCAAAATACCAAAAAACTTCTAGAGATCTTACAATATTATTAGACGATAAAGACCGTTATAGTGATATCATTAAAAAAATAACCCACGATGTAAATTTCATAACAAAAATTGATTTAGTGGATATTTATCAAGATGAATTATTGAAAAAAAACAACAAAAAAGCAGTCTCAGTTAGTTTTGAGTTCAATGACTTAGAAAGACAACTAAATGACAAAGATGTGATGGCAGAATGACAAAAGTTACAAGACAAGCTACTGGAATTAAATATTGAGGTGAAATAATTTGCATAAAAAAGATATAGAACTTAAAAAAAATATCGATTTAGATTTAACTTATTCAAATATCGACAACTCAAATTTTGAACATGCCTTACTTAAAAAAATAGATAAAATTGAAGTCAAGGGTAAATTGGTATACCAGGATTCTATAATGGGTATATATATCAAAGCAAAAATATGTGCAGATTATCAAGCATTAGACGCACGTGATGGAAGTGAAATATCTATCACTAACGAAACTCTTGATTGAGAAGATGAGTACTTCTTTGAATCAAAAGATGATCAACATAACATAGTTATTGGTGAACAATTTGATATACTAGGTTACGCAGTTTCTCAAATAGTTTTAAATATTCCTATTAATTTCACAAAAAACTATGGTAAAATTTCATTTGTCGGTAAAGATTTTAAACTTATGTCTGAAGAAGAATACCAACAAGAACAAGCAGAAAAATTAGATCCTAGGTGAAATAAACTTAAGGATTTAGTAAAAGAATAAATAATCGGAGGTGTAAAACATGGCTGTACCATTTAGAAAAACCAGTAAAGCTGCAAAAAATAAAAGAAGAAGTCATCTTGCTTTAGTTAGTTCAGCTATCATTTCGTGTCCAAACTGCGGAAGCATGATAAAACCACACAGAGTTTGTCGTGAATGTGGTTACTACAAAAACAGAGAAGTAAAAAAAGTAGGTTAATTTAAACAAGTATATCTTGTTTTTTTTTTTTTTTTATTTTAGCAGTTCAATAAATTATAAATGGTTTCCAAGTTATTGCTAAATTGTGATTATGCTTGCTTTTTAATTCTTTATATTTAAAATTATATTAATGAAGGGAGGGCATGATATGCAAAAACACAAAAGTTATACAAACTCAAAAATGCCCTTAATCGGTCTATTAGTTAGCATAAATGATAATCCTTTAAATTAGCTCAGCTCTTTAATGATAATTTTTAATATACAAATTACCTGTGAAGGTAAAATTTTTAATAGCAAAAAATAGAAAAGAAGGTTTATTATATGAAAAAACAAGGAGGAGCAATGTTAAAAACAATTGCTCACTATTATAAAAAAGAGTGGAGGCTCACGGCAATTATGTTATTCTTGATAATGATAATTGTTTCTTGTGCAGTGATGTTTCCTTTATTAACACAACAAATGATTATGGCTGTTAGGGTTGCCAGTGGTGGCAAAGAAGTTATATCATCAGGTATAATAAGTTATTGAGGCTTATCTTGAGTTACACTAATTTATATTTCATTAGGTGTGATTATTACTTACGGTGTATCTTCATACATTTATGACTTTATTGCATATATTATGGGTAAGAGAATTGAAATAAGTTTACGTAATCGATCACTTGAAAGTTTAGTTAGACAAGATATATCGTATTATTCAAACAAAAAAATAGGTAGCATATTAACAAAAGTAATTTCAGATACTCAAATTGTTGGAGATCAAGCTGTTCAAGTTCCCTTACAATTTGGAATATCTTTTTTTGAAATCTTAGCATCTGCAATTATGATGTTTATACTGAGTTGACAGTTGGCAGCTATCACAATGACTATATTTTTACTTATTATGATAGTAATGGCCTTTTGCTACTTAGCTACGAGAAGAAAGTTTCACAAAGTACGTGAAGTTATTACCGAAATCAATGGTAATGTAACTGACAGAGTAGCAACTATTAGACTTATTAAATCTAATGGGACTGAAAATTATGAAACTGACAGATTTCATAGAGTTCACCAAAACTACTACAAAAAATCAATTGTTATTGGTAAAATACAGTCATTCATGTTAACAACAATGTGGGCTGGTATATTTGTTTTGCAATTCTCAGTGATAATATTTTCAATGATATTATTTGGGGGTAAAAGCGGCGGAGTAACATTTTTTGATACGACATTTATTGCTTTTACATTAGCACAACAAATAATGATTGGACCGTTATTCCAAATAATGAATGCTTTATTTGGTTTATCACAAGCCACCGTAGCAGCTCAAAGAGTCGATGATACAATTAATGTTACATCAATTTTAGACCCACATTATAATAGTGGTATAAAAATTGATAAACTAAAGGGAAAAATAATATTTGATGAAATTGAGTTTAGGTATCCAGAAAAACCGAAAAAAATTATTCTACCTAAATTTAGCTTTGTCTTTGAAGAAGGTAAAAGTTATGCTTTTGTTGGAGAAACAGGTAGTGGTAAATCAACAATTGCTAAGTTGTTACTAAGATTTTACGACCCATCAGAAGGTAAAATAATTATCAATGACAATATAAACTTAAAAGATATCAATCTGGAGAGTTATTTGGCGCATATAGGTTATGTTGAACAAGAGCCTCAAATACTTTATGGTGATGTTTACGAAAATATTCGCTATGGTTGTTTTGGAGCTTCTGATAATGAGGTAATGGAAGCGGCAAAAAAAGCAGAACTACACGAATTAGTTTTAACTTGACCCGATGGATATGATACTATTTTAGGAGAAAGGGGATTTATGTTATCTGGTGGTCAAAAGCAGCGCTTAGTCATAGCCAGAATGTTCCTAAAAAACCCTAAAGTACTAATTTTAGATGAGGCCACAAGTGCTTTAGATAATATTGTAGAGCAAGAGATCCAACAAAAATTAGATGATTTAATGAGGGGTAGAACTACAATCTCTATTGCACACCGTTTAAGTACCATAAAAAATTGTGATGAAATAGTAGTATTGGGAAAAAACGGCCAAGGAATTGTTCAAAGAGGAGATTTTGAAACTCTTAAAAAAGTTAAAGGTCATTTTCAAAATTTATACAAAGCAGGTTTGATGGAATAATAAATTAGGAGATTTAGAATGAGAAATGAAACAATGAGTTTAAAAAAGCAATCAAAAGAGATTGACTTATCAAAACCATTAATAGAATTAAAAAATATTACAAAAACTTATAAAACAAAAAAAGCATTAAACAATATAAATTTAACAATTATGCCAGGAGATAGAATTGGTGTCATTGGTGCTAACGGTGGTGGGAAATCTACTCTAAGTGAAATAATTGGAGGGATTAGAAAACCAACCTCAGGACAAGTTATTCGTCAAGAAAACTTGAAAATTGGTTTACAATTTCAAGAATCTAGATATCCAATAGGAATAACTGTTTTTGATATGATCAAATACTATTTAGAGGCTTTCAATGTTCCTATGTCAGAAGAAGAACTCACAAAATTATTAAAAAGATACCAAATTAATCCTTTTCGTAACAAATTTCTGGAGAGGTTAAGTGGTGGTCAACAACAACGCGTTAATATTTTGCTAAGTATGATTCATAACCCAGATTTAGTAATATTAGATGAAATATCTACTGGATTGGATATTGAGGTTCGTGGTGAAATCTTTGAATTTATTCGTGAGAATGTGATTGAAAAGAATAAAGCGATGTTTTTAGTTACCCACATTATGACTGAAATTGAAGACCTATGTGAAAAATATATTTACATAAGTGATGGAGAAATCAAAGATGCTGGATTAGTATCTGATATTATCAAAGAACATGGCTCAATTTACAACTATACTTGAAAAAGATTTAAAGATGATAAAGCAGCCAAAAATATCAACAAAGAAATTGAACAAAATCTTTTAAAGAAAAAAAATAAGATAGACAAAATAGTTAATACAAGCAGAAAAAAAGGAAAGCACATACCACTGATAAATCTCCTTTTAAAATATTATTTTAAAGGTTTTGCAGTTCCATTCTTTGTCTTGGCATTTCCTATCATACTTTTATTTTTAGAAGGGTTTGCTTTTAAAGGTGTAAAGTTCAATCCAAATACTAATGATTATGATTTATTGCACACCTTGGTAGGGTCACTGGCTGTTCTTCAGATCATATCAGTGGGGATATTTATTATTCCACAAACTATAATTGAGTTTAAAAACTCCGTTTTATTAAAGCGAATAGGTGCCACTACCATTAAACCCGTATCATTTGTTTTATCTGTTGTTATAATGGGATTTATATTTATGATAATAGGTTTTCTTTGAACACAATTGTGGGCTGGAATATTTTTTGGGTCAACTTATACTTGAGAATTGGTTGCCATGCCAAAACAATTTTTAGAAATGATACCATTTTTTGTAATTATCTTGGTTTCATCCGTAACATTAGGAACTATGCTTTCAAGTGTATTTAACTCAACAACTACTTATATTGCAATCTCAAATGTGATTTATGTGCCAATCGCCTTTTTATCTGGTTCAATAATGCCAATTGATTTGATAATGAATAGCGATATTCTTAAATATGCAACTTATTTAAATGTATTCAAATATTGTATCGATCCTTTTAATGCAGCCTGAAATGGTACATTTGATTTAGACACGAAGTTTTGTATATTTTTAGGAATCTCAATAGTTCTAGCTGTAGGCTATGCAACAATCACATCTTTAAGATTAAAATGAGAAAATTAAACATAAAAACTGAAACGTTTTTTAACTAAAATTTAGGAACACTAGTTTAACTAGTGTTTTTTTTATCTCAATAATTAAGGTCTCATTTAAATTAGAAGTTATCATTTACATACGAAAATACATAAAATACTCCAAATAATCGTCGATAGTTATAATGAAAGGAGACAAAAAAAATGACGAATTTATTCAAAGAAATATCAGCTGAATTGATGAATATTTCCATATGTATTGCAATTGCAGAAAATGACTTAGTCAGCGAATTTCTAGATTACGAAGATAAAACTTTAAGTGACTTGATTAAATCTGTTAATCCAATTAAAGCTTTAGATCTAACAAATTCCATATATTATCATTATTCAAACTTCATGAATGAAGTTTCTGGATTGGTTAGCCATGAGTCTTATCAAGAACTTAAAGAAACAGAACGAAAAGCATATCATAAGACAGTCAAGATTATTGAAAGTACAATAAAACATTAAAAAATATTCCATTAAATTAGACTTATTTAGAATTTATTCTTGTAAAGTAATATAATCTTAAATGTGGTGGAACCCATGAAAGGAGTTACTTTATGAATGAAAAAATTATCAATACGGAGTACATTTTTTTAAATATCGATATCAAAAGTAAGGAAGAACTATTTTCACACATAGCTAATAATGCTTATAAATGAGAAATCGTGAAAAGTATACCAGAATTGATAGGAAGTTTTAAAGAACGAGAGACTTTATCATCAACAGCACTTGGCGGTGGCTTTGCTATACCACACGCGAGAAACCCCAAAATTGCTAAACCTGCTGTGTTCGTATATAGGTTTACCAAGCCAATTGTTTGAGATGACGAAAACGAAGTTGAAGTTGCAATAGTTTTGTTGGTGCCAGAAGGCACCGGTACTTACTTAGATATATTAAGTGGTATAGCAACAAAATTAATGAGCGAGAAAAATAAAGATTTTTTGAAAAAGTGTAAAAATAAAACAGAAATAACATCGTTTCTTATTAGTGAAGAAACTAAAAGTCCGACAAAAGAAACTCAAAATGAGAAATCTATCAGAGTAGTGGGTGTAACAGCATGTGCTACGGGTGTGGTTCACACTTATATGGCTAGAGAAGCAATATTAGATGCTTCAGCCAAAATGGATTGATTTGCTGAAGTGGAAACTCAAGGACAAAAAGGTCCAGAATTTATATTATCGTCAGAGTCTATCAAAAAGGCCGATGTAGTAATTTTGGCAAATGATATAGCAATCGATACTGACAGATTTGTTGGTAAAAAAATATATAAAGTTGGTACAAAACCCTTAATAGAGGATCCTGTTTTTCATTTGCGACAATCTCTGATAAAAAGCAAAGAAATGAAGGCTGATAGTTATAATGAAGGAACAGGTTTTGATCTTAAAGACGGGAAAGCTTGAATAAGACATATAATGAGTGGTATATCATTTATGATACCCTTTATTGTTTTTGCTGGGATTGTTTTTGCTATAGTAACAGGAATCGGTAAACTAACTTATGGAACCTGACTAGACTATAGTGGAAAACTTAATGGAAATTCAAATACTTATGTCCAAAGCGGTGTCTCACTACATAACCTAGATGTAAAAGGGGGAGCAACCTGAGAAGCAATTAGAGGTGATGATGGTAGTTATACTGCGACTATCACGATAAATAGTGCTTTTATATCAATACTTTATTACTTAAATCAGTTCGCTAACATAGGTTTTGGTGTGATGATTCCGGTGATGGGGGCTTATATTGCTAACTCAATTGGGGGAAGAAGTGCTATTACTCCGGCCTTCATTTTGACTAGTGCAGGAACCAACCCTTCGATGTGATGACATTGAGGTATTTTCCACAGTAACATAACTTCACCAATGACAGGAGACGAAGTTTCTATGGACACTTTGTTCCCAAGTAATGGTGGTGGTATATTTGCTGCTCTTTTATTTGGTTTTTTAGTTGGTCACACTGTTAAGTGAATCAATACTAAATGAAAGGTTAGTAACTATTTAAAACCAATTATGCCAATCATCATAATTCCAGTATTCGTAACCTTAATTTACGGAATATTTACTTTATTCTTATTTGGTAATATATTCGGGTTATTAATGGGATATTTCAATTACGGTTTACAAAAAATGGAAAACTCTAAAATGGGTATGGCTGCGCTTGGACTTGTTTTAGGATTGATCGCTGGTATTGATATGGGTGGACCAATCAATAAAATCGCTTCATTTGGTGCAACCGCATTGATTCCAACAGATGGTGGTAAGGCAATGGGTTGTGCTGCAGCTGCCTTCGCAATTGCTCCACTTGGTGCAGGAATATGTTCACAAATATTTAGAAAAAAATTCAAACAAGACCAAGCATTAGGTGTAAATGCAACAATACTTGGGTTTATGGGTATTTCTGAAGGTGCCATTCCTTTTGCTGCTAAATATACTTGAGCTGCCTTCTTACCAAACATTATTTGTTCTGGGGTCGCTGGTATGCTAGCTGGAATGTTCCATGTATCTGGTTGAGTCGGTGCATGAGGTGGTCCTATTATTGCTTTATTTGGTGGTGTCACTACGTGGGAGATGAGCTACATAGGTGTATTATGGTATTTATTAGCGATTGTTATCGCTACAACCATGCACGTATTTATGTTCAGATTTTTAGTAGAAATCCAATCCGATAAAGGGCAAATAGGTTCTGTTAAAAAAGCACATATAGAACTAATGGAGAAAATGAATAAGGACTTTATAAATGAGAAAAACTTGTTTAAAAGCAAAATTATGGATATAAAAAAAGAGAAAAGTAGTATATCAAAACTTAAAAAAAATAAGAAAATTGCTTATCTTGCAAAAAATGAAAAATATAATTACTCATTAGAGAAAATAAATATTCATTTTAAAGAACTTCTACATAAACATAAAGTATTTAAAAATAAAGAAAAAAGCATTTATAAAAAACATATAATTAGCGAAAAAATAGCTTTGAAAGCAAACAATACTGCTATCAATAACTATAAAATGCAACAAAAAAAATTGATGAAACAACTTGTAACTGAACAACAAGCAAAACTAAGATCTCTTACTAATGTTTTAGATCAAAACATCAAAAAAACTAAGGCAGAAAAACTCAAAACAGTAATTCAAAATGCAAAAGAGAAATATAAACTAGAAGTAGAAAATTATATTTCTACATTTAGAGAACCTTCTCTATTCAACTACAACCAAGAAATAATGACTATTTCATAAATAAATAACTCACCTTAAAAGTGAGTTATTTTTAAAACTAAAAGAAAAAAAACTTGATTATGTAAAGAAGTGGTATATAATAATTAGTGTGTGGGAGAAAGTGGGGGAAAATGTATGCTTCTAGGTACTTTTGAGCATAATCTTGACGATAAGTTGAGGTTAACAATACCTTCAAAACTTAGAAATAAGTTAGGTGACTTAATATTTGTGTCAAAAGGCATAGAGAATTGTCTAGAAGTGAGAACCCCAGAGAATTTTAAAAAGCTACTTTCTGATTTAGGGCAAAAAAGTAGTTTTAATTCTTCAACTCGTAAAATAGAACGTTTAATTTTATCTAATTCAGATGAAATTAGCATCGACAATGCAGGAAGAATAAAAATCCCAACAAATTTATTGGATAAAGTTAATATCTCAAAACAAGTTTATATCTTAGGGCTAGGAGATAGAGTTGAAATTTGAGATAAGTTTGTATATGAAAAAATGATTGAGGAAACTGATGAACTAGAGATATATGAAGCAGCAGAACAATTGGGCGGAGCAAAATAAAGATGCAAAAACATACATCTGTATTATTAAAAGAATCATTAGAATTATTAAATATTAAAGAAGATGGTATTTATGTCGATTGCACATTAGGGCGTGCAGGACATAGTGCTGAAATATTAAAAAAAATAAAAAAAGGTCATTTATTTGCGATTGATCAAGATATTGAAGCTATCAAGGAAAGTGAAAGTGTACTAAAAGAAATTGCAAATAATTTCACCATTATGCAAGGAAATTTTGAAAATATAAAAGTTTTACTTGCATTAGAAGGTGTCGAAAAAGTTGACGGTATTTTATTTGATTTAGGTGTCTCATCACCACAGTTTGATGTTGGTGATAGAGGATTTAGTTATCGATTTGATGCTGAATTAGATATGAGAATGGATAAAATAAATAATCAACTTACTGCTAAATTTGTCATAAATAATTATTCTGAAAGAGAACTTGCAGATGTTTTTTTTAAATACGGTGAAGAAAGTTTTTCATTTCAAATAGCAAGAAACATAATTAAATACCGTGAGAAAAAATCACTAGAGACAACATTCGAACTTGTTGATGTCATTAAAAAATCTCTACCTCAAAAAGTTTTGAAAAAGAAAAAACATCCAGCAAAGAAGGTTTTTCAAGCATTAAGAATATTTGTTAACAATGAACTTGAAGTTTTAAAAAAATCTTTAAGCCACTCACTAGAATTACTAAATAAAAATGGAAGATTGGTAGTTATTACCTTTCATTCTTTAGAGGAAAAAATTATTAAAGATATTTTTAAAGCAAATACCGTGCATTCAAGTGATAAGTTTATTGCTAAATTACCAATACAAGTTGATCTGAAGAATAAAGATTTTGAGTTAGTTATTAAAAAACCGATTGTTCCAAGTGATGTGGAATTAGAAAATAATAGAAGGTCGCGAAGTGCTAAGTTGTGGTCTATAAAGAAAGTGAGTTAATTATGATTGAAGAAGTTTATGCAGCTTTAGAAATTACTAAAAAAGAAATTCGTTTTATTGTTGGTAAATACCGTGATAGCAGAGAACTTAAAGTAATTTTTAAAGATAAAGTTAAAGGTAATTGATTAAATGACCGAGATGAAGTTGTTGATATTAATGCAGTATATCATCGTGTTAATAGAGCAATAAATAGATATGAAATAACTTTTAAAGAAAAACTCGAGAGTATAGCGGTGGTCTATCCGACAAAAACATTAAATATCAAACAAGCTTCTCCAGTTGTTTTTCTTGAAAAACATCCTAAAATATTTGGTGAGAAAGAAATCGAAGAACTTCATTCACTTGCCAAAAAAGTTAACTTCGATGAAAAAAACATAGTATTTAATATTAGACCATATTCTTTTACAATCAATAATACCATTTCAAAGAGCGAACCACCGATTGGTGTAATGGCTAATTCTGTTACAATGAAAGCAAAAGTTTACACAATTGCCAAAGAGGTTTATGAGAGTCATAATAAAATTATTGAGAAATGTAACAAAACTATCTTGAACAAAAACAATCGTCTTTACGCATTGGCATTACAATGTGCCCAGAACGAGAATTTTAGAGAAAACTTTGTTTTAGTTAACTGGGACATTAATCAAATTGATCTTGGTTTTTTTGGTAAGGAAACACTTGTAAAAGTAATTACTATTAATTCGGGGGTTAATTCAATTGTAGAATCATTAGCTAATAAGATGTATTCTAAGTATGATGTTGCTGAGAAATACCTTTTTAAACTTACGGATTTTGCAACACAAAATCAAAAAAGTGTTCCTATATACAGAAAATATTTAAATGATAAAAAAATTACTCATGAACTAACATCTTCAGAAATTAAGGATATGTTAATGTATGATTTCAAAGGAATTATAAAAATAATCGATAAACAAATTGAAAAAGAATTTGAAAACATACCACCAAACTTTAAAATTTATCATACAGGTAAAATAACCGAAGTCTCTGGTTTTGAAAAGATTTTATTGGAAAGTAAATATAAAACAAAGTCTTTAATTTACTTCTCTGTTGTAACGGGTGCTAGCGAAATATGAGCAACTGCTTTATGTGGAGCCATTTTGTACAATCATATTAAAAATAAGCACAAAACTGTATTTAAGACAAGCACAAACACAATTGAGAGACCAATCAATTATCCAATGGGTCAACCACCATTTGGATTTAATCAACACATAATTGGACCACAATTCAACATTCCACCGAACGAAGGTTTTGAATATCAACAATTTCCGCATGGAATAAATAATTGAAATAGTCAAATTTATTATCCAAATCAAATACCTAATCAGGTGTATAATAATCAAAATAACAATCCCCAAAGTTTAAGAAACGATAGTAATATCGGACCTCAAAATGGTATTATAAATACGCAAAGAGATAGATAAAATAGGAGAGAATAATATGTCTGTAAATTTAGATTTTAATCAAGTTGCCAAAATTAAAGTTATTGGTGTTGGTGGAGGAGGTTGTAATGCCGTAAACCGCATGGTTGAAGAAAATCTTCAAGGTGTTGAGTTTATCGTTGCAAATACAGACTCACAAGTGTTAGCAGCAAGTTCAGCACCAACTAAGTTAATACTTGGTAAACAAACATCAAAAGGGCTTGGAGCAGGTGCTAATCCAGAAACTGGAAAACAAGCAGCTATTGAATCAGAAACTGAAATAAAAGAAGTTTTGTCGGGTGCAGATTTAATTTTTATTGCCGCTGGAATGGGTGGAGGTACTGGAACTGGTGCTGCTCCTGAGATTGCTAGAATAGCTATGGAAACTGGAGCTTTGGTTATCGCAATAGTTACAAAGCCTTTCCGTTTTGAAGGAAGAATGAGAAATTCATATGCTGTACAAGGTGTAAGTGAACTTAGAAAATATGTGGACTCAATAATTATTATCTCAAATGATCGCTTACTTGAAATTATTGGTGGAATTCCAGTAAAAGACTCATTCAGAGAAGCCGACAACATTTTAAAACAAGGAGTACAAACTATTACAGATCTAATTGCGGTTCCTGCTGTTATTAACCTCGATTTTGCTGACGTAAGAACAGTTATGCGCGGTAAAGGTAATGCTTTATTTGGTATAGGTATTGGTTCTGGGCCAGACAAAGCTATCGAAGCGGCTAACAAAGCAATAACTTCATCTCTCCTTGAAACTTCAATACGTGGAGCTAAAGATGCCATAATTAACGTAACTGGTGGAACAGAAGTTACTTTAAACGATGCTTATGATGCAGTTGATATTGTTCAACAAGCGAGCGGTGAGGACGTTAACTTCATTTTTGGTTTGGCAATTAATGAGCATCTTGGAGATGAATTGATTGTTACTATCATTGCCACTGGTTTTGATGAAGACTATGTTCAACCAAATATAAAAGTTGATAATACTTATAATCAAAAAGTTGAGCCAACAAAGGCTTCTGAAAAAGTAATTGAAGAACCTCGTTTAGAAACAGCTTACGAACAAAGAACATCTTTTATTAGTAACGCTGATAAAAGACCGTCTTATTTCCAACAAGATGATTCAAACAACATTGCTGGAAGAGTTGAAAATTGAAAAGAAGCTCATGTTCAACCTCAAGTTCAACCAGTTGCTCAAAAAATTGAAGATACTTCTGATGATGAAGATGGCGAATATCCAACTTTCTTGAAAAAAGAATGATAATTTAACAACTATACAACCATAAATACTAAGAGTTATACAGAACATTCTGATAACCATATAGTTATTTGGTTGTTTTTTATTTTTTTAAGAGATTTTATGTATACTAATTAGTTACCATAAAAAGGGGGTAATTAGGTGTTTCTTAATATTTAGATAACACAAACCCCCTATTAATGGGCTTTTAAGATGCTTGCTTTTTGCATTTTCTTTTGCTAGTATTTTATTAGGCGATGGAGGACAAAAAAATGTCATGTTTATTAAACACCCGCAAAGTTAATAAAATGATTGCCTTTTTTGCTATTCCTACATTGTCATTTAAAAATATGTTTTTTAAATGCAATACTTACGTTAAAAATGGTGCGTACATTTGAAACGAAAAGAATTTGACTAACCGAATCGGATATTTATAAAATTTGGAAAACTATTTTAAATTACCATACTGATAAGTATTTTAATTTTTTAATAAATGAGAAAAAGTGTTTTATTTTATAAATGTTGATTTGGCAGTTTGTCAAAATATTTTATAAAAGGAAACACTCTTTTTTTTATGAATAATACTTAATATCAGTAATCTATCAAACTAGCATAATAGTAAATTTAAAAGTTTTTATTTAAGAAATAAATTAACTAAGTAATACTTTTGTATTTTTATAAATTATCTTTAAACATTAGTTTAAAATTTAATTGATGATATTTATTAAAAAAACTATTTATCAAACTATTTATCTAAGTAAGTTAGAAACTAAACTAAAGTTTTATAAGAAACATTAATTAATGTGCTAAAACTAAATATTTTACTTGCTTACTCAAATTATGAGATTTACTTCTCATCAAAAAAACTCAAAAAAGATTTTATTTTTATCTCTCATAATTAACATAAACAAATGGCTAATATTAGAAATAAAAATAAAATAGAAAGGATAAATTAATTATCATGAAAAGAGAAAACAAAAACCCTGATGTTGGTGACCTCACACTTGAGCAATTAGTTGAAGTTACTTCTTTAAAGAATGAAATTAGTTCTTCGAAAAGAAGTTATTTTGGAAAAATAAAATATATTTTCAATAAATCAACTGGCTCAATAGAAGAGTTCATTCAAAAAGCGCCACTTCTTGGTTACTCACTGAAAAGAATTATTTACGCATTTTTTACACTTTATTTAGCAATTGCATTTGTATTTATAATGCTAAGAATTGTAACTACAGATGCAGCTTATTTATCAGATGTAAATTTAGAAAAGCTAGGTATTCAATACGGTGATGAAAGATATAATACATTATTGAATAATAGGATGAAGGCCTTTGGTGTTGCGGGACCAATGTTAGAGCAAATGTTTATTTATTTAAGAAACATTACCCCTTTTATTCCAAAAGACATAATTCTAAATCCGGTTGTTGATGGAGTTACAGGTGAAGTTGGTGGTGAACTAACAAGAATGTGATTTTATTTAGGAGTATTTATGAACAAAGCTAGTGGAGGACAAGTTCTTTCATTAGTTCAAAGTGCTTTTGCAAGATCTATTCCAGTTTCATTTACTGTCGGAGGAACTGCTGTCTTACTATCATATTTATTAGGTGTTCCATTAGGAATTATAGCTGCAAAAAATAAAGACAAGCCTGCTGATAGTGCTATAAACGGTACTAGTTTAGTTATAAGTGCAATACCTGCTTTGGTAGTTATTTCACTACTATATAAAATGTCTATATATCTGTTTGGTGCCAATGGTACTTATGATGGATCATCCACTTTCACAAAAATTTGACCAGTAATTGGGGTAATGCTATTAATTATGCCAATGATAGCTGTTCAAACAAGAAGATTTGTTATAGATGAGATGACAACTGATTATGCAAAATTTGCATTATCAAAAGGTCTGAGTGAAAAGTATGTGTTTTATGTTCACATTTTTAGAAATGCGGGGATAAGACTTATTAAAACAATGCCAGAGGTATTTGTTATCACCCTGTTTGGATCAAGTATACTTGTTGAAAGAACTTGGTCAATTGATGGAATGAGTAAATTCATTCTTAACGGTGTCTCTAACAAAGATACATTTGTAGTGCTAGGTTATATATATGTTTCTGCAGCTGCCGGTGTATTTTCAAGCTTAGTAGGAGACTTATTATTAGCGGTATTAGACCCAAGAATAAAACTTACAAAATAAAGGAGAGTCATTTTATGAATCAAAAACAATATACAGCTGAAGAAATGTCTTCTATTGATAACTCTCTTTTTAGAGTTGTTGGTAGTAGGGTTGAAGAAGCTGAAAGAATTACTAATAAACCATATAGCTATTGAAAGTCAGTTTTTACAAGAATAGCTAAATCAAAAACATTTATCATATCAACATTATTATTAATTACAATAATTTTACTTGCTTCAACTATTGGTATTGGTTCTGACCCTGTTCCAGTAGTAACTCCAGGTATCGATATCGAAAATCCATCATGAGATCACCCATTTGGTTTGGGTAAATTTGGTGAAGATTTATGAACTAAAATGTGAATAGGAACAAGAACAACTTTAATCTTTACTTTAATTGTTGCATCTATTCAAATATTTTTAGGAATACTTATTGGTGCAATCTGAGGTTTCTATACAAGATTAGACATATTGTTTATCGAGATTACTAGATTTATGAGCTTAATTCCTTCATTGATAATGTGATTGATAGTAATTTTCCTATTTGGGGGTGTCACAACATTACCGATACTGATATTCGCTATCTCTCTAACAAGTTGAATTGCTCTTTCAAGTATTATTAGAGTACAAATTATGTTGGTTAAAAACACAGAATATAATATTGCTTCAAAAGTTTTAGGAACTCCGAGTTCAAAAATAATCAGAAAAAATATTATGCCAAAAATATTACCAATCGTTATTCAAACAGCATCATTTGCTATACCAACTGCTATAGCAATTGATTCATTACTTGCTTACTACAACTTTGGATTTGTAACAAATACATTAGACTCTGCATCTTTAGGTTCTATTTTGAATGAACTACTTCTTGGTTCTGATTGAGAAGTATACCCACACTTACTATTAATACCAGTATTTTTTGTTGGGGGAATTTCATTGTTGTTCTTTTTAGTAGGAAAAGTATTTGCAGATTCATTGGATCCAAAAACACATAGATAGGAAACCAAATCATGAATAAAGAAAAAAGAATATTGTCTGTTAGAAATATGGAAGTTAAATTCCAAGTTAGAGGAAGATTTTTAACAGCAATAAGAAATGTAAATTTAGATATTTTTGATAAAGAAATCCTAGCGATAGTTGGGGAGTCTGGTTCTGGAAAATCTGTTATCACGAAAACTTTTACTGGAATGCTTGAATCTAACGGGTGAATTAGTAATGGTTCTATAGTTTATAGACCAAATAAAGAGTCAGTCGATGATACAAAAGTTTATTTTAAAGAACCATTAGACTTGGTTAACTTACAAAGTCCATTAATTTCTAAAGACTTGATTAAAGTTGTGGTTAAAACTAATAAGCAAAATATTAAAAAAATATTAAAAAAAATTAGAAGTATTTATAAGCTTAATCCAATGTTTTTGTCTAAAAAAGCAGAAAAAGATTTTTTAGAAGTTTATAGATTAGAAAAAAAGTTATCAAATGAAACTAATGAAACTTTGCAAAAAATTTATGAAGAAAAAATTGCAAGTTTGAAGGCAGGCTTATTTAATAACGAAGAAGAAGTAAACAAAATTATTGAAATCAAAAATAATAATAAAACAAAATACAATGAGTTATTAAAAAACAAGCAAGATTATTTACACGAATTATCAAAAGATGTCGATTTCAATAAATCTAATTTACGAAACAAAAAAATAAATAATGTCGAAGCAAAAATTAAATTAATATCAGAAAAATTAGAAATAATAGAAAACGACGAAGTTCGTGATTCTATTGTAAATAGTTACTTCGATGAAATTATTCGCTATGAAATCGATATTAATAAAATCAAACCAATAGATATGTTATGTAAAAATAAAATATCTAAAATCATTTTATTGATTGAAAGATTTATTGACACAAATAACGAATGAACTGACGAAGAAAAAAGTTTCGTTATAAAATATTTCTCACTTAAAAAACATTTAAAGCGTTTCGAAGTGGAGTTAGAAACATTGTGTCATTCTATCATTAATAACAAGGTATTGGATACAGATCATTTTTACAATATCTTAGTCGATTGAAAACGAGTTAAAAACTCGGACTTAGTAAATAAAATAAAAGCTTCAAAAGAAGTTAGACAACTTAGAGGTAAAACAATTTCTACTGTTTTCCAAGATCCTATGACTTCATTAAACCCACTTTTACCTGTTGGTTTCCAAATTACCGAAGTATTAAGAAAACAATTAGGTATGGGTAGAAAAGAAGCAAAAGTAGAAGCTATAGAATTATTAAGAAAAGTTGGTATAACTGATCCTGAAAAACGTTTTAAAGATATTCCTGGAAGATATTCAGGTGGTATGAGACAAAGAGTTGTTATTGCCATAGCCTTAGCTTCAAGACCAAGAGTTTTGATTTGTGATGAACCAACAACAGCGCTTGACGTAACCATACAAGCACAGATTCTAGACTTGATTAAAAGTCTACAAGATGAATATAAGTTTACTGTAATATTTATTACTCACGACTTAGGTGTTGTTGCTAAAATCGCGGATAGAATTGCGGTTATGTATGCAGGTCAAATTATTGAAATTGGAACAGTGAATGATATCTTTGAAAATGCAAAACATCCATATACTTGAGCTCTTTTATCTTCATTACCACAATTAGGTAAAAAAGGTGATGAACTTTATTCAATTGAAGGTACACCTCCATCATTATTTAATGAAATTAAAGGAGATGCTTTCGCACCAAGAAATAAATTTGCATTAGAACTTGACTATATCAAGGAACCTCCAATGTTCAAAATTAGCGAAACTCATTTTGCTAAGACTTGATTATTAGATCCAAGGTCACCAAAAGTTGAAAAACCAGCTATTC
This sequence comes from Spiroplasma endosymbiont of Megachile willughbiella, assembly GCF_964273395.1. NCBI lineage: Bacteria > Bacillati > Mycoplasmatota > Mollicutes > Entomoplasmatales > Spiroplasmataceae > Spiroplasma > Spiroplasma endosymbiont of Megachile willughbiella. Next base: position 881,008 of record NZ_OZ187005.1, on the reverse strand, counting down.
TTAATAACTTGAAAGAAACAATTAGAGAGGCCGAAAAGGTAGGTTAACATTATGTCAACAAATACAGAAAACATACTTTTAAGTATTAGAGACCTTGTAATTGAGTTTCGCACTAAAGGAAAGAAATTCAAAGCCGTAAAGGAAGCAAGTTTTGATATTCATAAAGGAGAAATATTTGGTATAGTTGGTGAGTCAGGCTCTGGAAAAACAACAATTGGTAGAGCTATAGTTGGTGTTCAACCAATTAAAGATGGTGCAATTTATATGAATGACACCATCGTAGGGGGTAAACCAACAAGTTTATACACTTTAAACAAAGATATTGCAAAAAAAATTAATAGTATGTTAATTAAGGCTGATATGACTTCAAAAGAACTTGATAGAACATTGGAAGCATTAAAAGATATTTATTATTTTTACAAAGACCAAAATAAATTATTAGATATTAAAGAGCTAAAAAGTAAGCTTAAAGATAGCAAAATAAAATATGTTAAAGATATTTCATTAAATAACTTAAAAGACATCAATAGAATAATTAAAAACCAAGACAGAATGATTAAGTTCACTACAAACTTGAACGCATACATACCTGAAATCTCAAAAAAACTTGAGAAATCTGTATTATCTAAAATCATAGAAACTAAAGAAGCAGTTTTGGACTTAAAGGAGTTTGCAACTAATGTATATAACTGCATTGAAGAGATTTTAAATTTAAGAGGTAAGTTCATTGCTAACAAAAATAAAGATATTGAAGCGTTTTTCACAGCAATATTTAAACAATGAAACACACTTGTTGAAAATCACAAAGACTACTTGAAAAAAATCAAGTGAGTCTCTGATATGCAATATCAATCATATGCATTATCAGCACCAAAAAGTAAGAGAGAATCTTTCATCAACTACTACAATAAACTTATTTATATAAAAAGAGACGAATTCTGAAAAGAATGTGTAAATCAATTAAATATTTTAAAAAACCAAGGTATTGATGAATCGGATGAAAACTTTAAAAAATTGTCTTACTACATTCAAGATTTTTGGTCAAACAAAAATTTCAATACCAATGCTTCTAAGAAAATTTTAAGTTTATTGAGTGAAGGTCACCCAATCGATGAGCGCATAGTCTCATTAGGTAACAAATTAAAGAATACAGACTTTGAAAGAAATCTAAAAAACCTAATTGACAACAATGCAACATTATCAAAAAAAGAACTTAAGGATTTATCTAAAGAACTTGAACAAATAAAAAAAATAATTCAAAAAAATATTGTTAAAGACAAAGAGTTGATAGAGAGTTTCTACAAATGGAAAGACATTCAAAATCCATATTCTGAAGATGAAGTTGATTCATTTATAGAGTTAACTGAGTTCTTAGAATTACCTTCTATTGATGAATTTGTTAAAAACTCTTTCTTGTTTGCTGGTCAAACAAGAAAAGAAAAAAGAAAAAATAGAAGAAATATACAAATGATTTTCCAAGATCCTGGTTCATCATTAAATGATAGAATGGCAATCGAAGAAATTATTGCAGAAGGAATGGAAAACTTCCCAGAACTTTACAAAGGTGACGAAGCTAGAGAAAGATTTTTGAAAGAGCATAACGAGCAAAATCCTCATGATCAATTAACAATGGAACAAGTAACTCACTCAATGGTTAAAAAACATATTATACTAAATCTTGTTAAATCTGTTGGTTTACTACCAGAACATTTATCAAGATATCCTCATGAATTCTCTGGTGGTCAAAGACAACGTGTTGGTATTGCAAGAAGTTTAGCTATGAGACCTCAATTGATAGTTGCAGATGAACCAATATCAGCTTTAGACGTTTCTATTAGAGCACAGGTATTAAACTTATTTAAAAAATTCCAAGAACTATTAGATTTGACATTTATATTTGTAGCTCACGATTTATCAGTTGTAAGGTATATTGCAGATAGAATTGCTGTTATTTATCATGGTCAAATTGTTGAACTTGCACCTGCTGAAGAGTTGTTTAGTAATCCTTTACATCCTTATACAAAAGCTTTGTTATCTGCAATTCCAATTCCTGAACCAGAGTTAGCAAAAGAAACAAAACTTCAATTATATGAACCAGAAAAAGAACACTTCGATTACATATTTGAGCTACCATATTTTAAAGAAATTTTACCAGGGCACTTTGTCTGAGCGAATTCAAGAGAAATTAGAAAAATAAAAAGCAATCTTAAAAATCGAGAAAGGAGCTAAAAATGAATAAACTATTTAAAAAATTCCTAAGTTTATCTAGTGTGGCAATGGGTGGGTCATTAATTACCTCCTCAGTTGTCTCATGTGGATTATCTCTGTCATCACTGATGAATAGAGAAATAGACAATGAAACTTATAAAGGAATTTATCAATTCAACGTCACAAGTTGAAACACAGCTCATACTATGCAAGCGGAAGACGGACGATTTTTATCAGATACAAATGATACACTAATTTCATCAGATCCTTACGGAAGAATGTATGGTGCATTAGTTGAAAGTGAGTATGGTGAAGAAAATGGTTCAAAAGGTACAGTAGGTAAGTCTGAAGAGGATTCTAAGAAATGAACATATAAGTTTAGAGATAATATTTTTTGAACAAATAGCAAAGGTGAGAGGGTAGATAAAGTTAAACCTTCTGATGTTATAAAAGCAGCTAAATATGCTTTAGTCGAAAATAATGGTTCTGATGTTTCTACACTTTGATTATCATTTATCAAAGGTGCTGATACAATTTACGATGAGATCAAAAATCTAGACAAGCAACAATCAAGAGGTTCGTCAAGTCAGTTGATAGATAAAGTTTTTGAAAATCATAAAGATGATTTCGGAATACAGGCCAACGACGAAAAAGGTTTACTAACTTTTATACTTACTAAACCATCACCTTATTTTGAAAGTTTATTAAACTACTCAGTATTCTCACCAATTTATGATCCATATAAAGGTATGATTACAGATTATAAGGAAGCATATTTTAATGGTGCTTATATCCCTGAAGTGGTGAACCCAAATGGAAAGATTGTTTTAGTAGCTAACCCAAATTATCACCTTAAAGAAAATGTAAACATAAAAAGACTCGAGTATAGCTATTTAGAAGCTGGTTCTTCATCTAGAACTAGAACATTATTTGAGTCTGGTTCAATTACTGGATTTAATTTGTCTGCAGATGATTTAAAAGGATGAAATGATTACATTGGTAAGGATTATGATAATCCTAAATTTGATGGAGCTTATTATACAAAATCAGCAGATAGTCCAGGAACATTTCTATTATTCTATAATTTCTTTAACTCTGCTTTAAATAAAGGAAACTCACAAGCACTTTCTGCATCAAAATTATTACAGTCAAAAGATGTTAGAGCATTCTTATCTACATCAATTGAAAGAAGTAAATTTGTAAGAGCATTTTCAAAAACAATTGATGATTCTCAGATTTCTAAAATGCTTAGAAATACATATACAGGATTTGATGTTGCGAAAAACCCAAGTGAGTCTAATAAAGATTACACAGAATATATTTCAGATATATACGACCAAAAATCAACTATACAAAACAACTTAGCTTCAAAAAGTTGAACTTTGAAAGATGGTAATGATGCATATTTAAACAAATCAGAAGCTTTAGTGGGTAAAAGTCAGTCTCAATTAATTGAAAGTATTAATGAATTTATTGAAAAAGAGAAACTTGAAAGAAAAAATGGTAAAGTCGTTTTAAGATTTATTTTAAATCCTTCAACAAGTACATCATTAAATCCATATGTTAACTTTATGGTTAAAACATTTAATGCAATTCCAAATAACCCAATAAAAATTGAAACTTTTGTTCCTACTTCAACAGATGAATATCGAACAGAAGCATCAAAGGGTAACTTTGATATGTTTGTTTCTGGTTGATCTCCTGATTTTAAAGACCCATCAACATTTTTAGAAACACTAACACTTGGTGGTTCATATACCGCTTATAATGGAAATAAAAGATTATTCAAATCAAAAGCATCAGCAACAGATGATGAAATGTTTGAGGGAAAATATTACGTAGATAAAAAGTTAATTACAAGTGAAACAAAAGATTTATTTAATAGCTGATATAAATATTCAAATGATTATGAAAAGACTGATCTTGAACAAACTGATACAACAAAAAGATATAAAGAGTTCGCAAATGAAGAGTACAGTATGTTATATGAAAACTTCAATGTTCTTCCACTTTATACAAGAGCAATGCCAAAGACATATGTGGTGGACTATACTGAACCTTACTCTAGATCTTATGAAGCATTTGGAACAAGTCAGTTCAAGCACTATGGTGCAAAATTGAATAAAAAGTTATTAACAAGAGAACAATCTACAAAAATCATAGAGGAGTATTCTGAAAAATTAGCAATCATTGACAAAGATTGAAAAAAATGTAGAACTGGTCCTCATTGAAAAACACAAACTAGTTGTTAGTTTAAAAAATCTACTTAATTGTAGATTTTTTTTGTAATATATTTATATAAAGGAGTACAAGATGACCAACAAATTACTGGCAAAGAAATTAATAAAGTATCTAAATAACACAAAAGCTAATGAAAGTATTTACAACCAAGGTGGCTTTAAAAGTGTTTTACATTTATATAACGAGTCTCTGATAACCGAGAAGGTAGATAGAAGAATAATATGTCTAGACACAAATGGTTGAAAACAAGTTAGTATCGGAGGAGATGTTACATTAAGTGCAATCTATCATTTGAGTCCAAAAAAATCTAAAAAATGAATAATAGCAGTTCACGGTTATTCTTCATCAAAAGAATCTAGCGCACTATCAACTTGATATTTAAATGACTTGGGGTTTAACATTTTAGCTTTTGACTTCCGTAATCATGGACAATCTGAAAAAGGATTAGTAACTCTTGGAACTAACGAAGTTGAAGATTTGATGCAAGTTATCAAATATGTTAACGCTTCATTCAAACCAAAATCAATTGGACTTGTTGGTTTTAGTATGGGAGCATTTACAGTTAATGCTTTTGCATTACGAAAAGACTTTGATTGGAAAAAAAATAAAATCAAGTTTGGAATCACTGACTCACCATATTTTGGTGTTCGTGAAATTTTTAATAAGTTATTCTTAAATATCACACCACTTATATCAAACTATTTAAAAGATGTTGTAAATGAAACGATACAAGTTTATCAACAAGATTACGGCGTTGATGTAATGAAACATAATTTGTCAAAGATGATTGTGAATTGTGACAAAAGTTTTCCTATTTTGTTCATCCACTCAAAAGAAGATACAATTACTAATTGCGAAGACACAAAAAAGATATATAATTTAAGAAAGATTTTAGATACTAAAGATAAAATTAAAATTTTTGAAAAAGGATCTCATATAAGATCATTGATATCTAATACAGAAGAATATTTATCGTTAGTAAAGGAATTTATTAAAGGTAAAGTATAAAAAAGAGGTTAAATATATGCAAAAGGAAAAAGAAGTTCTTGTTGAATTGGAAAACATCTCGAAAATTTTTGATAGAAAAGTCTGAGCGATTAAAAAAATAAACCTAAAAATATATAAGGGAGATGGGATTGGTATAATTGGTCCTAATCAATCTGGAAAGACTGTTTTAGGAAGATTGATTGCTAATCAAATCAGGCAGACAGGTGGTATTTTAGAATATAATTTTAATCGTGGTGACGTTTTATCTTCAGTGGGTTTTCAGTTTAGGGATACCATTTGACCAGATGGATTCAAAGTTAAAGAAATCGTTAATTTATATAAATCTATATACAATATGGAAGATGAAGCTTGATTGGATGAACTCTCAAGTGTTTTTAATATACAAGATAGATGAGATAATTACTTAAACTCTTGTAATAAGTCGTGATTGCAATTATTTTCATTATTCCTTGCCTTCATTCACAAACCTGAACTAGTAATTCTTGATGAGGTTTCAAATACAATAGGGATGGATATGAAGGTAAAAGTTTTGAGCTTCTTGAAAAAATATAAAGAGGAGCACAAGGCCACATTTGTAGTCATTTCACCGGATAATTCAATTTTCGATTACCTATGTAATCGAATAATTGTTATGGAATCAGGATTAATACTGTCAGATGATTATGTTAATGACTGAGATTCTAACACTAGATTTGAAGACTATACTTTAAAGGTTATGAAAACTATCGAATCAAAAGAAGTGAAATTAAAACCGGACCCAGTATTTAAACCTATATTAAAAAAATATGAAAAAAAATTAGAAAAAGCAACTGAGATTTATGATGTATTCATAAATAGTTTTGATAATATTGAAACTGTTCAAAATGATAAAATCTTTAATAAAATAAAAAATATTAATTTCAATAGTCAAGAACTTCACCAAAAAATAATAACATTAGCATCAACGGGTTTGAATAAATCTACTATTGACGATGTTAAAATAGCAATCAAGAAACTAATAAAATTATTCAAAGACTTGAAAAAGCAATATAAAAAAGTAGGAACTACACATAATTATTGAAGATTAATAAAACGTTATTTACAAAAAGTAGAGTTCTTTCCAAAATATTTATCAAACGACTTATACGGTGTTTTTAAAACTAACAAAATTATAGTAGATGGAAATGAAATTACCGCCGAATTGTCAAAGAAAGAACTAACTCAGCTAAGACTTCTTAAGAAAAAATATATTCAAGAAGAGATTAAAATCATGAAGTTTGAAGCTAAAATTTTAAAAAGACAAGAAAGAAGTAAAAAACAACTACGAAATCTAGAGCAAAAAAACACTAGTGTTTAGAAAGGAGTTTAATGATGAATAAGCATTGAGAAGTATTTAAAACCTTATGAAAACTTCAAATGGAAAACTATCAAAAAGATATATTCAACCTTTTTTCAGGGTGAATTATAACAATCATAACTTTGATAGTTTGATTATCCTTTAAAGACACTTCGGTTGGATCAAACTCAATAAAATATGACCCCTTTGTAGTAGCGTCTGCAGTAGGGGTTAGTTGTATTAGAAATTGCTTATTCAACTTCATCAGAACACTAAATGAATTTAAAGCTAAAAACTTTTTTAACAGAATATTCTCAACAAGAGTATCTAAAACTTTCGTCTTTTTCAGTTTAATCATATTTAATCACGTTATAAATCTGCTTGTTTCCTTAATAATTGTAGCAATAGCAATGTTGTATAAAGATCAAAGAATGTCCATACAGGATGTAAATTGGATAATGTTCATAAGTGGTTACTTACTTCTTGTAATTATGTGTAATATGATTGCTTTTATAGTAGCATTCACAATCAAAAAAACAGAATGAGCGTTAGCTATTGGTAATATTTATTATTATGGAGCAATATTTTTACTTGGTTTGGGTATCCCATACAAATTATTAGCAAAAAACGAGTTTATCATTTATATAAGTTATATATTTCCACAAAGATATGCACTTAATATAATGGACGCTGGTTGAATCAATTCATCAAATATGTCCTATCCTGACTTTGATCAAGGATTTGGATACGGTGGGCATACTTGGATCCCTTATTTAGTATCGATTATTTTGATAATGGGTTCCTTAATATTGGTGACTTTCATTTTTAATAAGTCTTTTGAGTTTGAGAATAGAAAATACAAAAGATTTATTAATAAAAACAAACATTTAGGAATAATTTACACGATAAAAAGAGCAAGTTCTGTAAATGATCTTAAAGAAATTATCAAAGTTCGTAATGAAATAAATAAATCAAATGAAACCATTATATTAAATAAACAAAAAAGTCTAGCAAAAAAATATTGAAAGTTGAAAAAAAACTCAGCTTCGAAAAAGGGTGACAATAATGAAGGAATCTAATAAAACATTCAAATTTAAAAATAACTTTAAAGTATTTTTTGATTTTTATAAATTATCTCTTAAGACTTTTTTTGTTTCACCATTAAACATATTATTGGGGATAGTTATAATATTTTTTGTTTTATGAATATGACTTCTTTATAGAGAGAATGACCCTTTTATATTATCTTCTGCAATTGGTAGTTTAATTATTAGAAATGGTCTACATACTTTTTATCGTGGTTTAAATAGCCATAAAGAAACGGGATTTACTAAAAGAATAGATTACACACCAATTAATGTGTGAATAAAACCATTTGCATATATTCTATCTTCATTAACAATTAATGTGATTGTATCAATAGCACTATTATCATCAACATTAATAGTCTTTGATACACAAATGGAATTAGTTAAACATGTAAATTGACCTATGTTCATAAGCGGAGCTTTCTTCCTATGATTATTATCGGTTCTTATGAGCTATAGTATTTACACTTTTTTCAAAAGATCAAGTATGGCGTTAATTTTAGCTTTACTTTTGTATATTTTAGCCTATTATTTGCTTGGTTGTGCCTATCCTTACAATATTATAGCTAAGTATGATTGGTTGAATTCTTTCCTTTATGCATTCCCACAGCGTTATATGATGAATGTTATGCAAGCAGGATGAGTTGGAGCCACCAATTTAGTCTTTACAGACATTGAAAATGCTGGTGAATTCGCTGTTGATTGAAAACTAACACAAAACCTCTGAGTACCTTATCTTGCTACTTTTGGGTTCATTTTACTATTTTCAATTCTTTTAATAATGGTTATAATTATAAAGGTTGAGAAACACAAAAAAGATAAATTTGGGGTTAGTTTAATCCTTAGATTATCAACAAAATACATCAATGACTTGAAAAGATGCGCAAGTCTTGAAGAATTAAAGACGCTAAGAAAAAAACACTTAGAAGAAATAGGGTATCGTTCAGATACTAAGGATTGATCTAAAGTAACTTTCAAAAAGAAAAAGTAATGGAGGTATTATGAAAATAATTAAATTAGATGAGAGTAAATTGAATAGTACAGAAGGAGCGATTGTTAAGCAAATTAATGAAAACCCCGATTATTTCTGTAGTCATTCAATACAAGATGTCTCAAAAGCAAGTAATGTAAGTTCGAGTACAATGACAAGGGTTTGTCAAAAGTTGGGTTTCAAAAGTTTCAAAGCAGCACAAATGTTTGTTTATGAGAAATCAAGAATGCAAAGTGATTATTACAAATTATGAGATAATAAGACTATTGAACAAATTATTCATAATGTGAGAGGTAGTGCTTTATTTACAATAAATGAAACATTAGACGCAATCGATCATAAATATATAGAAGAAATAGCTTCTAGAATATATAATTCCAAAAGAGTAATTGTGTTTGGTATTGAACAAGAGCAAACATCTATCAACTCTTTTGTACTTAACTTAGCAAGAATAGATATAGATGCAATCAGAGTAAGCAATATACATAGTTTTGCACAAAGAGCAGTTTTTTTTGGCAAAGAAGATTTTTGTGTATTTGTAACAAGAACAGGTTGAACAAAAGAAATTATTGAGGCTGTTAAGTGGTCAATGACCAAAGAAATACCTATTTTGATATTAACAACTGACATTGAAACCACTAAAAATCATATAGGTACCATGTCTTGCGATGATATTTATTTATTAGAAACTCATACAATGAATATTGATAAAATAAAATATCCATCAATCTCATCAGTTCCAGGAGAAATGATTATTTTCGACTTACTATTTAATATAATCGTTGGTATGAATAAAGAATTTAGTGATAAGTTTCAAAAAACTAATGAAATATCGTTAAATTGAAACTTTGGAGGTCATTTATAATGGACGCTCAGGCACTTTATAAAGAAAATAAGGAACTAAAAGAAGAAATAGAGATTTTTCGTAAAAAACAAGAGTATATAGACAGCGGAGTTCTTAAGACAAAGCAAGTTTACGATATTGCTCGTTATAATGCTGAAAAAATAATTACAAAAGCTATTGAGTTTGTTTATGATGTTAAAAATGATATTGAAAATACTTTGAATAAAATCAATGCTAATCAAAATTCGTTCAACAAAGAAGTTAATGAATTTTTAGCAAGAAACGAACATTTTATAATTAAAGACAAGGCAGAAATTAAAAACATCGCAGATATGGTCTTAAAAGACATTAAAATATAAAATGTTACATAAGTAGGTCATTAGGAGTTAAAAAAATGAAAAGAATATTAAATATCTTTAGCACAATAAGTTTAGTTGTTTCAACAAGTTCACTAACAATTTCTTGTTTTGAAAAGACCACAACTAACATTGCATCATTAAATTTTAATGGAGATTTGACTGATACTCCAATAATTGAAGTTAACGAAAAAAACTTAATAACAACTTTTGTCCGAAAAAATCTAAAAAATGGTTATTATTCTGATAAAGAATTGGAACTATTTTCAAACATAACTATTGACAAAAACTCTATAAAAAAAGAATCTGATACGGTAGACATTTTGAATAATTCTATCTACTCAGTAAATATTAAGGCGGTTGCAAGATCAAGAATACTTACTGGAACACAAAAAATATTATTCAAATCGAACAACAAGGGAGTTTTGGATGAAAAAACTAATAAGCTAATAGAAAAAAGAGAAAATAATTTATCATTTTATTGATATGATTGAGTCACAAAAGAAAACAAGATTGCCGATAGTGAATCTAATAAATGAGTTGAAGCACCTCCATTAGAAACTATTGATTGTTGTGAGAATTATAAAAATGTAAAATATATCAAGTTGGCTTATTCGGTTCCAGGTGTTTACGATAAAGAAAAAGAACAGGTTATCTCTAATAATTACGATACTGATTTTCAATATACATTGAGAAACAAATCAGCAGAAAATGGAGAAAAAGATAAAAACTACATTTTTTTAAGCACCAATAAAAATAAAAATAAAAAATACATTTTATCTATTGGAGGAGCTTCAGCAGATAAAATTTTATTCAAGTGAGACCAAAAAAAAGATATAAAAAAATCTCTTAAAGAATTGATAAGAGAAATGAATTTGGACGGAATTGATATTTCAATTGTTGGTGAAACTTTGAGGAGTTTTGAAAGTAAGTCCACACTCTCACAAGCAATTCGTGAAATAAAACTTGAAAACTGATTAGAAAACAAAGACTTTTTTGTATCCGCATCAATAAACTTTGATCATTTACGAAAAGATAAGTTCGTTGCAGGAAGTTTTTCATACATAGACTTAATTGAGTCATTAAAAGGTTATATTGATATAATATCACCAACTACTTTTAATGTTATGTCAAGATATAAGTTAGAATATTTAGATGATGTTGAATTCGGAATAAATGATAAAAGTAAAGTTAAAGTACGCAAGGGTACAATTATAGAAGCAAGTATTGAAATGCAAACTATGGAATTCTACTACGCTTATCTAAGGTCTTTATTAGATGAAAACTGAAGTATTAAAAATAATCTTTATTACATAAACGATTTACCTATTGACATTTCTATCACAAGTGCACTTAGTGGAATTGGATATTTCAATGAAAATGTCTTCAAATCTGCTTTCGAAGCTCTTAAAAGAGACTTAACAAATGAAGCTAAGAAAAACATCATAGGGTTAAATGTTTTTTCATTAAATGATGATATAATTAACTCAAGAAAAATCGTGCAATCGTACGAAAATATATTTAAAGAACAAGACAAGGATATATAAAAAGTTATTCAGAGAGTTAGTGTTTGGTGTGAACTAATAAATGGACTATATATTCATCACTTGGTTATTAGGAGAAGAAGAAGTTTCAACTTTGTAGAACTCCTCGGTTTTCGCGTTATAGAAAAAAAAGATATGTAAATTTTTTTTACATAACTAAGGATGGTACCGCGATCAAACGCTCCTTTATAAGGGCGTTTTTTTTATATGAAAGGATTTATTATGCAAAAAAATTATAAAGACACATTATTAATCTATCAAACAGATTTCGAGATGAAAGCAGATTTAAATAAAAAGGAACCATTAATGGAAAATAAATGGTTGGAAGAAAATATTTACAATAAAAAAATATCAAGCAACAAAGATAAACCTTTGTTTGTTTTACATGATGGACCACCATATGCTAATGGAGATATTCACGTTGGTCACTCATTAAATAAAATTTTGAAAGATTTCATCGTGCGTTGAAAAAATAGTAGTGGATATAATTCACCATATATAATGGGTTGAGACACACATGGTTTGCCGATTGAAACTGCAATCACTAAACAAGGTGTCGATAGAAAAGCAATTAAACCAACAGAATTTAGAGATTTATGTAAGAATTATGCACTAGATCAAGTGAAAAATCAATCAGAACAATTCAGAAGATTAGGTATATTCACTGATTATGATAAAAAATATATTACTTTGACTCAAGATTATGAAATTAGTCAACTTCACCTATTCTTAAAAATGATAGAAAAGGGATTAATATATAGAGATTTAAAGCCAATTTATTGGTCACCATCTAGTGAATCGGCACTTGCAGAAGCAGAAATCGAATATGCAGAAGTTAGGTCACCTTCAATTTACGTTGGGGTTCCTATAATAAATAATCCTGAATTTAATAATGTAAATGCAATAATTTGAACAACAACTCCATGAACAATACCAGCCAATCAGTTAATTGCTGTTGGAGAAGATATGGAATATGTTGTTATTACGTCAGATGCATCAGATAAAAAATATCTTTTAGCAAAAGACTTACTTTCTCAGGTGTCAGAATCAGTGGGTTGAAAAAACCTAACCATATTAAAAACTTTAAAGGGAGCAGAGTTTGTTGATCTTGAATATAAACATCCTTGATATGATAAAAAAACAGGGAAAATTGTTATTGGACATCACGTAACAGCTGAATCTGGTTCTGGTCTAGTTCATATAGCTGGTGGTTTTGGACAAGACGACTTTGAAATTGTCTCAAAACACAATATCAAAGCATTTGCCCCAATAGATGATCAAGGAAAGTTTGACATCACTGTTGATGATGAAAGACTTGAAGGGTTATTTTACGAAGATGCTAATAAAGTTATCGGATTAGAGTTAGAAAATAAAGGCTATTTATTAAAACTAAAATTTTTAAAACACTCATACCCACATGACTGAAGAACAAAAAAACCAGTTATTTATCGTGCTACAAACCAATGGTTTGTAGGTTTGGATGCAGTTAAAAAAGAAATAGACAACGTTATTGTTAACAATGTTGTTACTTATCCTGAATGATCTAAGGAAAGATTGAGAAACATCGTTAAAGATAGAAATGATTGGACAATAAGTAGACAAAGATTATGAGGGGTACCTATTATCGCATTCTACGATGAAAAAAAACAACCTCAACTAGATAAAGAAATAATTAAATATGCAATTAATGTGATTCAAGAAAAAGGAACTAATTCTTGATTTGAGTTAAGTGCTGATGAATTTCTGCCTGAAGAGTATCGTAACAAAGGGTGAACAAAAGAAAAAGATATTTTAGATGTTTGGTTCGATTCTGGTTCATCAAATATTGCTTTAGAAGAAAACTTTGGTTTAAAAAGACCATTCGATGTTTATTTAGAAGGTAATGACCAATACCGTGGTTGATTTAATTCATCAATAATTAACTCAGTTATTTATGATGGAAAACCAGCATATAAAACTTTATTAACTCATGGTATGACAAATGATGAAAAAGGTAAAAAAATGTCTAAATCAATTGGTAATACCATTAATCCGATTGATATTGCAAATGATTTAGGAGCAGATATTTTAAGATTATGAGTGTTCTCAACAGACTTTACAGACGATCAAAAGATAGGGAAGGATATTCTAAAACAAATTTCAGAATCATACAGAAAAATAAGAAATACTTTAAGATTCCTACTTTCTAATCTAGTTGACTTTAATCCAATGACAGATGAAGCAAAAACCTTAAAAGAGGTCGATAATTTTGCTTTACACAATCTTGCAGTATTCAAACAAAAGGTTTCAGAATCATTTGAAAAATTCAATTTCAACAATGCATATAAGTTAATCAATAATTATGTCGCAAATGATTTGTCTGCATTTTACTTAGATTTTATAAAAGATATTATTTATGTTGAAAAAAGAGACTCTCTAAGAAGACGACAAGTACAAACAGTTATGTACGAACAATTATGAGTTTTAATCGATGTTTTAAGACCAGTTTTACCTCACACTATTGAAGAAGTTTATAAAAATATAAAAAACATCACTTTACTGGAATCTGTTCATTTATTAGATCTAAGAGTACAAGATTTCATGATGAAAGATGATTTTGTTGAAAAATGAAAAACAGTTTTAAAACTTCGTGACGATGTAAATGAAGCATTAGAAAAAGCTAGAAATGAAAAAATAATAAAAAAAGGATTTGAAGCAGAATTGACTATAAAATTAAAGAAAGATTATGATTTTATAAAACAAATTGATGATTTAAATCAAATCTTAATTGTTAACTCAATAATCTTTGAAGAATCTTTAAGTGATGTTAACTCTAGGGTTGCTGAAGTTAGTGTGAAATTAAAAGAAGGATTAAAATGTGAACGTTGTTGAGCAATTTTCGATAATCTTAAAGAAGATATCTGTGAACGCTGTTATGACGTACTTAATTAAGGTGGTATTTTATGAAAAACTTAAAATTAATTCTTAAAACATATGATTATAACGCTAGATATAAACTTCTTTGATGTCTACCATTATTTTTAAGTCTAATATTTTTTGATTGAATAACAAAAGCTTTGATAGTAAAAAATTTTAGTTATGGTCAAGAAGGTAAATTGATACCTGGCTTTATAAAAATGGAGTATATCATTAACCCAGGAGCAGCTTTGGGAATGAATTCTGACAATCCAACCCTAGCGATTGCATTAGCAGCATTAGTAACTATAATATTAATAGGTATTTTTGTATTTGTTAACAATAAATTTTGGACACAATCAATAAATGTTATGTTAGCTGGAAGTTTTGCCAATCTACTGGGTAGGGCTTGAGCTCCAAACGTTAGAGGTATTAGTGGTGGAGTAGTTGATTTTTTAAAATGAGATTTCCAATTATTAGGATCTGACACATACATATTTAATCTTGCTGATTTATTTGTTAATATTTCAATCGGAATGTTGATCCTTTCGTTAATTATTTTTTCAGTTCAACAAGTGAAAGAAATCTTCTACAAAAAAAATCAACAAAAATATGATTTTTATCTCGAAACTAAAGATAAGCTTCACAAGTTAGAAAAATCTTATCTTCATTCTATAAAGAAACAAACCATAAAAAATAGATATGAGTTATGAAAAACTTATCTAAAAGATAAAAAAGTAATAAAAACAAATTGAAAAATTAGAAGTAAAGAAATAAACAAGGAGAGTTAAAATGAAATCAATAAGATTGGTGTTAACAAATAATGAAGGTAGATTAGACAAGTTCTTAACAGATAGACTTAAAGATAGTTATAATTTTTCGCGAAGTTATATTCAAAAACTAATAGATGAAGGTTACATCAAGGTTAATGATAATGAAGTAACTCCAAAATATAATCTACTAGAAAATGATGAGATATATGTCGAATTAAAAGCACCAACAGAATTAGATGCTAAACCACAAAAAATTGATTTCAAAATAGTTTATGAAGATGATGATTTAATTGTAGTTGATAAACCAAATAATTTGGTTGTGCATCCTGCGGCTGGAAATCCTGATGGTACATTAGTTAATGGTCTACTATATAAACTTGAAAAACTATCTTCTATTGGGGGAGTTTTAAGGCCTGGAATTGTCCATCGTCTTGATAAAATGACAACAGGTTTGATGATTGTTGCTAAAAATGACAAAACACATAGAGCATTAACAGAAATGTTAGCAAAAAATAAAATCCATAAAGAGTATTTGGCACTCGTACACGGAGTTGTTGAACCAAATACGGGACTTATTGATGCTCCTATCGGGAGACAAAAACATGATCGTAAAAAAATGACTGTAACTGATTTAAATTCAAAAAATGCTCGAACACATTTCACTGTTATGAAACGTTTCAAAAAACATACATTATTAAAGTGTGTTATCGAAACTGGGAGAACTCATCAAATTAGGGTACACATGAATTACATAAAACACCCTGTTTTAGGAGACCCGCTTTATGCTTATAAAGAAGATGAAAAAATGGAGTTTGGACAATACTTGCATTCTCACAACTTAAGCTTTGAGCATCCGATATCAAAAAAAAATATCAGTCTAAATAGTGATTTACCAAAAGAATTTAATGATAAACTTAAAGAGTTAGAAGAATAGGTGTAAAATATGAACGCAAATTTTAGTGAATTAAAACTAAACTTGGTACACTTTTTAATTAAAGTTGAAAAATATAAAGCTTTACCTAAATACAGTAATGAAAATATTTCTTATTTAGTTAATCCTAAAAATAAGTTTCAAATTGTATGTGTTACTATTGGTAATCCTGTAACATCAGACAAAAATTTAGAAGAAATAAAAAATACAGTTAAGTCTGCTAAAAGAGAAAAATTAAATACTTTGATCATTGCCTTAACTTCAAATTTAGAGATATCGCTTGTTGATGGAACTTTAATAGATGTTGATTCTTTAGAAACTATTAAAACTAAATTAAGTAATCATTTCCCTAGAATAAATAGTCTTGTTATTGAAAAAAACGAAGATTCTCCAGAAATTGATGAAGAAGAATTGTTAGCCTCATTAAAAAATCCTTCAGAATCTAGTAATATTAAGTTAAAAAATCTAGCTGCAAGAATGACAACTAATAGTGCGCTGTCAATTTTGTTGGGTGCAATGTTTATAATTTTACCAATTGTTACTTATATAATGTGAACTATGTTAAATATGAGAAATCCAAATACTCCTTTAAAATCTGATGCAGTTGCCTCACTTTTCTTTGGTGCTACAAATAGATCTTTAACAGTTATTGGACAACAATATTGAAGAATATTCACATATGGTTTTACAGCTAATAATGGTGGATTGTTGAAAGCCATAATAGAAGTATTTATTATTGGTTCTTTAACCTTGAAACTATCTAAATACACAGAAGGTGTTCTGGGAACACTGAAATTTGCATCAATTACATTAATAACCTATGTTCTTGCTGGATTATTTGTATCAGTCATGATACCTTTTGGTCAATTTAATGGTGTATTAGGTTTCACAGCCTCAACAATTGCAGCTTTAGGTGTTACAACTTGAGATAAGAAAAACGACACCGTTATTATTTTCTCTAAAAATAGAATTATTATGCCACTTCTTATAATGATTGCATATTCATTATTTTTTAAAACAACAAACGAAATAATATTAATAGTTACTGCATCAGGTATTTCTGGAGCTTTAACTATGTTGATGACTTATAATTATAAAAATCTTGATAGATACTTTGTTATGCCAGTTGTAATGATTGCTGGATTCGTAATCATTCCAATTATTTTCCTATTTTTACCATATTCTTCTTTAGCAGAAGACCGTGATTCAATTAATGCTATGGGAGCTTATATACAATACAATACTTTTAGTGTTGAGCAAGCTAATCGCTTTTTAGGACTAAATAAATGAAGATTGTATTTCAATGCAAACGGAAACTTAGTACGTTTTTAAGTAGGAGGTTATAATGATAAGTAAAAGAAAGAACTATATCGACTGAGATACATATTTTTTGGCAATGGTTCAGTTAAATGCTATGCGAAGCAAAGATCCAGAAACACAAGTAGGTTGTGTAATTGTCAATAATTTGAATATTATCATTTCAACTGGTTACAATGGACTACCTAGGGGACTAGATGATGATAATTATCCTTGAGATCGTAATGGTGACTGAGAAAATACTAAATATCCATACATAGTTCACGCAGAATTAAACGCGATCCTTTCTTCACAAAGAAGTGTCGATGGATGCACATTGTATACCTCTTTATTTCCATGTAATGAGTGTTCTAAAAGTATAATTCAGTCAGGAATCAAAAAAATCATATATTCATCTGACAAATATTGCAATACAACTGAAAATTTAGTATCAAAAAGAATGTTAAATGATGCAAATGTAATATTGGAGTATAAAGAAGCTGTAGTATTAGAGTTGAAATAATTAAATAAAAATTAATACAAATAAATCCATACTTTGAAGTATGGATTTATTTGTTTTTATGAGACATTTATTTTATTTTGTCATTGAAATGTAACTTGATAAAACTTTTTACATCATTTGGCAAGCTGGTTTTATAATTGTTCACTAATGTCTTGACACTATTACCAGCCCCCAAAGGTAGATTAATGTTATATTTCTTACTTAGGGTTCCAATTGTGGTCAAAAAATGATATCTAGCAATTATACTGGCACAAGCAACAGCAATGACTTTATCTTCTGCTTTAGTGTAAAATTCAATATTTTTTATAATCTTAGTATTTTGGTCCTCGAGATAAGAAAAATATTTTTCTTTGTTAACAAATTGGTCCATTATTATTTTGTCATAGTTGATTTCAGCGTCTTCTAAAAATAGATTTAAACATTTGTTGTGTGCTATTGCTTTTAATTTATGTGTATTTTGGTATTTATCGTAAAGATCATTATATTCCTGATTATCCATTATATAAAATGAGTGTTTTATATTTTCAAGTAATAATGGATAAATTCGGTAAATATCGTTATCAGTTAATTTCTTAGAGTCTTTTATTTTAGAGAAAACGGTAGGCTCTGACTTGGCAAAGTCCTTAGGAACTAATGCACAACAAACAACAAGTGGACCAAAAAAGTCACCAACTCCCACTTCATCACAACCAATAACACTAATATCATTGAAACTTTCAATCATTGATTGTTCTTTTTTTTGACTGTTTACTGTGTTGTTGTAAGGTAAATTGAATTTAATAGCATACTTTTGTCAATTCGAAGATTGTATCAATAGAGTATTATTTGTATATATACTTATAACATCATTATTAGAAAGTCTAATAAGGTATTTTATATAAGGATTTTTACTTTGCTCAATGTAATTGTCATATTCTTTAGTGATACTATTGATGATTGTTAGGCTAACATTTTTTCAAGATTTGTTATTCACAATTGTACTCCTTAAAATCTACCTTAATATTATACTATTGCTTTTTATGTTCTATTTCATAAATAAAAGTTGGTATAATCTTTTTAGTAAATAAAGGAGCGCTTCTTGATGATATTTAATATTGGGCCATGATGACTTTTTGATATCTTAGCGTTAGCAATAATTATATCAACTACAGCTTTCGGTGCAAAACGAGGGTTTTTCGTTTCTTTTTATATCTTGCTTGTTGAACTTGTTGCAATTGTTTTAATGATGTTTATTCCAACAATAATAACTAATTCAATTAATAAAACAGTTGTGAATTTTTTAGCCTCAAAAGGTTTGGCTTCTGCATTTGAATCAATGTCTGATAGTATAAAAGATGTTTTGTTGAATTTATTCAAAACCATGGGTATTACTAGTGATCTTAATTTTGATTCTCAAGGCCTAGGCTATGAGTTTTTTACTGTTTGTGTTGCTTGTGTTCTTTATTTAATTTTAACAATATTGACATTTATTTTAGTCAACCTTATTGGTCTATTCTTATTTATAGCTGTTAAAAAAAGAATTAGACGTTTAAAAATAATTGGTTCAGCAGACACAATGTTAGGGGCTGTTAATGGTTTTGCAATAGGAATGACATTTTCTTTAATATTTACAACACTTTTATCGAATCCATTCATAGCAACTGAAACACAAACTCTTGGAAGATTGAATTTTAATGAAATGAGCGAAAAAGAACAAGCGGATTGGACAAAAGACGGTAATTCATTTAATAGATATGCAATTAGTAGAAAAATCTCAACTGAGATTCCTTATTTGAATTTTTCATCTATAGTTTATACTAATCAATGTATTCAAAAATATATGATTAAACCTTTAACAACTATTGCTAATCAAAAGATGGAATCTATGGATACCTCGACTTTGAAACCAGTTTTTAAAGAATTTGAGGAACTGATGGTAAATGGATACACTAGTGACAATCCTTTAACTGCTCCAATTTCAGCTTGTATAAATCTTATGCCAGAAGACAGTAAAAGTGTATTTAGAATTACAAGTGAATTACTACTTATGGGAATTCAAGCATTTGTTACCAACACAGAAAAAACAAAAGTTTATAGTCATGATCTCATTAATAGTTTAGAAGAATTTAAAAAAGAAAAAAATATAGAAACAAAACTTCAATGAGTAACACCAGAAGTATTAAAAGATTTTTATGATTGAAACAAGCAAAAACCAGACGCATCACAAAATGAAACTAATCCTTTTATAAAAATTGCTAACAATATAGACAATTTAGACAATGCAACTGATGACAGTGAAAGACGAGCACTTTCAAAAGTTTTAAGAAACCCTGTTAAGACATATAGTTTTATGAGAAACATTTACTACGTAAATCAGACAACAACAAAAAACATGGAAACTTTCCCATTCTTAGCTTCATTATATTCTTCCAACTTCTTTATAAAAGGTATGGAGTTTGTACCGACTGGTGGTTTATTGACACAAAAATTAGGTGAAATTGAAAACTGAAATCATTTAAATCCAAATGCATTGTTGGTTTTAGGAGGATCTGAAAATCCTGATATTGCTAAAAAAAATTATAATGGATTTTGAATAAATAAATACTTTGCGTATGCAGATTTGGGTGAGAATGATTAAAGTTGGTATAGATATTATAGAAATAAATCGTGTTTCTATAGAAGAACGTCTCATAAAAAGAATACTTCACACCGAAGAAATCGAGTTGTTAAATGCAATTGAAGACCATCAACGTAAACTACAATTTTTAGCGGGTCGATGAGCCGTTAAAGAAGCTATCTTTAAAGCAATTGATATAAACATAGCACCACATAACATCAATGTAAGTTATTTAAATAACAAGCCAATAGTAAAAAATGATGAATTAGAAGACATTCAAATATCTATATCACATGAAAGAAACTATGCTGTGGCAATTGCAATAAAACCATAATATCAATATATAATTATTTATAGTGAGGTGTTTATGAAACAATATCTAGAATTAGTAAAAACTATCTTAGAAAAAGGCGAAACAAGAATGGACCGTACTAGTACTGGAACTATTTCATTATTCGGTACACAAACAAGATATGATCTTAGGGAAGGTTTCCCTCTTTTAACAACTAAAAAAGTTTTTTTTAAAGGAATACTACATGAAATTCTTTGATTTATAAAAGGAGATACCAATATAAAATACTTAGTCGATAATGGGGTAGGGATTTGAAACGAATGACCATTCGAAATTTATAAAAAATCTTCTGATTACAAAGGGGAAACTTTGAACGAATTCGTGGAAAAAATAAAAAATAACGATGAGTTTGCAAAAAAACACGGAGATTTAGGTCCAGTATATGGAAAACAATGAAGAAACTTTGAAGGAGTTGACCAATTTACTAATTTGATAAATGACCTAAAGAATAACCCTTATTCTAGAAGACACATTATAAGTGCTTGAAATCCTTCTGAAGTACCTTTTATGGCTTTGCCACCATGTCATTCTTTATTTCAATTTTATGTATCAAGTGATGGTTATTTAGACTTACAACTATATCAAAGAAGTGGAGACATTTTTCTAGGTGTTCCTTTTAACATAGCTAGTTATTCTTTGTTGTTAACATTAGTTGCATTAGAATGTAATTATAAACCTAGATACTTTGTTCATACAATCGGAGATGCTCATATATACTCTAACCACTTGGAGCAGATTAATTTACAATTATCTAGAGAACCCAAACCATTACCAAAATTAAAAATTAACTTCAAGAATAAAACAATTTTTGATGTTACTTATGAAGATATCACTTTAGAAGGATATGAAAGTCATCCACCAATTAAAGGAGCTGTTGCAGTATAATGATTACTTTGATTTGAGCGCAAGACGAAAAAGGAGTAATTGGTTTAAACAATAGACTACCTTGAAATATAAAGTCAGAAATGCAATTCTTTGTTAACTACACAAAGAATAAAAAAGTATTAATGGGTCGTAATACATGAGAGTCTTTAAGATTAAAACCACTCCCTAACAGAACAAATTATGTTGTAACATCACGAGTTATTGATTTGAAGCACCCCGATCTAATAATAATCAATGATTTTGAAAACTTTCTAAATTCTTATAAAAATAGCTCAGAAGAACTTATAATTATTGGTGGAAAGCAAATTTACGATTTTAGCTTAAAGTTTGCAAATAAACTTGTTGTTAGCGTTGTTAAAGGCCTTTATGAAGGGGATACTTTTGCACCTCAAATCAATGATAAAGAATTTACATTAACAGAAACCATATATAACGATGAGTTCGAAGTTAAAATATATACGAGGAATTAAAAAATGGAAAAGAAAAAAGAATTAAAAGCAAATGAAGTAGCGGTCTCTGACCAAAAGCAATTACAAGTTAGAGAAGAAAGAAAAGAAAGAGAAATTGTTTCTAAATGAAGAATCTTTTTTAGTGCTTGAACGATATGAAGAACTGTAAAAAAAGCTAAAAAAATGACAAAAAAAATAAAAACAGACCCTAACATGTATTCTGAGGAGTATCGTTATAATTGAGTTAAGAAAAAAATTAGAAAAGTTCTAAAGATTGCAAATGTTAACATTTCAGTATTTGGTATTGAAAATTGATTAGATAGAGGAATAGTATTAGCACCAAATCATCAATCAAATTTAGACCCAATTCTTTTATTAGCAATTAATGATTATTCATTGCAACAACCTGTTGCATTTATCGCAAAAGAAGAATTATGAACAAAAAAAATATTTAAGCATTTTATGAACTTAACTGATAACATTTCATTAAATCGTGATAGTCCTAGAAGCGCCTTACAAGCTATGAAAGAAGGTAAGGAACTTATCAACCAATATAAAAGAACTGTTGTAGTTTTCCCTGAGGGTACAAGAAGTGCTAAACAAGAAATGAACGAATTCCTTGGGGCAAGCATGAAAATTGCTCAAATGGCATATGCACCAATTGTTCCAGTAACAATTATTGATTCTTGCAAACTATTTGATAAAAATAGGCCAAAAAAAATAGAAGTTAAGGTAATTTTTGGTAAACCAATGATGCCTGAAAAATTTATTTCAATTAAAACAGAATTATTAACTAAAAATGTTCAAAAAGAAGTTCAAAAAAATATGGATAAATACATAAATTTTGATCCAAAAGCAAATGGCTTAGTTCCTAAAAAAGTGGACAAAAAAAATAAATGTAGCTTTTATTAATATTTATCAATCTTATAGATTTGAATAGGTGAACGTAATGAGCTTTGTTAAGATCATTGAAAAGAAAAAAAATAACATAGAACTATCAAAAGAAGAAATAACATGATTAGTAAGTTCATTTACTAATGGCTCTTTAAAAGATTATCAAATGTCTGCGTTTAATATGGCAGTTTGATTTAACTCAATGACTAAAAATGAAATATCATATTTTACAGAAGCTATGGTAAATTCTGGAGTAACTTATAATTTAGAAGGTGTAAATGGGCCAACTGCCGATAAACATTCAACTGGTGGTGTTGGAGACAAAACTAGTTTAATTTTTGCACCGCTAGTAGCTGCATTTGGGGTAAAAGTTGCCAAATTATCAGGAAGAGGCTTAGGGCAAACTGGTGGAACAATTGATAAACTTGAAAGTTGTCCTGGTTGAACAGGTGAAATAAGTGAAAGCAAGTTCAAACAAATTTTAAACGAAGTTGGCCTTTCGATCATGAGTCAATCAGAAGATGTTGTACCAGCTGATAAAAAAATATATGCATTAAGAGATGTTTCTGGTTCTGTGGATTCAATACCCTTAATCGCTTCAAGTATTATGTCTAAAAAACTGGTAATACCAGCTGACAAGATTATTTTAGATGTTAAAGTAGGAAGTGGAGCATTTATGAAAACAGTCGACGACGCTATTGAGTTGTCAAAGACTATGATTAATATTGGCCTATCTCATAAAAGAGATGTAACTGCTATGATTACAAATATGAATCGTCCTTTAGGAAGAGCTATTGGAAACGCTTTAGAAGTAAGAGAAGCGTGGAATACACTTAATGGTAGTGGACCTTCGGATTTGATAGAATTGTGCGTTAAAGCAGCCAGCATAACGCTTGTAGAGTCTGAGATATTTGAAAATCTTAACTTAGCTGAACAAGAAATAATGAAACTATTGAAATCTGGTAAAGCAGCCAACTTGTTAAAAGAATTCATAATAGCGCAAGGGGGAGATTTCTCGGTTATCGAAAATTACGATAAAAATTTTAAAACAGCCCATACTATTGAAATACGTTCTCCTAAAAAAGGTTATATAAATTTCAAATCCGCTGAATCACTAGGCCTTTTATCAATGGAATTAGGTGCGGGTAGAAAAACTAAAAATGACAAGATAGATTTCGCTTCTGGCATATATCTAAATAAAACAACAGATGATTATGTAGAAGAAAACGAAGTCGTTATGACATTATTTACAAACAAAGATAATACAGAGAGTTTTACATTACAAGCTCAGGCTATAATAGATATTTTGCCTCAACCATCAAAAGAACCATTAATCCTTAAAATAATGAACAAACACGACATTTAGCATCGTGTTTTTTAATATGTTTTTTTGAAATCAATTATCGATTTTCAATTAGTACTAAAAAATTACCACCATATTTATTTTTAAAATTTTTTCAATATTCTCAAATTTGTTTTACATTTTCTTACACTCGTACTTTATAATGTAAAATTAAAAAAATCAAGGAGGTGTGTTGATTTTAAAATGTTGTCGGTGAATAAGAATATAAATAAACAAATTTGATTAACAAACCTTTTTAGTAATACTTTTACTATATATTCCAGTTAGTCATTTTTACTAAGATAAAAAAATATAAGGAGAGACAAAAAAATATGAAAAGATTATTAAGTTTAATCGGAGCAATCAGTATTGGTGCTTCGACGAGTGCAACAGTTGTTGCATGTGGCGCTAAAAATACTCAATTAATAGACTCAAATAACGAACAATATAAAAGCGTAATCACATCAAAATTAATGTCACAAACGGCAAAAGCTTTATTTATGAATCAAAATGAAAACATCGATTACAATAATAAGCACATAAGTACTTCTTCGATATTAACCTCACTTGTACAAAATAAAACATTGAGCGAGTTAGATATCACAGAAGAAGGAAATTCAAATGATATAAATGTAAATAGTAAGTTTAATGATGTTTATAATACTTACTTTGATAAAAACTTGATGGCAAAAGAGTTAAACTTGTCAGATAATATTTACCAAAGTGGTGTCAAAGCTCTAGATAATGAAACTATTGAGTCATTGAAGAAAGTTACAGATCTTTTACCAACAATATTAAATTTATGCACAAATCCTTCTAGTTTAGGTCAATTGCTTTTAATGTTAGCAAAAGACCCTTCATTTATTACAAATTTAATTTCAGAAGATACTTTAAAATCATTGGCAAAAGTACTTGATAATGATACTCTAAAATTATTTGAGAAAGCTTTTAGCAGCAATATTTATAAAGACATGACATATCAAGATTCACTTGATTCTAGTGTTATTGGATTAGCAAACGCTGTAAACAATCTATTTTCGATTGAAGGTTTTGATACATTAAAGTATGATACAAAAGATGATATAAATTCAAATTATGATAAAGCAATAGATTCACTTGCTAATAATATTTCTTATCTACTGAGTGGTGAAAAAACAATTAGTTTTGACATAACTAAGAATATTAAAGCTATACCTGAAGTTATTAGATTTGTAAGAACTTTATTATTGCCGCTTGATCAATTCAAGTTTGAAGATATTACATCCAGAGCAATGACCTTAAACGAGGTTGGTGCCATGAGGGATACAAAAATTGTTTCTAACAAAATAGATATAAAGAATATTTTTAACATATTAAATGCTTTATCAACCGATAATGAAGGCTTCATCTTAAAAAATATAGTAAACTTTCTTTTAGGAACTGACGACAAACTAAATATTAGTTACATTGATGCATTATTTGGAACTGTAAAATATAAAGGAAACAAAAAAGGCGGTTTAATCAAATTAGTTTCTAAATTTGTTGAAAAACTTAATAAAGCAGACTTCGTAGAATTCTCTGTTGTTGCGGGACTAAAAGTCAAAATTTCAATTGATTTTATTATAAGAGCATTTTTAAATATGGGTCTAGGGCAAAATAAGGATGATAATGGTTTAACTAGTTATGTTGAAGATGGTACAATCACCGCTGATACATTATTAGGTGTTGAAGCTCTACCAGATTTCTTAAAAAATGTTATAAAAGCCGTAAACGAAAACAATGACTGAAATAAGTTTGCCTTAAATTGAGTTGGGTATTTATGAAATAATGATAATAAACACTTAAATTTAAGTTTAAAGAGTTATTTAGACAAAACTGTTGGTGAGTTAGTAGAGATGTTTCAAAAACAACCAACAGATAAAGCATTAGGATTTGATCACGTAACAAATAATGCATTAGATATGATTTTTAATAAGAAATTGTCAGATATTTTCAAAGATTTAAAAGATTCTACAGAAAAAGTTGAAAAATCTACAGTTGATTTCGATACCTTAGCAAGTTTATTTAAAAGTATGTATGAAAATGATGCCTTACAAAATGCTCTTAACGATGTTAACCATTTATTTAAACATCTAGGACTAAATGATGATGGAAGTTTTGTAGAGTCATCAGTGTTAAGTAATGTAATCAAAATGGGTGCAGAGAATAAAGATTGATTAACTCCTCTAATTGGTTGTCTTGATAACTATATAAATGAAGAAACCACTAATTTAAGCACCATTAAAGAAAAAGTTTACCAATATTTTAAAAAGCTAACTGTTGATATTGAAATAAATGCAGAGAATGATTTTATTTATAAAGTATCAGATGGGAAAATTACTAACATATTTAATATAAAGTTGAAAACAACCAACTCTAAAGCACAAATAAGTGAAATAAGATTATTAAAAAATTAGTCATCATTAATGACTAATAAATGTAACTAAATACTCATTGAACATTAATATGTTTAATGAGTATTTTATTTTGCGAAATATTCATTAATTTAGATTATTTTTTAAAACTTTTAAAAATCAAAACAACTTGATACCACTTTATGGGGCTTCAAAGCAATCACAAACAAAAAAGCCTATAATCACATCTTCTAAGTTTGTTTTTGGTTGTTTATGACCCTTATATGGGGTAAAAACACTATCTTTGTTTAGTGATAATGAGTCTAAATTATTGATCAATAGATTGTTTATTATAAGTAAGTATTTTTTATAAATATTATTTACAAAATAATCACTCTTTATTGATATTCTGAACAAAATAAAATATAATTAAATATGTCTGGAACAGGTTTAAATATAGCCCATGTTGTTTATTTAGCCCTATCAAATAAGCATTTTTATAAATTTAATTATAATAATAGACTTGTTTTGGATTAAATCTTTTAAAAGTGCTCCGCCCAGAGTACTTTTTATTTTCTTTACTTACAAGTTACATTTTTTTTAGTCAAATGTAAATAAAAGATGATTACTCATTTTTTTAAAAATTAATTAAAATTTATTGACATAATGACTTATTATTTTGTATAATTGAAAAGGTTCTTATCTTTAAGAATTATCAGAAGACGCTGACTTAGCTCAGTTGGTAGAGCAATTGACTAGTAATCAATAGGTCGAAGGTTCGACTCCTTTAGTCAGCACCACTTATTATCTTGGGGAGATAGCGAAGTGGCTAAACGCGGGTGGCTGTAAACCATCTCCTTTCGGTTCGGCGGTTCGAATCCGTCTCTCCCCACCATTTTTTTATTATTGGGCTATAGCCAAGCGGTAAGGCAAAGGACTTTGACTCCTTCATGCGCCGGTTCGAATCCTGCTAGCCCAGCCATTTTATCAATACGTCTCGTTAGCTCAGTCGGTAGAGCAACTGGCTTTTAACCAGTGGGTCATAAGTTCAAGTCTTATACGGGACACCATTTTTTATTAATACCCCCGGGTGGCGGAAGTGGTAGACGCACTGGACTTAAAATCCAGCGATTTTAAACGGTCGTGCCGGTTCAAGTCCGGCCCCGGGGACCATTTATAGGACTTGATAAGACACACTTGTGTCTTTTTTTGTTTTCTAGTTTTGAACATTAATAACAATCATACTAGTAAGACCGGAGAATATTTTTTTCATAAAATGGAAAATATTTTAAAAAAAGTTACTGAAAAGAGTAACTTTTTTCTTTTGATAAATATAAAATACTTTATGTCAATAATGTGATTTTAAAAGACATTATTATGAAGAGAGGTGTAATGTTAAAGTAAGATGATTGTTTTATAGTTGAAAAAAGTAATTTTTTTTATAGGTCTAAAAATTACTTTTAAAATTTATAAAAAGTGTTTTATATAAAATCTTGTTTAAAATTTTTTTAATAATTAACTAATTTGACTTTAATATAATCAATTAACTATAGTTAAATAATTTCCGTTTTTTTTAAGCTATATTAATTTGTCATTTAGTTATTTTTTTAATAATAATTTTATTGATCATAATATCTATATTAAATAATAAAAATATTAATTTCATTAATGTGAACAAGGACTAATTTTAATTAGTCCTTATTAAAGGAGAATATAATGAAAAAATTAATAGGATTATTAGCATCAATAGGACTTATTTTATCTACTGGTTCAGCTGTAATTGCATGTGGTGGTACAAAGAATAAGTCTGAGGAAAAACCAACAACACCCACAGAAAATTTAGGAACAGTTAAAACTGATATCAATGAAGTAACAAGTAAATCTCAAAAAGTTAAGATAACTGTCAATTTAAAAGATACTTTAGCACCAAATCAAGAACTATCTCTATTTTCTGACCAAGGTGATAAATCTTTATTAGAACTACCCAAAAAGCTTTCTAAGGATTTTTTCGATAAAAAAGTTTATACAGGTACAATTAAAGTTAAAGATTTTGGTATTGTAACTGAAAAATTATCTGTTAAGATTGGTGATAAACTAGTTGGATCAGAAGTTTCAATAAAAATTAATATAATAGGAGATGTAAATCTTTCTTCTACAAAAATTGCAAGTAGTTCTGATGAAGTAACTTTAAATGTTGAATTATCTTCAACGTTGGCTGGTAATGAATCTTTAGAAGTTATTTCTGATAAAGGAGATAAATCTCTTTTAAAACTAAGTAAATTTGTAAAAAATGAAAAAGACCCGAAATTTTATACAAGTATCATCAAATTGAGTAAAAACGTTGATGGTACAACTACAGAAATGTTAACAGTTAAAAAAGGGGACAAATTAGTTGGAAACGCTACTCCCATAAAAATAATGCCGGTTGGAGAAGTAACTCTTAATAGCAAAATCATTACTAGTAAAAAACAAAAAGTAGATATTACAGTTAAAATAAATAAAACCTTAAATGAAACAGATAAAATAGTTGTATCTTCTGATAAAGGTACTGAGTCAGTTCTTCAAATCTCCGAGTTTACAAAAGTAGGTAGCTATTTTAAAGGTACTATTAGTTTGAAAAACTTAAAAGACGTGCCATTTACTACTGAAAAGTTAACTTTTAAACTTGGAAATGATAATATCGGACCTGGATTTACTATAGATATTAAGCATTTTGGAGAAACATATGCTTCAAAAGTCATTTTTAATAAAAAAGATGATACCAGTAAAATAGAAGTTATGTTAAACAAACCCTTAGGGGAGGGCGAAAAGTTATATATATCAAAGTCTAAAGAATCAAACTTTGATGTTACTGATTTAGTAATCGACCCAAAAGATAATAAAAAATATACTTTAGATGTATCGATTAAACCAGAAGCAATGGGTTATGGTCCTTTTGACACACCCGCAACAGAATTTATAGGTATAATAATTAATAAAGACAACAAATCTAGTGTTGTAGGTTTACCTTTACCATTTGTTTTTGATTATCATAATGTTGAGATTTCAATGCTTTCTGGCTTTTTAAAAGATGTTAAGTTAAGTCAAAGTGTAGATCTAAAAAGCCAAAAACAAGTTAAAGATGATTTCATAAGTTATGTTAATAAATTGGTAGAGCGTTATAGTTCTTTTGCGCCTGTATTAAAAAAACTAGATATAAATAAACTTGTTAATGAAACAGTTAAAATTGAATATTTTAATGATAAGAAAGAACTAGCAAAAGATAATATTGATACAGTAAGGTCATTTACTTTTGAAATTATAAAGGGTAAAGAAGACTCATTAAAAGGATTACATTTAACAGGTAAAGCAGAGGCATATGTAAGTAAATAAATTGAATTTTATAGATCTATCAAATATTAATTACTCTAATAAATAAGTCATCACTCAAGATTTTTTTAAAAAAGTGAATCTATTATAAATTGAAAGAACAGGGTATTCTAAACAAGCAAAAACAATTCTACACTAGAAAGAAGTGTAGAATTTTTTTTATGTCAAGAGCGAACAATTGAACAATGGTTAAAAATAATAAAATTTATAAAAATCAAGGAATAAGAGTTGTTGAGCTGTGATATAGAATTAAAAAAAATAAAGTTATAAGACTTATAGGTGAAATTCAAAAAAGATTTAGTATAAAATCTAAGTTACTAGATAATTATGGTATAAAAATTTTAATTAGAAAAAAGGTATCTGGAAGACATAAAAAAAGAGGTGATTCTGATATACCATAAATAAACGATGATTTAAATAAAGAGCAGAAAAAAGAAGTTATAGAAGATTGAAAATAAAATATACGAAAAAGAAAAAGAAGTGGTTAATAAAATACAATATCTAAACACAACAATAAAAGCAAGGATTATTTTAATGCATAGAACATTCTTTTACAAAAAAAAGCATTGTTAGAAGTTATAAATATAACCTTTTAAAAAGTGAGATATATATGTATTGAGTGTTTTGAAATCCATCTTTTGGAGTAGAAGAATAATTATCTTATTGAGACAAAAAAATTTTAATATGAACGACAAAATTCTAAGATACTATATAAAAAAAGAGGTTTTATTATTACAAAAAGTGAAAAACTTTAACACTAAGTTAAAGGATTTAATAAAGTGTGACTATAATCCTAAAACGATAAAATTATAGCAATTGATGTTTCTTATCTTCAAGAGTTGGTAGAAGGAAATAATTATTGTTTATCCGTAGCTATTATCCATAAGACAAACAAACTAGATGCTTATTATAAAAAAACACTTAATTAATGTTCGATACTTTAAAAAAACAAACAAGTTTTATATTGTACTCAGACCAAGGTTCTGAATTCTTAAGTTATGAAGTAAGAAATTTAGTAAAAAAATGAATAGTGAAATATGAATGAGCAGAATAGGCAACTCTTTAGACAATAGAAAAAATTAGTTTTCTTTTGATGTTCAATAAGTGAATATTTAAATTGTATCAATACTTACAAAAGGAAGTTCAACGAGATAAACGGGCACATAAATTGATATAATGAGAAAAGAATACAAAAAGTAGCAAATTAAAAAAACGCCAGCTAACGCCAGCGTTGTTATTTAATAACTGTATAATTTAAATTCCCAGTTTAGTCCTAACGGTTTTTTCCTTTAAAACTAATTATTGATTTTTCGAAAACTTTTTTGTATAGTTTTAAATAAACTTTTTTATACTAAGATTTAATAAATTATATTTAAAAGTCACCAAGTAATATCGAAAAATCACCAGTTAATTTTTTACCTAAGGTCATTTCTTTTCCTGATTTTATTGTTACATCCACGCTAAATACATCATCTACACCATCTTTTGCCTGTTTTCCATCATCTGTTATATATTCAAAATTGAACACTTCCGTGATTTTTGTTTTAAAAATTTCGTAATCTAATCCAGCTTTTTTAACTTTTGCTTCTGATTCTACTTTAATTTTTTCTAGAATTTGCGCTTGGTTTTTGTAAGATTCTAAATCTGATAGTTGTTCAACAAAGATATTTTCGATATTCAATTCTTCAACCTCAGAGATTGTAAAAGAAACTTCAATTGATGTTTCAGAATAAAAACTTTTCCCTAAAATAGCATCTATTTGTGCAGTTCCTTTTGTTTCATTAATAGAAATATTTTTAATATCTATATCATATATATTTCCGCTATTAAAACCTGTTGTTGAATTTTTTTCTAAAATAGCTTGTCTTATCACATATTCATCAGGGTTACCTTTATCTATTTTAAGTTGACCCAATTCTCTAACTTTTAAAGCTTCCTCTAACTTATTTTGTTCAAATATTTTGATTTTAGCACTACCAGTAATGTGATAACCATCTATTGTGTCCTCTTTCCCTTCAATAATTTCTAAATTAACGAAGGCAACTTTGTCCTGATTATTTATAGCTAAATCTGTGTCATTTTTCAAAAACTTTACATTCACCATTGATAGGAGCACATCTACATCAATTGCAAATCCATACTGACTCAATAAACCTTTTGCAAAGTTAATTAGTGTATCTTTTACTTTCTCTTGATTTTTAATAATGTTTGAATTCACGCCAATACCACTACCAATGACCGCTTGAATTAAATTTAAACTCACATCTGTTCTTGATGCATCTTTATTTTTAGATATTTTTATTTCAACAGAACCAACTTCTGTATCATTAAGTTTAACAGTTAATCCTTCACTAACCTCGTTTTCAGGTAAATCATCTTTTAACGAAACTTTATAAACAACTTTTTTTGTTTCTTTTTTTGTTTCTTCGATATTCAACAATGAGTTTTCACCTTTGTTACTTGTTACTGTAATTTTATCAGCACTTGCTAGATCTTTATTAAGTTCGACTGTTAAATTTGTTGAGTCATCTTTAGCACTCAAGGTACTTTTCTCTAAAGAGACTTTACCGATTGATTCAGTTTTTTTACCACATGCTACAACAGATACACCTGTTGAGGCCACCATTCCTAGTGCGCCTAATAATCCTAATAATTTTTTCATATAATTCTCCTTTTAGTATATTAATATTTAATACACATATAAATATGATACACAATAAAGTAATAATAATTTTCAATATAAAATTATTTTTAGATTTTAGAATTCTTTTAAAAATTAATGTTAATGCTAGACATTTTATAATTAAACTTTTTATTAAAAGTAAAAAAAACCTAAGACTTTCGTTAAGG
This sequence comes from Spiroplasma endosymbiont of Megachile willughbiella, assembly GCF_964273395.1. Taxonomy (NCBI): domain Bacteria; kingdom Bacillati; phylum Mycoplasmatota; class Mollicutes; order Entomoplasmatales; family Spiroplasmataceae; genus Spiroplasma; species Spiroplasma endosymbiont of Megachile willughbiella. Next base: position 847,886 of record NZ_OZ187005.1, on the reverse strand, counting down.
AATCTCAGGTTTACGATTTTATTTCTTATTTATGTATTTATTTAAGTCTAAATTGTAATTATACTTTTCAAAATTTGATAAGCTTTCTTTTTTATCTTCAGAAGGTTTCGAACCATCAATTTTATCTGCTATTTTAATTTCTATTTGATCTTGATTAAGTGCATCATCGAATGTTTTAAATCATTTCTCTAAAGCTTCTTTATAATTGTTGTTAGTTGCACCTTCAAATCCTACTTCTCAAAATACAAGTTTACCATTTCTAACCAAAAGATAGAATGGTGTCCCTCTATTAGAAGATAAGTAGGTTTTAACTCTATCTTCAGCAATCTTATAATATCTTTTATAATTGTCTTGAATTTCTGGTTTTGTTTCAAATCTTACTTTTATATAAACTTTTACTATTTGTTCAACGATCCAATTGTAGATATTTTTACTTCAATTTTCATTTCAATTATTTGCTTTTTCATCAGTAATAAATTGATGAAAATCTATTTTATTGTGTTTTATTTTTCGACCAAAATCAGTCAAATCACCGTTATTTATTTTAGATTCATTACTATGTTTTGCATTATATATACTATTAGCTTTAGCTAATAGTTGCTCTAATTCATTGTTGGTCATTTTTAATGTGTCTTCAAATTGTTGACAGTAATCACAATCTTTGGCTCCAATGTATAATAAAAAACTATCTTCGTTTTTTATTCATGATTTAAATTCTCTAAAGTTAGCGTTACTACTACAAGCAACTACTGAAACTGTAGATGATGCTATTAAAGTAGTTGCAGTAAGTATACTGATAAGCTTTTTCATTTATTCACTCCTAAATATCAATATTATTTTACACATTTTTGAACACAAACTTTATATAATTTCTAAAAAAGGGTAGGAGAACATAATATAAGATTCTATAAGTGAACGAAATAATGATTAATCTATTTTATAAGAGGGGTCTATATTTTAATTAACAATCTCTTTATTGAACTATCCTAATATAATTTTTTTATCTATCTTGAAGATTATATTAAACTATATATTCTAGAAAAACTATCAAACAATTATTAAACTCACAATAATGATTGTAGAAAATGTAAATTATAACAACCAATAATCTTTATTTTAATTTAACAAGTATTGTTTCTTCAATTGAAAATATAAAATTCGCGCTAATAAAAAATAGTGTTATAAAAACGCTAGCATAAGCTAGCGTAGTTTTGAAATTATTAAGCCTGTCCTATTGAAAATTTGATCTCAATATTTTTATCATTTTGAATTGAACTGTTAAAATTAAATTTAAGTTTTGCTGTTCCTAATGTGTCATTAATTTGATCTAATTCTATATCTTTGCTTTTAAAAGCATCTTTCAATTTTTGATCAATATTTTTTTCTAATAACTTATCTTGTATTGCTTGTTTTAGTTTTTCTTTATCATTAGGGTCGACATTTAAAGCTCCTAGTTCATTATTGTTATTAGTAATTAGTTCTGATATTTTTTTCTTTTCTGCAAGTTTTACCTTTGCTTCTCCAATAACATGATAATCCTCAATATCATTAGCGTGACCATCTTTAACTGTGATTTTGATTGCTGCTACATCTTTATTTTCAGTAACTTCTTTTCCTGATTCATCTAAATAAGTTATATCTACCATTCCTAAAACTGTTTTTACATCCAATTTTATTATCATTTGAACAAGTTCTAATTCTAAAACATTTTTTACATACTCTTTAACTGAATCGTTGATAAAATTCTTATCTGACATTTTCCCAGAGTCAATTGAAAGAAATCCTTTATTTCCGAAGTTATTTATCGTACCTGCAAAACCAGTTCCGTTAATGAAATCACCAATAAGACTTAAATCAAATTGACCTCTTTGTGATATTGATAATTCAACACTTTTATCTGTTGCTTTTCCGTTCAAATTGGCAATCAATTTCTCTGTAGTTGATTCTTGTGGTAAGTCATCTTTTAAAGTGATTTTGAATTCATATATCTTAGCGTTCTTATTGTTCTTTACACCATCAGCAATTTTTAAAATTGATTCATTCCCTTTATCACTTGTAATTGTTAGTTTATCAGATGATGATAGTACTTCTTTTAATTCAACTTTTACAATAGATTCTCCTGATTTTTTACTAATAGTATCATTGTCTGTTTTTACAGATATGATTGTAGCATTGCTTTCTGTTGTTTCAGTGGTTGTTTTTCCACATGCAACAACTGTTGCACCAGTTGATGCAACCATTCCTAATGCTCCTAATAAGCTTAATAATTTTTTCATTTTTCTCCTCCTTATATAATAAATTTATTATATATAAACTAATATTACACTATTAAGATTTAACAAAGGTTGCAATAAATGTTTTTTTAAATCATTAAATTTCTTTTAAAATTATAAATTGCAAATATTTCTTAGTTGAATGATAAATATTTTAAAAAATTAAAAAACTTTTAGGTTTCTATTTTATGTGAAATATAAGTTAAACCATTTATATCAATTCACTTATTCGTGAGTAATTAATAAAAGTACAAAACTATTATCAAATTTTTATCTAGTTTTATTAATTTAAAATTATTAATCAATAATCGAAGTTTTTGCTTATGTTCAATTAGTATTAAAATAGTTGATAAGTTTTTATATAAGATAAGTTTTGTTAATATTATCCCTATAAGAATTGTGATCATAAAAGAAATTCGTCTTTTATTTATGAAAATATTAAAATAATTTATGAAATAAAAACACTAGCTAGGACTAGTGTTTGTTTGAAAACTTTAATATCTTTTTTATGTCATAAATGTTGTTAAATTTATGCAAATGTAAATTTGATAACTCTATTTACATCGTTTTGAATTGAACTATTAAATACAAATTTAATTTTAGTTGATCCAGATTTTGCTTCTTTATCAATTTCAACGTTGTCAATTTCAATATTCTTAGTTTTAAAAGCTGTACCTAATGGTTCAAAAGTATTTACAGCTAATAACTTCTCTTGTACAGCTTTCTTTAATTCTGCCTGGTCATCAAGATTTTTTATTGTTAATTCTCCTAAATCAGAAGTTTGAATTAGTTCTGATATTTTTTTCTTTTCTGCAAGTTTTACATTTGCTTCTCCAATAACATGATAATCATCAATATCATCAGCATGACCATCTTTAACTGTAATTTTAATTGATGCTACATCCTTATTTTCAGTAAATTCTTTTCCCTCTCCATCTAAATAAGTTATATCTACCATTCCTAAAACTGTTTTTACATCCAATTTTATTATCATTTGAACAAGTTCTAATTCTAAAACGTTCTTCACGTATTCATTAATCGAATTATAAATAAATTCCTTGTCTGACATTTTACCAGAATCAATTGAAAGAAATCCTTTATTTCCAAAATTATTTATCATACCTGGAAAACCAGTTCCGCTAATGAAATCACCTATAAGACTTAAATCAAATTCACTTCTTGGCGATATTGTTATTTCAACACTTTTATCTGTTGCTTTTCCGTTCAAATTAACAATTAAGTTTTCTATAGTCTCTTCTTGGGGTAGGTCGTTTTTCACACCAATTTCAAATTCATAAACTTTTTTATTTTTATCATTAGTTTTAACTTGACCTACTTTTAAAATTGAAGCGTCTCCTTTATCACTTGTTAAAGTAAGATTCTTAGTATTAGATAATTCTTTACTCATTTCAACTTTTACAGTTCTTGTTTCTGCCTTTTTACTAATACTATCTTCATCAATGGTTACTTTTTCAACTGAATTTCCTACTTCTGGTTTAACTTCCTCTTCTGGTTTATTTTCCTCTTCTGGTTTATTTTCCTCTTCTGGCTTTTTTTCTTCTGTGTCTTTTTTTCCACAAGAAACAACTGTCGCACCAGTTGATGCCAACATTCCCATAGCTCCTAATAAGCTTAATAGTTTTTTCATATTTTTTTATCCTCCCTATATATAAAATACATTATATATGTGTTAATAATACACCTTATAAGTTTGTCTATAAGAACATTAAAAGGTTTTTTAAAACTATAAAATAATTTATAATGAAAAAAAGGAATTTTTTTTCAGGAATATATCTAAAAAAAGTAAGAAAAATGTTATATTTTATAGTTTTTTTTGATATCATTAACTTGCTTATATCTTAAATAACCAAGGAGGCTATTACTATGCGCGAAGGAGTTATCTTACGTTGTTCAATCTGCAAAGAAGAAAATTATATTGCTAAGAATGACAAAAGAAAAGAAAAAATCGAAGTAAAAAAACATTGCTTTAAATGTAATGCACATCAAGTACATAAACAAAAAAAATAGGGATGCTTTTTGTGTCTCTTTTTTTTAAGCTAAATGAGAGGAATATATTATGAAAAAAGAGCTTTTATTAAAAATATTAGAAGAAAACAATGCGGAGGCTATTTTATTGTACTCTCCCCAAAATAGATACTGATTCTCAAGATTTCCATCTTCGTTAGGATATATTTTATTTACAAAAAATAAAAGTTATCTATTTGTTGATGGAAGATATATTACTGCTGCTAAGGAAAGTAACTTATTATTGAATATTGATGAGATTGTTGGTTTTGGAAATCCTTTTCAATTGATGAACAATATAATCAAAGAGAATAATATCAAAAAAATAATATTTGAGTCAGATTGAGTATTTGTCAACGAAGCCAAAAGGTTTGCTAAATCATTAGATGCTGAGTTAGCTGAATATAACTTTGAAGCGGTTAGAATGGTTAAGGATAGTTGAGAGATCGAACAAATTAAAAAAGCTTGTGAGATAACAAATCAAGTATTTTTAGAAGTTTTAGATTATGTTAAACCAGGTATTACTGAATTACAATTAGCTAGATTTGTTAGTGACTCATTTTTGAAAAACGGAGCACAAAAACTAAGTTTTGATACGATTGTTGCTTCTGGAGTTAATGGTAGCAAGCCACACGCTGTACCAACAGATAAAGTGATCGAAGAAGGGGACTTTGTAACCTTAGACATGGGTTGCTACTATAATGGTTATTGTTCAGACCAGACAAGAACATTTGCAATCTATAATGATCAAAATGTGAAAATGAAAGAGATTTATCAAATAGTTTATGAGTCTCAACAAGCTGGTATTGATGCAATAAAACCAGGTGTTTTGGGTAAAGAAATTCATAAAATTTGTTTCGATTACATCGAAGAAAAGGGTTATGGACAATATTTCACTCATGGAACAGGTCACGGTTTGGGTATAGAAATTCACGAAGAACCTTATAACTCTGTTGCAGGTGATAAACCATTAGTACCTGGAATGTGTGTCACAGTTGAACCAGGAATTTACATCCCTGGTCTTGGTGGAGTTAGAATTGAAGATGATATTTTAGTAACAGAATCAGGATATGAATATTTAACAACACCACTAAGATCATTGCAAATTACAAAAAATAAGTAATTTCTATGAAAGAATTGAATCATGTAGCAATTATATTGGATGGCAATGGTCGTTGGGCAAAGTTACAAAATAAAAATCGAACATACGGACATAAAGTTGGTATGGAAAAAATATTTTCAACTATTATGATTGCAAAAAAACATAATATTAAGTTTTTGAGTTTATTTTGTTTTTCTACTGAAAACTGAAACAGACCAAATATTGAGGTTAAGTATTTAATGAAGTTTCCAGGAGAAATATTTAGCAAAGAAAAACAACAAAAATTTATCGATGAGGGAATCAAAATAGTTTGGGTTGGAAGAAGAACAAAAGTTCCTAATGCAACTCGCAAATATCTTGAAAATATTGAAAAAAAGACAGCAAACTTAAATGAAATAGTTGTTAATATTGCTATTGATTATGGAACTAGTGAAGAATTAGAAAACAGTTTGAAGGCTTTGTGTCAAGAAATCAAAAAAAACAATGTTAATGTTGATAATCTACAATATAATGACATTAGTAAGTACTTTTATACGAAAGATTCACCAAATATTGATTTTTTGATTAGAACTGGTGGCGAAAAACGTTTAAGTAACTTTATGCTACTACAAGCAGCATACGCAGAATTGTATTTCACAACTACTTTCTGACCAGAATTTGATGAAATACATTTTGAAAAGGCGATAGAGGATTATTATAAAAGAGATAGAAGATTTGGAACAATTAAGGAGTAGTTATGAAAAATAAAATGCAAGACAACAATAATTTTGAAGAAAAAAACCTAGATGTTAGTTTTAAAACAACAACAGGTATGAGTGTTTTAAAAGTTAGAACTTTGTCTGCTATTATTTTGTTAATGCTATTAAGTTTATATGTTTTAACTGGTGCCTTATATTCTTATCTACCAAACTCAAAAAATATTGAAATTACTTCTTATTTTTCAATATTAATGAATATTGCAGTACTAGCGATCAGTATTTTTGAAATAAATAGGGCATTAGGTTTTAAAAAATGATATCAACAACTAATATTAATAAGTTTAAATGTTATTTTATATTTATTCCCTGTGTCAAAAGACTTATATAATTTCTCATTTTATCGATTATTAAATATGGACAACTGATTTGCAACTTGACAATTTACCTTACTTTTCCCGATGATTTTTCTTTTCTACATCATTTTAGGATTACTAGATAAGTCTATAGGGTTTAAAAATACAGGAATAAATTTTGTAATTTGTTTACTGATAACATTTGGGATAAAAGCTTTTACAATCACTTCTTTAGATTTACAAAGACCTTACAACACAACCCCTGAATATTCTTTTAATACAGCGGTTTGAATATGGTTAATGATCATATTTGCTGACACTTTTGCATATATTGGTGGAGTTAATTTAGGTAAAACACCTTTAGCTCCTAAAATAAGTCCAAAAAAAACTTGAGAAGGTGCATTAATAGGTTTATCTAGTGCAACAGTATTTGGGATAATTTATTCTGTAATATTTTTATATTTATTACCAGATTTTAAACCATTTAATTCAGCTATTTCTGAATTACAATCAAGATCTGGTAATAACTACACTGTTATAGCATTTTATGTAATTTTTAGCTTATTATTTCCGATAATTGGTTTGTTTGGTGACTTACTATTTTCATGAGTGAAACGTAGCGCAAATATTAAGGATTTCTCAAAAATCATCCCAGGACATGGTGGATTCTTAGATAGAATGGACTCGGTCATTTTATCATTTGCTGTTCTATTTTTGATAATAGTTTTCGTATAGATGAAAAAATTAATTTTATTTGGTGCTTCGGGGAATGTCGGTCAACAAACAATAGATGTTTTAACATTTAAAAAAACCGAGTTTGAAATAGTTGGTTTAAGTGTTGGTAACAATACAAAGAATTTGAAAGAAATGATAGCTACTTTTCCAAATATTCAAATGATTTACGTTTCAAAAGATCCAGAAAAATGACAACAAGAGTTTCCAAATGTAAAAATTATAAATGATGATATTTGTAAACTATTGACTTTAAAACATGATATTGTTGTTAATGCTTTATCAGGTTTTTTTGGTCTTAAAGTAACCCTAGAAGCAATTAAGAAAAACTCAATTATTCTAAATGCTAACAAGGAATCTTTTGTGGTTGCGGGTGATTTAATCTCGAATTTATTAGTTAATCATGAAAAGGCTAAAATTTACCCCCTAGATTCAGAACATTGTGCCATTTTTCAATGTCTAGATAATAAAAATAAACCAGAAATTCTTTATTTGACAGCTTCTGGTGGTCCGTTTAGAAGCATTTCGCTTGAGGAAACTAAAAATGTTACTTTAGAAAGAGCTTTAAATCATCCAAATTGAAACATGGGAGCTAAAATCACTATTGATAGCGCTACTATGTTTAATAAAGCATTTGAAATTCTTGAAGCATTCCATTTGTTCAAAATCAAAAATATTTGTACGTTAGTACATCCTGAATCGATTGTACATTCTATGGTAGGTTATGCTGATGGTTCGATAATATCACAAATGTCGGTGCCAGATATGAAGCAAGTAATCAATTATTTTCTTGAATATCCACTGAGAACTGATTTTGAAGGACAAAAAAACTTAAGTTTTCAAAAAAACTTAAGTTTAAATTTTAGCGAGATAGATCAAAAAAGATTTCCACCAATTAAAATGGCACTATCAATTCTTGGTAAGGAAAACTCAAAAGCTATTGCGATGAATGCAGCAAATGAAATATGTGTTGATTATTTTTTGCACAATAAGTTAAAATTTAATCAAATTACAGAAATTGTTTTACAAGTATTTGAGAATACGGAGAATATAATATTGAATACATACGAAGATATTTCGAATTTTGATTCAAAAATACGAAAAAAAACAATACAATTAATTAATGAGGTAAATTAAATGAGTAGTCTAATGATCGTGCTTGGATTTTTTGTTGGAATCTTTGCATTACTAGCTTTAATAACAATACATGAGTTCGGACACTTTATTGTTGCCAGATTATCTAAGGCATATGTATATGAATTCTCGATTGGATTTGGACCAAGAATATTTGTTTTTAAGGGAAAAGAAACTTGAATATCAATCAGAGCATTCCCGTTAGGTGGTTATTGTTCAATTGCATCAGATAAAGTTGATCCACCAAAAGACCGCGAAGATGTGGTTGTACCCAAGGAAAGACAGATGGATTATATTGCTAGATGAAAAAGATTTTTTTTCATTATTGCAGGTCCACTAATGAATTTATTTATTGCATTACTTTTATTTACAATAATATTTGCCAGCACCCAAGTTAAAAAGAATGATATGTCTTACTTCGGAGCTAAATATGACCAAAATAAAATCGCATATAAACTGATTGAAAAAGAAGAAAAAAAGCTTCTCAAAACAGATAAAGTCGATATCAATCAACAATATGTTATTTGAGGTTGAACTTTAAAGGACTTTGATTCAAATGAATTTATTTTTGATAATATTTGTGATAAAACAACTAAATGCGACGATAAGATTAATGAGATAAGTTCTCAACAAGCAGTCGATTACAAAAAAACGGTCTATAATTTTATCGATAATTTGAAACGTAGTGAAAATCATAAAAATGTACAAATTATGTTCCAATATAAAAAAGTAGATAAATTTTCAGGTTTAGCCTTAGATGGTTACAAAGATGGAAGAATTACTGAAATGTCAAGTACGGATATAAATGACAATTTATATTATGAATCTGGACAAAATGTTGGTATTGCTTCGCCTGATAGGTTTTATAAATCATCAAACGAAGCTTATCTTGCGGGTTGAAAAGAAACATTTGATCAATCATTATCGATTATCAAATCACTAGGTATGATATTTACTGGACATTTTTCTCAACTTTCAGGACCAATTGGAATAGCTGGACAAACGGCGACAATGTTGCAATCAGCAGATCAATTTTTCTTATATGTTGCAATGATTAGTGCTAATTTATTTATTTTGAATTTGATGTTTTTCCCTCCTTTTGATGGTTACAAAGTTGTAGAACTTTTCATAGAAATGATTATTAGAAGAGAAATTCCTCAAAAGTACAAAATTATTATTTACACCATTGGTGGGGTCTTATTTTTGGGATTATTAATCGCTGTTACTATAAAAGATTTTATTGTTTAACTATTTGGAGGAAAAATGGATAAAAGTTTGAAGGAGTTTTTCGATAAATTAAGTATCTTTTTAAGTGAAGAGGAAACTCTTTATTTTAAGGATGCTCATTTATATAAAAAATCTGAATTCATAAATTCTTTAAAAATGTTACGCATATTTGTTAAGCTTAAAGATTTTTTGCCGATTATTTTACTTGAAAGATTAGAATCAGAGTTAGTTAACAATACATTTTTACCAACTAAACTAAACTTACAAGTTGAAAATACAAACTATAATAAAGAGTTAATTTGAAATTATATAGAATACATAAAAGATAAAAAAGCTGAAGTCAAGACGGGTACAATTAAAACTCTTTCTCCAAAACTAATAGAATACAATGTTGATAATAGAACGGTTATTTTTTATGCTGAAAATGAATTAGAAAAAAATCTTCTCGATATGCATTCTGATTACTATAAAAATAAATTAATCAAGTACGGTTTTACAAATATCAACTTATCTGTTATTGTTAAAAATGATTTAGAATCAAATGCATTGAATGAAGTGAAGAAAATGTACGAAGATGCTTCGTTTTATAACGAAAATCATTTAAGACAAAATACAACTGTTGTTGCAAAAAAACCTAAATATAAATCTACTAAAGTTCTTTTAGAAACTCCAACTTATGAGAGTATTGCTGATTTAGAAGAAAATGCTCAAAATGTCACAATACATGGTCAATTAATTTCAAAAAGTGCTCGTGTTTCTAAAACCGGAAGAAAGATATACCACCTTCCAATAACAGATGGTAAATCATCAGTTTTGTGTGTCTTTTTTCAGTCAGACTCTAATCCAACTTATTTTGATGAATGTACTGATGATAACAAAAGTTTTTTTGCGGGTTATGAAGATCAAATGATAAACAAAGATGATTGAGTAGCTTTTAACGGAAAATACATTTACTCAGAATATGAAAAAAACTATATTTTTTACATAGATAAATTTCAGAAAATTGAATCAAAAACAGTTTTAAGAAATGATAATGCAGTTGATAAAAGGGTGGAACTTCATACTCATACCAAAATGAGTGCAATGGATGGTGTTAGTTCTGTAAAAGAATATATTGAAACTGCTAAAAGATGGGGTTGAAAAGCCATTGCTATTACAGACCACCTAAATGTCCAATCATTTCCTGATGCCTATTGGGCGTTAAAAAATGCAAATGATTCTATTCAAAGCGATCAAGATTTAAAATTAATTTATGGAAGTGAAGTCGTTATGTTGGATGACGATTTCTGATTTGTAAAAAATCCTAAGCAAACTAAACTAAGAGAAGCTAAATTTGTTGTATTTGACTTAGAAACGACAGGTTTATCACCAGAATATGACGAAATAATTGAATTTGGAGCCAATGTTTACGATTATAAAAATGGGACTTCTAAAAAGTTTGATATTTTAATTAAACCATCAAAACCTATTTCAAAGTTCACAACAGATTTAACTAATATCACAAATGAAATGCTTGAAGATAAAAATACAATCGAATCAGAAATAGGAAACATAATGGAAATAATTAAAGATGGAATTTTAGTTGCTCACAACGCGAACTTTGACTTTAATTTCTTAAACGTTTTGGCCATTAAGTTTGGATATGGAGAATTAAAAAACACAGTAATTGATACTTTAACACTTGCACGTAGTCTTAAACCAAAGTTAAAGAACCATCGATTAGGAACGGTTGCTAAGGCTTATGGAATATTATATGACGAAAAAATTGCCCACCGTGCAGATTACGATGCTGAGGTTCTAACTAATCTTTACGAACATATGTGAAGTGATGCAAAAAAAATAAGACCAATTGACATTGATAGTGATTGAGACTTGTTCAGAAATAATCCTTATGAAGAAGAAAACCATAAAAGAGTTAGAGGTCATCACTTAAATATCATTGCCAAAAACCAAGAAGGACTAAAAGATTTATATAAAATAATTTCGTTATCTCATACAAAAAACTTCTTAGGTAGTCCAAAAATATTTAAAAGTGCTATTTTAGAATTCAAAAATCGTAATAACATACTAATTGGTGATGGTTGTGTTAATGGGATGGTTTTTGATTATGCACGTACAGGCACTAAAAAAATGCTACGTGAAGCAATAAGTTTATTGGATTATATTGAAATACAACCTTTGAGTGTTTATAAAAAACTAATACAAGTAGGAGATTTAACTCTCGAAGATTTGAAATTTTATTTAAAACTTATAATTACAGAAGCTAAGAATTTGAATAAATTAGTTGTAGCTACGAGTGATGCACATTACGTTGACCCTGATAAGAAAATTATTCGTGATATTTATATCAATACAAAAGGACTAGGTGGAGTATATCATCCGTTGTATGATTTCAAACAAAGAGTAAAAGATAATCCTGATCAACATTTAAGAACTACTTCTGAAATGTTGAAAGAGTTTGAATGGCTTGATGATGAAGAACTTGTGAGAGAACTTGTAATTACTAATCCAAATCTTATTGCAGAAGTTATTGACTCTGGTATATGCCCGATTAAGTTTGGTTCCTTTCCACCGAATATCGATGACGTTGATAAAATGCTTGAGGATGAATGTTATAAAAATGCGAGATCACTTTATGGAGAAGTGTTACCAGAAATTGTGGAAAAACGCTTACAAAAAGAGTTAGAGTCAATCATAAAACATGGTTTTGCTGTTGTATATTGAATAAGTCACTTGCTAGTTAAAAAAAGTCACGAAGATGGTTATTTAGTTGGAAGTAGGGGTTCTGTTGGTTCATCATTTGTAGCAACAACCTCGAATATAACAGAGGTTAATCCCTTAAAAGCACATTATCGTTGCCCAAATTGTAAATATTCTGACTTTAACACACCACCAGAAGTGAAATGTGGTTATGATTTAGAAAAAAAAGTTTGTCCAGAATGTAACAACGAAATGATAGGTGATGGTCATGATATTCCCTTTGAAACATTCCTAGGTTTTGATGGTGATAAAGTACCAGATATTGATTTAAACTTTTCAGGTGAATATCAACCGATTGCTCATAACTTTACCAAAGAAATGTTCGGAGAAAATAATGTTTTCAGAGCCGGTACAATTTCAACAGTGGCAGATAAAACAGCTTATGGATTTACAATGGGTTATTTTGAAAAAAAATTTGAAAATCAATCTCAAATTAGGAAAGTTGAAATTGAAAGATTAGCCAATCTTTGTACTGGTGTAAAAAGAACAACAGGTCAACACCCCGGAGGAATAATTATTCTTCCTAAGGAATATGAAATTGAAGATTTCACACCTGTTAATTATCCAGCCGATGATGATACGAGTGAATGAAAAACAACACACTTTGATTTCCACTCAATTCATGATAACTTATTAAAAATGGATATTTTAGGTCATGTTGACCCTACCGCTTTAAGAATGTTATATGATCTAACGGGTGTAAATCCAATAACTATACCTACAAATGATAAAAAAGTTTACTCATTATTCTCTAATTTGTCAGCTTTAGATATAAACTCGGATGAATTACTTGGTGAATCAACTGGGGCCATTGGATTACCTGAATTTGGTACTCAATTCGTTAGAAATATGTTGAAGGAAACCAAACCACAAACATTCGCTGATTTAGTCCAAATTTCTGGTTTGAGTCATGGTACTGATGTCTATGTTGGTAATGCTCAATCTTTGATCAAAGATGGAACAGCTAATATATCTACTGTAATTGGTTGTAGAGATGACATAATGGTTTACTTGATGTCAATGAATTTGGATGCATCTACAAGTTTTAAAATTATGGAAAGCGTTCGTAAAGGAAAAGGACTTAACAAAGAATGAATTGATATGATGAAGGCACATAGTGTTCCTGATTGATATATCAATAGTTGTTTGAAAATAAAGTATATGTTCCCTAAGGCGCATGCAACTGCCTATGTTTTGATGGCATACAGAGTTGCTTGATACAAAATTTATTATCCAGAAGAGTATTATGCAACTTGATTTTCTACAAGATCAGATTTTTTTGATTTAGAAACAACCATAAAAGGACCTGAGGCAATTAAGTCTAAGTTAGAAGATATTAAACAAAGACAATTTAATAAAATGCCTGTCTCTGCAAAAGAAGTAGGGCTTATTACAACTTTTGAAGTACTTCTTGAAATGTATGCAAGGGGTATAACAATGGAAAATATCAATTTTAATATTTCTGATGGTATGAGATTTAAAACAGTAATTAACCAAGAAACCGGAAAAAAAATACTATATCCGCCTTTCAATGTAATAGATTCTTTGGGTGAAGCAGTTGCTAATTCAATAGTTAACGCTAGAAAGATAAGACAAATTACAAGTGTCAACGACTTAAAACAACGAACTCAAGTAACCCAAACGCAATTACAAATTTTTGCTAAGTTGAAAATTACAGATAATCTAAAAGATGATGAGCAACTTGCATTCGATTTTTAAAAAGTCTTTTAAAAGGCTTTTTTTGTTTCTAGTTTTTAAGATAAAATAACTTTGGTAAGGAAAATTAAAAATGTCATTGAAAATTATTGAAGAAAAATATAAAAAAAATATAGAGATCATTTTGGAGAAATATGGATTTGATTTATATGAATTAAATTGAATTTTTGATTTTGAGTCAAATGTTTTACAAGTTTTAGTTGAGAACATCGATAAAAAATCGATGTTCATAGATTTCGACCTACTTGTAAGCGCAAATGAGGAAATTTCTAATTTATTAGATCAAGAGGATATCATAACCGATAATTATATATTAGAAGTATCAAGTGCTGGTGCTGAACGCCAAGTTAAAAAAGAAGAAGTTCTAATAAATAATATTGGAAGCTATTTCTTTGTCAAATCTAATATCAGTTTTGAAGGAGTTAATGAATTTAATGCTTACTTAGATGCTTATGATAAAGATTCAAAAGATTATACTTTTTCCTTTTTTATTAAAGGAAAACCAAAAAAAATAAAACTTAAATACGAAGACATAAATTTTATAAGGTTTGCAATAAAGTTTTAAACCTTTTTTTTTTTTTTTTTGCAATAAATTTAATTCTGTGACGATATATCTAAGGGGTATTTATGGAGCTTAAATTTATAAAACAAAAAAGTGCAAAAGATTGTGGTCTAGCTGTTAGTTCGATGTTAATAAACTATTATCACAAAAAGAACTTTTCTATTGAAGAACTACGTTTCCAGAATACTTTAGAAGATAGTGAAATGAGCTTGCATAATATTGAAAAATTACTAGAAGTTTATAAAATTGAATTCAAGTCTTTTTATTGTGAATTCGAAGAGTTCTCACAGCTTGATATATCTAATCCAGTAGTTGTAAATATTTTGAATGCCAATAAGGATGAACATTATGTAATTGTATATAAAAAGAAAAAAAATCATTTTTTAGTAGCTGACCCAGATAAAAATGATATATTATGAGTCAAAAAAGAAGAACTGGCGTCTGTTTATCAGGGTTATTTTTCTACAACAAGTCTTTTAAAGAGGATTACTTTTAAGAGTAACAAATTAATATCATGATATAAGTTACTTGGTTATTATTTGAAAGAGATTTTAATGATTCTATTTATATCTTTGTTTTTAAATCTTTCGATATTATTATCAAATAATTTTTTAAAAATTTACTCTTTAAATGTAGGTCTAGAGGATTTTGATGATCTTAAAAAAGTCTTTTTGGCATTCAGCCTTTTGTTTGTATTTCAAATAGTTATTAGTTTTGTGGTAAATAAAATAATTTTTTATATACAATCCGACTTGAATAAGCGAATTTTCATTTTTTATAAGGATAAAATATTAAGCATTAACATAGAAGATTTTGGTTCTGTTTCGAAAGAAGAATGACTAAACAAACTTAAATATATAAATGTAATGTCATCATTCATTGTGCAAACTACATTGACTATCCCAATACAGTTTGTTCTCTTCTTTATGTCACTAATAATGCTTTCTATGATTTCGAATTTATTATTAGCAATCATTTTACTAGAAAACTTGGTATCGGTATTTTTATCCTTTGTTTTCTTTTACTTCATCAGAGATACTAGTATTAAGGCTAAGAGAAAGAATATAATTTTTGGATCAATGTTTAGAGAAATTATTGATGGATATAACGAGATAAAATTTAAAAAAATGTCTTCATATTTTTCAAGAAATATTGAAAATAACTTCAGCGAAGTTAATAACATAAGTAAGTTGTCTAATAATCAAACGAGTTTAAATAGTCTGACATCCAGCTTATTAAGTAAGTTTTTCTTTCTTGTTATTTTTTATATTTCTGCGTATATGATAACAAATAATGTGTATAAGTTTAATGAACTTCTGTTTTATATCTCTATTTCGCTTTATATAAATAGTTTTACTAATTCACTAGCAGGATTAATATTCAACTATCAAGAGATAAAAATTGCTTCTAGTGAGCTTAAGTTCATTTTTGATACAAGTGTTGACAAGAAAACTGAGAGCTTAAATAGTAAAATAATCTCAATCAAATGTGAAAATATTTACAAGTTCAAAAATGAGTCCTGTTTGATCAAAAATGTTAGTTTTGAGTTTAATAAAAATACTTTTATAAAAGGTAATTCAGGATCAGGAAAGACTAGTTTACTCAAATTAATATCAGGTAATATTCAAAATTTTGAGGGCAAGGTTTCATATAACAATGTTAGTCATTCTCTCTTAAATGAAGAAAAATTAACCTCAAAAATTTGTTACATAGGACAATATGACTATTTATTTAATGATACAGTTTGAAAAAATCTACAGTGTTTTCAGAATTATATAAATATCGACTACTTTAAGGATATGAATTTTTTAGGAATTTTAGAATCTCATAATATTGACATCCACAAAACAATAGTTGATAATGGGAGCAACTTGAGTAAAGGTCAAAGGCAAATGATTAATTTTTTAGGTTTGTTTTTTGTGGAGAAAGAGGTTTATTTGATAGATGAACCTTTAAGTAATGTTGATCGTAAAACAGCAAGAGTGTTGTTAGAAAAATTTATAGAGTCTAAAAAAAATAGTTTAATTATAATGACAGATCATAATCTTGATTATCAAAATTTATTTGAAGAAAGTTTGGTGTTGTAATATCTCTAATAGGGTTTTAATGTATTTATATTTATCAATTGTAGTTACAATAAGTTTAATTGGAGTTTTATCTTTTATCAAAAAAAGCGATGTTTCTTTAGCTACTATTTATATCAAAGAATCAATGAAAGAAACAGGTGAAGTAGTCCAAGAACCATATATTTTAACAACAGAGAAGATTAATATTTCAAATATTAAATCGGTAAAAGTGGAATTTATGAATGGTTACCAGAACTTTGGTAATGAAGTTTTAAAGTATAAAGATGGGTTATTAACAATAAAAGAAGAGGTTGTAAGTAATATAAAAAAACTGAATGGTAAAATTTGGTTATACAAGGAAAAAATATCTTTGCTAAAATACCTATTAAATAGTTTCTTTTAATTGATATAATTTATTTGGTGACTTTATGGACGATTTAAATTTTATTTATGATGATGATAGCGAAGAATTAAAGAACTATGAATCTGTATTTTCTCAGTTAGTGAGAATCACAAAAGATGTTCTTAACATCAATAATAGTTTAAGTATGTCTATTAATTATATAAAAGATGAAAAATCACTTGAATTGAATAAGAAGTATCGTAACAAAGATTATATTGGAGATGTTATCTCTTTCCCGATTGATGATGATTATGGATTGTATCAACAATTAGATTTTAGGGAAATTGGTGATATTTTTATAACTTATCAAGAAGCCAAAAGAAAAGCTGACCATTACAATCATGATATTAAAACTGAAATGTGTTGATTATTTGTTCATGGATTGTTACATATCTTAGGCTATGATCACGAGTTGAGTGATAAAGATGAAGAAATTATGTTTGCGCTTACGGATAAAATATTAAATAAAATAAATGTTAAATATAAAATAGTATAATAAATTTCATAGGAGCTAATTATGTCGAATAAAATTAAGAAAAAATCCAAAGTTGGAATAAGAGTTAAAAACAAATTCGGAAATGCAGCAAGAGGGATTGCTACTGCATTTAAAGAAGAATCCACTTTAATTGTGTACTTATTCGCTATTTTGTTCTGTATAGGATTTGGAATTTGATTAAAATTAAGTTACATTCAGTGGTCTATAATCTTGATTACAATCGGTGTTTTAATTGGTTTCGAATTTGTTAACACTTCTATAGAAAATTTTGTAGATTTATTAAGCTTTGAATATAATATACAAGCAAAAAAAATAAAAGATATATGTGCCGCTGCTAGTATAATAAATGCATTTATTTCGGTTGTTGTAGGATTTTTGATTTATCTACCGATGTTAATTGAAAAAATATCAAGTATGATCAATTAAAAGGAGTAAGTTATGAGTTATACATTCGACAAAGTATATGAAGAATTAAAGGAACTAAGGGTCTTTTCATATTCTCCATACTCAAATTTTAGGGTTTCTTGCATCATTTATTTAAAAAATGGCAAAAAAATAAAAGGAGTTAATGTTGAGAATGCTGCATACAACCCGTCTATTTGTGCAGAAAGAACAGCAATTTCACAACTAGTAACACAGGGTTATAACAAAAATGATGTGGATTTTTTAGCATTATACACTGATTCTAAGGGTTTTGGTTCACCTTGCGGTACTTGTAGACAAACATTGATGGAGTTGCTTGAACCAGAACAAAAAATGTGGGTTTATAATGCTGATAATTTTTTAGGTGAATTTACATTGAGCTCGTTTCTGCCTTATTTTTTTTCAAAAAATAGCTTGTAAGTTAACATTTTAACTAAAAGTCCTATAAAATAAATTAATAATTAAATTTAACTACACTTCAGTGTAGTTTTAATTTAACGGAGGAAAAATGGCTACTAAAACTTTAAATCTCTTTAAAAAACCTGTTGTTTGAAATGAAATAGGTGCAAGAGCAATTAGCGGTTATGCTATGATTTTGGGAATACCTTGCTCGTTTCAAGAAATTAACGATTTTATAATTAATAGAGAATTTTTAGACCCAAATGAAGATCATGGATTTGAAGATGAAATTGTTAATATGGCAAAGTCTTGGGAATCTATAAAAGAATTAATATTGGAAACTAAATACAATATTGAAAGTAAAAATGTGGAATCAACAATTGAAATTAGTCAACTTTTAGACGTTTATACAAAATTAGATCCAAAAAAAACTTATAGAGATTATTTTTTAGGTGAATCGGATGAAAGTAAAGATTTCATCCAGGCTATCAATGATGCATTAAAACATTTATCAATTGAAGAAAGTCATGAATCTACTTTGGAATATATGGCAACTTTTTTTATCGAACAATGTATCAAAAAACCATTAGGTGAGTTTACAGACCCATTTATTTTTTCACTTATTGAAGGACTGTTGATATTTAAAGATGTATCGCCGCTAGTCTTTATAGATGAAGACGAGTTTTTTAATGAAATATATAATCAACATACTAAAACAGTGGAGATTTGCTCAACTATACCGCAAAATCGATGAATTGAAAATACGATATTCAGACAATATGTTAATTTATGAATTAATAAGTCAGAATATTATTTAGAAATTAATAAAGAAAACTTTGATTTTTAGTGGAGGTCTTAATGAGTAAGAATATTTATGATATACCTTGAGATAAAATTGACAATAATATTTTATGCAATTTGTCCTATTTAGAGGGTAGAACTTTCTTGTGAGAGGAATTCGAAGACTTCATTTCTAATAATACTGACATACAAGATGATAAAGAAGATTTGTTTGAAGAAGAAATTTATAATTTATTAAATTCTTGAACACTTGTAAAAAAACTAATTATTTTTGAGATTGAAAACAAATTAGATTATAAGTATAGAAAAGTCAGATTGATTCATGATATGCGAAATGTTTACTCCAACATTGATCCTACAAAAAGAATGATTTATAGATTTAATATTCTTAAGCCCTCTGGTTATAAATTTTTGAAGGACTTATTTAAGCTATTCAAAAAAGTAAGTAGTGGAGATAATTACTTTTCTACAATTCAAACATTACTATATTTTTATATTGATAATACAATGAATCACACATTTGGTAAGTATTCCAGAGAATTATTTTGTCTTCTTTTCGAAGCTTGCTTATTGATAAAATTCAAAACACCATTGATATTTAGTCAAGACGAAGTTAAGGCTTTATCCGATATATGTGAAATTGTCAGAAAAAAATGTTTGTGCATTGAAAAAAGACATTGAAGTAACCTGATAGAATTTAGACAACTATTGAATACATTAGTTTCAACCTACGAGCTCAATAAATTAAATTATGTTCTTGGTGAAAGTTAATTAACATAATCAATATTATTACTTTAAGATAACTAAATATTAAATAAGAATAAAATAACTAAGAATTTTCTTAGTTTTTTTTATATAATGAATAATATGTCACTCGTAAACAAGGAGAAATTATAATGTTTCAAGAAAACACAATAGTAACAGATATTTTGTCAATTATTGGCCTTGTTATAATAGTTTTATCACCATTTTATTTCTCGATGTTACATCGTAAAATACTAAATGGTCGTTTACACACGAAAGTTGATGGCGAAAAACTTTTTGAAAAGTTGAAATATGATTTAAAATTATCAAAAATAACAGGTGTAGATAAAAAAAGATTATACAGAGATGTTGATTATGCAAAAACTATATTCCGCGGTGCAATGGAATATAACTCAAGAGAATTAGTATTATATTTCAATGAGTTATTTGCAAAAAGGTTCATACACAAAACAATCAATAATAAGTCGTTAGTTCACTTTTTGATATGAATTGTAACTATCGGAATTATTATGGGTGGATCTCTATTTGATCTTTGATATTGATTAACTAATATGAAGTCTATGGATAAATCTTCTGGGATTGTTTCAATATGAGTTATGTTTTTTATAGCCTTTATTGGTACAGGTATTAATAAATTTTTAGAGTTTTTCAAAGTAAAAACTGTTGTTAATGATGAAGTACGAAGAATAAATTTAGCTAAAAAAGAAAAAGTATGAAAGGATTATGTGATTGTATTTTGGTGTTCAATCGGCACTGGTGTTTTTGGTTTTTTACTTATATTCATCAATATATTCATCACGTAGGAGGATAAAATATGGGACATATGAGTAAAAATATTGATGGTAAACTTGGTGAAGTTTTCACAAAGAGATTTTTAAAATCAAAATATGTAAATATGGTCTCAGAAGGAGATTATTTAGCTAGATTAAGTAGTTGTTGTAAGGCTACTTGAGCTATGATATTTCAATGTCTTTGAATTGCATTCTTTTTATATGCAAGATTTGTTGTTGGTAAGCAATATAATAATTCGCTTATAAGTAATGAAGCTATGTCTTGACTATATAAAGAACAATTATCAGTCTTAAATAGTTATATATACATACAAATTTACCATATATTTATATTATCAACTGTTCTAATTGTCATGTTGAATATGACTATGGGTGTTGGTACAACCATTTACACCGTCTTTTTTAACCTACTATTTATTTCAGAAGCTTTATTGTATGGAAGTTTTATATTTATATTAGATTGAACAGGTTTACTTCACTCATTTAAAAATATTTCTTTTATTTGGGAAGTATTAAAAACTCAATGGTTATGATTGCTTTGCATTTTTATAGCAGTTTGATCATTTATTCCTATGTGTTCTATATTTAAGGATGTTAATATGCTTAATAGAGAATGAATTAGGGTAGATAGATATAGAAAAACAGAGGATAAAGAGAACGCATTTGTATTTAAAACATGAGTTACCCCAGGAGAAATCAAATCTAGAAAAGGGATGATTATTGCAGGGTGATTCGCTATCTTAACGGCCTCTATTTTCGAACTATGTGATGTGTTTATTGATACTAATTTTACTGTAATGAAATATATTATATTAATTTTCGGGTATGTAGTTTTTCTAGGTGCCTATGTAATACCCTATAGTAAAATAAGCTTAATTTTTTATTGAGTTAATCAAACATTTTTGTTATGTTTATTTATTTATAGCTTATATTTGGTACAAAATAAAGCTTACATTAGTGGCTATAGATATTATTATGCATATCTTGCGATCTTTGTACCTTGGTTTTTAAGTTTTAAAGCATCGATTCGTTACACATGAACTATCAAAGATAGGGAAGAAATTAAAGCAATAGTTCTTAATAGTTTTGAAAGTCAAGATGAATTTGAGGAATTTTTAGAAGAAAGAAATAATACATTAAAAGAAGCTGCCACAACGATTTAGCTTCTAAGGAGAAAAAAAACGTGGACAATATTAAATCAGGATTCATAGCAATCATAGGTAGACCAAATGTTGGAAAATCTACCTTACTTAATACTTTATTATCTAAAAAAATAGCCATTGTAACAAATAAGGCACAGACTACTAGAAATAGAATTAATGGAATTCTAACAAAAGAGGACTGCCAATATGTATTCGTTGATACACCAGGGGTTCATAAACCTCACAATGAGTTGGGTAAATATATGAATAAAGTAGCTTTGCAAACTACTAAAGGTGTAGACCTAATATTGTTTTTAGCACCTTCAGATGAATTTATCGGAGAAAATGATAGATTTGTACTAAACGCTCTTAAAGAAAGAGATCTACCAGTATTTTTGATTATAACTAAAGCAGATTTAGTTGATGAAAAAAGTATGGACATTAAAATCAAAGATTGAAAAAACCAAGGTTTTAACTTTGCTCAAATTATAAAAGTTTCTTCTACTATGAACTTCAATTTGGATGTTTTACTAGAAAAAATAAAAGAAGTTTTACCTGAAAATGGTGTTAAGTTTTACCCTGATGACCAATATACAGATCAACCCGAAAGATTCATGATACGTGAAATAATAAGAGAAGAAATATTGCTCCAAACTGAACAAGAAATTCCACATAGTGTTGCTATATTAATAGATAAATTTGAAGAAAATAAAAATATTATCAAAGTCATTGCATCTATTATATGTGAACGCACTAGTCAAAAAGGAATTATTATTGGAAGCAAAGGATGCAAAATCAAGTCCATTGGTATTGAATCTAGAAAAAAATTAGAAGAACTTTTTACAAAGCAGTTTTATTTAGAGTTGTTTGTTAAAACTAAGGAAAAATGAAAACAATCTGCTTCCTTATTAAAACAACTTGGTTATGATAAGGATAGCTATTAAAAACTTCAAATGAGTGCTATTAAAATAGATGCTTTTGTAATAAGTAACGAAGATTATGAAGAATTTGATAAAATTTTGACGGTTTTTACAAGACAATATGGAAAACTTAATTTATATGCTCCTGGTGTTAATAAAAGCACCTCTAAAAACAGCTACTCTGTTCAAAATTTCTCGTATAGTCATTTTGAAATATTCAAATCCAAGAGAAGCGATAAGTATAGTAAATTAAAAACTGGATACTTAATAAAAGATTATTATGCTATAACAAAAAATTTTACCAATTATGTCTATTGTTCAATAATTATGAAAGTTACAGAACAAATATTCGAATTTGGTCAAAAAAACTACAAGTTTTTTGATGCATTAGTAATTTGTATGGAAAATATGGAGTCAAACAGAGATGCATTTAAAAACTACTTAATGTTATTGTTTTTTCTACTTCAAAATAGCAGGTATAAATTTCATATTTCAAAATGTAGTAGATGCAGAAAAACTAATAATCGTTTTGTTAGATTTGAACATTCTAATAAAACTTTAATTTGTTATAAATGTATTTGACCCGAAGAAGTTAAGCAACCTATATCTTTCATAGATTTAATAACAACTTTCGATAGTTTGTCATTTATTGAAATCATACAAAAGAAATATAACCCACATGATTTAATTGTTTTACACAATATATTATTGGATTATTTCGAGTATGATTTAGGCTTTTATATACCACCTTCAAAATTATTGAAGAACACTTCCGCTACAAACTTAAACCAGAAGATCATCGATTTATATAAATAACACTTATAGTAGGTTGACAAAAACTTGGTATACATAGACAATCAATAGGGTACAAATAGTGTGTAAATCAACAAACGATATCAAGTTTGTTTTTTTATTTGTAAGGAGTTTAAAAGAAATGAAATTAGAAATTGATAAATTAATAGCACATCTAAAATCGCAAGGATTTGTGTTTCAAGGCTCAGAAATTTATGGAGGTTTAGCTAATTCATGGGATTATGGACCGTTAGGTGCAGAAATGAAAAATAAACTAAAAAAAATGTGATGAGATTTTTTTGTTAGAAGAAATCCTCATAATATTGGATTAGATTCTTCAATTATTCTTAATAGTAATGTTTGAAAAGCTAGTGGTCATTTAGGTAACTTTAATGATCCTTTACTTGATTGTAAAAACTGTAATTCTAGATGAAGAGCTGACAAACTTATTGAAGAAAAGTTTCCAGATATGAATGTTGGTGGTTGGAAAAACGAGGAGTTAGAGAACTATATACAAGAAAAACAAATAGCTTGTCCAAAATGTGGTAAGTTAGATTTCACAAATATAAGACAGTTTACTTTAATGTTTAAAACTAATCAAGGTGTTGTTGAAGATGACTCTTCAATTGTTTATCTTAGACCAGAAACTGCACAAGGTATATTTACTCAATACAAAAATTGTCAAAGGTCTTTAAGAATGAAATTACCATTTGGAATTGGACAAATCGGTAAATCTTTTAGAAATGAGATAACACCAGGTAACTTCATATTTAGAACTAGAGAATTTGAACAAATGGAATTAGAGTTTTTCTTTTCTCCTGATGATAGTTTTGATTGATTTGATTATTGACAAAATAAAGTAGTTTATTTTTTGGAAAATAAAGTTCAGCTTAAAAAAGAGAATTTCATTTTAAGAGCACATAGCGAAGATGAACTTTCACATTACTCAAACAAAACTACTGATATTGAATTTAAATTTCCTTTCGGAGTTGGTGAATTATGAGGAATTGCTCATAGATCAGATTATGACCTTTCTCAACACCAAAAGTTTAGTGGGGAAGACTTGTCATATTTAGACCCTTTAACTAATAAAAAAATAATACCACACGTTATTGAGCCAAGTGTTGGTGTGGAAAGACTAATGTTGGCTATTTTATGTCAAAGTTACTATGAAGAATCTTTAGAGTCTGGAACAAGAGTTGTTTTAAAATTACCTTATGCATTAGCACCATACTCATTAGCTGTTATGCCTCTTCAAAAACAACAAAAAGAAGAAGCTTATAAATTATATGAAAATCTTTTATTGGATTTTGATGCAACATTTGATGAAACAGGTAATATAGGTAAGAGATATAGAAGACAAGATGCAATAGGTACTCCATTTTGTATAACTATCGATTTCGACACTGAAAATGATGGTTGTGTAACAGTACGAAATAGAGATACAATGGAACAAGAAAGAATTAATGTAAAAGATTTAAAATCATACTTATTGAATAAACTTTCTTAAGAGGAAAAAGATAAATGAAAATCTCACAACAACAGATTGACAACATTATACAATTAACAGATATCAGTGAAGTGATTGGTAAATACTTAGATTTACAAAAAAAAGGTAGAGATTACAGGGCTGTTTGTCCATTTCATGATGATTCATCTCCATCTTTAATGATATCTAAGGAGAAAAAAATCTTTAAATGTTTTGTTTGCGGGACAGGTGGCAATGCAATAACTTTCTTACAAGAATTTAATAATATAAGTTTTTATACGGCATTATCTTTACTAGCAAAAGATTTAAACATAGTTATCGAGGGGTTAAATAATTTAGAAGATAAACCAAAAGTCTCTTCTTTCGAATCTAGATTATTCGATTTGAATAAAGAAGCCGCTAAATTTTTTAATGGACTATTACTTACTAGTGAAGCAAAAAAAGCTCGTAACTATCTTACAAATAGAAATATATCTTCACAAGAAATAGAAAAATTTAAGATTGGTTACTGCCCGGGTAATTCAAATTTGTATTCATTTCTTAAAGGAAAAGGTTTCACAAAAAAAGAAATAGAAATATCAGGACTTATTTATACTCAAGGAGTTAATCAAGTACCGTTTTTTAAAGATAGAATAATTTTCCCTATTACAGATATAGATTCTAATATTATAGGTTTTTCTGGAAGAGTGGTAGATCCAAATGATACACCTAAATATAAAAACAGTAGTGAAAACAATGTATTTAAAAAATCTCAGTTAGCTTATAATTTAGAAAATGCAAAAAAAGAGATCAGAATCAAAAACGAGATTTTAATTTTGGAAGGTTTTATGGATGTTATAAGTTTAGAAAGAATTAATATAAAAAACTCTATTGCAATCATGGGAACAACTTTCTCAAACTTTCATCTAGATTTGATAACAAAAGTTACTAAAAACATAAAACTCTTTTTAGATGGTGACAAACCAGGAGTTATGGCCGCGCTAAAAATTGCAAAGTTTCTTATGTCAAAGAGGTTAAATGTAACAATAATTCAAAATGATACATCTAAGGACCCTGATGAATTAGTTACAGCAGGTGAAGTAAATTTAATTAATCAAATGATAGCTAATTCAAAACATCCAGTAGACTTTGCAATTGACTATTTTGTTAAAGAAACTGATTTGAATGACACATTACAAGTCGATAATTTTATTAAAAACGTTATTGATGTTTTACAATATGAAAAAAACGAAATTATTTCAGCTAAGAACATCAATAAAATTTCTGAGTTAACAAATATAGATAAATCTCTTATAGAGAAAACTTTAGCAAAGACAACTCCAAATATATTTGTTAAGGAAGAGAAACCAAAAACGGAATTTATTCCTCCATATATTATTGGTAATGAAACACAAGATAATGGATTTTTTATACCAAATTATGACTTGCAAGAAAAAACACTAAACTTAGTTACTAAAAAAAGTTTTGATAATAACTTAAATAAACGGGATTTTAATAGGATTAAATCTGCAAAAAATAAAGCTGAGTCGGCAATAATTTTAGAACTTTTAAGAAGTGATGAAAATGCTAAGGTTATTGAAAAAAAATTAAATTTATTTGAATCCAGTTCATTACGAACGATAGCTAAGTTTATAATAGAACAATACCGAGAAAATAAATACAATGGTAATGATTTTGAAATAATTGCTAACGCGGCTTCACAAATAAGCCGTAAATTTCAAGAAATTCTATATAATATAAATAACTTGAACTTTGCTTGAGTTCAGAATAGGTTATCGGAAAAAGCAATAGAAGATATTTTTGATACAATCGAGATTTATCGTTTAAAATTAGAAGAAGAAAATTATATCAATAAATTAAAATCAACTAACAATTATCAATTAAAGAAAGACCTTATGTTGCAAATTGACAATATTAGAAAACAAATACAGGTTGTAGAAAAAAAGAGAGGAAATTAACAATGGCATTAAATTTAAAGAAATTTGAAACAATGGAGGAATTTAAGGAGTATCTTTTTAGTTATTTAGAAAAAAATGATAATGAAATTGCTCAAGAAGAAATACAAGAAGTCATCTTTAAAAAGTTCAAAGATGTAGATGACGATGAAATTGGAGAATTGTTTCAAGAACTAGCTTCTAGAAATGTAGTATTTACCGATGAATTGATAGAAGAAGAGGATTTAGAAAAATTAACTTCAAACCTTGATGAAGAAGATGGTGAATCAGCTTCTGATTTAGCTGAAGGTTTTGCAAAAAGAAAAAAACAACAAAAAGATATTAAAAGTGCAAACCAAAACAGCGGTCCTGTAAAATATAGGGTTGGTGGTATCAGTAATGAAACAAAAATACAAGATATCATAAAGTCATACTTTAATCAAATTGGTTCATCTAAGATTTTGACAAAAGATGAAGAAGTTATATATGCGAAAATGTTAGAAGATGATGATCCAGAAATCAGAAAAGAAGGTAGAGACAAACTTATAACTTCTAACCTTAAGCTTGTAATTTCTGTAGCTCGTAAACACTTAAATAGAGGGTTAGATTTTGCAGACCTTATTGAAGAAGGTAATATTGGTTTGATGAAAGCTGTTGATAAATTTGACTATACAAAGGGTTTCAAATTTTCTACTTATGCAACTTGATGAATTCGTCAAGCTATAACTAGAGCAATCGCTGACCAAGCTAGAACAATACGTATACCAGTTCACATGGTTGAAACTATAAATAAATTAACAAGAATCGAAAGACAATTAACTCAAGAGTTAGGACGCGAACCAACATCTAAGGAAATAGCAAAAAACTTTGGTAAAGGAATAACACCTCAAAAAGTTGTTGAAATTAAAAAGTTATCAATAGAGCCAGTTAGTTTAGAAAAACCATTCGGTGATGAAGATGATACTCATTTTGGTGACTTCGTTGAAGACAAAGACATTTCTTCTCCTGACGATTATGCAGAAAAAGAAGCACTAAGAGAAGTTATTGATGATGTATTTGCAGAACTGCTTGCACCTAGGGAAGAAAAAGTTATAAGAATGAGATTTGGAATTCTTCCAACTAAACTTAGAACTTTAGTTAGATTGGCAGAGGAGTGCGAAGATGACTCTTACGAACAACTAAAAGAAACTATCAGTGATCTAGATATACACTATGATACTTCGATTGAAAAAATACAAAGATATAGACATCCGATGATTCAATTGCATTTATCTAAGTATGATTCACCAAAAACTTTAGAAGAAGTAGGTAAGGAACTTAAAGTAACAAGAGAGAGAATACGTCAAATTGAAGCTAAAACTATTAGAAAGTTTAAGCCTTCTGCTTCAAATCCAAAAGCAAAGGTATTAAGAGATTTCTTTAAAGGTTAATATGAATTTTTTACGACCCAGGTTATTAACTATAGCAAGCTTGGTTTCTGATGGAGAAGTTGTAGCCGATATAGGTACTGATCACGCTTACCTATCTATTTATTTAGCAAAAGCAAATAAGGCCAAAAAAATATATGCTACTGATATTGCAAAAAAACCATTAGAAGTAGCTAAAAATAATATTTATAGTTTTAATGTTTCAGACAAAGTTGAAACATTATTAGAAAACGGAATTTCTTGAACAAAATCAAGAAATATAAAAATCTCTTCTTGTATTATTGCTGGGGTAGGTTCTTCAACTATTTTAGATATACTAAAAAATGATAATGACAACATCGATTGTTACATTATTTCTTCTAATACCAATCTAGAACCGATAAGAGAATGGGTTAAGAAGAATAAATATTACGTAGAAAAAGAAGTAATAGTTTTGGATAATGATATTATTTATGAACTAATGAAAGTAAATAAATACGCTGGTCAAAAAATAAGAACAAAACAAGATTTAGTTTTTGGTCCAATTTTAAAAAAAGATAAACAAAATAAACTTTTTTTAGAGCGTTGAATGAAAGAAGAACAAAAACTACATTTACTTCTTACTAAAATTCCAGAGCATACAAAGAAACATAAACAATATAAAAAAAGAGAGCGTTTCATAAAAAAAATGCTAAAGAAGGAGATTAATAAATAATGCCAAAAATTAAAGTCAATAATCTAATAAAATATCTTAATGACATCTTTCCACAAGTAACTG
This sequence comes from Spiroplasma endosymbiont of Megachile willughbiella, assembly GCF_964273395.1. Lineage (NCBI taxonomy): Bacteria > Bacillati > Mycoplasmatota > Mollicutes > Entomoplasmatales > Spiroplasmataceae > Spiroplasma > Spiroplasma endosymbiont of Megachile willughbiella. The sequence continues at coordinate 818,699 of NZ_OZ187005.1, read as the reverse complement.
CTGCTGAATGAGACAAAGTCGGTTTTCAAATTGAAGAAGTTTACAATCTACCAAGTCAAGATGAAATAGATACAGTTGTAGTTTGTTTAGATGTTACTAAAGAAGTTATTGAGAAAGCTATTGAACTTAAATCTAATTTTATAATATCTCGACATCCATTTTTATTTAACTCACTTGAAGAAGAAATGAAAAATCCAGCTAAACGTAGAATGCGTAATCTACTTATAGAACACGAAATTCAAGTATTTTCTATTCATACAAACTACGACTGTAGTGTTAGTCAAAATATAATTGAATTATTGTCTACTCAGTTTAATATCAAAAAAGTCGAAAAAGTTGGAGAAACTAATGAAGGTTATAAAATAAATTTATTAAATGACGTAACTCTAAAAGAGTTAGTTGATAAAATGAAATTTATATTCGGCCGCAAACAAGCAAATCTAACAAAAAATATAGACTTAGAAAAGTTTGTTAAAAAGTTTTATTTAACTACTGGTTCGGGAGCATCAACCATGAGTTATTTGGAACTTGAGAACGAAGTATTTATAACTGGTGAAGCAAAATGAGATCAATGGTTATATGCAGATCAAAATAATATTGATTTAATAACTGTTGGTCATTACATGGAAAATCATTTTATTGACGATATTAAGAACAAGTTACTTAAAACATTTAATGATGACTTAAAAATATGCGCATTTGATATTAAAAATACATTCATAATCTATTAAAAAAATAAAAAAACCTAAAATAAAAATTGGTAACCAGAAGCATTTCCTTTTAGTACCAATTAATATTTATAGGTTTTTTTTCTTTCTAAAGCTCTTCTAAAAATTTGATAACTTGATTTTGGATTATACTAGATGTAGATGCACCAGCTGTGACTGCTACTGTTTTAATATTTTTTAAGTCATCTAAATCTATATTATTTTTTGTGTCTATTCGTAAAGTTTTTATTCCTTTACTCAAACCCAACTCAACAAGTTTGAGAGTATTGTTACTTCTTTCATCTCCAACAACATATAAAAGGTCAACCAAATTAGAATCTAAATCTAAGACAGCTTGTTGTCTAACTAATGTTGCCTCACATATATCATTTTTATAAAGACATTTATCATACTTACTTTTAATTGCTTTATGGATTTCTTCTGTATCTATTATTGACAAAGTGGTTTGATTTGTAACAAATATATTTTCATTTTCTATGTTGAGATTTTTAACTTCTTCAACGGTTGTGACTAAATGAACTTTTTCTTTATTTATACTTGTTAAAGCAATTGTTTCGGGGTGATTATGTTTACCAATAAAGATTACATCGTAACCTTTACCTAAATATTCGTTAATTAAAATTTCGGTTTCTAAAACTCATTCACATTTTGTATCTATCGTGATTAATCCTAAATCTTCTGCTAATTTTATAACCTTTGCATTTGTACCATGCGCTGAAAATACAACCACACTACCTAATGGTATATTTCTTATTATTTCTTCTCTAGGAATTTTTCAGTCATCGATTGCTATGATACCTAATTCGCTAAGTTCATTAACTATTATTTTATTGTGCACTAACAAACCTATCATATATACTTTTTTATCTGGGTACATTTTTAACGCATCTTTTGCCATTTTGATAGATTTAACTACTCCTAAACAAAAACCTCTTGGGGTCACTTTAATTACGTTCATTTGTATACCTCGCTAAAATTATTTTATAAGAAATATGTAGATATTTTAGTGTTTATTTTATTAAATGTAAAAAAATCCTTTAAAATATACTTATATTGATTGGAGAAAGTTATGAAGAAAATAATAGATTTTAATACAAGATTAAAACCTTACAAGAGTCTTTATAAAATATTTTGGTTATCATTCACACTTGTTGTCTTATTTCTATTTCAATTAATAATGCTTTCACTCACTATTGTTGTTCCTCATATAAACTCTGGTTTTTTTTATTGATCTCGTGGTGTTCATTCTTTGTTGTTGGATTCTCGTTCAGAACCACATTCTAGTCAAGGATTTATTTTTGCTGCAACTGTTTTGGGTTTATTTCCTTCGATTGCTATAATACCTTTTCTATATTTTATTTCTGCAAACTGATATATTAATGAGAAGTTAAGCGAAAAGTTTATAAACACCCCGAAAGTTAAATATATGAAATGGAGTAAGTTCATTCATTTCGCTATAATAGGAAGCGTTTTTATATTAATTCCAGGATTGATCTCACTAATGAATGGGGGAGGGTTATTACCTCACCATACCTATAAAGCAATAAGTGGTGCATTTAGTGATGAATTTAAAATAAGAACTGCTGGAATTGCTGCATTTTTATATTATGGTGTTGGTTGTTTATTTACTTCAATAGTGGTTTTTTGAGCATTAGGGATGATTTTAAAATGAATACAAATAAAAATAAGTGCAATATTAGGGAAATGGCTTGAAAAATATCGTGAATGAAAAAGTAAAAAAAGAGACCTGAAAATAAACAAAATAGAAGCTAGAATACAAAATAAAAATAAAAAAAAGAATAACTAGTCTTAATAAATAACACCAATATTAATCTAAAATTAAACATTTAAGATATAATATTGTTAATAAAAAGGAGTTGTTAAATACATGAATAAACTGATAATGTTACTAGGTTCAATTTCTATATCTAGCGCTTCTCTTTTAACTGTAGTATCTTGTGGAAGAACAGGCAGAATGAATGTTATTACAAGTGAACAAGAAAAAATCACTTCATTAACTAGTTTGAAAAAAAGTTCATTAACCGAAAATAATGTAAAATTAGGTGGAAATATCTCAACTGAAGAAATATGAAAATTAGTTGAAGCTCTTAAATTAACTGAAGTAATAAAAAATAATCCCACAGCAACAGCGATGATCGAAAGTCTTCGCTCTTTTGTTATGTCTAATATGTTATTGTCAGAAATTTCAGCAAAAGTACCGGGATTAGGTTGAATTGTTCAAAAATTACAGTGACAAAATTTAAATTGAGGTTTTAATCAACTTTACGATGTAGATAACGAAAAAAATGCATTTGCAAAAAATGCAAGTGGATGAATGGAAAATAATGACCAATGAAGTATATCTGTAACATTTTTGAATGAAGACTTAACAGGTTGAGTAGGAATAAATAATCCTGTATATGCTCGTATAAACATCAACCAAAAAGTAGGAGTTAATGATGACGGAACAGTAAATCTCAAAAATTCTAATCCTGATGCAGTTTGACCAGACGAAAATAACAAAATTGATGGATCTAGTGCATTTTTACCAATTGCATCATCTACAAGTGATCAAACAAAAAAACGTGGTTTTATATATCAAGGATTTGTTAACTCATCTGAACTTATAAATTTGACAGACATTTATGATCCGAATAGAACTACACTCCCTAGTGGTTCGCTGATTTATACTCCATCTGCAACTGATTTTGTAAACAACTCCATATTACAAGGTGATATCGTTAATGAATCGCTTAAAAATGCTAAAGATAAGATAAAAGAAGCAATCGAAAAATACTTATTAGATGACCCAATATTTATAAGCGATAATATGAATTCAGATCACATTCAAATAAGAATAAAAAATCAAATTTATGCTGTCTTATTTAAAGAACTTTTATTAAGAAGGAAACGAGACTTTAAGGAAGAACAGTTGGTATATTCTAACTCATTAATTACAATGTATTGAAATTCGATAATAACAAAGGCAAAAAGAGTGCGTGATTCAGAGTATATCAATTCTGATGACTATAATACTATTAATAATATAATCGAGGACTTCATCAGTAAAAAAGATAAAGATTTATCTACTGACTTTTCTAAGAATGGTGGTCTTTCTGAATCTGAAGCAAATACTGTATATGAAAATCTACTTAAAATTATTAAATTTAGTAAAAATGACAATGATGTTTCTAAGACAGAAGTTGATTTTGCTGAAAAAAATATAACAATAGAAATGTATAAAAGAAACTATGATTTCTCAAGTAATTCATTCAATAATGGCAATGATATTCCGCTACTTAAACCAGAAAATTACGAAGATTTTGGTTTAAATGGTAGTTATCAATTTAAAGTAATATATTACAATAAACCAATTGCAGAAAGTGATCGACCAGACTTCACTTATTTGTCAGACGAAAATAAAACTCCATTTAAAGATGAATTTATTTCTGATCTTGGGTTTAAAAATGTATTTACTAAACCAAGATTTGAAACATTACTAAAAACGTTTAATAAAAAAAGCAACGTGAATAATCAAACATTAATAGACGATTATAAAGATAGTGAAGCGACTGTTATTGAACCATTTAATTTAAGCGAAGTTGATGATAATAATGTAAAAAATCCATCATGGTTTAAAGATGCAGGTTACTTAAAACAATGGTTAGGTGATAATGCTGATGATTCTGATTGAAGAATTAGGAATCTTTTGGGTGTTATAAATAAAACATCAAAAGAAAGATTAATACAGATTTTCGATACAAGTTCGAAAACACATGAGAATATTACCAATTATAAAATATCAGCTAGTAATCTTGTTTTTGGTGAATTAACTAACCATTCAAATCCGTCAAGTTTTATAAATGGAAAATCTAATGATGATGAAGCATTTGCAGAACTTATCTCTAATAAGAGTGGAAATGAATTGCCATTCCACATTGTAGACGTTGATAAAAACGGTAACTCTGACTCAAGAGATTTTATACATGAGGCTGGACTAGAGAATTTACAACCATTTGATCTTAGACTTATGGTTGGCACATTGGATACCTATGGTAAAAAAGTCGATACATTAGATTATTCACAATGATGGTATAATGACTTATACGATTTATCATCTACAAAACTTGAAGTATGACTTAATATCTATAAATCTAAATCAATATATCAAGCGTTTGTTAATTATTGAAATGATAATGTTAAAAACAATGAAAACAACCCTGATAATAATATTTAGAAACAAAAAAAGACGTTCGAAGCGTCTTTTTTTATTATGTAAAATGTAGTACATACATTTATATATAGTTGATTTGTTAATAATTAAAAAATATGAATGAGTAATGAATAAGACTTATAATAACTCGTAAACTTATGGAAAGCGATTATAAGTCAAGTCGAAAGAAAGGATGTTATAAATAAAACTATCAACAACCTTATAATGAGGCTCGAAAGTGATGCGAAAGAGCTTGTCATTAACAGTTGTTTATCCATAAGTTGTCTAAATTGACAAAATAAGAATAACAAATATTTTAATGAGTTGCAATAATTTTTCACTTTTTTTTAAAAAGTTATTGATTTTTCTATACCATAAAACAAATGAAATTTATTTTCAATGCAAAAAACTTAAAATATTTTTTAAATATAGTATAAGGACAAACTTTATTTAATGCTAAAATAAGTTTAGAAATCAAAAAATTACAGGAGAGATATTTATTATGGCGATGCCTTTTATAGCTTGTGACCTAGACGGTACAATTGTTAGAAATGAAGATTTCAAGATCTTAGAATCTACAATAAATGATATATTAAATTATCAGCAAAATAGCGGTTCTAGGTTCTTTATTGTAACTGGAAGATCGTTTGAAACAACTAAAATGTATGCTAAAGAATTAGAGGTCAAGTTACCAGTAATTGGTTGCAATGGTGCAGTAATAACAGACCCCATAACTGGCAATGTTATATTTGAAGATGTAATAAATACCGAGATAAGTGTTAAATTAATAGATTTCTCTATTGAAAATCAACTTGACTTAGCTTTCTATACTTCATCTGCTATGATTGCCTTGACATTCTCTGAAAGAGATAATTATTTTAAAAAAGCTTATGCAGATATCGACAATGATATGAAGCCAAAAATTGTTTTTATTGATAGTCTTGAAGACATGAAAGAAGCAGTCATGAAAAATATCCATAAACCTGTTAAATTTTTGTTCTCGTTTCCTCAGGAAGGAAATGGAAAAATAGTGGAAAATACTAAGAATCTATTATCAAACCTTGGTTTAAATCACCCCATAACTTTAATGAATAATAGAATACTTATTGATGCGATGAATTCGAATATCAATAAGGCAACTGGTTTAAAGAAATGAGCAGATTTAGTTGGGGTTGATGTTGAGCTGATCCATACAATTGGAGATAATAACAACGATATTGAAATGACAAAGCAATCCAAGTTTGGGTGCGCTGTCGACAATGCTGTCCCTGCACTTAAAAATACAGCTAAAACTATCTTAAAATCTATTGAAGATAATGGGGTTGGATTGTATCTTTCAACTTTATTAGAAGATTAATAAGAATGAAAAAAATAGCTTTATTCGGTGGAAGTTTTGACCCAGTTCATACTGATCATGTCAATATTGTAAAAACTTGTCACTCGTATTTAGGATTTGATGAAGTTTGAATTATACCTGCATATGTAAACCCTTTTAAGGTTTTGTCTAGTTCAAGTGTAAAACAAAGACTTGAGATGCTTAAATTAGCTACCAAGAGTCTTGACTTTGTACAAATTAAAACTTTTGAAATTAGAAAATCTACAAAAAGTTATACATATGATACGGTACGTTATTACAAAAAGGAGTTTCCTGATTATAAATTTTCATTTATAATGGGTTCTGACCAATTGGATAATTTTGAAAAATGAGATCATTTTGAAAAATTGATTAAAGAGATAGATTTTAAAGTTTTTTTAAGAAATAAAACTTTTAACAAAGATGTTATCAAAAAATATGATATTGAAACTTTCGAATTTGAAAATAATTTTCTTAGTTCCACAAAAATTAGAAATTTAGAAGATTTACATTTACAAATTAAAGAAGTGAATGATTATGTCAATTCAAAATTAATGTATTTGTATGAAAGACTTGAATCTAAAGTTGATGAAGAAAGATATTTTCACTCATTAAATGTTGGAAGAGAAGCTTTAATGTTAGCTAACTTGAACAACTATGATTTGAACAAGGCTTTGATTGCGGGTACACTTCATGATATTGCAAAACAATGAAGTGATGAAGCAATGATAAATGCATTAAGTTCTTTTGATAAAACTTTGCTAAACGAACCTAAACCTGTATGACACTCATTTGCTGGTGCAATCCATATTAAAAACGATTGACTTATGGATGACGAAGATATATTTAGCGCAATATTTAAACATACGGTTGGTGATAAAAAAATGTCAACCTTGGATATGATAGTATTTTGTGCTGATAAAATCTCTTCGGAAAGAAAATATAAGGACGTCGATAAATATCGCGCATTAGTTTATTCTGACTTGAAAACGGGATTTATAGAGTTGTTGAAAAATCAATTTGAAGTCGCTGTTTCAAAGCATGGGATGGATTCCATCGGGACTAGGTTAAAAGAAGCTTATACATATTGAGTAAAAGGTGTTAAATAATGAATGTTTGTATAATTTTTGCAATGAAAGAAGAAGCACAATCGTTATTAAACGATTGTGCAGCAAAACAAATATCAAGTTGGCCCTTTAAAGTCTTTCAAAAGGATAATATTTTGATTGCAATTAGTGGTATTGGTTTAGTAAATGCCTCTAGTTGTCTAACATTTTTAGAAACTAATTATAAAATAAATTTTTACATCAATTGTGGGCTTGTTGGATCTGTTAACGATGAATATAAGTCATTAGAATGTCTAGTTATCAAGAAAACTTACTTTAGCACTGCCAATGCTACTGGGTTTGGATATAATTACGGTCAAATTCCTCAAATGCCAAAATTCTTTTCCTCAGATTTAAATCTGATAGACCAATTTCTTAAAACAAATAAAGATATAAAAATATGTAATATTGCATCTAGTGACATATTCATTAACAGCCTTGAAAAAAAAGAATTATTTATAGTTCCTATAAAAGACCAAATTGATGTTGTAGATATGGAGTACGCTGCTCTTTGCCAGGCCGCCTACTTGTTTAAAAAACCCATTTTTTCGTTTAAAATAGTTAGTGATAAATTCACTAACAAAACAAATGAACAGCAGTTCAAAGAAATTCTTGATATTGCCAGTCAAGAAATAAGTTCTAGAATGATTGTTTATTTGAAAGATATAAATTTAATCTAAACTTACCGTAAGGTAAGTTTTTTTTAACATCAATCTATTTAAAATATTTATAAAATTTGTTTATTGTATAATTATTAAATTGGAGATAAATAATGGAAAATAAATATTCTAAATACAGTTGTATTCTTTATAATGAAACTAAACCACCTGGAACTAGTGTTGATGGTGATTTGGAGTTCTATAAAAATTTATTGTTGCCAGTAGAAGGTTATATATTAGAAGCGGGTGTTGGCAATGGAAGACTTTTAATACCGTTATTAAGATACAAACTCAATGTTATTGGAGTAGATAAGTCTTTGGAAATGATTGAAATCTGTAAACAAAATATGAATATGGCGGGTTTAAATGCTAGTATTATTCATACAACCCTGGAAAATTATGTCGAGAACAATTTTTTTGAATTTATTATTATGCCGAATGCTAGTTTTTGTTTGTTAGAAAATAGAGAAAAGGCAAATATAGTCTTGACAAACTTTTACAATAGCCTTAAATCGGGTGGTGCTTTGGCAATAGATTTAATTTTCCCAATAGACTTTAAAGCAGGTACTAAACATTCGATGGAACATAAATTAAATAATGATCATGTGGTTGTAGAGAATTACTCTAAAGAGATCAATTGATATGAACAGTATACAATCAACGAAATTAAATACTATGTTGACCAAAATCTTTGTGAAACACAATTAATGAAATTACGATGATATGGTGTTAAAGAATTTGAAGAAATGCTAAGTAATATAGGCTTTACAGATATTGAGATAATCAAAAATTATAATAATAAAAGAATTCTCAATCTCAAAACAATCACAATCATAGGTAAAAAATAAGTAAAAATTCTGTTAAACTGAAAATGAGGTTAATCAAAATGAGTAATTTTAACAATGGAATTTATGAACTTTTATTAACAAGATTAGAAGCAGATGCTTTTAAGGAAGACGAACTTGATATATTAGAGGATGTAGATGATGAATGATTAATTAATCAGTTCTCACGTTTTCTTAAAGAAAAATTAAAACAATTTCAGGAGAAAGCAGATAAAATAAATTATTTGAATAATTTTTTAAAAAATGATAAATTGTCTGAATTAGTTGCTAACAGAAAGAATCTTGAAAAAAAATTTTATATTCATAATTTAAGTCAAAATAAAATAATAACGAGAAATCTTGATAAAGAAATGCATCAAGAGTTTTTTTCTTGCGATAGAATTAAAATTATTTGTCCTTTCCTAACAAAATGAAGTGTAACAGAACTAAGAGAAATAATTAAAGAAACTGATGAAAGCGTTATGATAAAAATTATTACAACTACTTACAACGGAGAATCTAATTTTTTGGATATTGAAGGCTTGCAAAAATTAGTGGAAGATTATCCTAGTCGTATTAGAGTGAAAATAGAAAATCTTTTTAGCGAAAATGTAAATAGATTACACATCAAGTCATATTTATTTGAAAGAGATAGTGGATTTTCTTCTCTTTACATTGGAAGTAGCAACTTTACCAAAACAGGTTTTGTAACAGGTAAAGAATATAGTGTTAAGATTAGTGAATTTAGAGAAAAAGAAATTATTAAACAAGCAATAAATGACTTCGACAACTTATTTGAAGATAATTTATTTATTGATATTTTAGAGAAAGAAAAAATAGCTACCATAAAAAACTTAATGTACGATAATTTACCTATTGAATATTTAGATAGAGTGAATAAACTTCAAAAAGACTATAAACCATATGATTATCAAAAAGAAATTCTTGTTAATTTTGAGAAAAGGCTATTAAGTGGTATAAAAAAACACTTATTAATTATGGCGACAGGAACAGGTAAAACAGCAACCTTAGCTTTTATTTATGGAATTTTGCAAAAGTGATTCAAAAACAATGAACCGTCCTTATTATATATAGCACCATCAACAGAAATATTGAAACAAGCAAAAGAAACCTTCCGTAATATATTAAACATAGACGACTTTGGTGTTGATTTATACGATGTCATTAATCCTAATTTGAATATCAAGAAAGAAAAAGTAATATTTACTACTAACTATACAGGTAATAATAAAATAGAACAATTCAAAGATACTTATTTCGATGTCGTTGTATTTGACGAAGCTCATCACTTAGAGGCAACAACTTTCTTAAATATCTACAATGCTGTAGTGAAAGAAGATAATTTCGTATTTGGTCTTACAGCAACACCTGAAAGAACTGATGGTATAAATGTATTGAAATACTTTGGAGATGAACCCTTGGTAGATATCAGATTATATGATTCATTAGAAAAAGATTTTCTTTGTGATGTAGATTATTATTTCATCAAAGATAATTCTATTGATCTTAGTGGATTTGATATTTTAAAACGTGAAGGTGAATACTTAAAAACCTTAAGTTCTAATAAAAGAAATGATTTTATTTACAAAACAATCATGGAGCATCTTGGTCAAAATAATTCTCATATTAGAGCCATAATGTTTTGTGAAAGTGTTGAGCAAGCGGAAACTTTAGACATATATTTGAAAGAACATGGAGAAAAAAGTGCGCTACTGGTTTCTGAAAGTAAGAAAATGAAAAAACCTCCAAAAGAAGTTATATCCGATTTTAGAGAAGGAAGAGTAAATTATTTGTGTGTTAGAGATATGTTGAATGAAGGTTTTGATGTTCCAGAAGTGAATTGTGTATTTTTTCTAAGACCAACAACATCAAAAATTTTATACTTACAACAACTAGGTAGGGGTTTGAGAAAACATTTGGATAAAAAACTTAGAGTTTATGACTTTGTTAATAATATTGATATGAAGGTAAACAAGAGATTTAACCCATTGATTCCTATACAAGTACTTACTAAAAATTTAAACTTACAAGAAATTGTTAAGAAATTTAATTATATAGATACTTACTTACCAGGAAACACAAGAATTATAATGGACGAATATATTAAGCAAGACTTGATCTCAAAGTTAAAAACATTTGAGTCCAATAATCTATATCATGAGATTATGGAAAGTTATGTTACTGGAATTTTCGAAGACTACGAGTCGTTCTTTAATGATTATGGTATCAATATAATAAGCTTTTACAAAATGAGATCTTTCTTTAAAGAAAATCGTAACCGTCTAACAATATTCAAAAAGTTCTCTTATATAAATTTAAGAGAAGTCTTGGAAGGTTTTTATTACATTCTTGAAAATAAAAAGTTTGTTTCAAATAGTAGAATAAACTTTCTATTTTTAAACAGTTATTTTTATAGCATAAACAAATCTAATCCTCTTTATAACGATGTTCAAAAATCTTTAGAAAGTATTTTTGAAGATGATAATAAGGCTTTTATAAAAGAGCTTACATATTTAATAAAATATAAGCTAAAAAATGATAAAAGTTTATTAAACAACATTGTCGATGAAAGTATTGAATCATTCAAAAATATATATTTAAATGTTAATCAAGCAAAAGCATTGCTAGGAAAAATGGTTAATATGCAATCTTTTACATCTGATACACAAAATAAAGGTATTGTAAGATGTCTTAACAACGAGTTGCTAATTGATTGTAGTTCTGAGACAGCATTAACTAAAGATGGACATAGAAATAGCTACGACTATAAAAATAAATTTTTATATTGGGAGTCACCAAACGGTTGAACCACAAATGAAAATATGAAACAAAAAAATCAGTTAGAGATGGAAAATACAAAAAATTTTAAAACCTTTGTTATATATCAATCAAAAGATTTGGCAGAATTAAAAGAAGACTTAAAGCAATTAGTAGGTATAGTTGATAAAGTCCATAACAGTAAGCAAGTACAAATATTAAAAGATGGAAAACTAATAAATAAAGTTCAATATACTTTGGAAATTAAATAAAAAAAGCAATTTCAATTGCTAACCTCTTGCAAAAAAAAAAAAAAAACTATAATTACTCTCATAAGAGATCGCAATCTCTTTCTAGATAGAGTAATTTTTTTTATGAATAAAATAAGAGTATTTGAAACATTTGCAGGAATTGGCGCACAACACAAAGCCATCTCCATTTTAAAAGAATATTTAAAAGATGATTATCAATTTGAAATTGCTGGAACTAGTGAATGAGATATTTGAGCAAACATTAGTTATAACGCAATTCATCATAACAATAAAAATATAGCTAAGAATTTGAGTGAAGATGAATTAGATGAGTTTCTTCTGAAGTTTGAACACTCAAGGGATTCTAAAAAACCTATGTCACCAAAAAACGTTATTGGGTTACAAAGAAATGTAAAAGAACTTCTTTATAGTTCTATTGTTAATTCTAAAAATCAAGGAAGCATTACAAAAATTAAAGGCGAAGATTTGATAAAGAACATCAATGAATTTCAAATGTTAACTTATTCCTTTCCGTGTCAAGATCTTAGTGTTGCTGGTAGTTTCCACGGATTTAACCAAGGTATGGCCAAGGGTTCAAATACACGAAGTGGATTATTGTGAGAAATAGAAAGATTATTAATTGAACTTGATGATATAAAAAAACTACCAAAATATTTATTACTAGAAAATGTAAAAAATATGATTTCTAAAAGACATAGAAAAGATTATGAAGAATGACTTCAGTTTTTATCTAGTCTTGGATATAAAACACAAACTTACGTTTTAAATTCCTTAGAGTATGGTGTCCCCCAATCTCGGGAAAGAGTTTATGCTCTAAGTGTAAGGGATGCCGATGATGGTGTTTTTCATGATACATTTAAAAAAAATGGATACATAACGGAAAAAAATAAACCAAAAGATATATCAAGTGAGATTAATATTTCACGTAAGTTAAATGAACTTTTACATATTGATTACGATAATGTTAATGATAAAAATGAAGCTCTAAAAGCAATACCAAACAGGACCGTTAGTAGAAAACGCATGTATGATGACAATAGATTATTATTTACACTTAGAAAAACAAAAAAAAACTCTCGCGAGCAACAAGCTAAGTATAAATATTATGAAGTTGATAATAAATATTATTTAACTCATTGTAGCACAATAACAACTAAACAAGACCGGCACCCTAATGCAGGAAACATAGATCTGAAAAGTACAAAATTAGGTGGAGGAAAAAAAGCGCGGTATAGATTTATAACACCAAGAGAGGCGTACCTGCTTATGGGTTTTCACGAAGCTGATGTAGATAAAATTTTTCAAAATGATTTTTTAAAAAAAGAAGTTCTGTATAGGCAGGCTGGAAATTCCATAGTTGTGAATGTCTTAGTAGCAATTTTTAACAAAATAATTAAAAAAAGAGGAGATTCTAAAAATGATTAGTAAAAACTTTGAATTTTTGAAAGACTATCATAAATACAAATGAGTTTATGAAAAAATATCTATTATAGAAGATAGTCTTTTAAGTGATGACAAATATACTTTACAAGTAGATTCAGCTAAGTTGTTAGAAAAACTTTTAAAACAAGTGATGAATGAAGAAGAAAGAATAAAAAAAACATTAGGAGAGTTAATAAATAATTTTAACTTATTTTATAAACTCAAAAAAAGTGATGCCTTACCGTCAAATATTTTAGCGTCTTTCAAATGATTAAACTCTATAAGAAGTGAAGGTGTGCATCATAATGATTTATCTTATGTTGAATATCAACTATCATTTACCTCAAAGGTAAATTTCATTTTAACTTTACGTAAAATTTTACATTTTATTATTTATAGTTTTGAAGACACAAAAATAAACTTGCCGGATTGTGATGATGATATTTATTATAATACTTGCAAACTGGCGAAGAATTTAAAAGACAAAAAAGATTTTGATTATGAGAATAATCAAATAATGACAGAGAAATTATCTATTGGAGATTTTGTTTTAAATAACAAGATCCGTTTTTTCATACCTACTTATCAACGGGACTACCGATGAACTACCGAAGAGTGTGAAGAGTTAATTGAGCAGTTATTTGATAAAAAAGATTCGAACGAACAAATATATTTTGGAACAATGGCATGTAGAATGTTTCCTAGCCAAGTTGGTAACTTTACAAAAGAAGTAAGATTAATGGATGGTCAACAACGTGTAACAACCTCATTAATACTTTTTAAAGCTATATTTGATGTTATTAAAGATAAACAAAAAGAACTGGATGATTTTTCTGAATCCATTCCAACAGAGTTAACAGACTTATTTGATTACAAAATAAATGATTTACATTCAGATGCCTTAATAAAAATTAAATATGAGAATAGTACTTCTACATCAGAAAATAATATATACAGTTTATATAAGGTTCTTACAGGATATAATATTGCATCCAAGTTTAAAAATGATTTGAAGCTACTCACACGAAGTCAAGTTATAACAAATTATGAGTATTTTTACAGTGTGTTTAAAAACTATACCATAGAAAAAAATTTGGATATATATAATTATTATGCAAATAATTTTATTGTCTCTTGTATAAGGTTTAATGATGATGATATAAACGAAATGGAAGTATTCGAGAATCTTAACTCGAAAGGAAAAGATTTAGATACTTTTGATATGTTGAAAAATTATATTTATAATATGGTCGATCAAAAGTTATTTAAGGAAAATTCAAAAAGAGTTGTAGATGAGTACAACAAATATTTTAACTTGAGCTTAGTTCCCAAGTTTAAAGGTAAAGAAGATGAACAAAATAAAAAATATGAGGCTTTCTTTTACAACTTTTTGACTTATAAGATTGCGCTTAAAGGTACAACAAACATTGATCTAAAACAAAATAAAAAAAGTTTATTAAAAGCTTTTAAAAAGTTTTACAATGAAAAAAATATTACTTTTGATAAGTACGCCTCTATTTGCAGTGAGATAGGTCGTTATTTTTATATTTATAAAAATGTAAAATTAGTTAAAGATTATGAAAATATTACAAGTGAGTTTTATAAGTTTAGAATAACTCTTTCCAACATAGACGAAAAAGACTTCTCAATATGTTTATTCTATTTATTTGATGTTTTTTCTGACAACTCTTGAAGCTCTGCTGAACGAAAATTACATCTATTTAATGAGCAACTTCTTGAAAAATGTTTGTTCCAAATAGAAAGATGATTTATTATGTTATTGCAAGTTAAAGGTACAGGTCAATCATTAAAAGGCGCTGTTATGATAAAATTGGTAAGATATTTAAAACTTTTTGAAAATTATTCTAACTTCAAACAAGATTTACCTCAACATTTACAAGAATGATTTGCAGGAAAAACAAAAATAACTAAAGAAAATGAACATCTACTAATACCGTTGGAAAATAAATTGCCTTCAAAAGAAGTTGCGATCGATTCATTAAAAAATAGGGATGTACAAAATAATTACATGAAAGTAATATTTTTAAAAAGATTAGAAAATTACTGATTAAATTTAAGTACAAAAGCTTGTCAAGAAGTTATATTCAAAGTATCTACAGTAGAACATATCATGCCTAAAACTCCAAATCAGGAGTGGTGAGAAATGTTAAACGAAAAAGAAAACCTTAACAGACAAGAATTAAAAGATAAGCACGCTGCATTTTTAAATAGAATTGGTAATCTTTTGTTGTTGGATTCTAAAAATAATTCAGAATTAAGTAACTCTCCCTTTAAAATAAAAGTTAATAATTATATTGCAAGTGATTCGAGGTTAGCTAAAATACCTTTCACAAATAAAAACGAAAGCTTAGTTGATATTGACCACTTTGATTTTAAAATGATAGATGATCGAAGTGCAAAGTTAGCTAAGATATTGGTTAATGATATTTATGAAATTGAATAAAGTACAAAGAATTCTTAACTTATTTAAAGATAAAGAGGATTATAAATTTTGAAACGTCAAAACTAAGATAACAACAATTATAGATAAGACTTATTTGAATTTTACATCTATAGAATCAAGTAAACGCATACCTTTCATAAAAGTAGAAAAGTATATAGACAATCAATATAGTCTAGTATGTAATGGAATTAAAATTACACCAACCGATAAGAAAATGCGAATAGTTAGTCTTTCAGCAATTAGACAATACTTAGATGTACTAGAAACTTTTCGAATAATAAAAAGAACAGATAAAATATCAAACGAATATAAAATTATAAATGAGGAGTTTTTGAATTTTGATACAAAGTTTGATTCTACTCACTTATTTGAAATTCTTTATAGAAACTTTAATAAATTATCAAAAAAAGGTAAAGAGCTTTTTTATAGCACTGTTGTTTCTTGACTTGCTATTGATTATTTAGATAATTATGATACATTAGAAATCATTTATGGTAAAGACAAAAATAAGAAAGTTACTTGTGACCAAATTTACAAAATGGCTAAAGATTGTGGTTATGATCTTATAAAAAATGATGCGGGTATTCTGGGTTATGATTTAGATGATATATATCTAACTTTAATAAATTTATTTAAAAAACAATTTTAAAAAATATTTAAATCAAAATATTAAAAAATGCTAATCAATAAAATGATTAGCATTTTTTAATAGTAGTTAAAATACTTTTTAATTTCCCAGTCTGTTATTTCTGAAACGTAATCTTTTCATTCTTTTTCTTTGATAGTTATGAATTTATCAATAATATCATTTCCAAAAACTTTTTTAATTAAGTCCGAGTTTATAAAAAAATTAAGTGCTTCTTTTAAATCTGTAGGCAAATTTTCTATACTTAAATTTTTTCTTTCTTCTTCTGAAAGGCTAAACAAGTTTTTCTTGATTGATTGGTGAGTAGTTTCTTTTGTTAATATACCATCTATTCCGGCCATAAGTATTGCGCTTAAAGCTAGATATGGATTGGAAGTTGAATCTACCGAACGCACCTCAACTCTTTTTGCTTTATCATTGGCGGCTGGTATTCTTATCATTGTTGACCTATTGGAATCACTTCATGCTATATAACATGGAGCTTCATATCCAGGAACCAATCGTTTAAATGAATTTATTGTAGAGTTTGTTGATAAAGATATATCTTTTGCATGTTTTAATACACCGTTTATAAAATGTATAGCCAACTCACTTAAACCGTTTTCCTTAGATGAATCATAAAATAAATTGTTATTATTTTTATCAGCAATGGAGCAATTTACGTGCATCCCATTACCATTCATACCTTTTAGAGGCTTAGGCATAAAATTTGCATGCATATTATATTTTTTTGCAACAGCTTTTACAAGTACTTTGAAAGTTTGTAATTTATCACATGTTTCCAAGGCATTTGAATATTCAAAATTAACTTCGTGTTGAGATCTTGAAACTTCATGGTGAGAGACTTCCATATTAAATCCTAACTTTTGTAGTTCGTACATTATTTCTCTTCTGACTAAAGAAGATGTATCAATTGAAGGCGTACCAAAATACCCGCTATCATCTGTATGTTCTAAAATTGGAGTATTATTTTCGTCAAGTTTGAATAAAAAAAACTCTGGTTCTAAACCCACATTAAAATATTTCCTATTTTTAAATCTCTCATTTTTTGTATGCAATTTTTTAAAATACTTCTTGGATCACTTTCAAAATGTGTTTTATTTGAAGTGTAAACATCACATAATAGTCTTCCTACTTTATATTCTTTTTTAGATTCCATCTCCAAAATTAATCAAGTATTCAAATCGGGATAAAGATACATATCTGCATCATTTATTTTAGAAAATCCTGTTATCGAAGATCCATCAAATATTATTTCATTGTCTAATGCTTTATCAATTTTCTCAGCAGGAATTTCAATACTTTTAAGAAACCCCAACATATCAGTAAATTGTAATTTTATATATTTAATATTCTCTGAGATAATAATTTTTTTTAATAATTCTTTTGTCATTTTTTTTCTCCATATAAAATATTATATAGAAAAAAATAATTTATTATTTATTTGCTAGAATATTAACATTCTTGGAAAAAACACTTTCAATTATAAATAAAACAAAAATAGTTTTTTTAAAACTATTTTTGTTAGCTCAATAAAAAAACTTAATATTTTTTATGTTTAATTCTATTTTTAAGAACTAAAACTATTTTTTAAAAGACAATCAGTTTTATTTATATTATATATTTTAAAATACTTTAATAAATAAAAGATTATTTATTAGTTTGCTTTATATGAAATCATAATTTAGTTGTTAAATGATTATTATTTAAAGAAGTTAACTTTTCTCGTTTAGCAGTTTTATCTAACTTTTCTTGTATGTGATAATCAATAAGAAGAAAAAACATCGCATTGATGGATATAAAAATAAATTTATTAACTTAAAAAACTTTATAGTAATTTATTATAAGTAGCCTTATACACGGGCGAGGGAAAAAATAAGGGGGTAAGAAATAGATCAAGTAAATATTTAAAACTGCTGTAAAAGCAGTTTTTATTTTGATTAAAAAAGAAATAAGGTGATTGAACGAGCAAATATGCAAATACTAAAACAAACATAAATTAAATATGCTGTGCGCTATCTTACTAAAAAAAAAAAAAAAAAGTCATGACTAACTTAAAATAAATCAACAATTGCTAAATAAAAATATATGCAATTTAATTTTTTGTATTGCTTAAATGAAAATTTTGAAAAAATGAACGATTATAATCACAGATTATACTCAAGAATTATTTATAAAAAATCATTTAAAAATATATCAAATAAATTAAAACTTATAAATTAACATTAAATAATTAATAATCTTTGATTATAATCAAACGATTATAAAAAAAGAAAATAAAAAATTTTCCCCGGGGAAAATAGAAAGGACATCTATGGGGGTTAAAAATAAAAAAATATGGTTGCTAAACCATTGATTTAAAGGATGAAATATTAATAAAACAGCTTTTGCAATTCAGAGTCCTTGAAATACAAATGGATTAATTTGAATTTATAAAAATTATTATTTATCAAGTAAATACAAAAACTGATTTGGTATTGAAATAAATCTTCGAAATTATAAAACAAATGAAATTCATTATTATCAAGAAATAATATACTCTTTATCCGAAAAACAAGTTAATCAAGTTTCGGGAGAAACATTAGCTCAATTCTTTGAAGAATTAAATGACAAAAATTCTCAAAAATATCGTGATTTTGTAAGTAATTTTATTGGAGAAAAATTATATGATTAAAACTAAATTGAATATAGACCATGATCTTGAGTATGAAAAACTTGATTATTTAATCAATAAAAATTTAAAAAATAATAAATTTAAAAATACTGGCATTTTTATATACGGAAAACCGGGGGTTGGTAAAACCACTTTTTTAAAAAAAATTTGTCAAAAATTATTAAATGAAAAAGTTGAAATACAAGGATATAAAATTCCTAAATATAAATTAATGTTTTTTAACTCAAATGATTGAATAAGAGATATTCAAAAATCATGGATAAAAGAACTTGAATTTTCTACAGCAACAAAAATTGATACTTCCGCTAATATATTATTGATTGACGATTTTGGAAGCGAATTTACACACAATTCTACATTACCTTATATATTAAATTTATTTGAATCAAGATTTGAGTTTATTAAAAAACAAGAAAAAAATACGACTACAATTATTACTTCAAATTATAGTATTGAACAGCTTAAAAATAAATATTCGAAAGTAATTAATGATTCGATGACAATTGAAAGATTATTTTCAAGAATACAAGGAATAATAAATTTAACTATAGAATTTGAAGGCGTTGACAAAAGGCACTCCAACAAAATTGAAAATAAAACATTTGAGTATGTGGATTTGTAATTGTCCTTACAAAAAAAATGAGTAAAATAATATTTTTAATTGGAGTTGGAGGAACTGGAGGACTTCTTGCTGGAAAACTAGCCAAGTTTTTGAGAAATAATGATAATTTAATTTTAATTGATGGAGATAAGGTAGAGTATAAAAATGTGATTCGCCAACCTTTTCAAAATCATGATGTTTATAATTATAAAGCTGAAAGTTTAGCTAAAAAAATAAATAGTATAAGTAGATTTAAAAATTGTTATTCTATTAATAAATTTTTAAATAAAGAGAATTCTTTATTTAAAATAATTAAATCTTTTAATAATTCTTTTAATAAAGTAATAATAATAAGTTGTGTCGATAACCATAAAACTAGAATATTTATTGAAAAATCTACAAACATGTTTAAAACCTGACTGACAGAAAAAGATTTTAGTTGATTTGGTTATTCAAAAAATTCAGATATAGTTTATATAGATTCAGCAAATGAAGATGTAAATGGTGACATTATTGTTAACGAATTTAGAAGTAATATTTACAATTTGAAAATTGAAAAAGATACTGAATTAAAAGTTACAGAAGAGAGTTGCGAAGAGTTAATAAATGATGGCGTTGTTCAACAATTTGCAACAAACGATCAAGCTAGTAATTTAATTTTAAAAGTTTTATCAAATATTGATATCTTTATAAAAGAGAAATATCATATTAAGTTTTGAGAGTTCAACTCTAAATTAGAAAAAATTAAAGGAAATAATAAAAATGGACATACACCAAATTAGTATATTCTTTAGTAATTTAAAAATTATTAAAGAATGTAATATTGATAGACTATATTTTTTGAAAAAAAATATTATAAACAAAATTTATTTATTAGCATGACAAAGAGATAAGTTAATAAACAATATTGTAGTTTATAATGAAGTACTTATTTCTAACTATGATAAATTTGATTTATATGAAACAATTTTACTTAATATAAACCAAAATGCATCAGAACCTAACTTTATTTTTAAAAATACTAAAAATAGAGTATTTGTAATAACAAAGTACTTAACTAAAATTCCAAAATACCAAAAAGAATATTTATTAGAAAACTTTAAAAGTTCAAAAAATATAAAAATCCTAAGTTTAGAAAATGAACTATTTTTTGAAATATTACCAATAATTGACAAAAATAAAAATCAAGATATTTTGTTTTTAAAAGAACTAGAAGAAAAACGAAAACAAATTAAGGAGCTTATAGATGAATCTAAATTTAAAAGAAATAAAAGAAATTAAACTTTTAGAAAATAATCCTGTTAAAGAGAAAAAAAGTTCTGATAAAAGTAAATACAATGAGTTTGTTCAAAAAAACGAAAATAACTTTAACATATTAAAGCTTATATATTCAATTAAAAAAATATCTAAAACATGATATTTATATGAAAAACTTAGAGTACAAATCTGTGAGTGAAATGAATTAGATTTGAATTGAGTCATTAAAATTAAAGAAATACTTGATCAAAATTCAAGTTTTTTGACACTTAATTTAAAAGAATTCTATAGTTTTATTCAACTAAAGAAACAAGTTGAAAAAGAAACAAGAATTTCAACTTTGCCCGAAAAGGAGATAACTTGTACAGAAATTATTTTTGAAAGGGTTGATGACTATGAAATCCTTTTCTAAACTTAAGTTGGAATTTAAAAAAAACGATAGAGGTTATTGCAAAGTAGAATTAGAAAATAAGAGTGGAGTTAATAAATCTGGATGAATTAAATTTAATGAATTTTTAAATTGATTATTTATTAATACAAAAAATAATGTAGATAAAATTGGAAGAATTAGTTTTTCTGAAAAACTAATTACTATAAAATCGAATGAATATTATGACTTATACTACTTTTATTATGAACCTTCCATTAGAGATATTCTTGTTTATAGCAAAGGTAAATATGTTCACAAAACAATATTTTTACCACAATTGATCGCAGAAGTTAGATTAAATAAAAAAAATGATTTTAACAATTGAAATATTAGGTTATTTGCTTTTACCGGAGAATTAAAAGCAAAAACTAAATTTTTCTCGATGTGTTTACCTCATTTCTATGATGATGGATCTTTGTGTTTAGGAAACTTAAATACTTTTAAAAAAATAAAAGAGTTAAAAGAGTTAGATAATCTTATGAATTATATATTTTCTACAAAATTTAGTCATGAATGAAATGAGATAAATGAACAATTTACAAAACCAATGCATTTTTTAAAAGGATTAGAAGGTTTAAAACAATATAAAAAAATCGATGAAAAAATACTTTTTTTATAAAAAATTAAAAATTTTCCCCAGGGAAAATAGAAAGGAAATGAAATATGTCAATATTTAGTGAAAATAAAGAAACAAAAGTAACATGACCAGCTTTTAAATTCAAAACTGGTAAAAAAATCAAACAAAAAATCGATACCAATAATTCTAATGAAAGTGAAATGGAGGAAGTGGTTAAAAAAACAAAAGCTTCTAAAGAAAATGAAAAAGTGGAAGAGATTGAAATAGATGAAATTATAGATATTCCAAAAGGTTCTATTTTAAGAATAGACGGTGAAGAATTTCAAATACATATATCTATTAAAGAAGATGCTGTAATTGATCAAAATTTTATTCATAAGAAAGTTATTAATCCAAATGGAATTATTAATAAATGAGAGTATAAAAATGGTGAGTTAAAATACGATAAAGAGGATAACATATTTTATTATGTAATAGAATCTCCAAAGAAAGGATAAATAAATGGCAATAAATAAAATTGAAAAAATTGAAATTGAACGAATCCTTCCCAATCCGTTTCAACCAAGGAAAAACTTAAATAAGGAAAAAATCGAAGAATTAGCAAACTCCATAAAAAAAGTTGGTTTGTTACAACCTATAATTGTAAATGTGAATGATAAGAATGAGATAAAACTTATTGCAGGGCAAAGAAGATTAGAAGCATTTAAGTTATTAAAGAATCAAACTATTGAATGTCTTGTTTTAGTAGGAAATGCAACTGAAAAAGATTTTAGACAAGCATCAATTATAGAAAATATTCAAAGAGAAGAAATGACAACTTACGATTTAGCAGTTTCAATTAAAGAGTTGAAAGAATTAGGTTTAAGTTTAAATGATATTAGTAAAAATATTGGTAAATCTATTAGTTGAATATCAAAAGCATTATCAGGTCTTAATTTAAGCGAATTAGATAATGAAATTAAAAACTATATTGAAAATGGAGAGTTAGAAATTTCTAAAGCTGCATTAATAGCAACAGATAAAACTCTAAATAATGATGAAAAAAAAGTTTTAGTTAAAGAAGTTGTTGAAAAAAATATATCTAAAAATAATTTAGAAAAAAAACATTTAACAGTAAAAGATAATTCTAGAAGTGATGAAATTATAAATCTAGAAAAAAAATTTAGTGAAATTTTAAAGGCAGAAGTAGTTATTGATAAATCAAAATTAAGTATAAAATATAAAACTTATGGTGAATTAGAGAATATTTTAAATTTGATTGAGGGTAAATAAAATGGCTTATAAACTTTTAAATAAAGAGCACTATTTATGACTTTTAAACATTTCAAAATATCATAATTATGAAGAAATTCATCATGCATTAAAAATAATTAGGCAACAAAAGAAAATTATTGATAATAAAGATAAATGAATTAATAAAACTACTTTGAGCAGAAATAGATATTGAATACTTTCTACATTAATGGACAAATACAATTACAATGATGTTTTAAATGCTTTGAATCAAATATTTTCAATATAAATAAAAAAAATTCAAGATGAGAAAAGAAAAAGATATGATAAAAATAAATTCATACCATAATTAACTTAATAATGTTTAAATGCAAAAATATTGAATTATATTGATTTTAGAGTAGAATTTCTATTAAAAAAGTATAAAAAGATTGTAATTTTAACTATTTATGATAAACTTAAATCATCCTAAATTAAGGAGAGTTTAGGCCTATTTATAATAGGTAGGGTGTTCCCTTTAAACAAGATGAAAAGCACATTGTGTGCTTTTTTTTATAAACAAGAAAGGTGATGAAATTGTCTAAATATAAAATTGGTGAATGGGTGGTATTATATAGCCCTATAAAAAATGACAAGAAGAAGACCGGCAAAGGTCAAGAAACTAGATTTGGTTTTATTTATAAAATCAATATAACTCACAATAATAATCAATATTTTGTACAAATGTTATCTTCTAAAGATAATGAAAATACAAATTGAGAATATCAAAGAAGTGACGGAACGTTTATAAGAGCAAGAAACTATTATAATGTAAAAGTTAAAGAAAAATATATTATTAGAAAAATAAACAAATTTAGGGAACTTAATGAAAAAGAATTAAAAGAATTAAGGAACACGATTAATATAGCTAAAATAAAAGAAGTCTCAAGAAAACAAGAAAAAAATAATACACTTGATTTTGAAATGTAAGATCCATGTTATTATAATAGTAGTAAATAGAGCACTAGCAGCGCTAGGACTCTATTTTTTTGTTTAAATTAATATGTTACTAGTTACTGCTAGTTTTTTATTTACCTATTTTCCCAGGGGAAAATAGAAGAAAAGAGGTATTGAAATTGAGAAAATTAGTAATCCTAGAATCACCAGGTAAAATTAAAAAAGTAAGTCAATTTTTAAAAGAAATTGACAAAAATAACAATTATATTGTTAAAGCTTCAATTGGACATGTTAGAGAGTTTTCAAATGAAAATGACTTTAATATGGGAATTGATTTAAAACAGATGAATCCAATTTATAAAATTTCAAATGACAAAAAGCAAGTTGTAAATGAGTTAATTGAACAAGCTAAAAATGTTCAAGAAATAATTATTGCAACAGACCCTGATAGAGAAGGAGAGGCAATTGCTTTTCATTTATTTGAAATATTAAAAAAATATAATAATAATTTTAAAAGAATGAGATTAAATGCTATTACAAAAGAATGTATTCAAAAAGAATTAAATAACTTAAATGAAATAAACCAAAGTTATGTAAACTCTGCTATTACAAGACAAATACTTGATAGAATGGTTGGGTTTAGAATTTCTCCAATTTTGCAAAAAACTATTGGAGCTGCAAGTGCAGGAAGAGTACAAAGTGCAGTGCTAAAAATATTGTGTAATAGACAAAAAGAAATTGAAGCTTTTGATAAAAAACAATACTTTTATATACAAGATGAAACCGTTAGAGACATTATATTTAAAAACTACGTTTATAATGAAAATAACAAATTAGTAATTAATAAAATTTATGATAAACAAAAAATTTTAGAGTTAAAAAATAGTTTAACTAGTAGTTTTATCATAAGAGATATAAAAGAGAGCGAATTTGAAGAAAATAACTTTAAACCATTTTCAACTGCAGATTTATTAAAAGCTGCTAAATCTAAATTAAAGTTAAAAACTAAAGAAACTACCAAATTAGCTCAAAGTTTATATGAGAAAGGTTTAATTACTTATATTAGAACTGATTCTAATAATTTAGATCATGAAACTGAACAGAAGTTAGTTAAATTTATTATTAATTACTTTGGCCAAGATAAATTAGGTAAACTAATTAAAACCCAAACTAAAGAAACAGATCAAGAAGGACATCCTGCAATTACACCAACTCATTTTGAATGACTTGTTGAAGATATTGATAAACACTGTAGTGAGCAAATAAACGATAAAGAAAAGAATTTATATTGATTAATATGACAAAATACTATAAATTCGATTTACCAAAAACCTAGCGGTATTAAAAAAGAAGTTTTTTTAGAAAATAATGGAAGTATTTTTTATACAAATTTAAAGCAATATATAGTTAAAGGATATTATGAAATTGATAAAAGTTTAGAATTACCTAAAAATATTGAATTTAATTACTTTAAAGATGATGAATTGAATGTAAATAATCTAGAAATTATTGAAGATTATGATAAAGCTCCTAGTAAACTAAATGAAGTTAGTTTAATTGAACAATTACAAAAGTTAGAAATTGGTCGACCTAGTACTTATAAAACAGCAATAGAGGTAAATGTTTTAAGAGGTTATGTTGAATTAGAAAAATCAAAAGCTGAATCAATGATAGTTAATGAATTAGGTTTAAAAGTTAATGACTTTTTAGAAGAAAACTTTAAAAGTATTATAAATTTAGATTTTACTAAAGACATGGAAAAAGATTTAGATTTAATAGCTAATAACAAAATAGTTGATCATAAGCAATACTTGAGAGACTTTTATTTAAAATTAGATAATTTATCTACTAACTATAATTTTGATGGTTTAAAGTGCTCAAAATGCCAAATAGGCTATATTCTAGAGAGAGTTAGCAAAAAAGGAACAAAGTTTAAAGGTTGTTCAAACTATCCAAATTGTGATTTTATTGAGTTTAATCAACCAGATTACTCAAATAATAAATCATGTAAAGTTTGTAAAAAAGGTTATATGGTTGAAAGAAGTTATACAGATAAAAAAACCAAAAAAACTAAGAAATTTATGGGTTGTTCAAACTATCCAAGTTGTAAAAATGCAGAATTTTAAACACCTTTAAAGGTGTTTTTTTTAGTATTATTAAATTATTAAAATTTTTTTATAAGGAGGTCTGAAATGAATTTTTTTTATTAGGAAATGGTTTTGATTTGGCATTAGGTAAAAAAACAAACGTTGCAGATTTTATTAATTGATTGAAAAAACACAATGATAATTTAACTAAAACACAAAATGAACAATTATGATTTTTTATAAAAAATTATGAAAATTTTTGAAGTAAAGAAAATAAAAGTAATGATTTAAATAATGAATTGGAATGAAATTTATTAGAAAAAAATATTTATTATTTTTTTACAAAAATTAAGGAAAAGGAATTTAAAGAATTTAAATTAAATTATAATATTTTTTATAAAAGCAGTAAAGAAAACTTTTTTATGAAAAATAAAAATGGATATTTAGTTTTTTCTTTTGTAATGCAGGAATTTTATATTAAGGAAATTACTAAAAAAATTAAAAGAAATTATGATGTTATAGAAAGTAAACTAAAAAGATTTTGCTCTTTTATTAATGAAGAAGATTATATTGTTTCATTAAATTACACAAATTTTTTAAATTTTATTCCTAATAATAAAATTAAATTGCCAACTAAGGTTTACTTTCTTCATTACATAATTCCAGGAATATTATTTTCAAACTATAATAAAAATTTAACAGAATCTAAAAAAGAATTAGATCCATTTAATTATATAAATTTAGGAGATTGAATGACTTTTGATGGTCTAATAGATTTAAATTCTGTTGATAATGAAGAAAAAAGATTAAAGTATTTAGGAAAAGTAAAATACTTTAAAAGTATTAATACTAGATCAATAAAAGTTGAAAAGTATTATCAATTACTTATTTTGGGAAATGAAAATATTGAGGATTCAGAATTATGCTTTTTAAGTAAAAATCAAAATCCAAATTTATTTATTCAGAATTATCCCAAAAAAATAATTAATGATATTAAAATAAGAATTATGTTATCTAATGAATCGGATAACACTATATATCTGTTTGGATATTCCTTTGGCGATTCAGATAAAGAGGTAAACTTATTTTTAGAGTGATTAATTAATAATAATTTTAAAATATGCTTATTATTTTTTATTGAAGATAAAGATAATATTGAAAAATTTAAAGTATTTCAAAAAATTAAAAATTTTTATAATAATTTTTTAAATAAAGAAATAAACAAAAATGATTTTTCAGAATTAATTTATTTTATATAAATATGTTATACTTAAATTAAGGTAAATAGAGCACTAGCAGCGCTAGGACTCTATTTTTTCGTTTAAATTAATATTTTGTTACTAGCTACTGCTAGTTTTTTATTTACCAATTTTCCCCGGGGAAAATAGAAAGGAATAATATGAAAAAAACTCCATGAGTTATTTTTAAAATATTGAAATTTAATCAACCAATTGATTCAGTTACCAAAGAAATAAGAAATAAAAGTAAAAAGGCTAGAGATAATTATTACAAGTCTGGTGACTATTTAAACTATATTTCTAGACCAGATGCTGTTTTTAATTTAAATATAGATGATGAACAAGTAAAACTATTAAATACTTTAAGAACCGGTTCAAGAGAAGATAAAAAGAAATATAATAAAATGCTTGAAGAAATAAACAAAAATTTTAAGAGTACCGGAATATATTCAAAAAATGGAGTAATGAGTATAGAAGAAGTTAAAGAACTAAGAAATGATATGAAAAAATTAGATGATAAACAAGTTTTTTGAGATACTATAGTTTCTTTTTCTGAAGAATTTATTAAAGAAAATAATCTTTATACACCAGAAAAAGTACAAAAAGCGTTAAACGTTGAGCTTAAGGGTTTTTTTGGTGACAACGGCATGGATTATGAAAAAGTAAATTGATTCTTTTCAATGCACACAAACACAGATAATAACCATATTCACCTAGGTTTTTTTGAAAAAGAACCTACTAGTTATGAATATGTTTTAGATAGTAATAAAAATAAGGTTTTAAATAAGTATGGAAAACCAAAAAGGAAAAGGATATGAAAACAAAACGGAAAATTATATTCAAAAATTGATTTTAGAGCAGGGCTAGATATAAACATTAGGAATCAACAAAAAGAAAGTATTAATTTCTTAGAAAGTCAACATAATTTAAGAAAAAAATTTGAAATATCATGAGATAGTTTTTCTAAGTCAAATACAACTTCTTGAAATGATGCAAAACAAATTTATGTTGATATTAATAAAAGTAAAATTAACTTGATTGACAAAATTGATTTATTTTCTAATCAATTAAAACAAAAACTAAAGTTACATTTTGGAAGTTTTAAAGATATCCCTTTAAAAAAAATCACCTATGGTTCTAAATATATAACTGATTTAGATAGGAAAAAGTTAGATGAAATAACTTTAGATTTTATTAAAAGTGATCCAAACTTAAAAAATGCATACGATGAATTTATTGAAGAAAATGATAAAAAAGCAGAAGATTTTTGTCGAATTTATTCAAGTTATGAATTAGAAGATGTTGACTTAAAAATAGAAGAAAAAAGTTTGATTTTAACAACACAAGACTTATTAAAAGAGGAAAAAGATTGAAATTTAAAAGATCCAATAGAAAAAATTAAATATAAAAAATTAAAGTACAAAAACGAACATATCAAGTCATTAAATGCTCAAGGTTTTTATCAAGGAATACTACCTGCATTTGGTAATAAAATATTAAAAAAAATCATTTGAAATTGAAAAAAAGAGAAATTTAAATCTAAAAGAAGTTTTGTAGGTAACAATTTATTCAATCCTAATGGAGTAATTAGTAATAAAAAGTATATTTCATCAATTTTATATATGCCAAGAAACTTATTTCAGATGATTCAAAAAGAAAAAAGAAAAGCGAAACAATCAGCAATGAATATTTTAAAAGAAGAAAATAAAATTAGAGATAAGTTAATTAAAGAAAGAAGGTCTTACAATGGAATTGACTATTAAAATATTGTCATGTTTATATGCATTGTTTTTTGTAATTTCAATTTTTTATTTTTATAAATATATATACCTACTATATAATTTTAAAAATAACAATAAAGATAAAGTGGATAATAATGATTTTAAAATAAATTATAAAAAAATTAAAAGAAAAGCGTTAATACTATGGTTAACTTTTTTACTTTTATTTTTGATTACGGTTATAACTACCTACATTTTAGTTTATGCGTAAAAAAAGTTTTAAATGAATAAATAGTTATAGAAAATTCATTTTAATTTCATTATCTATAATTTCAATTTTTACTATTTCTTTATTAACTATTGCTATCTTATTTATTTTAACTTTAATTAAAACTAAGTTTAATTTTTTATTTACAATTGAAAAAATTAAACACTTTAATTTTAGGGAGGAAAAAAAGACACTCATTTATATTATTTTATTTTTGATTTTGATTCATATTATATTTATCATTTTATTTGCTCATTTAAAAGGTAAGCAAACTTCTAAAAATTTAGTAAATGAAGCGAAAGAAAAAGCGTTTGGTAAAGCAAGTTGAGATGTAAATGAGTATGAATATCCAATAACTAAAAATCAACAATTATTGAAATTTGAAAATGTTTATAATAAAAATTTTGTTAATCCAAGTTTTATCACAAGAAGTGAAATTGATATTAAAAATAAAAATCTTAACGTTTGAGGGATAGAAGTTAAAAAAGCTGTTCACACTATTACAATTGGTTCTACTGGAAGTGGTAAAACCGAAAGAATAATTTATGTTTCTGCCTTTGTTAATTGTCAACTAGAGTTTGACAAAAAACCATGTATGGTATTTTCAGACCCAAAAGGAGAGCTACATGCAAATTTAGCATCAATATTAGAAGAAAACGATTATGAAATTTTGGTTTTGAATTTGAGAGACCCTATGTATTCTCAAAGTTGAAACCCTTTATCAAATGCTTATAAATTTTTAGTTCGTGGAATCAATTATATAAAGGATTTTGTTCTTCAAAATACATTTTACTCGAAAGTATTATTTGAAGATTATATTAAAAAAGTAAAATGCAAGGTTCATAAAGTTAAAAATTGTGTTATTTGTAAAGAAGAAATATTTGCAAATATGAAAATTGATAATAATATTGAACCAAATCCAGAAAAATATGAATTATCTGTAGTTTGAAAAGATTTATTAGTATATGAAATCGATAGTTATTGAACTTATGATGAAATACTTGCTAAAGAATTAATTTCAGGAGAAGTAAACAAATTAAAAAATTTAGCTTATGAAGAAATTAACAATTTAGCCTCAATTTTATTGAATCCTGGTGAAGATTCAAAAAACAAACAATGATATGATGGTGCTCAAGGACTATTTAAAGGTTTTATATTTGCTATGATGGAAATGATTGAAGAAAATATAAACTCTATTACAGAAAATCAATTTAATATTGTCACAGTTACAACTCATTTATCAGACAAAGAAAAAATACAAAAGTTTTTTAAAAAATGAAGTGTTGGAAGAGAAACAAATCAATCTGTGATCGCTGCAAATAAGGTTTTAACAAGTTCTAGTCAATCAATCGGTAACTTTTTTTCAATCATTTCAACTTGTTTACAACTTTTCGAAGGTAATGAACTAAGAAGCTTACTATGTAAAAATAATATAAATTTATTTGATTTTGTGTCTAGTGGTAAACCCAAGGCAATTTTTATGATTGTTCCTGATGATAAAGAACAAAAACATCCATTAGCTAGTTTGTTTATTAGTCAACTTTATCAAGCGAATGTTTTCAAAGCAGGACAAAATTTAATTAAATATGGTAAAGAGCAATTAGAAAGGGATGTAATTTTTTATCTAGATGAGTTCGGTAATTTCCCAGCAATTACAAATTTTGCAACCATATTAACAGTATCTAGAGGAAGAAGAATGTTTTTTAATTTAGTATTGCAGTCTTTTGAACAATTAAGTTCAAAATATGGAACTGATACTGCAAGTACAATAATGGCTAACTGTTTACTTACTGTTTATTTAAAGTCAGCATCAACAAAAACTCACGAGCAAATCTCAAAAATGTGTGGTGATACTACTGTAGAGGTAAAAAATAGTAGTCCAAATATTGACAAAAACGGTAAAAAAACATTTTCTTATCATTTACAAAAAAAACCTTTGATTGAACCAACAGATATTAGATTAATATTTCCTCCCGATAAAACTCAAAATAATAAATATGCTATTGTAATTTATCAAGAAGCAAACCCAAATATAGTAACATATGAATATTTTTACAAAATTAAAGAATTTTTTAATATAGAAGTTAAAGATAAAGATATAAATTTAAATAGGTCCATTAATTTTGAGAAAGACTACTTTATAAATTTGTTCAATTTAGATATAAAATCTAAGGTTATTAATGAAGAAATATTAACCGATGATGTAAATTTAAATGAAGCTTTTAAAAAGGAAAAAAATACTACTAGAGAAGATATATTTTCAATTTTAGAAGACACAAGTAATCAAGATATTGATAAATTATTGGATTTAAAGACTAAAGAACGAAATATAAGAAATGATTTGTACATATTACAATCTAAATCAGAAGATTTATTATCAAGTGAAGAAAAAGAAGAAATAAAAAGACTTCAAAAAGAATTAAAGGCTTTAATAAAACAAATTTAACACCTTTTGTGGTGTTTTTTTTGATATTATTTAATTAAAGGAAAAAAAATGGGAAAAAATATACCAAAGTTTATTATATTACCGGAAATTTTAGAAAATAATCAAGTTGAATTTATAAAATATGATATATATTTTAATTCTAAAAAAAATATTTTATATAAAAAAAATAATATTGAACAAAAAACAAATTTAAGTATTGTAAACTTTTATAATTATTTTCAAAGTATTTTTATATATAGTAGTAATTTATTATTATTTTTTACTGATTTATTTGAAGAAAAATTATTATTAAAACTTAAAGCACATAGTAATAATTTACCTATTAATTTTTTAAATGATATTAATTTTAGTGAATCAAAAATTAGATGACTAGTTTCAAAACAATTTGTTTTTAAAAACTCAATATTAAATTTTTTGATGAATCTTAAAGTATTATATAAGTTTTTTATTATAAATACTAATATAGATAAAGAATATGATAATTTATTAACTTTAAAACAGAGTTTAATAATATATTTATTTTCAATTTTAGAAAATATTATTGCTATGATAAATATTATAAATATGGGAGAAAAATTTTATAATATTTCTATTAAAGAAGAGAAAAATATATATAAATTAAATTCAAAAAATAGTGAAATAATTAATAATTTAGGAAAAAAAATTATTAATTATTTAGAGGAAAATAATAAAAATAGATTTATTGAAAATTATGAAACTTTAACTAAATTAAGAAATATAATAGCTCATCCTTGTATAGTTTATGAAAATGAAAATAAAGAAGTAGTTTATTCATATTGACAAATTGATTTTTTACTTAACAAAAATAAAAATAAATATTTAATTAATGATATTTTTTTGGCAAAAGTAGCTGAGAGAAATAAAAGTAAAGAAGATATTGAATTAGAATATTCTAAAACAAAAAATTTTTTCTTGAATGAAGAAACAATAGATATTATGAAATTATCTAAAGAAATGTTTGAAGATTTAAATAATATATTATCTAATTTCTTTAGTTAAATAATATTAAAAATATATTTATGTTATACTTAAATTAAGGTAAATAGAGCACTAGCAGCGCTAGGACTCTATTTTTTTGTTTAAATTAATATTTTGTTACTAGCAACTGCTAGTTTTTTATTTACCAATTTTCCCCGGGGAAAATAGAAAGGAAATAATATAAATGAGTGCTATAATTCCCAAAAAATTAGGAACACAAAAATTAAAAATTATAGGCAATATTACAATTATTGATTTTCTCAGTTGTGTTTCTTTTATTATAATTGCTACTATAATAACAATACCTTTAACCATAATTGGAGTCATAGGACAAATTATAACCGCAATTTTTATTTTTGGATTTCTAACAATTTTTTTATTACCTAGTGGTAGAAGTGGCATGAGAATTTATTATGTTATTTATTTATTTTTTAAATATAAATCATCAAATAAAAAATATAATCATGATAGTAAAAATTATCCTACGAGTTTACTAATACCATACAAAGAATTAATGGGAAATATTGATGAACTAGGAGTTATTAAAACCGATAAGTTATTCGAAAACAAAAATTTTTTTGTTTGTGCTGTTGAATTAGAGGGATATAACCTTTTAAATATGAGTTATGATGAACAATTAAAAAAAATAAACATTTTAAAATTTTTTTGATCAAGTATTGAGGTTAATTGTTCGTTAGTAAAATTAGAAAAAAACTTTAATAAAATTAAGGGTACAAAGTATCTAAATACAAAAATAAATGAATTAAAGGATATGAAACTAAATGAAAAACAAATTAATTCTCGAATTAAACAATTAAAAGATAGTTTACAACTTTTTGAAGATAATGGAGAATTAGGAAAAGATAATTTTCAACATAAATATTATTTATTTTTATACTGTGATGAATACAAACAATGTAAAGAAATCATAAATGGCGTTGTTCAAAAAGGCCAAAATGCAGGATTAAACGTTAACTCATTAAATGGCTATGAAATTATAAATGCAATTAAATATTTATTAGATCCTAGCGAAGAAGAATTTAGTGACGAATTAATTTATAAAAATAAAAATAACTTAAAAGAAATTATGAAGTTTGATAACTGTTTTTTTAAAAAAGATTCTTTTAGCTCAGGAGAATTGGAATATAATATCAGCACAATAAGAGAATTTCCAAAGTTTCCTGAACGTTGTTGAATGTTGCCATTAATGACAAGTGATTCAAGTGTTGTTATAAACATCGGAATTTTAAATAAACAAAAAGTGGTAAAAAAACTTCAATCAACTATATTAAATTTACAAAGTAATATGTATACATTATCAAAAAAAGAGTTAATTGGTGCTAGAGAAATGCAATTAGAATTAGAAATTTATAATGAAGTAGCTGATTCTATTGGTTATGGTGATGAAACAATCAAATCAATGAATATTTTTTTCATAAATTATGGAGTTGATAAAAAAAACTTAGAAAATAAAACAAGAAATTTGAGCAACACACTAAAAGATTCTGGATTTATTTTAGATAATTTAAATTATAGACAATTTGAGGGATTATCATCAGTTATATTGAAACCAACTGACCCTTTGAGTATTGCATTTTCAAGAGAAGTACCTTCAATTACGTTAGCAGAAGGTTTCCCATATTTAACAAGTGAATTAAATGATTCTAACGGATTTAGAATTGGAGAAAATATGCTAGGAAATCCAGTAATTTTAGACCAATATAAATTAACAAAAGATCGAAAAAATCACAATATGGTAATTATGGGAACAAGTGGAAGTGGTAAAACTACATTAGCAAAACTTTTATTGAATTATCATGCATCTGTGGGAAGAAAATTAATAGTCGTAGATCCAGAAAGAGAGTATAGAAATTTATGTAATTATCATAATGGAAATTGAGTTGATGTAGGAAATGCAACTTTTGGTAGAATCAATCCGTTACAAATTTTTACTACTTTAGATGATGAAATAAAACCAAATAATAAAACAGTAATTTCCAATCATGTTGCCTTTTTAACCGGTTGATTTGAAATTTTATTTAGTGATTTAGATAAAAATATAGTTAGGGCTTTCAGCTCTAGTTGTGCTGAATTATACGAATCTTGATTAGGAGATTATGCAGATATAGTTAATATGAAAAGTACTGAATACCCGATATTAAGCGACTTGATTAAATTTATTAGTAAAACCAAAATTATTAAAGAAAATAATGATGTGCAAGAAAATTTATTAAGTTTGTTAAAATCAGAATTTGAAAATTATGGGCAATATACCAATTTATATAATGGACATTCAACATTGGTAAAAAGCGATAATCCTTTTATAGTTTTCGATATTAACACTTTATTTGAAAAAGGGCAGCAAAACATTATTCAAGCTCAGCTTTATTTAGTAACTGCGTTTATTGGAAATGAAATAAATACAAATTATTTAAAAACAAATAAAGAAACATTTGTTTTGATTGATGAAGCCCATTTATTGGTTGATAAAGATAAGCCGATTGCTTTAAATTTTATTTTTCAAATGGTTAAAAGAATTAGGAAAAGACGTGGTGCAATGACATTAGTTACACAAAATCCAGATGACTTTCTAGGGAGTGAAGATGTTAAAAAGAAAACTATGGCAATGTTAAATAATGTACAATATTCCTTATTGATGAATTTATCTTCAAAGAATATTCAAGATATTGCTGAATTATATAGTAATTATGGCGATGGATTAAGTAATGAAGAATTAAATTTCATATCTTATGCGAAACAAGGAGAAGGATTATTAATGGTAACTGGATTTGATAGACACACAATTTCTATAAAAGTAACTCCAGAACAATTTAAAGCATTTAATAATGAGGTGATTATAGATGTCCAATAACAAGCAAAAACAAATTAATATTAGAATAACCAATAAAAAAAATCTTGATATTTTCTCTGAATGAGAAGGCAAATATCAGTCTAGTGAATTAGATATAAGTAAAAATAAAACACTTGAAAACTTACTTATAAACTCGATAAATTATGATTTGTTAGAGAATAAAACTGATTTTTTGGAGGAAAAATTTCAAAAACTATTTGAGAAAAATATAAATCATATTTTAAAAAGAGTTTTTGCAAGACAAGATTTGATTACTTTGAATATAATAAAGTTTTTAAAGATAGATGAATTAAAAAGTAATTATTTATTAAGTCAATTATTCGAATCTGGAATTATTAAGGATAACGCTTTTACTGACCCACACAAACAACAATTGAGTGATGCTCCTTGAGTTAGAAAACAAAAAAATAATTTAGATTCAGAATTCGCTTATTTACAAAAAACTGAAATAATTAAAGATTTTGCATCAATTGGAAAAGAAAGCATTGTGTTACAAAAAGAATTAGAAGATGACTTAAATAAAACTATTGAACTAATAAATAAAGATATTGATAATAAATTGAAAAAACATAATTTACAGTTAAGTAAAAAAATAACTAAAGAAAGAAGGAATAAAAATGACAATTAAAGATTTAACAGATTTATATGATGAAAAATTTTATGCTATAGAGCTTATATCAGATGAAACACTTGAGACATTAGAACCTTTCAAGTCCGATTTAGATAGCAATAAATTACAAGTATTAGCATTTAGCACTGATTTTGATGATAAAGAAAATGTAAAAGTTTTAAAAATTGTAGTTGATTGTAAACAATATATTGAACTTAAAAATTGATTAAAATCTAATAAATTAAGTTAAAATATTCATAATTATTCATAAATTAGGAGGAAAAAAATGAATAAAATAAAAGAAACATGATCTAATGATGTAAACAAAATCTTAGAAGAGCATTTTGGATTTGAAAATGTAAAAATTGTTTTTAAAGCAAATGAAGAAACTAATAAATTCTTTTATAATACAGCAAATGAAAATGATTATTTAATGGGTGATGTGGTTTATTTAATTAATGATTCGGTTTATTATGTGTTTGAGTTTTTTACAGATGATAAGTATGAATATAGATTCTCTTCTAAAAATAAGTTTTTTTATAAAATCAATAGAGAAACCAAAGAAAGAACACAACATAATACTAATTGAATAGATATTTTCAAAAAAAATAAAATTAATTTAGATAAATTTAATGGTCAATATAACAATTTCTTTTTAAAAGCAAATTACATAAACTTTGATGGTGCAGGAAAAGGAATATATGGAGTAAATGATAACTCCTTAAAAAAATTGTTAGAATTTAAACCTAAATAGAAATTTATAGAAAGGAAGTAAATAATGAAAAAATTATTAGGATTATTTGGTGCTTTGGTATTTATTGTTAGTGGAGGAACAACTTCTATTTCTTGTAGTGGTTGATCACCTTCGGGTAGTATAAATGAAGGTACTTCTGGTGATAGCGATAAAAACCCATATAGTATTATAGATATTTTAAAAACACCAAAAGAAAATTTGGATGTATTTGCAAAAACAAAAAAAGATTGAAATTATATTAATAATCTTTATTCAAGAGAAAGAGATAGAACAAAAAAAGGGGTGGAAGAGTTTAAAGAATGAGAACAAAATTCCTCAGGAGAAGTAAAAGAAAATTATAAAAAATTACGATTGACATTAGAAGTTTTATACTTATGATATTCAATTATTTCACAAGAAGCTGATTTTTATTTATATTTACATGAAAATAAAATAGACATTGATTATGAAAAAGACGAAAATTTATTAAATAATATTTTGATGATTAATGATAAAACTAAATTTTTAGAAGTATCTAAAAAAACGTCAAATTTATATAGAGATATTAATAACTTTAGCAATACTCAAGATAGTTGATGGAATTATATAAGTCATGATCCTGATTTTGATTCTAAAAAATATGAAAAAGAAAAAGAATCTTGAGAATATTTGAAAAATCCGATAATGTCTTCAAAAATAGATAAATATACTAAGTTTACAAATAAAATTGAAGAATATTTAAATAATATGAATTAATTTTAAAAAAATGATAATATAAAAGTGCAACTTATGCTAAATAATAGTATAAGTTGGTTTACATAATAGTTTATTGAAACATAAACAATAAAAAGAAGTAATTATTACTTCTTTTTATTTTTAATGCTATACTTAAATTAAGGTAAATAGAGCACTAGCAGCGCTAGGACTCTATTTTTTTGTTTAAATTAATATTTTGTTACTAGCTACTGCTAGTTTTTTATTTACCAATTTTCCCCGGGGAAAATAGAAAGGAAAATTATGAAAAATAAATATGGGAACTTGATTATTTCAGACCGAGGATTAGCGGCTCGAGAAGATGGTGCTGTTATATTTTCACAAATAACTAAAAAATGATTTACAGATATGTTATATGACACATCATATAACGATGTAGATAATTGACTAGAAATAAAACAAGAATTGAACAATTTAAATTTAAGAGAAATCAAAAAATTAGCAGAGATATCTTGAACTGGAGAATGGCATCATTCTGGTAAATATGCTGCAGAAGTAAAATACTTTTGATTTAATGACATGATTGATTATGTTGTTGAAAAAAAAGATCTATGCCTTGAAAATATAAGGTTTGAAGTAGGAAAAGATTTAGATAATAAAACTAATTCAGTTGAGGTTGAAGGAAAATATGCTGTTTGAACTGGAAGTAAAAAGCAACCAAAACTAGAAAAATGGGAACCTTTTAAAGGTGTTTTAAAAGGTGACTGAATTTATATAGAAGGGGTTGGTAAAAAAAAGCAACAGGGAACTGAATAGAATATGAGGAAATGAAATTTAGTAAGGAATCAGAAATAGAAATGGAGATGTAAAAATATAGTTTTCTAAAGTCTGAATACAAAAAAATACTAATTAATGTTATAAAAATTTATGATAAAATATTTTTGATTGATAGAGCACTAGCAGCGCTAGGACTCTATTTTTTTGTTTAATTTAATAGCTTTAACTAGCAATTGTTAGACTTGATTGTTGCTTAATTTTTTAAGGGTTTAGAAAGGTGATGAAATATGAATATTTATAATTTAAAAACTATATTTCCAGGAGATTTTCATCTAAATGATGATAAAAATGGAAAATATAAACAGGGTGATTGAAAGATAAGAAAAGTGGTAGAAATTGAAAAAATAGATAAAAATTGGGTTATTGTTGGTATTTTAAGTAATAAATATAAAAAAGAAAAAACTATAAAAATAAAAAGCAGTAATAAAATTTATAAAAACGGTATTTTAGTAAATACTCATAATTTACAAATTGATGATATTTTTATTGTTAATAAAAAAAGATTAAGAGAGAAAGTGGGGATCATTGATGAAAAAGACATAGAAAAAATAAAGATGGTATCAAAAAAATATTTATCTAATTGTAAAGAAAAGTTTTCATTTTTAGAAATGATTCAAAAGAAAAAAATATATAGATTAAGTTTTAATGAACCAGTAAATTGAGAAACTGTAAAACAATTTAGTAAAGTCAATAAAGATAAATATTTTAATGTTAATAAAATGATTTTAAGAAATAAAATAATCGATAAAAGACAAAAAGAATTAAATAAAGATATATTATCAGTTACAAATCAGCTAATTATTTTTACTAAGAAAGCTAAAGAAACAATTGAAAAAATTAATTTATTAAATAGTAAGAGTTTTTTAGACAACAAAGATAAAAACTTGCAAAAGCTTTACTTTGAATTAGCAGATGAAAAAGAAAAATTAAAAATTGAAGTTGATGTATATAAAAAACAATTAAATTTGCTTAAATTAGAAAAAGAAGATAGAAATGAATATATTAAAAAACTAAAAAATAAAATTAAGGAATTAAAAGAAAAAAATGAAATTTATAAAACTCAAAATAATAAGAATTTTGAAAAAAAAGAATTTGAGTAAAGTATTTTAGTTTAGAATTTAATTGAATTTAAAATAGAAAGGAAGAATAATGAATAAATTAGAAAAATTAGAAGGATTGAAAGTTTGCATTTATGTAGAAACTGAAGAAGGAAGATTAAATTTAGCAAATAAAGATGATTTAGAAAATTTTAAAAAATATAGTGCTAATTGATCAGAAAAAGAAATAAATGATTTTATGAGTAATATAAAAGAATCATTAGATAAATTAGAAAATGAATTTGATAAATAAAATCAAATAAATAATGTTATTATATTTATAAGGTAAATAGAGCACTAGCAGCGCTAGGACTCTATTTTTTTGTTTAAATTAATATTTTGTTACTAGCTACTGCTAGTTTTTTATTTACCTATTTTCCCCGGGAAAAAATAAGAAACATATAAAACTCAGGAAACTCATTATGAATATGATTGAATAAAATATTGTTTATAAGCTAGAAGGTGAAAAAAATGAGAAGCATTATTATTACTGTTGAAAATAAATATAATGAAATTATTGTTGGTGTTTCTTGCAAAGGTGATTCGCCTAAAGAAGTTAAACAATTTTTAGAAAGTTTAAATTTAACAAATAAACAAAAAATTAAGTATAATAAAGACATTGTAAATTGTATTAAGGAGTTTAAATTAGAGATGTCAAAATGTAGTGTAGAAATTGAAAAAAATAATAAAATTTGAGAAGAAAAAATGAATAATATTTTGCTTGATCAACAAAACAAGTTCAAAGAACAAGAAAACAAGTTCAAAGAACAAGAAGAAAAAATCAATAAGCTTCAAAGAGTTTTAAAAGATAATGAAATTGACTTTGAATTTTAATAACTATGCTATACTTAAGTTAAGGTAAATAGAGCACTAGCAGCGCTAGGACTCTATTTTTTCGTTTAAATTAATATTTTGTTACTAGCTACTGCTAGTTTTTTATTTACCAATTTTCCCCGGGGAAAATAGAAAGGAAAATTATGGATTATTTACAAAATTTAATCAAAATGTATGAAGAAAGACTTGAGTGTGCAAATGAAAATATGAAAGAACTTAATCAGGAACTAGAAAAAAATGATGGTAGTTACCCAAATATTGAGTTTGGACAAGAATACGAATCTGAAGAAGCTACTCAATGTTGGTTAGAGACCTTTTTAAAAGATTTAAAACAATTAGAAAAAGAACTAGAAAAAAATGAAGTAAATTTTGAAATTTAATTTTAAAAAAAGGAGATGATTTATATGAAAAGTTTTATAACAAATTTAAATATGAAAATACTTGCAGATGCACCCGATTTCAAACCTATTACTGATTTTATATGAGGTTATGGACTTGCGGCAATAACAGCGTTTTGTAGTCTTGTAAGTTTGTTTCTAATATTCGTTTTAGTGAAAATAGGTTTTAGAATTTCTAAAGCATCAAGTGATGGAGATATTGAAGGAAGAAGTGCTGCAATTAGAGATATAATTTGGGCATCTGTAGGGGCTGTAATTGTGTTCTCTGCAACCATTGCAGCAGGAGTGTTTTCATCAATATTTTTAAAAGGTTAGAAGGGAGAAAATAATATGGGTTTTATAGGAGAAGCTATTTGAACGGCTATACTTAAAGTTATTTGATTCATTTTTATTCAAGGACCTTTACAATTAATTTCTGTAGTACAGGGAGTTTTTGTGTACTTAACAACAGGCATCATTTATGATGTAATTTTTAATGGTCAAAAAGACTTTAGAATCGAAAACATTCCGCAAAGTTTTTGAGCATTTTGTATAATTGGTGGATTTGTTGCTGTTTTAATTTTTATAATTCAGTATATGACATACACTTTTAATGAAGATTTTGACTGAAAAACAAGAATTGTAAAATCTTTGAAGTCAACTTCCATTTCTATAGTCTTTGTATTTTTTATACCAATAGGATTTTATGGATTAACTTTTTTAATAGAATTTCTACAAAAAGCCTTTCAATTAGCTTTCGGTCTAAAAAATGCAAATTTAGCAGATTTATTATACAAAATGGGAGACCCTGATTGAAAGGGGGTTTTAGAAAATATCCCTACTGATTATTCAGCTCCCCCAAATATTAAAAATTACAACATAGTTGTAGAAATACTTGCAGTTGCATTTTTGCTTTATACATTAATAATGTTATGTATGGCAATTGTTCAAAAAAGTATTGAACTATTTTTAATGTTTTTAATTGGTCCACTTGTTGCTGCATGAATGGTAAATGATCACGGTATAAGAATGAAACAATGAAAAGATATGGTTTTGGCCAAAGCGCTTGTAAGTATTGGAAACATTCTAAGTTACATAATAATGATTAATTTTTTAATGTTATTTATTTCAAAATCAATAACTAAATTTGAATTTACCACAAAAATGTTTTTACTAATTGTTGTAATTCTCGGTGTTTCAACATTTGCACTTGTTGCCCCACAAATTATAGGGAGTTTCACAGGCGGAGAAGGAGTTACTCATAGTGAAGGTCAAAATGCCCTTTTAAGTGCAAAACACGGGAAAGGTATATTTAGTGCCGGAGCAAAAGCACTTGGATGAGCAGCTGGAGGAGCGGGATTGATGGCCTTATTTAAAAGCAAAGGTTCGTCTAGTTCGTCAAAGGGAGCGCTCAACAGTATTTCTGATAAGTTTTCTAATAATATGCAAATGCAAAACTTCTCTGCATTAGACCCAGATGGTTCTATTGCTGGTGGTAAACAAAATTTACAAAATTACCAAAATGGAAGAAAGAAAATGTCTGGAATACCAAGTGTGATAGGAAGAGTTGCAAGAATGGCTGCTGTTGGAGTTGCAGTTGGAGGAGGA
Source organism: Spiroplasma endosymbiont of Megachile willughbiella (assembly GCF_964273395.1). Lineage (NCBI taxonomy): Bacteria > Bacillati > Mycoplasmatota > Mollicutes > Entomoplasmatales > Spiroplasmataceae > Spiroplasma > Spiroplasma endosymbiont of Megachile willughbiella. The sequence continues at coordinate 776,084 of NZ_OZ187005.1, read as the reverse complement.
TTGTTTTCAAGAAAAGGTTGAGTAAGTATGGGAGAATCTGTAAAAAATTATACAAGTGGAGTTACTTCTAATATTGGTAGAACCATTAAAGAAAACACAAGTTCAATTTATAAAGCTAAAAATGAAAAAGCAACTAAAAATTATATAGAGGTATTAGAACGAGGAAAAACCAAAAGAAAGACTAAAATTGAAGAACTCAAACAGAAAAAAAGAAAATTTAGTATCAAAAATAAATAAAGTTTAAAAAGATAATAAATATATAAAAAGTATGTTTTTATGACATACTTTTTATTATAATAACTTTAAATATATCTTTTAAGAAAGGGAAATATTATGTCAGTTTTTAGAGCACTAGGATGATTGTTGGGTATTCCCCCAGCAGAACAAAGACAACAATCAAAAATGCTAAAAGAAGATGAAGGTAAAACTATTTGAAAGATAAAAGATAAAGTCTATGAATATACCGAAATTAAAGAAAAAATTTTTGAGGATTTAGATGTTTATTGACATATTAACGATTTAATAAATAGTTTTCTAATAACTTATAATAGTCAAGGAATAAGATTAAGTATTAATTCAAATTCATATCAAATGTTTGAAATAATAGTTTTTAAATATATAAATGATTTATATGAAGAATTAAAACTTGAACAAACCCAAGATAGTGAATTAAAAAATGCCGAAAATATTGCTAAAAAACATTTTGAAATATGAAAGAAAAAGAAAACCGTAGAAGAATTACAAGAAGTTTACGATTTAGCTATTTCAAAAGAAAAGAAAAGTGACGTTGATAAAATTGAAATGCTTGAAAAAGAAAAGAGAATATTAGAGTTAGAAAAAGAAATAAGGGAATTGAAGGCGAATAATAAGGAAAGAGATAGGTAAAAAGTATGGGGGAAAATACTTATAAAATTATCCTTACTGGAAATGGTTTTGATATGCTTCTTGATGAAATTTTCAACAAAAATAAACCTAATGCTTTTTCAAAAAATATTGAAAAAGCATTTATTCAAAACATTACAGACCTGAAAAATTTTGATAACTTAAATTTATTTTTTATGAATAAATTTAAAAACATCTTTCTTTATCGAAGATGAATAAATAAAGAAGATAAAGTGGAGCATATAAAAGATCTAAGTAAAAAATTTACAAAATTTACAAAAAATTCTTCAATAGAAATTACCTTCAAAAAGTTTTTTGATTATTATAATATTCAAGAAGAATATGAGAAAAATTTTTTTACAGACTTATATTTAGTAACTATATTCAATGAATGAAATAAGATTGCTTTAAACCTCGATAATAATTTACTTCATAAACTTGAAAAATTATCATTATCTGAATCAATGATTAAAAATAAACCGAATTTATTAATTACAACAAATTTTACATCTGGAACAAATACATTTAGAAAAATTATTAATAATTTATTAATTAAATTAAAAGTGAAAGAAAAAGTTTCTTATGAACAGATACACAACTACAGTTTTTATGGGTATAGTATACCCATAATTAGTACAAAGGATAATTTTGATGATACAAAAGAAAGTTTTGTAATATATCAATTGAATACTTTGGACTATATTTTTAAAAATCCAATAATCAACACAAAAATAAAAACATTAGATGATGTGAAGGACCCATTAGATAAAGTTTTCGATTTTTTGAATAAAAGTAACCCAAAAAAAATTATTTTTGAGACATTTGGTCATGCAACATATAATGATGAACATATATTTAAATATCTTAATTTTAAAAAAACAGAGTTATTAAAAGAACAAATAGAATTGGAAGTGATATGTAATTACTATTCTCCACAAGAAAAAAAACGTTTCAAAGACTCAAAATGAAACTTTTTAAAAATAAAAACACAATTATATAATGATTCTTGAATTTATGAGATTTTAAATAAAGTAATTTAGAATATTTAATAATTTAAAAAATAAAATAAAAAATAATTATGTTATACTCAAAATAAGGTAAATAGAGCACTAGCAGCGCTAGGACTCTATTTTTTTGTTTAAATTAATATTTTGTTACTAGCTACTGCTAGTTTTTTATTTACCAATTTTTCCCCGGGGAAAATAGAAAGGTTTAAAAATGATTATACAAGATGAAATTTATGATTATAGTTGTGAACTATGTTGTATTGATCTAAAGGAAGAAAATATCAAATTAATAAGTTCGTATAAACAAGGGGCAAAAACACTTTTAGAAGTTTGCAACGATTGCTATAAAGAAAATTTTATTTTAAAAGAAAGGAATATTAAATATGTTGTTTAATAGAAATTTTTATAAACAAGAGTTTATAACCATGGATAAGAGTATTAGAGCTTTTGTCGAATTAAAGGATGCAGAGCCAAATAAATACCAAATAATGTTTAAAAAAGATAATGAAATTTGAACAGAAGGAGAGAGTTTGATTACTTTCAACGATTGAACTAAAATAGTAGATAATAATTTGAAAATAGGAAGTTATAATATATATAATTCTCCAATAAATGATTATGACTATAAAAACATCTTATCGGGTTCTAAAAAGAAAGAATGTTATGGTTTTATTACAAATTTTGAAGGTTTTTTTCCTGACCGCGAAAATAAAGATATAGATACTTACTTGACTTTTAAATCACTGTTTAAGGAATTAGTGGAATATAGTTTAAGTCTTGAGGATGAAGATATTCAACAAAGTTGAGAAAAAGATAACATAAAGGGTTGTTATATAGATTATTTAAATAAAAATTTTATAGTCAATAATATTTGAAATATCTTAAAGAATAACGAAATTTTACCAATAATATTAGACACTAATTCTGATGTTGTTGCTTATGTTGCAAAAAACGATGTTGCTTTAGATAATTCATTTATTGAAAACTATATAAACACTACTTCAGTAACAAACAAGAATTTTATTTGTGAGTTTGATGTAAAAGAACCACTAAATTTGAAAAAGACTTTCTTAAAAGATTTTAAAAATAATTATTATAACAATTCAATATTAGATAAGAATGAAGAACTTGATATGGATTTATAAAAACTATGTTATACTCAAATTAAGGTAAATAGAGCACTAGCAGCGCTAGGACTCTATTTTTTTGTTTAAATTAATATTTTGTTACTAGCAACTGCTAGTTTTTTATTTACCAATTTTTCCACGGGGAAAATAGAAAGGAAATAATATAAATGAGTGAATTAATAGAAAAACTAAAGTTACTTAATAAAAAACTTCCAAAAGTTTATGTAAAAAATAAAAATATAGATAAAGTTTTAATGAAAGATTGTGTTATTGAAACAATAGATGTTTCTGGGTTAAATCTTACTAAAAGCGAGATTTGAAAGTTAAATATATTATCTGGAAAAGTATATGGTTCTACATTAGAACAGTGTTTGTTAAATAATTTGATTATCAAGGATTCAATAGTTAAAGAAGTTTTTTTAGAAAACGGTGTAATAAATGATGTTGAAATTAAAAACTCAAAAATAGAGTCTTTAACATTTAAAAATATGCTTGTTGATAATGTTAAATTTAAAGATTGTGAAATAGAAGAGATTATTTTAGAAGCTAATAATGAATTTATAGAAGTAAGTTTCGAAGACTCTAAAATTAACAAGAAAATCGAAATAAACGGTAACGTAGTTTTTCCAGAAGGCGACTTAAGATTTAAAATTGAAAATTTAAAAAAAATGTTAACAGAACCACATCATTTCGCAGAAAAATACAAAAATTATGGTTTAACAATTTCTGAAAATCACATAGATAAGAATGAAGAACTTGATATGGATTTTTAAAAACTATGTTATACTCAATTTAGGGTAAATAGAGCACTAGCAACGCTAGGACTCTATTTTTTTGTTTAAATTAATATTTTGTTACTAGCAACTGCTAGTTTTTTATTTACCAATTTTTCCCCGGGGAAAATAGAAAGGAAGAATATGAAAAAAATAATAATGTCTTTAGTACTTTGTCTAAACTTAGTTTATATCCCCATAACACCAGTTAATTTAGAAGGTAACAAATTAGAAAATATAGAATATAATAAAAATGAATCAATCACAAATTATAACTATGATCCATCATATCCAAGTTTTGATTTTTATGCTAACAATTATAGTGCCTTAAAAAGACTTTATATTGACAGCAGTGGAGATAATTGGTTACCATATTATTCAAATTCTATTGATAAAACTTATTCAAAAGTTGGCAACGGAAGTTGATATAACTTTGAATGGGAAGTAAAAAGAATTAATATACTAAATTATGCTCCAAATAAACAAGTTTTTTTAAATAACTATAAAAATATGGAAGTAAGTTTTTTTTATAACTATAATACTTGAGATTCATCAACTGGTTGAAGTGATAGTCTTGGCAAAAATATAAACTCAAGTATAAAAAGCAATAAAAATTACACACTAGATTCTAGTGACCGATGATTTAATTTAACAACGTATCATAACGAAACAAATAAGGCTCATGCAAATATGGATTTTGGTTGAAATTGAAATGGAAATGAAATAATTTTCAAATGAAGATTAAGTGCATGCGTTTATTGAACCGGATGGTCATCTATTGATCATAGTAGTTTAATAATTGTAAATTATGAATTAATAAAATTTAATTCTACTTTTAGTCAAAACAATTTAAAAGAAAAAATAATAAAAAGTTTAGAAAGCCCTTTCGAAATCAAAAGTGATACTTCTGCAAACATCTCATCAGAGGAAAAAAACGGTATTGCAGGCAATTTAACGAAGTCGAACAAAGAATTTATAAATGACGAAATTGAAAAAAGGTTAAAATACTCATTTGGGGTTGATTATGATGCTTGATTTAATAAACCCATTTTGAAAAGAAATGACACATTTAATGATGAGAAAAGTTTCGTTTCTATAACTTTTAAAGACGAGCAACAAATATCAGGAAATAGTCAATTTCTAAGTAATGTAGTTATGCCAATAACTGTGAAGTTAACTGACTTATATTATCAAAGAAGTGCACAAAAAAGGTTACAAGTTGTTCCGGGGAAAATTGTGAACCCAAATTCTAATAAAAACGAATTAGTTGTAGATAAACCTGAATATGATCCTAAAAATAATACTTTAATTTATCACAACTCAGTAGATATAACATTTTTTGCGATTAGTGAGTCAGAAATTATGACAGTTAACGGTAAAGAAGTTCCTGTTTTTAATAACATATATAGAATCAAATTAGATGATAGTGTTGATACATATAGAATTGAAGTAAATGGTATCAAAAATTCTGGGAATATCACTAAATTAAGTTTAAATATTAATATTCAAGCGCTTTCAAATCAATTAAGTTATAGATGAGTTGGTTGAAATCCAAAAGAAAATTTAGAACAAAGTAAATTAATAGAAAAAAATCTTCCAGATGGAAAACCAAATCCCGATTATGATTCCTCAATTAACCCAAAAACAGGAATGAGAAATGAGTATGTTTATATTGAAAAAAAATCAAATTATCCCTTTTACCAAGATCCATTGGATAAGTTTGGAAACAGAATAACTGATTTTAGTAATAAAAATACAGGAATAATCGTTGAAGCTAGTGTTGCAAATAGCGGTGTAACATTAATCGAAAAGTTTGACATGTCAAAGATTTATAGAGTTGACAGATTAAGATTAAACGAAGAACTTGAAGCAATTGAAACACAAAAAAATGTGAGTCTAAATTTAAATGAGCAATGGTCTAAAGAAGGAATATGACATTATGTAATATATTTGAAAGACTATGTTGATAAAGAAATTGACCCCTCAAATCCAGGAAATGAAGAAATTTTAGCTACAAAAGGAAGCACTATTCATAAAATGCTTTATATATCGAATAAAACCAAAGATTATACAAAGTTCTCAAGTTTGGACTTTGTAATAAAAAACCAAAATATTTCTAGATTTTGAAATTCTTTACAGGGTTCTCATTTGAAAAATTATTTAATTAATTACACCACAATAAATACAAGTCAAAAAATTGAACAATTAAGTTATGAACAAGTTATTATGTATTGAAAAAAGTATGTAAGTGATCAAATAAGTCAAAAAGTAGATGTGCCTCAAACCCCTGTTAACTTTAAAGACCTAAAAAACTTAAATATGAGTAATTTAAAAATGAACGAATTAAATCCTATTGAGGTAAGAAATAAAATTGTGGAACATATTAAAAAATATGTAAAAAAATATAGTGATAACGCAGTTTATAAAGAAGACTATACAATTTGTGACTCAAACGAGAATCAAATAGAAAATATAGACTTTAAAGATTTCACTTCTTTTGACGAAAATAAAAAAATAAAAAAAATAAATTTATATATTATGGCAATAAACACATCGTCTCTATTAATAGGAAGAAAAGAATTTACTATTATTAATAATAAAGATTTCGAAGAAAATAATGTCTTAGACCTTTCTAAGATAAATAATTTAAAAGAAATTAAATACAATTTCACAAACCTTTCTAACGAGAAAAAACAAAACTTTGTCAAAAATTATATCTATGATTATGTAGAAAAAATTCTTGAGTCTTATAAACCAATAAATATAAAATGAGATTATATTTATAAGGAAGATTATTACATCTCTATAAACTCGAAAGATGGAGTTGATATAAAAGATTTAGATACTTTTGAAAAGACAATTTCTCTCTTTTTAAATTCCAAAGAAGAAAGTTCAATAGAAGTTTTTATTAATTCTAGTGATGATTCTATAAAATTGAGTGGTTTTACAAGTTATAAAATTATTAATGACCCTTCAAGTAAAGAGGTGGCCCCAGATAAGCCAACTCCTCCAACACCACCAGATAATAAAAATCATCAAGAAGATAAAACTAAAATATATAAAAAAAATTTATGATGAATAATTTCTTGTGTTATTCCATTTATTGGATTGATAATTTTTTTCATATGATGGAAAAAAAATAAAAAAAATAAAAGAATAAAGTAATAAATGTGATATTATTAATTTATGGTTGATAGAGCACTAGTGGTACTAGTATTCTATCTTTTTTTGTCCTTTCAACTCGTATTTTAATATTGAAAGAATCTAGTATAACTAGAGTTTTTTCAATCAGATTTTCTTAATAAGAAAATGAAAAACTGCTTGTTAGGAGGAAATAAAAATGAGCGAAGTAACTAAAAAATTTACAAATATATATTTGCATAGAAATGCTATTAAAAAAACATATGTAAACTCTAATGGGAATGAATTTTCTATTATAGAGATTATTAATAATGATAAGGAAAAAAAATATATTACACTTTCAACAAAGTTAATAAAAAATATAGCTTTTTCAAAAGAAGATGACAAAACTTTTTCTTTGTCTGAAAATAAAGACTCGCCTTTTGTGCAGGTCGCCATTCCAAATAGCGGTGAAATCACAATTGATGTTTTAAATAAAGAGAAAAATAAAGATAAAGAAAATAAAAACTATGAAAAAGAAACAATAAAAGCAAACGATTTATTTTCTGACCTTTTAAAAACTAATCAAGAAACAATCTCTTGAGCAAAACAAGCAAAACAAAAATGGGTAAGAGATATTGAAGAATCTGATTTACCTTCTCCAAATTTGCAAAAAGAAATCGATGTTCAAGAAGGAGATCTTGATTTGTATAATTAATTTAATCAAAATAAAAGCTATAAAACACCAAAAAAACTTGGTGTTTTTTATTTTGCTATAATAGTTAAAAATTAGAAAGGATTTATTATGGACAATATATTTTCAAACGAATATACTTCAATTAATCAAATAGATATTTTAAAAAAATTAGAAGAAATATACTTTATAAAGTTAAGGAATGAATTTAAATTGAATTTGGAAAAAATTGATGAAGAAGTTGTAAATTCACAATGAAGAATAAATAAAGGATGAATCATTAAAGAAAAAAATATAAAAAGAACCATAATAACTAAATTCGGAGAGGTTACCTATAAAAGAACAAAATTTATTAATAAATTTAATGGAAAGTGTAGTTTTTTAGCGGATCCTTATATGGAAATAGAAAAATATCAAAGAATATCATTCGCATTAGAAAAAGAAATTCTTGAATCATTTAATCATGGAGAAAGTAACATAATAGTTTGAGAAAAATTTAAAATGTCAAACATTACAAAAAGAACGATATCAAATATTTTAAAACGCAATTCAAATTTTAGTTTTAAAAATTCAAACTTAATAAATCAAAAATTTGAGAATGATTTACCTATTTATGTGGACATTGATGATTGTTGAACAACTGCTAGATATAAAAAGAAAAAAAGATTGGTCAGAGTCAGGGTTGCTGTAGCATATCAAGGAAAAATAAAAGATAACAAAAGAAATAAACTAATTAATAAAAAAGTGTTTTTGAAAACTTTTTTAAAAGGCCGTTCATGTAACACTTATGAATATTCGTTATGATTACAAAATAAATTAAAAGAAAATTATGGAAATATGGAAAATAAAAAACTTATTATTTGCGGGGATGGGGCAAACTGAATATCTGATATTTCAAATTTTTTAGGAGCTGAGTTTATTTTAGATAAATTTCATTTATTTCAAAAAATATATGCTTGTTTTCCATACAAAAAAAGTAATAATAAAAGTAAATTAATAAAATTATATGAATTAGCTATTGAAAAATACAATTCTAAAAGTATCAAATCACTAATTAATTTTTTATGCGAAAATATTGACTCAAATGGTTTGAATAATAAAAGAATTAAAGACGCTATTAGATATATTTCGAATAATACTAAAGGAATTGAAAATCACTTTAAAGACTGATATATAGGTTGTTTTGCAGAATCTGCAGTAAGCCATTTGGTTAAATCAATAAAAGGATATGGAGCTAAAATTTATAACAAAAAAACTTTTGAGTTACTTATTAATTTAAAAGCAGCAAAAATCAATAATATAAACATTTTAGAAATAATTTATTCTAAATTTAAAGAAAATTTAGAAGATCGAATTTATGATGACCTAAACGTTTTTATTCCAAATGAATATGAAATATTTGAAAAAACGGAAATAAAAATTGTTAAAATTCCTATTTTAGACTCTAAAAAATCTGCTTATACTGATTTAATTAGAAAAATATTAAATTAATTATTTTAAAATCAGATAATCTGCAAACTTGGCCTCCAAGTTCTTTTTGTGCTAGTATTTATGCTAGCACAAAAATTGCGAATGCTAGCATTTTTTTTGCCAAAAAACCCTTTAATAAAGGGTTTTTCAAAAAAAGTGATAGTATTCCTTATCCTGTTACCAAAAACTGCGTTTTTCGGTAAAAAAAAGAAATTAGTCTTTTTTTTTAAATAATATGTGTTAATATAATTTTGAAATAAAAAACTATTTAGCAGTTCTAAATTTTTACTTGAAAATAATTTTGCCTTTTTGATTCGAATGAACCGAATCAAAAAGGCCAACACCCCCTTATTTTTTCCCACAGCCTTATACACTAGCAATTTGCATATAAAGCATCTATTTGGTAGTATAGAAATAAGGGGGTATTTATATGGACATAGCAAAAGAAGTCATAGGCTGATTAGGATTTGCTACTAGTTTCTCTATGCTATTACCTCAGGTTATTAAAGTTATAAGATCAAGAGATACAAAATCATTATCTTTAGTTATGTTTTTATTAACCTTTGTTAATGCATTATTGTGATTTACATATGGTTTAATAGAAAAAAACATGCAATTATACATAGCGAACGCCTGTGCAATGGCAGCAAGTGTCATAATTTTATTTTTCATTATTGTCAATTTGTTGAAGATCAAAAACAAATCAAAGAAAAATAAAGTTGAGAAAAAGAGTGAATAATTTTTAAAATTATTTAAGGAAAATGAAGCAAGGTTGTGTTTTTTTTTTTTTTTTTCAAAACTACTTTAATTTTAGAGAAAGTAGTTTTTTTATCCTTTATAATTAATGTCTTTTCTTGTAAATAGTGGAGAATCATAATCGAAAGGGAATAGATTATGGAAATCAAACTATATGCACCTTCCGATTGTTTTGTGAAAGGTCTAGAAGAATGTTCTTTTAAAGACTTCTCACGCACAAAAAATAGGCAAGGTTTTATAATGATAAGTAATAATAATAAATTTTGGTCACCGTTTGATGATTTAAAGATAAAAAAAATATCGTTTTCTAAAGAGTCTTTGAATTTAGAAGTAGAAATCAATAATTTCTGCATAATAGTTCGTGTGTATACAAATAACTTTAATAAAAATTTTATCACTCATAGTTTAAAAGAAGGTCAAATTTTAAAATTCGGTGAATCTTTTTTCAGCGCTGATTTCAATAAGATGAAAATCAGTGACTCTAAATTTGAAGTAGCTTTAATTTTTCAAACAAGTGAAAGTTTTAAACTTATAAACAATGTTCAAGAAAAAGGCTTGTTTGAAAAAGGTGACTTACTAGCAACTATAATCTTAGATAAAGAAAATATAAATGACGATGAGTTATTATTGACTGGGTATCAAAATAAATATCAAAATACCGCTAAGAATTTTATATCATATGTTGGAAGTTTTAGTAATTTTAAAGAAGTTTATAATTGCATGACAAGATTGAGATTCATTATTAAAGATAAAAAGCTTGTAGATACTAAAAGTATTTTAAAAAATGCTTTAGTTAAAGGCATAAAATGAAATGGTCTTGAACTTCAAATTGTTATTGGAGGAGAATGCTACAAGATCAAAGATGAAATATTTAAAATTAAAAAGTTAAATGAGGTACCAAATAAAGAAAATAAACCTTGTAAACCATCAATAGGTGCAAGATTGATGCAGGCAGTTGCTGGAATAATGGCACCAAATGTTCCAATTTTGATGGGAGCTGGAATTATATCAGCGCTTTACGCTGTGTTTTGTCAAGTCGGATTAACACAAGATTTAGGTCAAGGTACTTCAATGGGTAAGGCTGATTTATTTTCATCTATAATGTTTATCTCATCTAAAACTGGATTATTATTGATTGGAGTTTTCTTTTGTGTTAACACAACAAAATATTTTGGAGGAAATTACTTACTAGGTTTATTTATAGGTCTTGCACTAGTATCAAGGTACTTTTATGGAAGTGGTATTATTGATCCGAATAGCTATCATTTTGGTGCATATATCCAAAATGCTAATTATGGAGTGCAGGGTTGGTACTTATTTTCTATATCCGACTACCCAATAGTTATTAGATCTTATGAAGGAAGTGTATTACCATTTATAATAGCAGGAATAATTACTGCATATTCTGATAAGTGAATTAAAAGTTGAATGCCAAATGCTGTCGATATAATTTTTAGAACAGCATTAGTCTTTGTTTTCGCAATTGTACCAACATTATTCTTATTAGGTCCTCTATTATCTTTGATAGAGTTTGGAATGTCGCAGTTTATTTTTCAAATAGAAGGATTACCTATTGGATTAGGGGTGGCTATATTTGCGTTTATTTGACAACCACTAGTTTTAACTGGTGTCCATGTTGCTGTTATATTGACAATTATGATTCCTTTATTTCAAGGCACTCCAAGTTTAATTTTACCTGGGTATATCATTGCGGTTTGAGCACAAGTTGGTGTTGCAGTAGGGGTATTGTTCGCAACAAAAAATAGAAATTTGAAGGTTATAGCTTTAGGGGCAATACCGGGCGGTATTTTTGGTGTTACTGAACCAATAATTTATGGTGTATCTCTGCCAAAAGGAAAACCCTTTTTAGTCGGCTGTGCGGCTGCTTTTTTCGGTGGAATGTTATCTGGTATATTAGACATTAAACTTGATGTTCCTACTGGACAAGGTATTTTATCCATATTAGGAATTTCAGCATTAAAAAAACAACTTCTTTTAGTTTTGGTTTGAATCATTACCATAAGTTTAGCAGCAGTATTTACATTCTTTGTTTACCGAGAGAGAGTTAACGAGTATAAGTATGTTAAAAAAATTAATAAGAAAATAATGAATACTTTTAAAAAAGATGGATTCAAAAATATAACTATTTTGAAAAAAGAGTCCGATTCATTATTACATGATATTCATAACTCCAAAAAAGTATTACAAAACTACGAGAACTACCTGATCGGTTTAATAAAAATAGAATCTAAAATTTTTAACTTAGTAGAAAAAGAAGCTACCAAAAAAAACTTATTGTACATTTCTGCCAAAAAGATTTTGAATAAGAAAAAGTCTAGCAGAAATAGAAAAGTTGAAGCCGTTAATAAATATAACAAGTTTACTCTTGAATCTGAAATTGAAGTATTTATAAAAGAAAAAGAGAATTACATTTTAAGTAACAAAAAGAAATTAGAAGCTTACTCAGAATTTGTTGATACATTCATGATAAAAAGTGAAAAGTTTATCAATAAAATTGCAACTTTTTCTAAAAGAACATATATAAAATCTTTTATCAATGGATATTTCAATGCCGCAAATAGTGTTGAAATTGGTTATGGTTATAAAGATACAATGTACTTTGGAAAGTTAAAAGAGTAGTCGTTCTAATGAAATAACTTAGAAAATTTAACCAACCTATAATGTAGGTTGGTTTTTTAACACACATTTATTACTTTTTATATTATTTTTCACTTATAACAAGTTATGATATTATCTTTAATATAAGAAAACAGTCGAGGAATTATAAATGAATAAATACAAAGATAAATGATTTTATTTTGAAATATTACTTGGTTCTATGATAATTTTTGGACTTGTTTATGTATATCTTGACCATATGATTAATCAATATTGATTACGTAATATTGATTATCCATTCTCTGTAGTTATTTTTCAAGGTCAGTTTTTTAGTTTTTTCACTTATCAAAGTAATTTTATGGTCGCTATTTTCTTATTGCTTTCTGGAATCTTTTATAAAAAGAAATTAGCGTTTTGTAAAAGTCAAACTATATTGTTAGCAATTACTTCTTACATCACTGTAACATGTGTTACATACACATTTATTTTATTTCCATCAATACTTTTTAGCCATAAACCAATAAAACCATTAGATATGGTTGGAGGCACATTTTTTCATATGATTTCACCTCCTTTGATGATCTTCTATTGTGTTAAGCATATAGATTTATCAGAAATAACTAAAAAGAGTTATTTTACTAAAAGTTTTATTCTATATTTGATTTATCCTTGATTATATACATTATTTTTATTGGGAAGATTAATAATGTATACTGTAGATTTTAAGTTCACAGATGTACCGATTGAAATAATTTATCCGTATTCACCGTTCTTTGACTATAATTCTAAAAGTCTTAATGATTTTATGAGTGAAATTATTAATTTGATATTGTCTGTTATTGTTTTCTTTGTCTCTGTACATGTTTTATTTATTACAGTTAATCTAATATATTTCTTTAGTTTCAAAAAAATGGCAAACAAGAAAGCGTTAAATAATACTTTAACTCAAAACGAGAACTTAAATCTAAAAAATAAGGTTGTAAATAAATCTAAAAAAGTGAATACTAAACAAAAACAAAAAGAATAAGAGTCCATCTTTTACAAGAAAATAAAATTATTTTAGACTTTTAAAAACCTTTTACAACTTGTATTTCGAATAACAATATAATATATAATTTGTAAATATAGGAGAGAAAAAATGAAATATAAAAATTTTCAAGTGAGCTATAAATTATTTTTCGGTATTTTATCAGCTATAACTTTATATAGTTATTATTTATATAATGTAATTGATGGAAGTGAAATCAAAGATACATATTATAACAACTATGAGATATACACTATAGATTACTTTACAACATTTACCTTATTATCAAACGTACTTGTTCATGTATGATTAATTTATTCAGGTATCAAACACAAAAATGAAGGTAAAACAAAATTATTAAGTTATACAACAGCTAATGCATTAGCTACTATGATAACAATTACATTCTTAGTATACAATTGTGTACTAATTCCAGTTAACGGTTTTCCGTCATCTGCATTTTCAGTATTTACTACTTTAGTAGATCATGCAATAGTACCTGTTGCATTTGTAATATACGTATTATTTTTTATGACTGGTAAGCAAAGAGTTGGCTACAATGAATTCTTCCTTAAAAAATTTTGAATTCAATTTACACTAGTTCTAGGTTATTGCATATTTGCAATGGTTCGTGGGGAATTAAGATATGCAAACGAATCGTATTATTCTTATTTAAATAGTTCAGGTAAAGTTCAAAATCATCTTTACCCATACTTTTTCTTAGATGTACACCATAATGGTCCTATGAATCTACCTGGATATGTATGATTTATGATCGCTTTTGTAGGAATAATTGGAATTATGATTGGATTTTCATATTTATACAACTTTTTAAGTAACTCATTAATCAAGAAAAATTATTACCGTAATTTTGAAACAAATTAAAAGAATTAAATAAAAGTTTTCCGATAAAAGAATATAATGACCTTGGGAGATGAGTTTTATGAAAAAAATTATAGAAAACTTATACTTAGGTGATATGAATAGTGCTCCAAAAGACACAGAATTAAGAATATCTTGTGCTGAAGAAATATATTTAAAAATGGCACCAGATAAAGAAAAAAATTCTTTCTATGATGAAGCAGATAAATGCATTTATTATAAATTTGAAGATTATCCAATTTTTGAAGAAATGGAAATCAATCTAGTTAAGGATGCAATCAATACTATTGAGCAAAATATAAATAGCAAAAAGATTTATGTTCATTGTTTATGAGGAGGCAACAGAAGTGCTTCCATAGTATTTATGTTTTTAGTTAGAAATGATCATATAAAAAGTTCTGATTATTATGAAGCGCAAACTAAGTTTAATCAAATATACCCTAAACATAGTCCAAACCCAGGTTGAAAAGACTTTTTGATAAAAATGTATCCGTACAAATTTTAACTATCAAATATAAAAACCCAGTTTAATCCTAATTAAACTGGGTTTTCATTTTTAAATTGTATGCAATATTATTTAGTAGAATTTCATTCTTTAATCAAATCATAACCAATTTCAAGATTTTTGGCATTTTGTTCTATATTAGTTTTAAATAACTCCATAAAAATTAAGTCCACTACAACTAGTTGAGATAATTTACACGAAATTGATGTTAATTTTTGATTATCTTCGTATGTTTTAAAGTTAAGGAGATAATCGACTTTATCAACATTTTTAAAACTTAGTGAAGAAGTAATTAGTCCGCATTGAATGTTGTTTTCTTTAGACTTTTGTATTAAAAATTGAATTTCTTTAGACATTCCGCTTTTAGAAATTAGCAACACCATGCTATTTTGGTCGAGCTTCGCAAAATGTAACAATTGCTGATGATAATTCGTATTTAGGATTATATTCATACCGATTTTTTCTAAATTATTAGCTAGTTCACGGCAAGCCATGTAACTAGTTCCGACACCATACAATAAAATTTTGTTTGCTACTTTCATTTTTGCGACCAACTTATCAATCTCTTTTGGATCTAAGTCATCAAAAGTTTCATTTAATGAATATGAATGATAAAGCTTTAAGTTATTTATTATGGCGTTTGTATTTGTTTCGTCTATAAAATCATAATTTTGTTTTGCAAAGTTATGTTTATTTGATACTTCTAATTGAAAATCCTTCAATGATTGATATCCAAGCTTCTTAGACAATCTTGTGATCGTAGAAGTTGACACATTTGCTTTTTTTGCGATATCATTTATTTTTTCTGTAATAAATATTTCAGGATTTTGGTTAATATATTGAGCTAAATAAGCTTCTGAGTTACTTAATTTAACTTTTGGTATAACTAGTTCGATACTTTTCATCTTTTTCCACCTATAACTTCCATATCAATTTTTTAAAATTATTATTGATACATTATTTATAAGCCATTTATAGATAACTAATTAGGTCGTCATAAAATACTATGCTTGGATAGTAATTCTATAAAGTTGATAATGTAAACTATCATTTTGTCTACTTTATATTGTACTACCGAGATAGTGTCACTATTATAACACTATCTATGTTACTTTTACACCACTCATAAATGGCATTACTCTGAAACACGTTAAAAAACCCCTAAAAATCGTAATTTTCCAAGAACAATGTTTTTTTTCATTTTAAGGTACACTAGTTAAAAATAATTTTCAATTTTAAAATAAATTTATTTTTTCAATTTATTACCTGTTGTAGTTATTATAAAACTTTATAAACTGGTGCTAATAATGATAAAATTATACATATTTAGGAGAATTGCTATGAATAAAAAAGAAATGATGAAACAAATAAACATTTTTTTAAATAAACAGGGGTGCCAAGATATTCTTTTTTATGCACCAAAAGATGCAAGATTTTTGGTAAAAGAAAATTATAGGGTAATAAAAGATCTGTTTAAAATAAGTTTTAAAAATAAAAACATGCAAAATATAAATATATTTTTAAAATTTAATCCCAATTCATACATTTATAGAGCTAGCAATGAGGACACTATTTCTTATTTGATGGAGTTATCTGATGATGACAAGAATAATATTGATGAGATATTAAATCTTTATTCAGGTAGAGATGATAATATAGGATTTGAAAAAATGGAATTTTCATTACAATCAAGTCCAGTAAGATTTTTAAACACTTTGAATGAGTTTGAAATTAATATTTATGTAGAAATATTAAAATATCCAAATATGATAAAACAAACTTGTAGCATAACTAAAATAATGTTTTTTGATATTTTTGGACATTTCATGCGTGATTTTCTTCCGCTGTTTGTTTAATTTCTAATAAGTACCTAAAAATGAGTTTTTACAACTCATTTTTTTATTTTTTAACATTGAAAAAAAACACTAAAAAGTTATTTTTTTCATAAATATATGAATTTTATGTTTTAATTATGTTAATAAATTACTTTAGCAAGGATTGAATTTATGAAACTGTTCAAACAAAAAAGTATTCATAGCGATGATTACATTCTTTTAACAAAACTGTTAGGTGGAATTGAAAATATTGATAGTATTAATCGTTGCTCAACAAGAATGAGAATTGTTGTTAAGAATAACGAGGGTATAAATATCGATGATGTTGAAAATATATCATTTGTAAAAGGTGCAATTATCAAAGAAAATATAATTCAACTTATAGTTGAAGGTGATTTGAACACGATTAATAAAGAATATCTAAGAAGTTTGGGTATTTCCCTGCGAAAAGTGACAAATATTTTTGATGTTAAATTAACTACAAAGAAAAACTTTTTCAAGGCGACAATGGACGGAATTGGTGTTTTGATAACACCATTAATTCCATATTTAATAACCTTAGCAATTGTTTCGACTATTTCTAACATATTTAATGTGATAGAAATAAATGGTCAAAAGCTTTCTGGACAAGGCTCGACATTGAAAATAATTGGTGAAATGTTGGTTACTTTGCAAAATGCTTTAACATTAGCGTTTTCGATTCTAATACCATGATCAATTTTTAAAATGATGAATGGTAGTCAAGCAATTGGTATTTGCATTGGAGTTTCATTGTGTGCCAAAGACCTATATGTAAGTCAAAAATTTATGGAATCCGACCAACCTTTATTTAATTGAGTTACCTCTAAAGGGGGTGAAGGATTGTCTTTTGGGGAGTTAGCCAGTGGTTATCCTTGAAAAATTTCTTACGAAGGTCAAATCATTCCCCTTGTAATGATTGGTTTTTTAGCAGTTTATATTGAAAGATTAGTCAAAAAAATAAAATATGGTGTGATAAAGGAACTTATAGGTATTCCGATGGTAACAATAATCTCTTTCTTTGTAGGAATATTGTTATTAGCACCAATCGGAATGATGATTACTTACGGAATGAATATCGGAGTATTATGAGGAACTACCAATAAAATAGCAAAGTATATTTTCAATCCAATATTTGGTTTACTTTTACCTTGGTTAGTTGTTACTGGATTTATTCAAATATTTGTTGTTATAAATCTTCAACAATTCGCAACTTATCAAGCTACTTCTATTATGCCAATGTTCACACAACTAAATGTTGCTGTCGCAACGAGTGTTTTTGCTTTTTCTTTACTACATAAAAGTAATAAAGAATTACAAAAAGAAGCAATTCCATCATACTTGATTGCTTATATTGGTGGAACAACCGAACCTGCTTTATTTGGTATTTCACTTAGATTTTTATTCCCTGTTATAGCAACAAGTATTGGTGCCACTGTCGGTATCTTGATAACTACAGCTTCAGGTGTAATTACCACAATGGGTGCGGCCTCTTTATTAATATTTTTATCAACAATTCCTCAAGCATTGACTGCTGCACCATCATTTGGTATTGAAACATGACCAGGAACAGGATTTTTATGGATGGCTGTAGCACTTGGAGCAACAATAATAACTACTTTTCTAGCAACTATTTTACTTTCTAGATTAAATTATTTCAAAATTTCAACAAAAAAAGTACTAGAAAGAGATTTCTCACCAATCCCTATCAAAAAACGAAATGAATCGTAAGGAGTTAATATGAAAAAAAATGATGAATTATTAAATACAAAATACAACGAAATACCAAAAGATGAATATAAAAAAGCTAATAAGCTTGTTGACAGTGACATATATTACCGACCAACTTATCACATAGCACCACCAAACGGATTATTAAATGATCCCAATGGTTTAGTTTATAAAGATGGAGTACACCACATACATTATCAATGAACACCAATCCAGCCTTATCATGGTTTAAAACATTGACGATATTTAACTACTAAAAATTTTATAGATTTTGAAGACCATGGCGTATCAATAGTGCCAGAAGAAGAATTTGAAATCAATGGGGCATTTTCAGGAAGTGCTATCGACTTGGGCGATAAGATTAAATTATACTATACTGGAAATATTGAAGATGAATCAAATAATATTGCAAAAGAACATCAAATCTCTGCAGATTTAATCAACGGTGTTGTAACAAATAAAAAAATTGCTGTTGAATGGGATGCAACTAAATTTACACCTCATGTTAGAGACCCGAAAATATTTGAATACGAAGGACAAAAATATATGTTGTTTGGTGTTCAATCTAGTGATGACAAGGATGGTGGTTTAGCTATATACAAAATGATAAACGAAGATCAATTTGAATATAAAACTACATTAAAATCTAATAATAATTATTATGGTTACATGTGAGAATGTCCAAATTTAGATAAAGTTGGAGATAAATACTTATACATAATGTCTTCAGAAGGTTGAATCAAAGAAGATGATAAATATGAATTGAATGGTTTCAGAAATGTTGTTTATACATTGATTGAAAAATTAGATTTTGATGATACTAAGTTAAATGAATTATTCGAACCCAGAACAATGGACTACGGACATGATTTTTATGCACCTCAAACATATTTTGAAAATAACAAGTTGTTAGTGATTGGTTGAATGGGAGCTGTTGGTGTTCAATACCCAACAGATCAATATTCGTGACATTCTATGTTAACAATACCAAGAGAACTATCAGTTGAAGGTGATAATCTTATACAAAAACCATATATTGGATTTACAATGAATGCATTATCAGAAACCGAAACAATCTTTGATGATAATTTAGAAGTGAACAAAAGCATCCATCTTAAGTTTGAACTTGATGAGATTTTGGAAATTAAAATTTCAAACGATCAAGGTGAAAATGTTGTTATAAGTTTTTCAGAAAAAGAAATTATGCTTGACCGAGATTGTGGTTCAGAAATTGTAGATTGAGATTACGAAAATCCTCGATTTGCTAAAAGAAAATTAAAAGAACAAACTGTAGAAATATTTATTGATTCTTCTTCAATAGAACTATTTGCAGATAATTATCAAACAGTATTTACTTCAAGATTTTTTGTAAAGAACTTTAATAGAATTGAACTTTCTAAAAAAACTAATATGCAAGTATCAAAAATTAAATCAATCAAAGTGATAAATTAAAAAAATATTCACTTAGTTTAATAAGTGAATATTTTTATGCTCAGAAATTTTTAAAAAATTTTTTTACCTTAGTAATTTATTTACATATGGAATTTAGGTAATTAAAAATAACACTATGATATATAGTGTTTTTCATTTATAATATAAGGGATAAAAAGTATAAATTAATATATTTAAAGATAAATTAATAATATTATAAAGTCAATTTAAAGAATATGTTAAATTTTTATTTTAGAAGGGTATCAAGGAGGAAAAAACTGTGCTGAATAAAAATGAAAAGAAAGTTTGAAATATATCGTTTTGATTACTATTGAAATTTTCTTTTAAATCTGTAGTTTTAGAAAAATCATTTGTAATATTAAATTTAGTAGTTTCAATATTCTCAATAGGGTTTTCTTTTTACACATCATTTTTGAAATCTGGAAAAGAAATAGTTATTGCTTTTGATTACTACACATTAATTTTCATATCAAGTCTACTTTTTATAATAATACTAAGGGGACTACAGTTTTTCTTTAATAGGAAAGTCGAAGATAAAACAATGTATATTGTTATATCAAATCAAGTGTCAAGAAAAAAATTCTTTATAGCTCAATGATCATTGATAGTTATAGTTTCATGAGCAAATGTATTATTTGGTTATTTTATTATAAATTTTAATTATTTAGTTATGAACCAATTTGAGGTTAATAATGTTTTATTTAGAAAAACAACAGTTTTCCTACTTTATACATTTGTGGTTAGTGTTTGCTTAATCAATTTCATTTTATTTTTGTTGTTATTAACAACACCTCAAATAACAATGATTGCCTCAACATTATTATTATCGTTCTCATTTATAGCAAATCTACCTTTAAAATTTTTAAAAACTAAAGAAGAAAATGAATTATTAGTTTTTAACATGAAGAATACAAATAGATCACAACAGTTAACGGTTTCTTCTTTATATGAAACATTCAATTTGCAAAAATATATTAACTCAGGAGATATTAAATACAATTATTTGGCAAAATCTCTTAATGATTTTATACTTGAAAATAAGTTTGAAAAAGGAACATTTTCAAGTAAAGATAATATTGAAAAAAGACTGAATAATTATTGAAAAGAGTTAGGTCTTGTAGATGAAAAAACAAGAGAATTCAAAAAATTAAATGCAACTTTAATGAATTCTCCAAATGAACTTAAAGGTTGGGATTTTAACGATCCAATCGAAATAGATATGAAAATGAAGAATTTATTTATTAACGATTATCAATTAGAGAACGTTATTTTAAATGAAACAGATCAAAATAAAAAAAATGTTTTAAAAGATTTTTATGATTTTTCAAAATCAATACAAGCAATTTTACCAGATCTACAAAAACAAAAAGCTGAATTATTTAATGACTTTATTTATGTTGATGAAGCTAATAGTTTTATGGAAAATAAAAACAAGAATAAGAAACTTGATAAAGTTACATTCACAACTTCATATTTAAAATCTATTTATAAATATTACTTTACAAGTGCGGCTTCTCCAACTGATTTAACAGTTTCATCAAGTACTGAAGTAGCAAGTTTTATGGAAAATAATATGTATTTCCCACTTATGTTAGCTGCAAATATAGTAGAAAAATACTTGGTTGATTATGCAACTATCTACCAAATAGCAACAGAAAACCCTGTAATTCAAGAGCAAGGTCAATGAAAAACTTATAAATCTGGAAGAGATGCGCTCGAAATATTCTCTTATGTAAGTCCATTTTTTGGAACTTGAAGTACATATACTTATTTTTCTGGATACTCATTTAAGGACTTTTGATTTAGTCCATACAGTAGTTCAAAAATAATTTTAGACAATCAAGACAACTTATTTTTACCTTATGTTCAATATACCTTTAATTTAAATGATGACGGTGCTATAAAAAAAGAAACTTATAATGATTTCTTGAATCCTATTATATTTATAGGTGTTCAATTAGGTATTGCTGCAACATTAATGTTTATTACTGGTTTGAAATTTACAAGAAGGGACTTGAGATAATATGGAAGACTTAATTATACATTTTGATGAATACGTAAAAAAATTTAGAAACCACAAAATAGGTCCATTAAGTTTCGGTATAAAAAAAGGTCAATTTACAGCTATTTTAGGATCATCTGGAAGTGGTAAATCGGTTATCATCAACACCATAATTGGAGCTATCAAAACATTTCATGGAAAAGTAACGGTTAATGGATTTTCAAAAAAAAGTGGTAAACACTTTTACGGAAATAAAGATATTAGTCTTTATACTCAACTTGACTTCTCACTTTTCGAAATGTCAGCAATTCCATACTTAAAACAAATGTGTTTAATAATGGGAATTCCTAAGAAAGAAATCAAAGCTAAAATTGATTACTGATTGAAGTATTTTGATTTATGAAAAGATAAAACAAAAAAACTTAAAGAATACTCTTGAGGGATGCAAAATAGATTAAGTTTGATTCTTTGTTTAATAAAAGAAGCTGACGTTTTAGTTTTAGATGAACCAGCAGCCAATCTAGACTCATTTTGAAGAAATAAAGTAAGAAATTTATTAATAGATTACAAAAACGCTGGCAAGACTGTCATTATGACTTCACACAACATTGATGAAGTAAATGATCTAATTGATTATTATATAGTTGTAGAAGCAGGAAAATTACTTTTTACGGGATCAAAACTACAACTTGATATGTATTCTAAATATAAAGTTTTCTTCTCTGATGAAATTAATTTACCTAAATTGAAGGCATTCTTAAAAGAAAAAGGGTTAAAAACATTTAAATATGATGAGTTTGAAAACTCTCTTGTTATTGCTACAAATACTTCAAAAGAAATCAATTGAGTATTTTTATACTCACTTAAAGAAACTGCACCAATCTTAAACTTGGTAAAGTTACCAGTTAATATTGAATCAATTTATAAAGCATTAGAAGCAAATGCAAAAAATAACGACATAATAAAAAATTTAGTATAAAATAAATAAAAATGAAATGAAGGATGGAATTTATATGTATTATGTATTGGGATCAAGTTCATTGTTCTTTATAACAGATGCAAATGGTTGTTTTTATTATGTATTTAATGATTTTAATCAAGCCAAAAACTTTTGCGATTTATTAAATGCGCATACTAATAATTTTTATCAAACATTAATGAAAAACGATTATTATTTAAAAAGTTTATTTTATTCTACGCAAATAAACAATGTTTATCAAAATGTGGGATTAGTTAATAATAATTTTTCTAATCAATCATATTACGATATAAATAATGGTTTATCATTCAATAATAATCACTCAACAAACTCTAGTTACTCACCTAGAAATGATTTTTTTGGAGCTCAATTAGCTTCTCATAATCAAGGTTCTGCTACTTTCATAGCAAATCAAGATTATATGAATAAAAATAATCAACCATTTCCAAATAGTATAAATCAAAACTATAATACAGTAGCAAATGATTATTCAAATAAAACAAATTCATTTTTATCAGAAAATAAAGATAATAGCTTTATTAATCCATTAGAAAGTGTATTTGTTAAAAATAAACACGTTGTTAAATCAAAAAATGAAGATTATCTGTCATCTACTATCGAAACTGCTAATAAGATTTTAGAAAACTCTAAAATTGATGTTGTTGACTTTGACGATGTATCAAGTGCAGATTTTGACACATTAACTGTAGATAACTTTGATAATGTCTCAAACGAAAATGAAGAGACAACTTTAAATGAGACAACAAACAATAATACTAATTTATCAAACGAAGCAAATGATAGTAATTTTAATGAAGAAACTAATGATAATAACAAAGAAGTTGAAGTAGTGGAAAATAAAGTTGAAAGAAATGAAGATGACGATCCTAAAGAATCTGAATACGACTTCTCAAATTGAAACTACAAAACTATAAAGTTCGATGAGTTTATAAATAAAATCAATTAGTTTAATAAAAAAACCAAAGAAAGTTGGCTTAAACATGTTTAAAAAATTTTGGATACATCTATCATCTTTCATTTTATTATCTCCAATGGTTATTTTTATAACGAAGCTAAATTCAAATAAAGAAGATGAAGTGGTTACCAAAAACTTTGCAGAAGGACAAGAAGGTTCTTCGAATGTTAATGACTTTATGTGGGGCGGAAAAAGTCTACAATATTTTATTTACAAGCACTCAAATATTAAAGAAAATGAGGATGCAAATAAATTATTAAGAGAGTTTAAAAGCAGGTTATTAGATCCTTACAAAAATAATGAAGATGATTATTTTTATATGTCCTTAATATCGAGTGTAGTTAATATATCAGCTTATGGTATGTCATCTTACCAAGAATTTTTCGCTGAAGCTTATTCTAAATGAACCACTACTGAGGATACTGCAAAAAATAAATCATGAGAAATATTGAATGAATATTTTTCAAAAATTTATAATAATATTAAAAATGAGTATTCTGGTGTAATAAATGATACTAATTGAAATAATATAAAAGCATTAATTGATCAAAATACAATTAGTTCTAATATTTCATATGACACAAAAAAAACTAAGAGTGAAAATGATTTATCATATAAGGATTTGCTTTATAAAAGTGAAAATTTTGGTTTAAGAAGTATTGGTGAAAATGATTCAATCAAATATTGTCAAAATGCATTATTAGCAAGTGCTCAATATTATATTGGTAATGGTTCTAATGATACAAATTATGGTGCCAGTTCATCTTATCTTATTGATAATGAAGTTAAAAAGTTTTTTGGCATTTTTTCTTATGATTCCCTAGGTACAATTATGAATGACTCTTTCACAAAAGCTAGTGATAAATCTATTCAAGAATTTAAAACTTTTAAAAAAGAAAATGTCATGTTTGAAAGTTTTGATAAAATGAATGATTATTATTCAAAAGCTACAAATAATGATAGTTATTCAAATAACAAATACAAATTAAATCCAGGCGCTAATATAGCATTAGGTGACTCAATCGAAAGATTAGGTAAATTTTATAACTGAAGCACTGAAAAAGTAGATGAACTCAAATCTCAAACGTTGGATTTATTTAATATATCAATAAAATTGAGTAAGTACGGTGATGAATATTATTTATTATATTATTTATGAGGTTTTATAATTTCTTCAGACTTTCCTTTAAAAGATGCTGGAGAATCAACAATGGCCTACACCTTAACTAAGTTTGTAGTTAATAAAAGTAATAAAAATTTAGCAATTTCATCATCCAGTGCTTTTTTAATTTTTTCTAGTAAATCAATGAATATGTATGAGTCATCAAGCTTGAATGATCAATACCAAAAAGGTTGATGAAGTAGTCCGAATATTTTTTGTACATTAAATCACGAAATGGGTCATGTAATGGATGGTTATTTAGGATCTCTGAAAGTTTATTCCGAAATGAATAAAAGAAATTTTTCTGATTATATAAAACAAAATCCAAACAATGTAACTTATAAAGGGGAAATTTTAGGATATGAAGGGGACCAAACATACAACAAATCAAACTTATTTATGATTATTGGTATCACTGTTGGTTGTGTTGTTGGGTCTTTATTAATCGCTCAATTGATAAGAACATTAGTTAGCAAAAAACCTAAAAGTGAATAATAATTAATCTTACTTATGTAAGATTTTTTTATATGTAGGTAAAATTTTTTTTATTTATCTAAATTTGTTTTGAATTTCTATATTATTGGATATTTTAGTTTATTATAAATTTAACTTGTACTTCAAAAAAAGTTTAGAAAAGAGAGAACTTCGTGAAAAAATTATTAGGGATAATTGGAACGTTTACCTTATTGTCATCGGCTTCAACAAGTGTTGTTAGTTGTGGACCTAAGATATCAAGAGCCACAATTAAAGATGAAAATGTACTTGAACATAGTGAATCTTTATCTGTTGTTCTTTCCCAAGTTACAAAAGGATTATATTTTAATCAAAATAGTATCAAAAATAACGAACATATCAGTACTAATTATATTTTGAATAACTTCGTAAAAGACAAATCTCTCAATGATCTAGGTATTGATAAATTACCTAGTGAGTTATCTGGTGATACTAAATACAAAGAAGTTTACGAAGAGTTTTTCGATAACTCTTTGTTTTCTGAGCAGATAAAATTATCTGATAATATTTATCAAGGAACCGTATTGTCACCATCAAACAGTACATTAAGTTCAATAAATGAATACTCTAGTTTAATACCTATGATTTTGAATGGATTGATAGACCCATCAATGTTAGCCAGTCTCGGAAGTATGGTTAGTGGGTTTCTAAAACCAGATTTATTAGCTTCGGTTGCTAATTATGTAAGCAATGAGAACTTAATGCTTTTAGAAAAGGCTTTTAGTCCAGATATTTATAAAGACATGAGTTACCAACAGGCAATGGATTCTAGTGCTATTGGACTCGCTAATGCGATTGAAACATTACTGAATGTCAACTCAAATAAAATATTTAGTTATGATAATTCTGATGACGTTGCTAAAAACTTTTTACCAGCAATTGATCAGTTAGGAGATAATTTGATATCTTTAATCAAGGGTGAAAAAAAGTTAGCATTTGATATTGAGAAGAATATGAGTACAATTGCTGAGATTTTAAGGTTTGTAAGAACTTTGCTCCTTGCAATCGATTCATTTACTTCCGATGAACTAACAAAATCACCATTAAGTCTCGATTATGTTTTGAATAAAAGAAAAAGTAAAGTTACAACAAATAAAATAAATATTAATAAACTTGTGACATTACTTAAAAAAATGACTGAAGATGAAAATGGAGTGATTTTAAAAAATATTATAAATATTTTATTAGGAACTGGAAATATAGTTGATGGTAATGATGCAAATAGCAATGTTAATAAAGATGAAAACGGTGCTATGAGTTATTTAGGGGACAGCAACGGTGGTTATGTCAAAGTCTTAACAAAGATATTAAGCAAATTAATAAATAAGGATTATTTAGAGATAGATATAAAAACAGTAAATTTAAAAATAAATGTTGATTATTTATTGAGATGCTTTATTGATACAGGTTTAGGTGATAAGAAAAATCTTGTCTCTAATTTATTAAGGTCAGGTCTTATTACTCCTGGATTAATATTACAGGCAGGGGATAGTTTACCAGATATGTTCAAAAATATAATCAAGTCTTTTGATGATAAAGAGTGAAACAAATTCAAAGAAGACTGAATAGGTTATATATGGAATAACGATAACCAAACTTTAAACTTTTCTATAAAGAAATTATTAAACCAACCTTTAAAAAGTATTATGGAAAGTTCTTTATTTAGTTCAAACCCTTCAAAAACTTTCAATAAAGAAAAAAATAACTCAATGGATTTTCTAATGCAAAAAAGTATTTCTGAAATTGCAAATGACTTATATGAATCTGTAAATTCTTCTAATGCAACTTTAAATTTTGATGATGTTGCGTTATTGTTCAAAAGTTTATACGAAGGTAATACTTTGCAAAATGCATTGAAAGATCCAAAAAACATTTTTAATATTTTGGGACTAGATTCATCAAGTAAAAAGTTTAAAGAAGGGTCTCCGCTTTATTATTTAGCGTTAATTTTAAAAGAAAACATTGATTGAATAAAGAACGCTTTAACTAAAGTTCTATCTTACATAAAAACTTATTTACAAGAACTTGAAGAGTACAATAAAATAATAACCGAAGAATTCAATAACTTGAAAATTTCGAAATCTAAAATACAAAAGAACAAATTTACATATAAAGTATCAAATGGCAAAATTGTTAATAAGTATGAAATTCAAATAACTCAAAAAAACGGTTTATATTTAATTTCAGAAATAACTCTTTTTGACTAACAAATCCTTAGACAATAAAATTATGCTTGCTAGATATTAGCAAGATTTTTGTAATTATGAACCATAAATACCTATTGATTTTATTCTGTCACTTTTATTCACTATTACTTCCTAATAAATTGTAATATCCCATCATTAGTTTTATATATGGTTATTTCATTCGACTATCAAAATGTTCAAGCATTTATACTTGTACTTCAATTTTTGGTTTTTTCATTTATGAACACTTTTTATAGATAGATATTTTCTTTGAAACAATTTATAATCTTTTTATTATTAAGGAGTAAGTATGTCGAGGTTATCTAAAACACTTGTGAATATCGGAGCAATATTTTTGTTGAGCTGTTTGCCATTAGTTATGACTTTTTCAATATTATTGATAAGTTCAACATCTTTTATTGAAAGTGGTTATGACCAATTACATAAATTTGGTCAGTTTCTAAGAGAACTAACAGGTGAAGTTTTAAGTTCCATAAAAACGTTAGGATCTTTATTGTTTGTTTTATGTTTAATCATACTTAGTTTTATAATAATTTTCTTAGTTTTTGTAAATTCACAAAAAGCCCTTACGCAAAGAGTTGGATATCTTTTGGGAATTATTGGATCAGCGATCTTGTTTTTAGTATCTCTATCGATATTTTCAGCTACGGCAACAAGTGCATCTGATGGCTCTAAAATTTTATTATCAGGTTTGGGTTTAATATTTTTTGGAATAGCAGGATTGATTATCTTAGTCGGTTCAATTTTAGGAATGATTTGTGCAAAAACCAATAAATAATAATTTTAAAAGGAGAACTATGAATAACCCATTTGTTAAATTTTATAAAAACTCCTCTAAACTACCATTATCATTAGCTGGTACAGGACTTGGAACAGCCACTATGGGTAATGCTTGAGGATTATTTAATAATCCTATAGGTTTTGCATTTGATGGAAGTTTTGTGAAATATATTACTATATCAATTTCTCTTTTGTTGATAATATTAATGTTAATTAGATACATAATACACCCAGTTGATTTAATAAACGATTTTAAAAGTCCAGTGTCTAGTAATTTTATTCCTACGATCTTTATGGCTCTATTTGTGATATCTGGTTTTTTTGGTGTAGTTAATTGTAATTGAATACAAATAGTTATTTGACTAGTTTGTGTTTTTTTACATTTAATTTACATAGTTTCTTTTTTGATCTACCACCTAGTACGTTTTAAGTTTAATAACTATATGGCTTCATGATTTATACCACCGATTGGAATTGTAGTTGCTTGTGTTATGTCAAATAATCTGGGAAGTTTTTTAGGTGGTGATTTTGCTGCGGTTATCAATTTAATATCAAAGTCTTGTTGATATATTGGTCTTGCTTTTTATGTACTTATGTTACCACCAATGATGTATAAATATTTGTTTACAAATCATTTGAAAGAAAAAAAATTACAAACCTTTGGTGTTATGGCAGCACCACCAAATCTTTTATTAGCAGGTTATTTAACTACCTTTAGTAATCAAGATATTAGTAACCATAAATATTTTTTTGTATATATATTATGTGCACTGGCTATTTTGTTTACGTTAATTGTTTACTTATCTTTATTTAAAGTTTCAAGAGAAAAATTCTCTCCTTTGTTAGGATGCTATACATTTCCATTAGCTATCGGAATGATATCTATGATAAAAATGAGTGAGTTTTTATTCACAAGTTTAGGGGCTGATAACATTTATGTGATTAGTTTTAAAATATGAGCCCTAATTGAAACTATCATAGGAACAATAGTAATTGTATTATTCAACTTTGCAATATTTACATATAGTTATGTAGTTCTTTTTGTTGGAGAGTATCAAAAAAATAAAACGAATAAATTCATAAATTATATAATGAACTATTAAGTTGCTAAAAAATATTCTTTTTCAAAATAATTTTTGAAAAGAATTAACAAATTTTATAAAATATTTCCATAAACTTGCTATTTTCTTTTCAAAATGTAATCTTTTTATAAGCATATGTAAACATATGCGATATTTAAAAGGAGAAAAAATGAAAAAATTACTTGGATTATTAGGAGCTATGGGAATGGTAGCCTCTACTGGAGCAACAGCTGTTGCTTGTAGCAAAAAAGAAGACACTTTAGGAAAAGTTGAAGTTGACAAAAAAATTATCGAAAAAGTTGAAGATAAAATTACTATTAAAGTAACTTTAAATGAAGAGAAAAAAGATACTGTTAAATTAGTAGCTAAATCAAAAGCTGCTACTAGTATTTTAAAATTTGGAGAAGCAAAAGTTAACGAAAAAAATAAAAAAGAATACACTATTGAAGTATCTTTAATTGCTAATGAATTACCAAAAGCAGACGTTAAAGAAGAAGTTAATGTTTCACTTGGTGATAAAATGGTTGGTTCAAAAATAGAAATTACTATTAAAAAAGCAGCCGATGTTGCTTTATCTGGTAAAGTGTCAGCAGATAAAAATACAATTGATACAAAAGATACTAAAATAATTTTGACAATTGAATTAAATAAAGCAGTGGAAGCTAATACAGTTATTGCATCTTCTGATGCAAAAACATCACTTCTAAAATTTGGTAGTGCGGTACAAGATGGAACCACTAAAACAAAATATACTATAGAAGTTAGTCTTAAAGGTGCTGATCTTCCAGCAACTATGACTAAAGAAAAATTAACTGTTAAAGTTGGTGAAACAACCATCGATAAAGCAGTTGAAATTACTATTAATGCTAAAACAGCTTAATTATTAAATATTTTTGAAAATTTTGGGTAAAACCAAAATTTTTTTTATTCTCAAAAATATAAATTTTTTATAATACAAAAAGATTTTTACATTTTAAATCTTTTATTAGTTGTATTTTTTATGTTGTAAAATTAAAAAGCAATTAGAAAGGTAAAAAATACATGAAAGCAAAACTTAAAGAGTTTTTCTCAATAAAATCAAAATTAAAACTGATAATATTTTCAGTTATATCTTCATTAGTGTTCTTATTAAGCATCTTGATGACTGTTCCAGGTGTTGGATTAGAAGCTAAAAGATTTATAGACAGTATTGAAAAACAAATCAAGGAGGTTATGCCACAAGGAGTTTATGTAATTGAAGCTAGTGACCCGACATACGAAGCAGTCATGAACTCTGTTATAAAAAGTGCATACTCAAGCGATGCTGTTTCAACACTAAATTCTTATCAAGAAACAAATTATCAACAAAAAAAAGAAGCTTACATCAAGTTTTCAAATGATTGATTCAATAAAAGATGATCAAGTGTCATTGAAAAAAAACAAGATGTTGATCTTTACGATTTAGGAATGGACCTTGTTCAATTCGATCAAGCTGTTTCAACAGAATTCCTAAGCTATGGTTACGTTCACAGTGGTATCCAATGATTTTTCCAAAATGGAGGGATCAAAGATATCTTCTCTAAAGAAAGATTTGATGACTTAAAAAGAAATCAAACAAGTATAGACCAAGAAACTTATAATTCATATATGGACAACACTCCTCCAGGAACAGAGGGAATAACAATTAATCAATCAATAGGAACTTTATTAGTTAATAACAAAGTATGGTTCTTAAATCTACAAATTGAAAACATAAAATACGGTTTTAGTATATTTGGTCATAGTATTTTTAAAAACAAAGAACTTAACGAATCAAATATGCCTAAAAAATTTGTTACTAAAGATGAATTATATACACCATTTTTCACTAATAATTTAGAAGTATTGAGATCTGGAATTATAATGTTCTTTATTTACATAATATTTATATTACCAATCTCTGCTTATGCAATTACAATGCTAGCAATCAACTTAAAGAAAGGAAGTAAATAATGAAAAAATTATTAGGGTTTTTAAGCTCAGTATCTTTAACGGTGAGTACAGCCTCATCAGTTATAGCCTGTACTCCAATTCAAGCAAACGTTAGCTTTGAAAAAGATTACACAATTGGAAAAAATTTAGACAAGAGTAATGCCAAAGATACTAGTAGTGATCCGGAGAAACATTTTGGATTCTCAAACTTCTTTACTCTTGGAGATAGTCTAAGTGACAACTACGGACTTACAACAATTATCAAAGATGAACTTGGAGCAAATGCAAAAATGACTGGGGAATATAAAGAAGGTTTTAGTAATGGACCAACAGCCGCTAGATTAGTTAATTCGGCTCTAGGATTTAGTTCTGAAGAATTTGTTACATCAAATATTATTCATAAAGCAGATGTAACTAACGAAAAATATAAAGATACAAAAGTTTGAGGTAAAAACTACTCAATTGGTGGTGCAACAGCTTTTGTAAGTGATGGTGTTGCTGGAAAATTACTGATGGGAAACACAGGGATATATAAACAAGCACAAGCACTTGTTCAACAACAAGTTATCAATGATAAAGATTTATTTTTTATTGAAATCGGTGGAAATGATTTATTTGAAATGTTAGGAAATATTAATGACTATAATCATCAAGTTTCTGTTATGAACCAAGCGTTAGAAAACATCAAAAATGCTTTTTACACTTTATTAAATAATGGTGCTCGTAGAATAGTTTTTGCAGCTCCTCCAAAAATGACAATAATACCTAGATTCAATAAGGAAAATGATGAAGTCAAAAAAAATATTGAAAGAGTTAATAAAGAGTTTGATGTAAAGATTTCTAAAATTGTTAAAAAGATAAACGAAAGTTTTGGGGATGTTATTTTAGAATATAACTTATACTTAGAACTAGAAAATATACTTAATGGTTTCAAAAAAGAAATCGGAAATGGTGCAAACACAACAGATGCGTTATGTAAATCAAACGCTTTCAACCTTGGTGACATGGACTTTAGTAATATAGAACTAAAAGCAGAAATCAAAGATGGAAATGATGGTATGGAAGATAACTTCTTCTTTATAGATGAAGTGCACCCTACAAAAAAAGGACATGAATATGTTTCAAAAATATTAATCGATATAGTTAAAGAAAAATGAAAATCTAATTAAAGGAGTAAAGTATGAAAAAATTATTAGGACTATTAGGTGCTCTTGGTTTAACTGTTTCTGCAGGTGCAACTGTTGTTGCTTGTCAAGCAGAAAGTGAACAGATAAACTTTGACAATAAAAGTCAACAAGATTCAATATCAAAAATCATGTCTTCTTACTCAAAGGGTTTATTTTTAAACCAAAATGAGTTAGGAAAAAATAAGTATCACTTTAGTTCAGAATATCTAATGGCTAAAAAAATAAAAAACTCATATTTGAGTGATTTAGGATTAAAAGATTTTAATGAAAATGAAGGTGTTATGGACACAACTAGATATAGTGAAATTTATAATAAATATCTAGATAGCAATTTACTATCTGATGATCTAAAATTATCTGATGATATTTATCAAGGAGAAGTTTTATCACCAGAAAGTTCTATTGTTTCAACTCTATCATCAATTACTGGAATGGTGCCAACAATATTAAACCTTCTAAGTGATCCTAGTAAGGTTGGACAACTTTTATTAGGTTTTGCAGGTAATGTTGATAAAATATCATCAATTATTTCTCCAAGTGTTTTAAAAACATTGGCTAATGTTTTAAACGATGAAACATTAGAAACATTAGAAAACGCTTTTAGTAATGATATTTATAAAGATATGAGTTACCAAGAAGCTTTAAATTCAAGTGTTATTGGTTTGTCTAATGCCGTAAATAAATTGATAAACGGAAAAAATGTAAAAAAACTAGCTTACAAATCTAATGAAGATATTAAAACCAATTTTAAGGAAGCAACAAATGTTATTGCTACAAACGTTTTAGGATTATTCTCTGGTGAAAAAAGTTTTAAATTTGATATTTTAGAAAATATCGACTCTATAGCTGAAGTAATTAGATTCGTAAGAACTATGGTTTTGTATCTTGACTCATTCAAAGATGAACTAAATGGAAAATCTTTACTTACTATTGAGAGTGTTGATAAAAAAAGAACGCAAAAGATTGACATAAAGAAAAACTCTTTCGATGTTAAAAATATATTAAATATTTTAGAAGAAATGGTTAAAGATGATAGTGGTGTTGTCTTTAAAAACTTAGTAAACATTTTCTTAAGTACTAATGAAAAGATTGAGTTTAATAAACCTTATAAGTCAAATGCATCTGATGGATATATGTCTATCATAACTGCTGTTGTTGAAAAACTAGCTGGTGGGGAAAGCCTAAAAGTTGGACCTATTGAAATTTATGTTAGTAGTTTTGTAAGAAAGTTGTTTGATTATGGTCTAGGTCAAAAATTTGATAATGATCCTTTCCCGGGAATATTTGCAACGTTACCAACTTTTATTGACAAACTACCTGAAATGTTAAAAAAAATACTAAAACCAATTAATGATAAAGGTGATTGAAAAAACTTCAACGAAGATTGATTAGGTTACTTATGAAATAACAAAAATGAAAAATTAAATTTATCTATTAAAGGATTACTAAATAACCCAATTAAAAATATTTTAAGTGGTGGTTTACTAGGAATTGGTGGAAATACTGAGAAGCCAAAAAAATTTAACCAACAAATGAGTACATTCAGTCTTATTTTTGGAGAAAAAAGTTTAGCAGATATTATTAAGGATCTTAATAGTTCTTTGCAAGCTACAAACCCAAATATTTTTACAATAAATTTTGACACATTCAAAGATTTGATTGTAAAAATGAGAAAAGACGACACCTTAGTAAGAGCACTTAGGGATGTAGAAAACATGTTCTTTATCCTAGGTTTAGAAAAAACTAGTGATGGTAAGGCTAAAATCAAAGCTGATTCTGTTTTAGAACAACTATTTAAAATTGTGAAAGAAGTAAAACCAGTTGTAGAACCTTTAATGAAAGTTATCGATGGTTATTTAAAATCATACAACAAGAGTATGGATGAAATTACAAACGAAGCGTTTGAAGTATTCAAAAAACTAACAGTGACTACTGAGATTAAAGATATAAACGATTTTATATACACTGTTTCAGATGGAAAAATAACTAACAAATTTGAAATTAAACTAAAAGTGGTTAATAAAAAATTAAAAGTATCAGAAATAAATCTAATAAAATAAATCTTAAACCCACATTTTGTGGGTTTTTTAAATAAAAAAAATAAATTTTATGCTATTTTTTAAAAATCCCTTTAAAATAAATATCTAAGGTATTGATTACATTAGAAATTATAAATTATTTTAATAGGGGTGATTCGTTTGAATAAAAAAATAAATACTAAAAATATGGTTATGATCGCATTTTTAACAAGTCTTATGGTTGTTTTAGGAATGCTATCTAGTTACTTTACAAAACAAACAGGTAAAGGTATCCTTCAGTTATCAGAAGTTATTTCTTTATCATTAGTTAACACAGTTCCTTTTTTTATATTAGTATTTGCCTCCGTTTGTTCGGGAATATTAATTGATTTAGCTAGTGGAGGTATAATATATATACCAATCACGATAGTGGTTAAGTTACTTATTTTTCTAATAGTCTTTTTACTTAAAAAAAGAATAACTATGTACATTGTGGTTTACATAGCTTACCTACCAGTATTCATTTATGTACCTTATGCATGAATTACATATGATGGTAGTAGAGCAATTCAATCACTAATAAATGAATGTATACAATATACTGGTACAACAGTGTTTGCATGTGTGTTTTTAAGAGTGTTCAAAAATAAACGTATATATCAGTATTAAATTTATATTGTTTTCGATAAATCACTTGTTTATTTTTTACAAGTGATTTATTTTATATTAAAATGATGAGATTAATTATAAAATAAAAATAGTTTCTTTTAATGAAAAAGAAAGTTAATAGTGGAGTAAAACTATGGGTTATAAAGAAAAAATGCTAGTAATAATAATAATTATATGAATATTTGCTTTATTAATTACAGGTTCCTTGGCGATAATATATAAGGTAAGACATAAAAATTACTTGTCCTTAAATAAAGAATACACTCAAATTTTAAAGAATATTGAACCAGATTTTACTTTAAAAACATATGATGTAAAATATGAAATGCCAAAAGATGAAGAGTGTTACTATTTTATTTCAAATATACCCTTATATGTTTATCCAATAATTAAGAAACAAAAGAAAAAGTCTATCAATGAGGCAAATCCTAAATTCGAATTTTATCGCTCCTTAAAAAATAATTTTTCTTTAATATATATAAATCATAAGAAAAGTTGTCTAGTAACTAGTATCTTTGTCACTAATAATCGCGTGTTGTTTGAAACACCAAATGAATTTATACAGTTCCCTATAACAAAGATAAAAAATATTTATGGGGCAACTTATAATATTGATAAGACTTGATATAATGGAATTGAAATTGTTCTAGAGAAAGTTAGATATCGTATTAATATTTCGGATATCGAGTTACTTATGACATTCAAAAAAATTATAGAGGGAGGTAATAATTAAATGATAATATCAAAAACCAAAATAATTACTGGGTTAATTATGATTTTAATTTGTACATTAGTTTACTTATCAATGTTAACAATCACTATTATTAGATTAAGGAAATTGCAAAAACTAGATAAAGATCGTGTATATATAAGAAAACCAATTTATCATCTGTTTTATTGAACAATTTGCTTTATTGTACCTTTCTTTTTATCAATTAATATAGCTTTAGGAACAATGTCCTTGGTTCTTGGGGAAAATGATAAGTACCATCTTGGTTTGGTTTTTAATATCTTATACTTATTTTATATTTTGATTATTTTGTTAATAATATTAACTGGTCAAAAAATAATTAATTCTATGTATATTGCAGAATATCAAGGCAATTATTTTTTTATCAATAATTTAATTTCTAAGGAATCTATAATATCGATTCAACCAACATTAAGAAGAAAATCACTTATAATTACATTCAAAAATGAAGAGGAAAACATTGAAACAATGACTATCAAATATCATTGAGAATTATATGATTGATTTAAGCTAAACTAAACTTATTAAAATAATATACATTTTTTCTTACTCTTTAAATTATAATTATAATAATATTAAAGAAAGGTTGGAAGTCGAAATGATGAAAACATTTTTAAATAAAGAGGAAAAAAAGTTATTTTCAAAAAAGAATATTAAAAAAATAAAAAAAGAAGATTTTTTTTCATACTTAGAAATGCAAGAAACTTTCCTGAAATCCCTTAAAGAAAGTTATTACGGTGATAACGTTGATAATGAAGTAACCGAAAAACAAATAGAAAAGCAAGAAAAATATGTAGCAGATTTGAATAAATACTACTACGAAGTAGTATTAATTAGTGAAAAGTCAACTAAAGATCCTTTCCAAAACTTGGATAAGGAATTTAAAAATTTAATTAAACCCTTTGAAAAAATACAAAAGGATTAATTATAGATCAGGAATAATATATGATAAAACAAGCTAAATTTATAAAATCAGCAGCTCAGAAAAGCGGATGAATACAAGACAATGTTAATGAAGTTTGTTTCATCGGAAGAAGTAATGTTGGAAAATCAACATTTATAAATGCCTTAACTAATCAAAATAAGTTAGCTAAAACCTCTTCAACTCCTGGAAAAACTAGATTATTGAATTTTTTTGACATAAATAATGGTGAGTTTAGAATTGTCGATGCACCTGGTTATGGTTTTGCGAGAGTTAATCATGAACAAAAACTTGAGTTTGCAAAAATGATGGATGAATACTTAACATCTAGAAATAATTTGAAATTCGTATGTCAGCTGGTTGACCTAAGACATAA
Source organism: Spiroplasma endosymbiont of Megachile willughbiella (assembly GCF_964273395.1). NCBI lineage: Bacteria > Bacillati > Mycoplasmatota > Mollicutes > Entomoplasmatales > Spiroplasmataceae > Spiroplasma > Spiroplasma endosymbiont of Megachile willughbiella. Next base: position 738,612 of record NZ_OZ187005.1, on the reverse strand, counting down.
ACCAACAAACGATGATGTAGAAATGTATAATTTTTTTAAACACCATAATATACCTGTTTTGATTGTTGCAACAAAAAAAGACAAATGCAAAAAAAACGATATCAAAAAAAATGAAAAAATCATAAAAGAAACTTTAAAAGTTGTGGATACGGATAAATTTTTGTCAATTTCCTCTATGGAAAAAAACAGTTTGCAAAATGTTTATGATGTACTAGTTGAAATGATCAACCCATAATATTAGAGAAAAAGGGGAATCGATATGTACAAAATCAAAAAAGTAGTGGCAACAGACTTAGACGGGACTATTGTTAACAGAAACAATCAAATATCTATGAATACTATAAATCTTATTAAAGAATTTAAGGAAAAAACCAATCATGCTTTAACTTTTGTTACTGGTAGAAATTATTTTTTAACCGTAGATCATGCAAAAACATTGGACATAAAGCTACCTCTCATAACAACAAATGGTATCAGTGTAATTGACCCTTTTACACATTCTTACATTGATAAATTACACTTTTCTAATGAAGAATTGATAAGTATAGTTGATATATTACACAAAAAAAACTTCAAATATAGTTTATTAGGAGATTTTGAAGTTCATTTGGTTAAAGATGCTGGTTATGTTATGGAGTTCAAAGAAATAAAATGAGACTTTTCTCATAAAAAAGATAAGGCTTTTAATGTCTACAATAATTATGAAGAATTATATAAGCACATTATTAAATTAGAGTCTTTCCCTTCAATCAATGTAGAGTGCTTTACTTCTCAAGAAAAAGAGGATGTCTATAATGCATTGAAAAATTTAGACATTGAAATAATTTCTTTCAATTATAATAAAAGAACTAATATAGAAATTTATAAAAAAGGTGCTGGTAAAGATTGGGGTATCAGAGCTTTATTGAAACATTTTAACTTATCTGATGAAGATGTTCACGTGTTTGGTGATGAGTTTAATGATTATCCAATGTTTAAAGTCTTTCCTAACTCTTATGCCATGGGAAATGCCATTGATGGAATAAAAAAACTATCTAAAGAGGTCATCGATTCCATTGATAATGACGGTGTTGGTAAAAAAATTACAGAACTAATAGAAGAGTTTATTTAAAAAAACCTATGTTTTTTCTTTTTTTTCTCTATCATAAAAATTGTATTTGAAAAAATTTGAATACAATATCATATGGAAAGAGGGAATAAAATGAAAAAAATTCTTGGAATATTAGGAGCAATGGGAATGGTTGCTACAACTGGTGCGACAGTTATCTCTTGTGGAACAAAAGTTTCAAAAGAAACTAGTGAAACAGAAAAAAATATGTTAGCAAAAATCGAAGAAGCAGTAAAAGATAAAACATTCAAAAATAACGACGAAGCAATTAAAGCAGTAAAAGATGCTGCAACTTCTGTTAATAATGTAACTGCCAATGATGCTGATCCTGCTGCTAATGGTAAAATCTTATTTGTTGAGGCTAGCGTTGTCACAAAAACAATTAAAGTAAAATATAAATATTCAATCAGCGATTCAAAAGATAAAGACAAATATATATGATCAAGCAAAGAAGAAACAAAATCATTTAATGTAAAAATTACAGAATAAAACAAATTTTAAATCATAAAAAATGTAATTAATAATTGTATTAATTACATTTTTTTTATCTTTGTTATAAAATAACAAAAAGAGGTAATCATAATGAGTATTCTAAAAAAATATCTAAAATTTAATAACGGATTAGAAATTCCGCAAGTAGGTCTTGGTACCTATAAATTAACTAACGAACACGAAACATATTCTTCAGTTCTAGCAGCCTTAAAAGCAGGTTATCGTCATATAGACACTGCTACAATTTATGGGAATCATAAGATTATTGCTAAAGCAATAAAAGATTCAGGTGTACCAAGAGGGGAATTATTCATAACATCGAAAGTATGGAATAGTAGCCACGATTATGAAAAAGCTAAGTTAGCTATCCAAGTTATGCTTGAAGAACTTGAATTAGAATATTTAGACTTGGTATTAGTTCATTGACCAACAGAAAAAAGATTAGAATGTTGAAAAGCTCTTGAAGAAGCGGTTGATGAAGGTAAAGTTCAATCAATTGGTGTAAGTAATTTCCTTAATGAACATTTGGATGAACTGATGAAGGTTGCAAGAATTAAACCTGTCATTAATCAGTTTGAATTACATCCTGCACTTCAATGTAATTCTTTGGTAAAAGCTTGTCAAAATTATGGAATAGTTGTTGAGTCATGAGGTACATTAATAAGAGGAAAATGTTTTGATATAGAACAAATCAAAACATTAGCTAAGAAGTATCAAAAAAGTGAACCTCAAATATGCTTAAGATGAGCATATCAAAAGGGGTATGTCATTATACCAAAATCCTCTAAACCAGAAAGGGTTGTAGAAAACATTAAAATAGATGATTTTGAATTAACTATTGAAGATATGGAATTATTAGCAAGTATTTCTGAGTACCGTGACGGACCAGATCCAAATAACTTTGATTTTTAAAATTTGTTGAAAGGGTATAAGTTTATGTTGTCAATCTATGAACAATTAGAAAACTTATCAAGACAAACTAAGAAAACTACATTTAAATTAATAGCTACTAAGTTGATTGAAATGTACTCAAGTGGAGTTTTTAAAACACAAGACGAAATCTCACGTGATTGTTATGTAGCAAAGTCAACAGTTACAAAATTTGCACAATCTATAAATTGCAGTGGTTATCGTGAGTTGATAGTATTAATGAAAGTAGAGTATCAAAAAATTTTAACTAAAAAAAAATTAAAGTCAGTTGAACAAGATAAAAAAGATTTTATAAACAATTCAATTATTAAATGAGTCTATGAAGACGTTGATTTTGTTAAATCTTTTAAAGAAGATTTGAAATATATTAAAAGTGTAAATATTGTTCCTAGTTTTCAATCGATGGAGAGTGCGAATTTTTTAGCACAAGTACTTTTGAACTCAAATATTTACTCTCAAATAATTGATGTTTCAAAACAAAACTATTTAATAAAGAAGCTTAATGTCTTTGATAATTCAATAAACCTGATTATTTTAACTGGAAGAGACAACGAAACTTTATTGAAGTTTATCAAAAAAAATTATCTTTATTTCAGTCAAAATATTAATTATATTATTTCTACATTAAATCAAATCGAGAAGCTAAATTATCTTCCTCAAAAAAGTCAGAAAATAATTACTTTTGAAGGGGATAACTCTGGTTTTTTTTATAGACATATAGCCTTAACACAATTATTTTTCTATATATACGAGATACTGTAAAATATTTTCTTTTTTAAAAAATAGTTTCCAAAGCACTAATTAAGATGTGCTTTTTTTCTTTTTGTTGTTAAATATAAAACGAAAGGATTAAAGGAAAGGAATATGAAAACTAATAATATACCTTGAAGCTTCCTGTGGGGAGCGTCAACAAGTGCTTATCAAGTAGAAGGGGGATACAATGCTAATGGTAAAGGGTTGAGCATCCAAGATATCAAAGATAAGAATTCTGGTATAGCAAACTTCGAAATAGCTTCCGACCATTATCATAGATTTAAAGAAGATGTTGCTTTAATGGCTGAACTTGGATTAAAATCTTATAGATTTTCTGTATCTTGAGCTAGAATTTTCCCAAATGGATTTGGAGAAGTTAATAAAAAAGGTATTGCTTTTTATAACGAACTAATAAATGAACTCTTGAAATATTGTATAGAACCAATTCTAACAATTTATCATTTTGATCTTCCATTGGAACTAGAAAAACTGGGTGGATGAAATAATAAGAAAGTTACTATTGAGGCTTTTTTAAACTATGCGAAAGTATTGTTTGAATCTTTTTGAGATAGAGTTAAATATTGACTAACCATCAACGAACAAAATATGCTAATTTTAGCAGGTAATGCGATTGGAGTAAGTAATCGTAAAAATGGTAATTCTTGAAAAGAATTATATCAACAAAATCACTATATGACATTAGCACAAGCGAAAGTTATAAAATTATGTCATAAAATGTTACCTAATGCTAAAATAGGTCCAGCACCTAATATTTCTTATGCTTATGCAGCAACGTGTAATCCCGAAGATAAAATGGCGGAGTTAAATGCAAATGCATTAAGGAATTGGTTGTATTTGGACCTAGCTGTCAAAGGTGAGTATAATCCAATAGTTTGAAGGTACTTTAAAGAAAATAATTACACTCCAAAAATCTCCAAAAGCGATATGAAAATAATCAAAAGTGGAAAGCCCGATTTCATAGCTTTTAATTATTATTCATCTTTAACTGTTAAAAAAAAGTTCGTACACAAAAGAAGATAATATAAACAAAAAAACTGATCAGCATATTTATAATGATTGTTATGGCATGTATGATGTACAAAAAAATGATTATTTAACTAGTGATAATTATGGTTGAACAATTGACCCTGTTGGTTTACGAGTAACAGCAAGAAACCTTTATGAGCGCTATGGATTACCATTGATAATAACAGAAAAGGGTTTAGGAGCAGAAGATGTTTTAACTTCTAATAATGAAATATATGACACCTACAGAATAGATTATTTAAGGTCTCATATCGAACAAATAAAAGAAATCATCAACGATGGTGTCGAATTATTTGGATATTCTCCTTGAAGTGCTGTTGATTTAGTATCAACACACCAAGGTTTTAGCAAAATGTACGGATTTGTTTATGTAAATAGAGGAGAAAAAAACTTTAAAGACTTGAAGCGATATAAAAAAGCAAGTTTTTATTGATACAAAAAAGTTATTTCTTCAAATGGAAATAACTTGTAAATTCTACTTTTTTATAGGTAATTATTAAGAAAACTTTGAAACTTAAAAAACTTTCAGAATAAAGATATAAAATTTTAAAAGCTTTATCAAGAATTTATTAAAAATTAGAACATTTTTGTTATAATTTTCTTAAATAATGTAAAAGGATTTGTGACAAAAATGGACGATTATCTGTCGAAAAAAATTAATTTATTAGAAAAAGAACTTGGTTCAAATATAGAAATAGGTTTGACTACCGAACAAGTAGAAGAAAAACAAAGGAAATATGGGAAAAATGAACTACCTGAGGCCAAAGTGACACCTTGGTATGTAATATTTCTTAAGACTTTAATAGAGCCAATTCAATTGATTTTAATAGCTGCTGGAGTTATTAGTATTATTGCACCCTTAATAAGCAATAATTGACAAGTTCACTTTGATGAGTTTATTGACTGTATTGTAATATTTTCAATCGTTTTGATTGACTCTATACTAGAAACTGTTCAAAGTGTTAAAGCAAGAAAGTCTATGGACTCATTAAAAAGTTTGTCTAAACCAAAAACCGTTGTTTTACGAAATGATCAACAACAAGAAATTGACGCATCTGAATTAGTTCCTGGTGATATTGTTATTCTTGAAGCTGGTAAGTATGTTCCTGCTGAGTTGAGAATTTTTGAAGCAAGCGACTTATGTTTGGATGAATCAATCTTAACTGGTGAATCATTACCAGTAGAAAAAACTCACGAAGAGTTAAAAACACCAACAAATATATTGGCAGAAATGCGAAATATAGCATTTATGTCAACTTTTGTTACTTCTGGTAGAGCAATTGGAATTGTAATTAAAACCGGTAAAGATACAGAAATAGGTAAAATTGCTACATCAATTAATAGTAGTGAAGAAGAAAGTACACCGTTAGAGAAAAAATTAGCGAAATTTACATTATGAGTTGCGCTAATGAGTTTCGTAATTGGTGCTCTGATATTTATTACTTTATTCTTTTCAGGTAACAAAAATGCATGATCAAATTATTTGATGGTAGCAATTACTTTAGCGATTGGTGTAATCCCAGAATGTTTAGCTGCCATTGTTTCGATAACTTTAAGTATAAGTACAAAAAAAATGGCAAAAGAAAATGTTATTGTTAAAAAACTACAAGCTGTCGAAACTCTTGGAAGTGTAAATGTGATTTGTACAGATAAAACTGGTACACTAACGCAAAACAAAATGACAGTTAAGAAAATGATTATGGATAACAAAATCATTGAATCAAAAGATTATTCTAAAGAGAAAAAAGATAAACACATGGATTTATTCTTAAATTCCCTAGTCTTGTGTAATGACTCTGTGACTGAGAACGATGAAAGAATCGGAGATCCTACAGAATTAGCTCTTGTAGACTATGCTGAAACAATAGGTTATGACGAACAAGATGCTCGTGAAGAATTCAAAAGAATTGATGAAATTCCTTTTGATAGTGAAAGAAAAATGATGACAACCGTTAATAATATTAATGGTGTAAATACAATATTCACTAAAGGAGCTATTGATGAACTATTAAAACATTGTACTAAAATTATGATTGACAATGTTGAAAGACCTATAACCCAAGATGATAAAGATTCTTTACTTGAAATTGCCAATAAATTGAGCAATGATGCTTTAAGGGTCTTGTCATTTGCATATAACGAAAATTATGACTCTTTTTCAGATAAAGATGATTTAGAACATGATTTAACATTCTTGGGTGGTGTAGCAATGATTGACCCAGTTCGTAATTCCGCAATCGAAGCTGTGAGAAAAGCACGAGATGCCGGAATAAAAGTTGTTATGATAACTGGTGATCACGCTGTTACTGCGTTGGCGATAGCTAAGGACTTAGATTTAACCGACAATAAAGATGAGGTTATGAGCTCTGAAAAACTAAATAGTCTTTCTGATGAAGAACTTTACAATATCATCGAGCAAATAAAGGTATTTGCTCGAGTTAACCCCGAACATAAAGTTAGAATTGTAGAAGCCTTACAAAAACGAAATAACATAACAAGTATGACTGGTGATGGTGTAAACGATGCGCCTTCACTTGCCAAAGCAGATATTGGGGTTGCAATGGGTATCACAGGTACTGATGTTGCAAAACAAGCTAGTGATATAATTTTAACCGACGATAATTTTGAAACAATAATTAAGGGAGTTCATGAAGGTAGAAACGTTTATCAAAAAATTAAACGTGCCATTGCATTTGTAATCGGTGTTAACCTTGCCAATGTAATATCAATCTTTATTCTTTCATCAATAAACACAGTTTCACCACTAGAAGCAACAGATATTTTGTGAATGAATTTAATTGTTGAATCACTAATAGCCTTAGCGATTGGTATGGGAGCAAACGATGATACATTGATGAAGATAAAACCGATAAAAGGTAAAAACTCTTTATTTAAAGGAATTGTGTTTACTTTATTTAAAATAATATTCTTTACAACAACTACAACCGTTGCCGCTTATTATTTAGGTATGACATTTTTAACAAATAATGAGCTAATTGACATAACTGAGTCTAATAATTATAGTTCTTGATGAAAAGCATTAAGAGATCCTAACTTGGATATTGAGAAAAAAACAAGGTTAGGTAATTATGGAAGAACGGCTGTATTTATAACAATTACAATCGCTCCATGTTTATATGCTAACTTCATAAAACTTTCTAATTGAAAAGCTTCGAGAAAACTTAATATAATAATAAATAAACCTTTATGAATGTCTTCAATCTTATCATTCACCTTGAATGTTATTGTTATTTTCTTACCTGGGTTGAATAATAACGTACTTAATTTACTTCCTACAAATAGTTATAATAGTTCTAATTGATATTTTGTTCCAATGTTTATAGCATTCGCAATGATACCAGGAACTTTAATTTTAATGGTGGATGGAATAATTTTTGTCAGTTATCATTATTTCCCAGAACCAAGAAGAAGAAATAAAATGATATTAGAAAAAATGATAGCTACCGATAAGAGAAAAACAAAGAAAAAAAGAAAAAGCTTACAAAGTTAATACCAATTATTAATCTTTTTAAAATCTAAAGAGCAAACACTCTCTAGATTTTTTTTTTTTTTTTTCAATTAACGGAAATATTATAAATTCAAGTTCTAATTTGGTAATGTACTATAAATGATAACAACATATAAATAATAATAATTTGAATAATTTGTAATAAGATTATGCCTTTATTAGTAATGTTGAAGTATGTTATAATTTCTTAGTAGGAGTTGTTTTTAATGAATGAAACAATTAAAAATATAAAGAAAAATATTAAAAAAGTATTAATCATATCAATTATAAGCTTCATACTATTTTCAATAATAGCATCAGTTCTTATTTTTATAAGACCTAGGTGATGAAGATTGGAAATAATATTTGCTTGCTTATTTGTAATATTGAGTGTCTTATGTTTATTTTCAATTGTTGGTGGAACAACGTTCTTGTTAGTTAATAGGAAAACCTTTGATATAAATATGATAAAAGCAAGAAAAGCTCTTAATATTGGAATATTTTACTTCAAATCATCAGGTAAAATAGAAACAGCACTAGATAAATAATTTTTTTAGAGATAAAAAATATTCTTTTATCAAATTAAGGATTTGTTATGAAAATTAAAACAAAAGTTTGAAAAGATTGAAAATATTTATATAAGGTTATAGCTGCTTTATTAGTTTTTGCTGTGTTGATAGACACTTATACAACAAACATCGTAAGTATTGCAAATAGCGGTTTCGATTTTGATGGTATTGATTGAAGAATAATTTTAAATGATTCAAAAACTTCTTATGGAAATGATTATCAAGGTTTTACCATAAGATATTTGAGTTTTTTTACCATTCAATCAAACATAATGGTTCTTATTTGATTTTTTGTTAGTGCACTAAAGCATTCTAGTGACAAAAAAACTTGAAAAAAATCAATAATTTTATTAAGAGAAGCCACAATTTCAATAACAATTTACATAATAATTACTGGTGTAGTCTATAATTCTGTAATTTTACCAGCATCATTAATGAGCGGTAAAATATTTAATGCGCATGCTTGAGTTCAACAAATGATGTTACATTTAATAATTCCGTTAATGATGTTTTTATATGTCTTCCTATTTAATGATCGAACTTTCGTAGCTAAATCATTCAGAAATTTTGCTAAAAAAGATATGTTGTATGCAATGATTTATCCAATTATATATCTAATTTATTCACTATTAAGGGGTGAAATGATATTTAGAGCCTATAATTCTAATTGGGATTTAGCAAAACCACATAGACCTTACCCATATTTTTTTCTTGAAGTACATAACCCAACGCCATTAAAAGGACTTCCAATTAGTGGTCCAGTATTGTTAATCCTAACAATCCCTGTGATTATTGGATTTATTATTGGATTGGGAGCTTTATTGAATTGAAAAATTTCTAAAGATTATGACTTAGCCGAACGTATTTCTAATAATAAATAATTTTCAAAAAGAAAAATTTTTTTAAAAAATAAAATTATTACACTTAATAATGACTATTTGTTTTTTTTATATATAATAATTTATTATCAATATATATAAAAAGGAGAAATTTATGGAAAAACCAAATCTTGTAAAAGATCAGATGAAGTTCATTAATGGTTTAATGAGACTTAAAAAGGGTGCGTTTTCATATTTCATTTTAGATCAAACAATATTATTATCAGTACTTATTGTATTTATATATAATTTTTTTTATAACATAAGCTACTTAAGTATTTTGATTTTTATTGGTGCAGGTTATTTATTATTTAAATTTGTTTTGATAAATTGATTTAAAATAAATACTTATTATAAATCAATAAGTGTATTTAAAATTAAATTACATGTTGACCGTACTAAAGTGTATGTTCAAAGAAATATTGATTTCTCACCATTGACATTTTTATTTTGAACAGTTGCTTCAAATTTCTTTACAGCAGTCTTGGTAAAATATGAAATTCTAACATTTTTGGAAACTAGCCCAAAATTAACTGTTGTAAAAGCTTTTACAATGGTTTCTATGGACATGCTATTAGTACCAACATTTATTAATTCATTCAATACTATGGCAGCTGGAAACCAATCAGTAACTTCTAACTACATCAAGCTAATTAAAGATCAATATTACTCAAATGAAAGTTTATTTGAGGATGTTGAATTTGAAAGCAATTATTTAAACTTAACTTGCGTAAAACCAAATTTAAAATCTAAAAACGGAATATTTGTACTATTAAGTCAAGATGATCTAAATAATAGAGAAGCAAAAGATATTAAAGAAATAAATAACGAAATTTTAAAAACTTACTCAAAAATATGAACAAGTTACTACGATTTACTTCAATCTCGTTTGAAAAGCAAATTTAGTAAATCAGCTTCACACAAACTGTATTGAATGGAAAGAATATACGACCACATATTTTTAGACTTTTTTGAAATTTAATCATTAGATATATGAAAACACTTAACTCCTAAATTTTTAGGAGTTTTTTAATTTCTTGAGTGGAATTTTAAACTGATTAACCAACTCAAATATTTAAGCCAAATGCCTTGCTTTTTGCTTAATTATAAAGTAAGTTTTATATAAGTTTGAAAAAAATCAAAAGAGGTGTTTTTATGAGAGCAAGTAAACAACATTTTATATGCTTAAAAGTATTGCTCTTTTTGACATTGATGTCATTATTTGTTACATCTTTTATATTAGAAAATTATTTTGTCACTTTTGAAAATATAAATATTTTTATAATATTTAAAGTTGTTCTTAATATAACATTTGCTATTTTTATAAATTGCATATACATATCTGTTCTTGTCAAATATTCTAAACGTGAGAAACTAAGTTTGTTAATGAAGAATGAAATAACCACTAAAGAAATATTTAAAACTTTTATTTATTTCAGTTATAGATTCTTTCTTTTAGTGATACCATTTCTTGGATTATTTATAATTAATGTTATGGTTAAAGAATGCAATATCGAAAGCTTGGTTCACCAAAATTATAAAGATAACGTATTAACTTCTTCACTTTTTGGTTTCATAGAGATATTCGATATTCAATACTTAATTTATGAATTGATTTTAATGATGTCTTTTTCCTTTTTACCGATAATTTTTTCTACACTTCTATTTGTAATGGTGATACTTTACAAGTTGGCTTCAATTATATTCAAGAAAATGATAGATTTTAGAAATTATATTATACTCAAAAACATTTCTATTTATAAAAAAGCTATTCTTGGTTTGAGTATTGCTACAATAATCTTACTTTTTATAGAAAAAATAAAACTATTTCTAAATTTAGTAAGGAAGTCTGTTTTTTTAATAATAAAAGTAAAGTTTTCTAATATTATACTCATATTCAAAAAAGGAACTACACCTCCAAACCTTAAATTCATTTAATTTAACAAGATTAATTGAATTTAAGGAGAAAAAGAAAATGAGAAAAATGCTGAATATTTTAGCAATAACAACTATAGTAGGGGCTTCTTCTTCAGCCACACTTGCTTGTGGTAATAAACATAAAGAGTCCAATAATAATTCAGAAAATTTAACAACTTTACAAAAAGATATGTTCGATGGTGTTAAATCTATTACTAAAATGATAATAGGTAGTAGACACGAAAACTTAAATTATAATTTAAATGAAATTTTATCAATGTATCTAACACCAACTAATACAGCTTTAAGAATACCAACTTCATACTCATTCGAGAATAAACAAATAAATGCCTTGGAAGATGTGGTTAAATTCAAAAATCTTATGTTTCCAAGCATTAATAAGTTTGATGTTGATAATTATGCAGGTATGTATGCAAGTTATGTTATGGGTATGTATGATGATGACTTTTATCAAAACTTTATCAAAGGTAATAATGGAGCCTATTCATTTGAAGATACCTTTTCTGCAAGTGGTAATGTTGGAAACAATAAACCTAAAGATAATGCAACTGGTTATCTTGCAGGTCTTAATAAAGATTTAAAATTATCAAATAACCAAGAAAGAAGAAACTTAAGCTGAGGTATTCAAGATACAGGTGCCTTAACTAACTTCTTATTAAACAATGGTCTTGATGGTGGTTTTCCAGGAGATACAAATAGTACAAGTGGACCTAAATCTAGTGCAACTGATAAAAAAGGTGGAACAAATGGTGGTGGTTATGCATGATATAACAGTTTAATAAGCACAACAAAAGGTAAAAATAATGCGAACAAAATAAAATCATTAGATATCAATACTAAATTGAACAATGATATAAAAATTTTAAATGCAAAGAATACAAATGAAGAATATGGCTCAAAGCTTAAATTTAAGGGCAAAGATTTAGAATTTAATAACACAGGTTCATTACTAACTAATACTGCTGGAAAAATGAATATTAATGGTTATATTAATATGTTTGGTGGTATGCCAGATAATATCTTTGAAACCGAGTCTGGAGCATTGGTATTAGGGGAATATCTTAACTATGTGCTACCTACAAGAGTTACCGAGGCCGGTGGATTATTCTCTCCAAATGCACATACTTTAATGCAACAGCAGGGATTTAAATTAATAACTTCTGGATGAGAAGGATTTTACAATTTATTAAATAATAAAGAAGTTGTTGATTACCTTAAAACAGTTGGTTTTGATGTTAATAAAGATTACTTTAAATTAGATAAAGCACCAGATGTCGGTGGAAGTGGTTTAATTCCAAGCCCAAAACCTGAAAATATTGGTTTTGATAAGTTATATGGGTTAATGCCAAATGACATAAACGAAAACGGAACTAATATGAAGTACTTAAAAAATATTATTATGGATCTAACTAGCATTTATAAAAATCTTAATAAAGAACAAAAAGTTGAGTTCACAAACCGTTTAATGATCGGTAAAAACACTCCATTTGAAAAAGCTTATTCTTCGCAATTAAATCAAATTGACAAAGATAGAAGCTTATGAAATAACATCATCCAAAATGATGGTCAAGGAGGAATAAATCTTTTAAATATGCTGAATAGGGTTTTTGAAGACGCTACTAATGATGGAATAAAAGAGCAAGTGAAACAAGCTGGTGAATTTATGGATAAACTTGAAAACTTTAAATTTAGTTCATTCGACCTTGCCTCTAAAAAACAGTATTTGAAAATTCTAGGCTATGATAATGGTAAGTTCAAAGATGGTAGTTTCTTAAAAAGATCTTTTGATGGATTAAAAAATGACAATGTAATCGGTTCAAAAGAATTTAGACAATTATTTGCAGGATTCAAAAATACAGTTTCAAATGAAATGCAAGATGTTCATAATAAATTAATCAAATACTTGATAGATGATAACTACTGAGTTTCTAAAAATGTAAATATTACTTCAACTAGTAATACAAGTATTGGTGCCAAACTTGAGTTTGACTTAGAATATCAAGGAATTGGTGATATCTCTTCAAATGCATCAAATCAATATAAAAAAATAGATGTTCCAGAAAACTTTAATCCTTATCAAACTAAAATCAAACATCAAGAAGAGGTTGCCAAAACTTTAGAAAACAAAATAGATAAATCAAGAATTTCAGGTGAAGTTTTAATAAACAACAACATGTTCAATGGTAATTTCAATGATGAAGATCTAATAAAATATGATGGTTTAGGTAATTACAATAATTATAAAAATGTTCGTAATAAATATAAAATAATATGGGAAAATATTAGTAAAGACCCAGATACACCTTTGTGAGTTATAACTTCTTTGAAATGTTATAATGATAAAGATTTGGAGTTTTTCAATATATATTAAGGAATGTGGACGATGCTATTATTTAAAAATGGTTTGAAAAACCTTTTGAAAGATTATATACAATTTTCAATATATATTATACTAATTAGTATTGCTGTAATTTTTACAGCAACTTTTGGTATATCTGCTTCCAATCTATTAAGAACCAATAATCAGGTATCTAGTCATAGTAAACACCACGATTACTCATTTAGATATACTTCTAGTAAATATAAATCTAACGATACACAAACTCTGTCGCCGTGATTTGCGTTTGATTCAGATTTAGTAAAAGATTATAAAAATAATTACTTTCCAACACTTACGATTGGTGGAAACAATGGTGTTTTAAAAGCATATACATTTAAAGATGGATTAAAAGAAAACAAAAGTAGCTATGATTCAAGCATATATATAATTGGTGACAAAGGTAATGATGGCAAAAAATGAATTAACTTTCACTTTGGTGATGTAGAACCAAACGTAATATCTTCAGAAAAAGACTTAAGTTATAAGCCAACATCTGAAAAAGATTACATACTTAATTTTACTAAGGAACAAAAAATAGAAAAAGTCAGAAGTATGGAGTTTGGAAGTTTTTATAGATTTAATAAAAACTCTAATGCATTCAAAAGATCATTAATTGGTCAGTTATATGAAAAAAATGATTATTTCCAAGGCAAATTATCTAAGAAAACAGAAAAAACTGCTCTTGATATTTTTGATTATATGTTCTATGTTAATAATTCTTCAATCACATCAGTTATAAAGTCTTCTATGGTGAATTACTATGAAACACTAAAAGATGATAAAGTACAAAAGATGAATAAATACATAAATGGTGATGGTATAAATGGTGATAAAACCAAAGATGATATCATCAAAAACGGTTATAATGGTAGAATTGGTAACATAGTAAAGGACGATAAAGACGATCAAAACTCATATTTTATTTGTGAAGATAAAAACTTTAAACTGAATGGTAAAGATTTGGACCCAGATAACACACTTAAAAAGTTTGGAAGTTATTTAATTAAAAACTTTTCTGCTTATAACCTTTTTATAAATCCAGGGACTAATAATAATCCATATAATATAAAGTCTAATCCATTAATTTCTAGAGATTTATTTAAAAATTATTATTCTTTATTAGGTGATCTCTCAGATTTTAATATTGATTTAACAAGTGAAGTTGTTATGTGAGACTCATCTGGTAAAAAGTTTAGATATGTTTCTGCATTCTATAATGAAAAAAACGAAAAAAATGAAAATATTGTAAAATTCTATAATAGAAAAAATTACACTATTTACGAAAGTTTAAAAGTTGATGATGGATCTCTGTTTACTGAAAAGAGTTTCATGGTATCAAGTGGTTATGCTAAATATAATAATATGGAATTAGGAGATGAGTATGAAATCTTTCCTGGTCAGGGTAAAAATGGAGCCCTTAGATTAGATGCAATTGGTGTTGACTCTCAAAATGTGTATCCATCAATCTACGAAGAAGACTTATTAACTAATCAACAAAATGAAGCGATATTTTATATATCAAATGATACCTTTAGAACAATGTTTAACGAAACTAACAATCAAAAAAACAACATTGTTGATGATAGTAAATACCAAGACGTTAGTAGAGGGTATATGTATTATCACGGAAAGATACATGAGAAAAAAGACAATCTTTCTAAGTTTAAATTATATGCAGCAGATAATTTGGTTAATATAAATGATGTAAAAGAACAACAAGAAGCCTATGCTAGCAAAGGTTCTTTAAGTGAAAACTCAGATTTGTCAAGAATAAATGTCCAAAGCTATAAAGATACTAATTTGATAAATTTAAGAAGTACACTGTTTGGTAGTGTCACAAAGTTATTTTTATTAATAGCAGTAGTATTTTGTGTCATATTCTTACTAATAATTTTATTTGTGGTATACAATATTGTACGAAAAATCTTAATATCTCAAAGATCTCAAATAGGTACCCTAAAATCATTAGGAACCACCAATAATAAAATATTAGTGAATTATGTAATGTATATGACGTTACCAATAATTATTACAGTTCCAATTGGTTGAGCAATAAGTGTATTCTTGCAAACTCCAATCATGAATATTTTTGAGTATTATTTTAATATTCCTTCAATGTTAACAATTGATTGAAAATTTTTATTGATAATGTGATTAGGGTTCTTCCTTGTTGTTGGTTTTATGGTCTATATGACAGCATATTTAACTGTTAGACAAAGTCCTTTAACATTATTACAACCTTCAAAAAGCTCGCATCCTAATTTATTTTTAGTTAGAATATTCTCGCGAATTAAATATATCAATTTTACTTCTAAATTAAGAGGTGTTATTGTTTCTGTCTCTTTGAAAGACATTTTCATCTTTTTGACAGTGATGTTCATTTCTTCAATAATTTTAATGGTTTCTGTAGCCACACCTAGCATTTTATCAACAATGTCCAATGAATATTACCGAAATGTTCGTTACAATAATGACTACACATACTCCTACAATACGCCAAATAACCCTTTGTCTAGATATTCATTTTATAATTTGAATAACAATATTACTCAAAGTACTATGGATGCTTCAACTTTTTCAGGTATTATAAAAACCAAAGAAGGAAAAGAAGTGACTTTATTTGGTGAAGATAAAGCATCTAAAAATTATTGAAAAGAAAACTCGGGAGATTATAAAAATTACTTTGAAAAAATGTTGATAAATAATTTATTTACATTTAAAGGAAATGTATTATCAGTTGGAATAATGGATAAAATGGTAGACCATTATGAAAGTTTATTTAATAAAGGGGAAGAAAATCTTGTTCTAACGTATCTAAATCAATTAACTTGTGAAGTTATTCCTAAACTATTCAATCAAAAATCACTAAGTTGTGACAATAAAAAAAGATCATATAAAGAAAGTATAAAAGAAATTTCTAATAACATCTTGCCATCATCTATTAAGCAACTATGGGATAATGATGATTCAGAATTTAAGAACTTTACATATGGATTTGGTTCAATTCCTTTCAACTCAAATGAAGATGAGCTATTTACAAAATTCGACGCTAGAATATTAGATGGATCAAAAGACGGTATAAATGTTCTTGGATATGGTTTGGATAAAGAATCTAATTTCAAAGGTATAGGTTTCAAAAATAGAAGCAAGTTATTTGAAAGTATGCGAGATGATGAAATACCAATCATTATAAATAGGAAACTTAAATTAAAAGGATACAATATCGGTTCAAAAATTAATTTAGCAACTGAACAAAATATAATAGAGTTAAAATCTGAAAATAACTCATTTACACCCGTAAATAATGATTGATGAAGCTATTCTGATTCTAAAAATACTAAAGACGTCTTCTCAATGGATTTAAGTAAACTAACTTTTTATGAGCAAAATGATGATAAGTTGTCTGAATGAAATTATAGAGATAATGATAAGCTAAGTAACTATAACAAATTACAAAATATCCAATTGAAAATCCCTAAAAAACTATTTAACCAAGAACTATTGAAAGAAGTTAATAGTAAGTATAAAGAGTATTCTGGATTTGATGTAGACACAACTAATGAAAATATCATTGTAAAACCTTTTGATGTGAGAATGTATCGTGGTGATAAATGAGAACCTCTTCAGATTACTAACTTACTTGGTGGAACTAACAATTGATGAAACATAGCTCTTAAAGAAGGTCTATTCGTTAATAATAAATTATCAAATGAATCTAAAATTAATTATAGAGTTGTTGATATAGTCGACACTTATGATCAACCAAAAATATTTGTTGATCAAGAAAAGGCTAATGAAATACTTGGATATAAAAATCCTAAAGAAAGAGTAAAAGTTGGTCAAACAAGCGTAAACATCTGAAGTAATGCGAAAATGAGTTCAAATGATATGATATCAGATCAATTACAAAGAATCATTTTCCAATCAAAAGATGGAAATATAACAACAGACGGTTTCAAACAATATATGGCAACCGCAATTGGTAAAACTGATTATATGAAAGTACGAAAAGAAGCTACTTCAAACTTGATTAGCTCAGCAACGAGTTTATCAATTGTCTTTGTAAGTATTTCAATTATTAGTGCCATCATCGTTATATACTTAATTACCGACTTATTTGTAGGTAAATATAAAAGATTTATGAACTATATGAGAATACAAGGGTACTCGATGCGTGAAGTTAACTCCATAATTATGTGGATATTCCTACCATTAACACTGATAGGAATAGTTTTAGCAGAAGTGTTAGTAACTTTAATTATTTACACAGCAATTCCTAAAATTTTAATATCTTTAAATATTGCAGTGCCTTTATCATTTAGTTGAACTGTGTTCCCGATAATATTGGTTTCTGGTTTATTGATATTTGCAATCGCTTACTTTGTAATAATATATAGTATGTCAAAAACTAAATTAGCATCGTTAATAGGTGTTTCTTAAAAAACTTTCTAAAACCATTCTAAATCTTAAGTATTTAGAATGGTTTTTTTAATAATTATGATTTATATGCTAATATTTAATTAAGTTTTAAAGAAAACTTAATATTTCAAATTAAAGAAAGATGATTTTTATGTACATAATAGAAAACATTAAAAAAATATATCAAAAAAAAGCTGTATTAGATATAAAACACTTGACAGTAGATGATTATGAACATTTAGGGATAATGGGTGTTAATGGTAGTGGTAAATCAACCTTAGGTGAAATTATTTTAGGTACTAAAAAACCTACAGAAGGAACCTTGAAAATCGATAATAAAGAGCTTAGAAAAAATGCTGTTTTTCAAGAAACATCATTTGATAATGAGATCAATTTAAAACAAATTGCAAATTTTTATAATGAATTATTTAAAGCTAGTGCAAATATAGATGAATTATTCCAAATTTTTGAGTTAAATGACTTTAAAAAGGCAAAATATGCAAAGCTTTCTGGTGGTCAGAAGCAAAAGTTCAAGCTGCTAATATCTTTTATTAACAAACCTAATTTATTGTTGTTAGACGAACTAACAACATCCCTCGATTATCAATGAAGAAAAAAAATTATAAATTTAATAAAAGAATATCTTAACAAAAACAAAGTTACATTAATCCTTGTTTCGCATGATGTTAGTGAAGTTGCTAGTCTTTGCAAAAGGGTAGTTTATTTAGAAAAGGGCAACATAGTTAAAGATATTGCTTTAGGTTCGGATTATAAAAATAACTTAGAAATATTAGAAAAGGAAAATGATTATGAAACCGTTGATAAAACTCCAAATCTATAAGTTTTTTAAGAATCCATTCAATATTATTTTTTCTGTTATTTTTCCAGTTGTATGAAATGTAACAATAGCACTTTTGTGAGGAAAATATTCTATTAAGTTTCACGGTAGTGATATCAATATGATGAATTTTATTATGCCTTCAATAGTTATTTTTCTGATTTTATCTTTTACGATAGCTAATGTACCTATTATTTTAGGTTCTGATAGATTAGATAAGAGAATCAAACATATATCATTAGCTGAAGGGTCAAGAAAGAAGTATCTATTATCTTTAATTATATTTTATTACTGTTCATATCTTATTATTTTCACTATAAATTTAGCAATTAGCCTAATCTTTTTTAATCTTGAAATCTCGGCCAGAATGATCTTAACTTTAATATTTTTGCCACTATTTATTTTCTATATACATTTCATGTTGTCTATTATCATTGCAAATAATACAACGACTCTAAAAAATAATACATTTGTAACCATTATTGCATTATATGCCCTAATGTTTCTTACAGGAGCAACAGTGCCAACTTACGTTTTAGATCCAAAGGATATTTGATTCAAGTATGTGCAATATCTTTCTCCCACTGGGTGTTCAGTAGTTTTAATGCAATATCTTTGCAATGGTTTAAATACTGGGGAAGTTTGATGATTATATTTAATATTGATAGGCTATACTGGTTTGTTAAGTTATCTAGCGGTTAAAACTTTTAAATGAGAGTAATATTTTATGAAACAAACAAGTATTATGGTATTTATTAAATAGAAAAAACACCTTTAAAGGTGTTTTTTCAGTCACTCAATTAAAAGCTAATAGTTATTTCAAACATATTTGTTTAATAATGTTTAATTTTCAAGTGTTTTTGGAGAAGGGTTAGTGTCGTTACTTTTTTTTGCTTCAATTTTATTTTGTATATAATATTTTAAAGCCCCAATAGGTAGAATCAAAATAACTAATATAATCATAACAATCGGTTTTCAAAGTTCCTTAGTTGATATTCCACTTATCATAATCATGACTGAACCAACCAAAGTTAATATGCAAGTAATGTATGAAAATATTACAAACAACCAAAACAATCAATTTTTATATACTTTCTTATAATCTTTGTCTTTCAATCTTAAATAAACAACGTTTGTGGTCATTATTATTTTCAAAGCACTAACTGCAAGGGAGAAGTAACCCAATAAATCTCTAATTTCATTGAATATTATGTAAAATGAAGCAGCAATCATCAACAACAACATTGAGTTATACGGTTTTCCTGAGAATTTAGACTCTTTTAAAAAGTGGTGAGATAAGTCTTTTTCTGTTGCCATTTTTTGAACTAAACTAGTTTGATAGACTAAATAGGAATTAAGGCCACCAACAAATAAGATAATAGCAATGGCATTGAATACTATTTTTGCTCAATATGGAGTATATGCAAAAACATTTAAAAATTTATTTTCACCAACTGAACCAATTGATAAGATAGCAACTGCATATATTAGATAGACTAACATAACAACTAGGACACCGACTAAAATAACTTTTGGTGTTGTTTTTTCTGGTTCTTTAGTATCAGAAGTAACATATGTAGGTATTTCTGTACCTGAATACGAGAACATAGTCATAGTAATTGCAGGTATCATAAAAGCACCACCGATATAAGCTTCTGTTAAATTTTTTTTCATAGCGTTTGAACTTAGTAAGTCATCTTTTGTACCATAAATTAATGCCAATATTAATATAAATAAAATTGGAAAGGTTTTTAAAACCATAAAGACAATTTGACTTTTAGTACTCATATTTTTAACAAATATTTGTGTACCACCAATAAAAAATAATATCAATATTGACGTAAATTTTCACAGATACTCGTTTTGATAATTTGTAAACTCTTGTAAAATGTTTGTTATCGCTAGACTTGCAGTAGCAATTGCTACTGCAGAAACAAACAGTGTTAGTACTCATCCAAACCAAAAGGCAACAATCTTTCAGTTTGCTCTCCTTAGTCAACTATAAGCGGTACCATTTTCTTTAAATGATATTGCTGGTTCGATCATTATGAAAGTTTCAGGAAGAATTATTATTCCACCAATAATTCAAGCAAAAATCATCAATAAAGGATTGTTTTGACTTAAAGAATAAACATTACCATAAGTAAGTATTATACTTGTACCAATGGTTGCAGTTAATGTCATAGCTAGTACTGTTCAAAAACCCATTTTTTTATTTTTCATTTATTAATTTCTCACTTTCTTTTGCAAATTCTAGTGTTTTAGTTATATATCCATTGTAATAATCACTAATCATATAAACGTGTTCTGAGCCTTCTGGTGTCCATATTTTACTAATTGGGGGATTAGGTTCGCTCTTAACCTTTTTTTCATACATATCTCAACTCATTTCATATGCAATGAAAGTATCTCCTTTTCCATGTACGAAAAATATAGGAATGTTCTTGTTTAAATTCATATACTTCAATAAGTTGTATTTATTTTGATTAGTCTTTGTCAATTTACTTAATTTCTTTGTATAACCAAAACTAACTACTCACCAAGGCTTTTTAAATAAGTTATTTTGTATGTAGTATCGATATTGCAATTTGATACTACTAAATCCACAATCAGAAACAACTCAACTTATTAGGTCTTTATAATTACCTTTTTGCGAGTATAGAACAGATGTCGAAGCTCCCATGCTATTTCCTATTAAACCAATGGATGTAACTTTATGCGTTTTTTTAAGATCTTCAATTATTGCATCCATCATTTCAATTGAAGAGTAACCGATATCTGTGTTTTCACCATAACTTTTTCCATGAGCAAATGAGTCGAATGTTAGTATATTATATCCTTTTTCATAAAAGTGTCTAACTAATCTTAATCCTAAGTATTTATCTTCAGTTCAGCCATGCAAACCAAAAACTCATTTGCTAGAATTATTTGCTATTGCTTTTAAACAACTTATATTACCTTTATCGGTTTGAATTTGATATTCTTCGAGTTCATCTTTTTCAAATGATTTAAATTTTAAGTTCATTTTTTCTAAGTCTCAATAGTGGTATTCTAATGTATTCGTTTCTGTGGGTATTTTTTTATAATATTCATTATTACCTTGATATCTACCAAATCTCGGGTAAGTAAAACAAAAGTCTCTGAAGTTATTGAACCTTCTCTTGGAAATGATAGCGACTATAGGAAATAACATAATTGTCGAAAATACTCTACTGAAATTGTACTTATATTTTTTAGTTGTTTTTGTCATATAAACCTACTTTAAGTGTTTTTCACAATAACATTTTAAAGTTAAAAAAATGAATTATTTTTTCAGAGTAAAAAATATTATTTATTAGGTTAATAAAGGCGACAGTTATGAGTATTTGTAAAATAATATATTCTTTTGAAAATTTTTTATTTATCTTTCATTTTAAGTTACTTAATTTATAAATGTTGTATTATTTATAAGAGGTAAAAAATATGAAGAAAATATTAAACTTATTATCATCAATAACGCTAGTGGGATCAACACTTGTAACCGTTGTTTCATGTAGTAAAAAGAACATAAAAAACGAAGGTAGTTCAGCAACTAATAATCAAAAAGAAATGATAGAAGGTGCTGAATTTATGACTAGACTTATTATTGGTGGTAGACACGAAAATTTAAACTACAATTTAAATGAAGTCCTTTCAAGCTTTATTACACCATCAAATACTGCGCTTAAGTTACCAACAGCATATACTTATAACGGAAAAGATATAGATTTATCTAAAAAACTAAATAGTTTTAAAAACGTATTGGCTCCTGGATTAAACGCATTCAATAATGATAGTTATTTAGGCGTTTATGCTAGTTACATAATGGGTATGTATGATGATGATTTTTATAAAAATATTATATCTCCTGAAAACAATAAACCTTATTTTGAAGATACCTTTTCTACAAGTGGTAATGTTGGAAATAATAAAAAGGAAAATAATGCTTTTGGGTACTTAGCTGGTTTAAATAAAGACATAAATTTATCTTTTAATCAAGAAAGACGAAATCTAAGCTGAGGTATTCAAGATACTGGTGCATTAACAAACTTCTTGTTAAATAACGGTTTAGATGGTGGTTTTCCTGGTGAGGTGAATAGAACAAAAGGTACAGATACTGACCCAGAGGATAAAGATGGTGGAACAAATGCTAGTGGTTACTTATGATACAATAGTGTAATTAGTAATCCTAACCCTGGTTCTAAAACTAATACAAGAGAGACTAGACCCAATAAATATGACGACATAAACAAAAAATTAAAAAATTCAAATTTAAATATAACAGGGATGTCAGGTCCAAATAGTTTTGGATCTAATATTAAATATAATGATAAGGATTATGAATTTAATAATACTGGTTCTCTTTTTGTTAATAAAGCTGGTGAGTTAAATGTCAATGGAAATATAAATGCCATTGGAAGTATGTTAGATAATATTGTAGAAACAGAATCTGGTGCCTTAATATTAGGGGAACTTTTGAGTTATATCTTACCAATTAAAAGAATAACATCAGGTTATACTGCTCAATTAACTCAAAATAATGGTTTTGGTATGATAAATGATGCATGAAAAGGAATTTATAATTTACTTAAGTCTGACGAGTATTCTGGTGCAAAAACATTTTTAGAAGAACAAGGGTTTAAATTAAAAAATAAAGATTATTTAAATTTGGATGATGCTTTATCATTTGGTCTCAAAGACAATATAGGTTTCGAGCAACTTTATAAAACTCAAAATAATGATAAAGAAGAAGGTAAAAACGGAACTAATGCAAAATATATAATTAAGTTCATTGAAGATATTGAAACTTTTTATAATAATTTAAAGGATAATGACAAAAATAAGTTTGCTGAAAAAATTATCCTAAACTCAGATTCCCCTTTTTATAATGCTTATAAATCTAAGTTATCTATAATAGATAAAGACGGATCGTTGTGAGAATCAGTTATTAAAAAAGATGGATCAGGTGGTATAAAACTTTTGAACATCATAAAAAGAGTATTTCAAGATGCAACTAACGATAAAATAAAAGAACAAGTTGAAAATGCAAAAGATTTTATGGAAGATATTGGAAATAGTAATTATAGTACTTATTCATTGGCGAATAAAAAAGAATATCTAAAAAGGTTAGGTTATGTTGATGGTAAATATGAGAAAGGAAGTTTCTTACAAAGATGTTTTGAAGGTTTAAAAGATTCTTCAATACCAGGATCTATTGAAATCGCTGGGTTATTATCTGGATTCAAAAACATTGCATCTAATGAAATGAAAGAATTACATGAAAACGTCATTCAATATTTATATGAAGATAAATATTGAAAACAAGATGATATTGTTTTGTCTACCACAAGCAGTACAAGTATTGGTGGCAAAATGGAGTTTGAATTAACATACACTGGTAACGGGGATAAAACTTCCAATGCGTCAACACAAACAAAAGAAGTAAATGTTCCAGAAAACTTTAATCCATATCAAACTAACATCAAACATCAACAAGGTGTCGCTAATTCTTTGAAAAGCAAAATAGATGAATCAAGAATTTCAGGTGAAGTTTTAGTAAATAATAAAAGTTTCGGTTGAAATTGAGATGACGATAAGTTTATAGCATATGACGGGTTAGGTAATTATAATAACTACAAACCTGTGAATAATAAATATAAAGTCGTTTGAGAAAATATTAGTCAAGACCCTCAAGCACCTTATTGAGTAGTTACTTCTATCAAATGTTTTAATGAAAATGGAAAACAATTTTACAATATTTACTAAAAAAATCTTTACTTTTTTAAGTAAAGATTTTTTTAGTATTTGATACTTAATAATACTAAAAAAACTTTTAGTTTTGAAGTATTTTGAATAAGTTTAGACAAAAAAACATTGTAATTAGTCATACAATGTTTTTTAAAAATAAATATTAAATTAATATTTTATTGTGCTTTTGCGTTTTTTAGAGTGTATGTTACGACAACTTGTCCGGTGTAGTTTGATGAATCCTTAGCTTTTATAGTTGCTTTAGCAACCTCTGCATCTCCAACAAGTTCAACATCATCCTTAGTTAAAGTAGAACTTGCGTTTACAACTTTGATTGCTGCCACTAATTGTTCAATAGTTGGAACTTTTGTTTGGTTATTCAAATCGATTTCTCCCAAAGCCTTTACTGTTACAACACTATCTAAAGATTTTTTTGCATCTGCTTTTTTAACTGTGTATGTTACTTCAACAGAACCAGTATATTTTGATGAATCAGTTTTAGCTTTTATTTTTGCTGTTGTAGCTGTTGCTGCTCCATCTAAGTCAACATCATTTGTAGTTAAATCAGAGCTTGCGTTTTTAGCTTTGATTGCTTTTATTAATTGATCAAGAGTTGGAACTTCTGCATCACTTGCAATATTAATTTCTCCCAAAACTTTTGTTTTTACAATACTTTCTAAAGTTGCTTTTGCGGCTGCTTTTTTAACAGTGTATGTTACTTCAACAGTTCCAGTATATTTTGATGAATCAGCTTTAGCTTTTATTTTTGCTTTTGTAGCTGTTGCTGCTCCATCTAATTCAACATCATTTTTAGTTAAAGTAGAACTTGCGTTTTTAGCTTTAATTGCTACTAGTAATTGATCAAGAGTTGGAGCTTCTGCATCACTTGCGATTTCTATTTCTCCTAATGCTTTTACTTTTACAATACTTTCTAAAGTTGCTTTAGCTTCATCTTTTGATTTATTACCACATGAAACTACAGCAGATCCTGTTGAGGCTACCATTCCCATTGCCCCTAATAATCCTAATAATTTTTTCATAAATTTGTTTTTCCTTTCAAATATTAACCACTTATGTAGTTAATATTTATAACATTATATATCAAACATTTTTCTATCCACTTAAATGTTTGAAACTGAAAAAAAATTTCATTATTAAGTTGTAATGTATTGATTTTTTTGATATTTCCTCTACGATTAAGTTTGTATAGAAAAGGGGAACATCTATGAAACTTAATAATACGAATGCTTTAAGATGTTATCTTTTCTTTTATTTTTGCTTGTCATGAACAAAATTTGTATTACGTCATCTTAAATTATCAGTTATGACGATAATCAGTGGTTATTCTATAATAACTAGATTTTTCTTTTTAAGTAAATTTAACTTTGTTAGTATTAAAAACAAACTTATTTATTCTTTAAATATTTTACATTTTTCTATTTTATTTATATTTGCCATTTATATTTATGTCACTAATTTTAATATGTTTGATTATGACACCATTTTTGATTTAGGATATACACTAAAGCTATTGTTTTTCCATGGTAATTTTGTAAAACTAATTATCATGACGCTTTTATATTTGGTGGCATTTTTCTTCTTTTGTTTGCTTTGATTTAACATACTTATAACATATGTATTGTTCATAGATTTTTTGATCATTAAATTAAAAAAATACATTGTTAAAAATATCAATCATTCTTCAATAATAAATATAAAATCTAAGTTTATATTGGTCAACTTAAATTTTAGTTTCATACTAAAATTATTTAATAACATTACTAAGAATTTATTAAATATTCGAAAAAATAGTGTAGTACTCAAAGTCAATACTATTAAAACTAAAATTACTATTGATTTAAAAAACGGTAATACTCCCCCAAATTTAATCCTTATCTAAACAAAAATGAATAGGAAAAGGGAGAGATTTTATGAAAAAATTACTGAATTTTTTGTTGGCTGGAAGCTTATTGACAACTTCTTTATCATCAGTTATTTCTTGTAACAAACCAAAAGTAACATCTAAAAAACAAAAGGAAACAAATAACCAAAAAGATATGCTAGAGGGGGCAGATTTCATTTCAAGATTGGTAGTTGCCTCAAGACATGAGAATTTAAACTACAATTTAAATGAAATTTTATCAATGTATTTAACACCCAATAACTCTGTTTTGAAAGTTCCAACAAGTTATGTATATAACAATCAAGAAATCAATGTAACCGAAAAAATTAGTAAATTCAAAAGACTTTTAGAGCCAAATTTAGACTTATTTGATGACAATCATTTTACAGGGATGTACGCAAGTTACGTTATGGGTATGTATGATAATGAGTTTTATTCAAATTTTATAACTGAAGGTAGTGATAAAGCAGTTTATTTTAATGATACATTTTCTAAAGAAGGTAACACTGGTAACAATAAACGAAAAAATAACGCAACTGGTTATGCTGCGGGTTTAAATAGAGATATCAACTTAGCAAAGGAAAAAGAAAGAAGATCATTAAGTTGAGGTATACAAGATACTGGAGCATTAACTAATTTTTTACTTGTTAATGGATTAGATGGTGGTTTTCCAGGTGATGCAAATAGTACTGCTTCACCAATGAATCCAGCAAGTGATAGATTAGGTGGTACCAATGGTGGGGGTTATGCTTGATATAACAGTTTGATAAGTTCAACAAAAGGTAACAAAAACGCAAATGGTATACAACAATTAGATGTCAATAAAAAGTTAAAAAACAAAAATATTGAACTAATAAAAAATGAGAACAAAGAGAGCTTTGGAACAATATTACAAGAAAATGGTGTCGGAGTAGAATTTAATAATACAGGTTCTTTACTTGTTAACACTGCTGGTGCATTAAACTTTGATGCTCATATTAATAACATTGGTAGCTTTTTAGATAATATTTTTGAAACAGAATCTGGAGCAATGATATTAGGTGAATTGATGAGTTATTTATTACCAGTAGTTCCAATGTCTAGCAAAAACGGTTTTGACGCGCAAGCAATATCTCAAGTTGAAGGTTTTAAATTGGTGACATCAACTTGAAGTGCGTTAAAAAATATAATAGACAATGAAAATGTCAAAAAATATTTACATGGAGTTGGACTAGATATTGCAAAAAAAGCTTACTCTAATTTAGATAAAGCACCAAACCCAGGATCATCAATAGCAGGGAATGAAGATCAAATTGGATTTGATAAGTTATATGGGTTAATGCCAAACGACAAAGAAAATAATGGAACTAATGCCAAGTACATTTTAAATATGATTGATGATATAGAAAAAGTTTATTCAAATTTAAAAGACTCTAAAAAACAAGAAGAGTTCGCAAGAATGATGTTCATGGATGACTCACCATTTAAAAAAGCATTTGAAGAACAATTAAAAAGTATCGACGCAGATGGAAGTTTATGAGAAAATACCATCCAAAAAAATGGTATTGGTGGAATCAATATTATGTCGCTTATGAAAAGACCATTCGAAGATGCAATTAATGAAGATATTAAAGAGGAAATGAATAAAGTTGCTGATTATATGAGAGAACTTCAAAAAAAGAAATTCACTAGTTTGAATTTAAAAGAGAAAAAAGTTTATTTAGAAATGCTTGGTTATAAAAATGGAAAATTCGCTAAAGATAGTTTTCTAGGAAGAGCTTTTGAAGGTTTAAAAGATAAAAATATTAGGGGAACTAAGGAACTGGAATATATTTTTAAAGGCTTTAAAAATAAATTATCAAATAAAATGAAAGAACCACATGATAAAGTATTTAAATACTTAGTTGATGATGAATTTTGAGATAAAAATGTAACTTATGTTTCTTCAACAAGTAATACAAGTATTGGAGCAAAGATGGAGTTTGATTTAACATATAAAGGAAAGGGCGATACTACTTCAAATGCTTCAAAACAAACAAAAGAAGTAAATGTTCCAGAAAACTTTAATCCTTATCAAACAATAAAAGATAATCAAAAAGATGTTATTGAAAAGTTAGGAAGTAGAATAGACACTTCTAGAATTTCTGGGGAAGTATTAGGCGTTAACAGTGGTGTTATTAGTAAAGATGATCTCAAAGCTTATGATGGTTTAGGAAACTATAATACATATGAGTCAGTTGAAAATAAATATAAAATAGTTTGGGAAAATATCAGTATAGACCCATCTTCACCACATTGAGTTATTACCTCATTTAGATCTTTTAATAATGAAGGTAACGAATTCTTTAATATTTATTAAAATGTTGTAAAAAATAACATTAACCGCCGAGAGTGGCGGTTTTTTTCATTTTTTCCACTTTTAGTAGATTTTTTTCCAAATTAGTATAAAATTTTTCTAAGTTTGGATAAAGATTTATTTTAAATTTAGTTCAGACAGTTTGAAAGGAGTTATAAAATGGATTTAAATAATATTGATAAAGAAGAACTTTTAAAAGTTGAAAAACCACTTTATTTATTTGAACTTGGTTATGTTGAAGCGTTAAAAGCTGTTGGCGATACAATAAAATTTTCAAATATGAAACATTTTATATTAGGAATATTAGCTGGAATTTGAATTGGGGTTGCTTTTACTGCTGCATTTTACGCATCATATGCACTATCAGCACCATCTGCACAAAAAATACTATTGGGGGTAGTTTTTGCAACCGTCCTTTCTCCAATCTTTTTTGTTGGTGGTCAGTTTTTAACATCTTATTTTTTTATTACTTTTAGTGTCATAAAAGGGTCGGATAAAGTGATGACCCTATTAAGAGCTTTTGGCTTTATTTATCTAGGAAATATCATAGGTCAACTATTTTTTGCTGTTCTATGACAATTTAGTAGTTTTGGACAAGATTTAGAAATGAATACTTATTTATATAATGTTGGTGTCTCTAGATTATTTGATATTGGTAAATCAGCATTAGCATTATCAGAATTTAATACAGGAAACATTTCTGTTAAGGATTATGCTATTACTATTCTTAAATGTCTTTTTTCTGCTATGATGTGTGGATTTTGCGTTACTGCTGCATTACCTGCATCTAAGTCTGTAAAAGGTACAAACGACCTTTTGGCAACTATATTTTTAATGTCAGTTATGATTTTCTTATTTGCAATTTCTGGTTATCAACACTGTGTTGCTAATTGATATTTATATATATTAATTTTGTTTCAAGCAATCTGTCAAAACGATATTTTAATGCATGGTATTCATCAACACTCATCCATTATGGTATTTATTTACTTAGTAATATTCAATTTACTGCCAACATTGCTTGGAAACTTTATTTCTGCAATTTTACTAGGTTGATTACTACATTTAATTAATAAAAGAATGAGCAATAGATATATAGCTTATAATGGTGCAATCAATGATGTTTCAAGATCTCTAAAACTTCAAAAAAAAGTAGAGGAAGAATATTTAAACTCTAAAAAAAAACAAGTAACTTTGAGATATAAAACTACTATTAAGTAGTTTTATTTTGCCAAGTTTTTAAGAGGTTATTGGTTAGTTATCCTTAGTTTTTTATACAACAAATATGAAACTTAAAAAAATTTTTTCATATTTTAGTTATAAAATATATACATAATGTATTTAAATTCATAAAAGGAAGGTAGTATAAACAATGGTTTTCATAAGAGGCAATAAAAAATCATTTTTAGAGTCAAAAATTAGTTTGTCATTAGTCATTTTATGTTCAATTTTTGCTATACTTCCTTGCTTAGATATTCTTTTCAAAAATGAGTTTGGAGTAAAAGCTTATTTTACTGCTAAGTCAACAATAAGTTTTGTAATCTCTTTGATTTTTATAAAGATCTTTGTATTTCAATTCAAAAATTTTGTAAAAAGTTATAATGAAGAAAAGAAAAAAATTACTTCTTACTTTTACTTCTTTAAGAATAAAATGTTTCATAATATTATAAAAACAGGTTTAATTTTAACAATATTTATCTTATTAACTTTTTACTATATTAACTTCTTACAAAAAAGTGAATTTACTGAGAATTTTTCAAGAAATAACGGTTTGATTTACAAACAAGGTGATTATTGAGCTTTAAATTCTGTCACAGATATAATGAATATTTTTAATAATTATTATGTTAAAAACATAATTTATCTATTGGTGTCTTCATCATCATTGTTTTTTGTTATTCTTGGAACAGGTATTATCATATCTTATACTTGCTTCAAAGTCTCAGAAGTAAGAATGCAAAGAAAAATTATTAAAAGTATTGAAAAAGTATATAGAATGTCAAAAATATCTAATAAAAAAGAAAAAGAGTCTAAATTAGAGTTTAAGAAATTCCTACTTGAAAAACAAGCTGAAAATAGAATTGTTTTTATAGAAACTTATTTATATACTTTATATAAAGTTATTTTTAGTGAGGTTAAAATACTTCGAGATACTAAAAAGGCTACAACCCCACCATTAGAAAGATACATTTAATATTTACAAGTGTGATTTCTAATTGCTAATGAATTTTTTAATAAAATAATATATTAATAATAATAGTCGGGATAAATCGCCAGAATTTTTATAATTCAAGGCGATTTTTTTGTAACATGGAAAGTAATTAATGAACTTTTTATATAGTTGTGAATTGATAATTTTAATTACATTTAAAAGTTTCTAGAAATATTAAGGTTTGAATAAAATAAATATACTTTTTTAAAATTTATTCAAAAAAGAAAACAAATGTTTTTTAACAGTTGATTTAAATAAAAATTTTAAATTAAATAGGGCGGATAAAAAGAATGATTGAAATTGCAAATATCCAAAAAAATATCGAAATAAGGTTGCCTTAAATATGTATCATTAAACATTTCTAAAGGTTAAAATGTAGTGATAATTGTTGCAAACGGTAGTGGTAAGTAACACTTGTAGAAATTATTTGCGGAGTCCAAAAACCTTCAAGTGTAGTGTAAAAAATATCTAAAAATATAGACGACATCATCAGTTTATAGTTTCAGGAAGGTAACTGGCCGACAAAATCAAGACCTTTATATTTAATAAAGCTTTCAAAGGGTAAAAATGAGCAAGAGGATAAGTATGTTGCAGACATTTTAAAATCTTTGAAATTGAAGAGATCTATAAACGCAATATTATTAAACCTTTACTAGGCAAAGACAAAGGTTTAAATGCTAATTACCGTAATAATGTTTCCAATATGATTAAAGCCGATCCAAGAATTGACACAAGGAATGAAAAAGTTGATGATAATAATCCAATTTATAAAGTTTATGATTATAAAGAAAATAACGGATTAATTTCTAATAGTTTCGGGATTGGTAACATTATTCGAGAATTTAAAACAATCAATGATCAAAACTTAGCAGATAAAGGTGGTATAAAATCAAACTTTTCACTTGGTGATGGTATAACTTTCTTAAATAGAAACAAAGAAGGTAAGTTATTAACAAAAACTAACAATTATCCATGAACAAATAGAAGATTCACATATTTAAACCCTAAATACAATTTTGATATGAAACAAAATAATCAAAATAATTTATCTTCACTACCTATTACCGGTGGTTTGAATGGTTTTTATGATTACTATGATGTTTATCAAAAAGGTAACTCACTCGCTTTTGGAGGACAATTAAAACTAGATGGTTCAATTACTGAAGGGACTTGAAAAGCAAATTCTACTTATGATTGGAATATAATGGGTAGCAACCTTTCAAAATATTCTTATGACATCAGTTTTATAGTGAAAGCAAGTCATGATAACAAAGTCTTAAATGATGTAATTAAAAATATAAATGTACTTACTACTTTTACTAATGATGGGAAAAGAGAGATAATTGAATCTCATAAACCAGTTATTGAAAATCTAGAAGATGGTTGATCAAGAATTACAATTAAAAATATTGCAACATCAAAAGAAAAAACTCTAGCAAAAATTGGACTTAAAATTAATGTAAATGATAATACACAATTTAAGTTTAATGTTGGTGAGTTTAATATCAGCAAAACTACTAATCCTTATAAAGGTGCTAAAGTTAAAAAGTTAAGTTCAGAAGCTATCATAACAAGAGGAAATGGAAAAACAAATGTTCGATTAGAATGAGAGACAGACAATAATAATTATGATTATTTCGAAGTCTATTATAATCTAGACAATAAATGATATCGTGTTGGTGAGTCAAAAATTAAGGCAGCATATATACCAAATCTGCCATTTAATGAAAATATGCTTAAAATTGGATTAAGACCCGTTACACAGGATGGAGAAAATAATACATTAAGCATTTTCAAAATAAAATCATAAAATTTAATACTCGAAATGATCGATAACTAAAATTATCAAAATAAGAAAATTCTCTAAGTAATTATTGTGTTTAAAAACATAAATCCTACAAGGAGAATTTTTTTTTATGAAAATTTGTGTGTTGAGAAATACGTCATATTATTATTTGATACCAAATATGAAGTTGTGATTAATCATTATATAATTAACCTTTAAATACAAAAAAATTAATCAACATAATAGAAAGGGAAAATCAACATAAAATAATAAGAGTTATTAATTTGTGATTTAAATAAAAGATTAAATTTACTAGAAGTGAGAAATGTAGTAAAAAAAATTTAAATGAATCAATATGAGTTAAGTGTTTAATGATAAAGTATCATACAACTATGAATATATATAAGAAAAGTAATTGATATATGAATTTCAGGAATAAATATAGCTTTTAACAAAAGAAAATTACTTTGAGTGCAATAAAGCTGGCAATTAATATAAAAGCTTTAGGATTATATCGACATTTAGAATTAAAAAATTGAGTGAAAACTCAAATAAAAAAAATAACGGACGGCTAGTATTTTGAATATAAAATCAAACAAAATACTAAATTAATTAGTGTTAAGTTACAAAACTACAAATACATTTTAAAAATTTTTTTTTAGTTTTATTTATCCATGATAAAAATCTTTTTAATCATGGATAATGTTTTTTTCTGTAATAAAGAATAAAAAATTTATAAAAAGTTCTTGAAAACTTTTATTTCTATAATTGAGGGATTTGAAAGTCTGATCTTGATTTTATAATGTAATTCATTATACCCTTATATTTGTGAATAAGTAGGCTGAGAAAATACCAATATTATTGTCTATAATTTTAATGATATAAATAATGTATGTGTGAAACATCCTTTTATAATTAAATGAGCAACTAACTCAAAACAAAATTGTTTTCTAATTTTAAGAGTTGTTGAATATTATGATTTATTTAAGATAATGTAAAAACATAATAAACTACTATATTTGGGATATTTTAAACTCATTATAACAATAAAACCCATAAATTAATAATTTTTTACGAGATGTATCTTTCAATTTACTTTCAATTTAACATCAACTGTAAAAAAACCTTCTTCTTATAGAAAATATCATAAATGATTATGTAATACTAAATATTTTTACATATCAAAGCTACAAAAGAAGTATTAGAAATAAAATGAAGGAATTTTGTTATAATAAAAACAGTGTAAAAAGGAGATATGTATGGATAATAAACTTATTAAAAATAATATTTTTTCAAGTACAAAAAATTTAAATATGCCTTTTGGTGTCGAAATTTTTAAAGAAAAATCTTTAAAATTTGATAATAAATATAAAATTGATGGATTGAAGTTATTAGATAAATTAAAAAATAATAGTATTCCGGTAGTGTTTTTTGATCCTCAATATAGAGGAGTACTAGATAAAATGGGATATGGTAATGAAGGAAAAAGACAAATTGGAAGAAGCCAATTACATCAAATGTCTGAAGAAACTATTATTGATTTTTTGATTGAAATTGATAGAGTTATGATGCCAAAAGGTCACTTATTTTTATGAATTGATAAATTTCATTTATGCGAAGGAATTAGTTCATGACTAAAAAAAGTAGATTTAGCATTGTTGATATGATAGTCTGAGATAAAGAAAAAATGGGAATGGGTTATAGAACTAGAAAGCAAAGTGAGTATTTGTTAATTTTGCTAAAACCTCCTTTAAGAGCAAAAGATGTTTGAAAAGCAAGAAACATTAGAGACGTATGATCCGAAAAAATTTCAAATAAAAAACATCCCCATCAAAAACCATTAGAATTACAAAAAACATTAATAGAAGCTGTTTCAAATCCAGGAGATATCATTTTAGATCCAGCAGCGGGAAGTTTTTCTGTTATGGAATCTGCAAATTCAGTAGACAGATTATTTTTAGGAACAGATTTAAAAATAAAAGAAGAGTAAGTATGAGTTTAATAAGAGATAGAAAAGAAAATGCAACTGGATCATATGAAAGAGTTTTAGGAATTAAAGAATTAGGTTCTTTAATTTCAAAGGTTCATGCAATAGTTATTAGTAATGGAACTGAATTGGAAAAGTATATTTTGGAGAATACAACAGCAAGAGTTATTGATAATGTTGAAGAGTTTAAGAAATTGTTAAATCACAATTTAAATGACAATAACAATGTTTTTTTGATAAAGAAAAAAATAGTTAAAAAATCTAAAGTATCAAAAAACAATAAGGAACCAGACTTTATAATTATTAAGAAATTTGAAAAGGAACTTGATATCATTGAATTAAAAGAAGGATGAGTATTTGATACTAAAAAGGCAAGAGGAGAATTCAATGATTTAAAACTCTTTGAACAAGAAATAGCAACTCAAATTAGTTATAAAACCAAAACTTTTATTTGTAGTTTTCATCAAAATAATAAAAGTAAAATAAAAGAAGGCTTTAAAAATGAAGTGCCAATTGAAAATATAATGAATGGTATCTAATTTTGTGACCTCTTAGGTATAAATTACGAGAACATCAATAAAAACAGGAATTATGAACAAGAAGAAAATTTGAATTACTTTATTTCAGAATTAATTAAAATACCTGAAGTTAAAGAAAAATTAAAAAAAATATTAAATGAAGAATACTAAAACACCATTTAATCACTATTTACTAGTGATTTTTTCATTTCATCCAATTAAGTTTTTAATACTTATTTCTTAGAAAGTTCTTAATTGTTAGGGAATCAATGATAAGTCTGCTGAGTAAGAAAGTAAGTTTATAATATAAAGAAGATATATGGATAAAAAACAAGAATACTAAAAAAACAATGAATTTAGCAAGTATCCAAGTTATAAAATGAGGAATATTAGAAATAATTTATTTTTATTAAAAATTAAAATTTAGTATAAAATAATTAAAAAGAGGTGTCTCAATGGCGAATAGATGTGAAATTTATACACCAATTAAGGTTGTTAAAAATATGCTTAACTTAGTTGATTATAAAGGCTCTAAAATACTTGATAAACATATAATTGATAATTCTTTTGGTAAAGGAGCTTTTTTGTTAGAAATAGTCGATTTATACATTCGTGAATATTTCAAAGTTGATAGCGATATTAATCGATTATCTAGAAATTTAGAAAATTTTATACATGGCATTGAAATAAATAAGAAATCAGTTATTTATACAAAAGCGCAATTGAATTTATTATTAAAAAAATATAATATAACAAATCGGATTAATTGAGATATTGCTTGTGGCGATGCATTGAAAGTTAATAAATATGATACAAAGATGGATTATGTTATTGGTAATCCGCCATATGTTAATATCCATAATTTAGTAGATGTAGATTATAGAAAGTTCATTTTCACACAAAACGGTATGATTGATTTGTATTTAATATTTTTTGAATTAGGAATTAAAATGTTAAATAAAACTGGAAAATTAATTTATATAACACCTAACTCTTTTTTAACTTCTAAGGCAGGAGAAATATTTAGAAAAAAAATAATTAATGATAAATTATTAGTCAAATATATTGATAATAAGCATAATTTAATATTCAAGAACATACAAACATATACAGGTATAACATTATTAGATAGAGAAAATAAAGAGGATATATGTAGATATGAGAATAAAGATAATAAAGTTGTAAAAAAACTAAAATATAGCGATTTTTTTATAAATCAAAAATTTTATTTTGATGCATTTAGTAATTCGAATATTTCAAAAATCCTTAATTTTAAGTTAAACTCAGATATTATTATTAGAAACGGATTAGCCACAAATGCTAATAATGTTTTTTTTGGATATAAAAAAGATACTATATTCTCAAAAAAAATATTTAAAATTAAAAACTTAAATAACTCAGAATTAACTCTTGGAAAAGGTATTTTTCCTTATGATAATGAATATAAACTTTATAGCATTGATTATATAAAAGATAAAGATACTGATTTATTTAATTATTTAAATTTAAATAAGAACATTCTCATAAAAAGAGCTTTAAAAGAAGGACAAAAATGGTGAGAGTATTCTAGAACACAAGGATTGTTTGCTTTAGAAAATAAAAAACTTGTTATAAGTAATATCATGCGTGCAGAAGATCAAGTCACTTTAAAAGAATTAGAGAAGGATATATTAGTTTATGGCTCAGGTTATTATATTTATTCGAAATCTAATGAGTATAATATCAAATGGATAAAAAAAATGTTTGCAGATTTAAAAATAAAAAGAGATTTTATTGATTACATAACTTTAATCGGTAAAAATAAAGGGTCTTCATATTATTTTTTTAGTACAGAAGATCTAAATAGGTTTATTAGTTATAATATTGAAATATATAAGCAAGAAAAAAAACTAAACAAATTATCTAATAATTTTATTAATTTGTTAGAGTATAATGATTAAAAATAAATATATATAGTAATTTATTTTTTTCTATTAAGAGGATTCAAAAATGATTAGAGATTTTAGTGATTTTAATTTAACAACAATTACATTTGGTGAAATAGTAATTTGAAATACCACAAATCGATTGGAACTAAATCACCCTACCCAAAGGCATTCAGTTTGAAATATTAGTAATGCTACCAAGTTTATAGAATCAATAATTGAAAAGTTTCCATTTGAACCAATATATGTAGTTAAAAATAGAGATAGATATTCAATAATAGATGGTAAACAAAGAATTTCTACTTTATTACTATTTATAGGTGGAATCGAAGAAGAACTTATTTATAAAGATAAATCCAAAAAAAATGATCAATCAATATATAAAAACTTTAAGTTATCATATTATGATTTATCTAATGACTTTATTGAGGATTATAATATTAAAGAAGAAGATAATATAGATTACGAATATTTACAAAAAATAGTTCCTAAATTCAATAATATTATAAGTACATTATTATTTCCATGCTATATATCATTTCAAGAAGATAAAGAGCTTGGAGATGAAAATAATGTATTTGAATTATTTATAAGAATTAATTCAAGTGGTGTTAGTATTGAAAATGGAGAAATAATTCAAGCTAATTTGTTAGAAAAAAATAATTCCAATGAATTTAAGCACGTTATAAAAAATCTAGAAAAATATATTTATTCGAAATATGAGCATTTACCAAGGAAAAGAATTTGACAAATTTTTGCGAAAATAATTTATATTTATGAGAATAAAAATAAATTTTTATCGGGTGAATTTGATTCGATAAATCTAGATGAAAATATTGAGAGATTTATAACTGATTTAGAACCTGAAAAATTAAATGAATGAGTTTTAAAGTTTTCTGAACTTAATGAAAAATTAAATAAATTTCTATCAAATAAAAATAATAATTACAATTTTTTTAATAAAAGTTCAAAAATGGATGCAAAACCTGAAAA
Source organism: Spiroplasma endosymbiont of Megachile willughbiella (assembly GCF_964273395.1). Classification (NCBI taxonomy): domain Bacteria; kingdom Bacillati; phylum Mycoplasmatota; class Mollicutes; order Entomoplasmatales; family Spiroplasmataceae; genus Spiroplasma; species Spiroplasma endosymbiont of Megachile willughbiella. The sequence continues at coordinate 700,327 of NZ_OZ187005.1, read as the reverse complement.
TATCTATTTGTATTCAATTTTGATTAAAATGCTAGATGATAATATTTCAGAATTTATAATTGACTCAATAAAAAAAGTCGTAGATAGCATTCAAGATAAAAAAAGTATTTTCTATTATGATGAAGTTATAGATAAAGAAAGAAATGAACGCAAATCTAGAAAATTAATTTCAAAATTTGATAGAGAACCTAAAAAAATAAAATTAGGATTATTTATTTCTAATTTAGATTTTCAAAAATTTATAATAAGAGGAGAAATGGATTATGAAGCAATCAGAGATAATATTATACAAAAGTTCATTTAAAAAAGATTTATTAGAAATAAAGTTTAGAAATGATGAAGAGTTATTGTTTCACATATATAGAAACTTTGAATTTTATATAAAAAAAATAATAAGTTATTTGATCAATATGCATATTTCAAAATGTAAATGTGATTTTTTGTTAAGAATTTCAAAAATCATAGAAGAGGATTTAAAAATCAATGTATCAGATTCTATAAAGTATTTTAAATCTTTCAATTACGAAAGATACTTTGAAAAAAGATTTAAAATATCAAAATTGTGAAGCAGATCTGTAATCAAAGATTATATAATTGGTTTAGAAAATGAAGATAAATTTAAATACTTTATAAATGAAAATACTAAAAAGATAAGGAATAATTATGCACATGGTTCTCTTTTGCAAACAAATTTAAATAATTATGTCAATGATAGAACTTATTTATTTAATGTTTCTATTTTATTGGATAAAATAGAAAAAAAAGTTTTATTTCATTAATAAGAAAATTTCTATTGATTTTTTTAAAAATTCACAAAAGGCACATAAAAAATAAATAAGATTATTTTTAAAATTTAGATATGTTTTAAATAAATGTTTCAAGTTTCTACCACTCATCCTAGATTAAAGAAAAGAGTTATTTTAATGGGTTTAAAGGTAGTAAGGTGTATTATTGATTTAGAGGAAAAAAATGAAAGCTATATTAAAAGTTATAAAAAAATATAATTTAAATCAAATTTTAAAAAATTTAGAATTATGTTTTGAAAACTCTCTTTTAGAAACAATAAAATACATCATTAAGAATAGTATTAATACTGTTGAGCCTTACATTTTTCAAATCTTATTGAAAGAAAACTATAAAGCTGATTATGATAAGCTTGTTTTCAATGGAGATAATTTCAACTTCAAAGATTTTTATGGCATATGTAAATATCTGTCTTTAAAAAAAATTTATAAATTCGAAAAATACGAAAGATTGTTTTTGAAATTTAAGGAATTAAGATGTTTAATCAAATGAATAAAAAAAAATAATGAGTTAGATTATATTGAAAACATTTTTTATTTTGATGTTCCTGATTTTATTATTCATTATAAAAATAAAATATTAGGGTTAGAAATAAGTTCTATTTATTATCAAAATACAACAAGTAAGCATAAAGAATATGAAGTTAATTTGTTATTACCAATAAAAAAGCTCAATGATTTTGCACAAAAAAATGGAATAGAATCATTGGAAAGTATGAATAGAAAGAATACCTTTATTTCTATTCATAGTATTTATAAAGAACCTAATTTATTGTCTTTCAAAAATCACATAAATTTTAAAAAAATTGATTCTTATTATAATAATATAAAAAACAAATATGTACAGAAAAATAAAATAGATTTAGAATTATTCTTTTATATTGATGAATATGCTGGAGAAATTCACATAGATGAACTAGAAAGAAAAAAAATTAATGAAGGAATTACATCGATACTAGAGAATTTAGGAAGTGAAAAAAGTTTTAAAATCTGTATTTACTATGAATATTCAGATATGTTGATATATTGCTAAATTAATAGAGTCTTAACGGTTCCAGAACGCTCTTTTTTAGTCTAGATCTCTAATTTAATTAGAAATGAATACAAATTAGTAAATTAGATGAAAAGCGAAAGTTCCTCAATAAAAAATATCTTAAGTTATTGTAAAAAAATAAAAGTGAATATAAGTTTTTTATTTTAAAATGTGTTATTTCAACAAAGTTTTTTTCTATAATAAGCCTTATTGAAAGTTAGATATAAAAGTTGAATATAGTATTCGAATAATTATAGGAGTTTTTGTTGAAAAAAAATCCTGTAAATAAATTAATTATCAAGGATTTGAAGGTTATAGAAGTTTTATAAAAAAAGCGTTGTAATAAATGATGTTGAAATATAATATTTGAAATAAAGTTACAACATTAAGAAAATTTGCTTTTTGATAGTGTCAGATTCAAGGATTGAGATATAATGTAAGTATTTTAGATAATAATAACAAGTTTATAGAAGTAAGTTTACACGATTAGAAGAAAATCAAAAAAAGATAGAGTAATTTACCCTAAATGAATATAATTCTCTAAGTATACATTATGTTAAAAAAAACATAAAATTATACAAGGAGAATTTTTTATATGGCTAATTTAAAAGAAAACAAATCAAACATCCTAAATTTTGATACTAAAAAAGAGTTGATTATCAAGCATTTTGATAAACATTTATTTTATAAAGACCTATCAAAAATGTACAATATTTCATATTCAACAGCTAGAAGAATGTGTATGGATTGAGAAGTTTTTGGTGATGAGTCGCTTATTTCAAAAACTGGAAAACACAATAAGCACAACGTAAAGATTAGAATAAAGTCAAAAGATCCAAAAGATAAGAAAATTGCAGAACTTAATAAAAAATTAAAATGATTAGAAATGGAGAATGAGGTTTTAAAAAAGTTCAATGAACTGATGGAGGATTCAAAAAAAATTATAAAGTATTACAAAACTATAGTTAAATATAATAGCAAATACACGGTTCTTTCTTTATGTAAATTATTCAATGTCACAAGAGCGAGTTATTATCGTTGATGTGGTAAAAATAAACCGGATTATGAAACAAATATAGATATGGACTTAGCATATAAAATAAAAAATATATTTATAATAAACAATGGAATTTATGGTGCACCCAGAATAAAAATAATTTTAAATAATTAAGGCATAGTAGTAAGTCAATCTAAAGTTGCTAGAATAATGAAATTATTCAATTTATATTCAGTTATAAGAATAAAAAAGATGTATAGAAAACCAAAAGAAGTAAAAAAAAATAACTTATGGTCCTAATCATGTCGATAGAAATTAATCTTTGTATTCAAAAAATGAGCTTTGAGTTACAGATATTACATATATACCTTTCAATAAAAAAATTTGCATATTTAAGTGTTTTGAAAGACGCAAACACTCGATTCATAGTAGGTCATGAGGTATCTTTAAAAAATGACATAGATATTTACAGAAAAACACTTGAGAAAGCTTCGCTTCATAGACAAGATCTATCTAAGAAACTTATTATCCATTCTGTTAACGGAAATCAATATACATCTATATTTGCAAAGCGTTAGCTAAAAAAATAATATTATAATATCATTATCTAGACCAGGTAATTCTATTGATAATGGGATGTGTGAAACCTTTTTTCATCATTAAAAGAAGAGTGAAAAATAAAACTAAAGTAAATTGAGTTTCTCAAGTTGAAAATAGCAACCGACAATTATATAGAGTTTTACAATTATGAAAGAATAATGATTAAACACAAGAGCCCTCCAGCGTATGCTTATTTAGATTTCAAATTATGAAAAAAAATACTTCAAACTTGGTTGAAGTATTCTTATAAAAAACATTTTGTATACTTGACAAAATATATTTACCTAAAATTGACGCGCTTAAACAAAAAAGAAAATTTAGTATCAAAAATAAATAAAGTTAAAAAAGATAAGAAATAATAAAAAGTATGTCTATAAGACATACTTTTTATTATAATAACTTTAAATATATCTTTTAAGAAAGGGAAATATAATGTCAGTTTTTAGAGCACTAGGATGACTGTTGGGTATTCCTCCAGTAGAACAAAGACAACAATCAAAATTGCTAAAAGAAGATGAAAGAAAAAGCATTTCAAAATTAGATGATAAAGTTTATGAATATACTGAAATCAAGGAAAAAATTTTTGAGGGATTAGATGTTTACCATAATATTTCATTTCATTTGATAAATAGTTTTCCAATAACTTATAATAGTCAAGGAACAAGATTAAGTATTAATTCAAATTCATATCAAATGTTTGAAATAATAGTTTTTAAATATATAAATGATTTATATAAAGAATTAAAATTCGAACAAACCCAAGATAGTGAATTAAAAAATGCCGAAAATATTGCCAAAAAACATTTTGAAATATGAAAGAAAAAGAAAACCGTAGAAGAATTGCAAGAAGTTTACGATTTAGCTGTTTTAAAAGAAAATAATAATGACGTTGATAAAATTGAAATGCTTGAAAAAGAAAAGAGAATATTAGAGTTAGAAAAAGAAATTAGGGAATTGAAGGCTAATAATAAGGAAAGAGATAGGTAAAAAATATGGAGGAAAGTACTTATAAAATTATCCTTACTGGAAATGAGGGAGTATATTTTTTTTGTAGTGTGAAAATTAAAATAAAATAAATTTAAAGGATGAAAAAATATGAAAGAATATAAAAATCAGGAGTATAAAGAACCATGACCTATCTAGATATAAAACTAAAAAAACTAAAAAGTTTAATTAATGAATTTGATAGTAGGCGAATTAACTTTTTTAAAAAATATCGGGATACTATTCTTTATTTGCCAGAAAATGTAACAAATAAAGAAGAATTCACTATTATTGCTGAAAGATATAATTCTGCAGAAAGCCAAATTTTAATACATTATAATATTTTTAAAAATATTTTTAATCAAATTGATTCATTGAATTATAAAGAATATCAGGGATTAATTTTTTATTCTTTGCCATTAAATATAACGATTTTAATAGAGCTTAGTTTATTTTTTAGAGAATGTTTTAAAACAGATCCAAATATTTTAATTGATGAGTTAAAAAGTAAAGACTTTAATAGAAACGGAAGCAGTTATTTCTTTTATAAGGAAATAGAAAAATTAAGAAAATGTTCAAATGAAAATATATATTTTTTTGAGGATTTGAAGCTCTTAAGAAATTCAATTGAACACCCTTTAAACTTAAAAGTAGATAAAAAATCAACAGCGATTAAGTTTTTAGATTCTAACAATACAAAAATTATAACCACATTAAGCAGTTTAGCTTTGGCTACTCACCCACTTAAAAACGATGGTATAAAATACGACAAACCAAATATTATTCGGGATATGGATATTATTGATACTTTTACAGAAATTTTTGCTTATATAATTGATGAAATATTTGTTTAAATGGATATAAATGATTGAATTGTTGCAATAATATCAAATATAATTTAAGCCATATTATATATAAAATATATGGAAATGTAAAAACTATGTTATTATAATAGTAGTAAATAGAGCACTAGCAGCGCTAGTGCTCTATTTTTTTGTTTAAATTAATATTTTGTTACTAGCTACTGCTAGTTTTTTATTTACCAATTTTCTATGGGGAAAATAGAAAGGTTTAAAAATGATTATACGAGATGAAATTTATGATTATAGTTGTGAACTATGTTGTATTGATCTAAAGTAAGAAAATATCAAATTAATAAGTTCGTATAAACAAGGGGCAAAAACACTTTTAGAAGTTTGCAACGATTGCTATAAAGAAAATTTTATTTCAAAAGAAATGAATATTAAATATGTTGTTTAATAGAAATTTTTATAAACAAGAGTTTATAACCATAGATAAGAGTATTAGAGCTTTTGTTGAATTAAAGGATGCAGAGCCAAATAAATACCAAATAATGTTTAAAAAAGATAATGAAATTTGAACAGAAGGAGAGAGTTTGATTACTTTCAATGATTGAACTAAAATAGTAGATAATAATTTGAAAATAGGAAGTTATAATATATAAAATTATCCAATAAATGATTATGACTATAAAAAAACCTTATCGAGTTCTAAAGAAAAAGAATGTTATGGTTTTATAGGAAATTTAGATTTCTCTTTCGCTGACCGTGAAAATAAAGATATAGATACTTACTTGACTTTTAAATCACTGTTTAAGGTATTAGTGGAATATAGTTTAAAACTCAAAGATGAAGATATTCAACATAGTTGAGAAAAGAACGACATGAAGAATCGTTATATTGATTATTTAGCTGATAATTTTAAAAATAGTACTATTTGAAATAGTTTAAATAATAACGAAGAATTACCAATAATGTTTGATACAGACCCTGATTGTAATATTATTGTTAATGTTGCAAAAAAATGATGTTAGAACTAGTTATTTGAGTCGTGAACCTCTAATTTTAAATGAGCAGTTTTTAAAAGATTTTAAAAATAATCACTACAAAAATTCAATATTAGATAAAAATGAAGGGATGAGAGAAAAAAAAGGGGGTAAAAAATAGATCGAGTAAATATTTATAATTGATGTAAAAACAGTTTTTATTTTGATTAAAAAAAGAAATAAGGTGATTTAAAGCGCAAATACGCAAATAATGAATAAACATAACTTAATTAAATGTGCTGTGATCTGCTAAAAATTAAAAAAAGTCATGACTAACTTAAAGTAAATAAATTAAATATCGCTAAAAAAATAAAAATGTATGCAATTTTAGTTTATTGTATTGCATAAATGAGAAATTAAAAAAAGGAGCGATTATATTTACCCCTAACTAAGTAAAGTTTCTTTAAATGGTTTAAATTTAAATAAAAATTAAATATAATAAAGATATTAGGAGTTGCCTCAATATCTTTCAACTAAATATGTTTAAAGCCAGTAAAAAATCGAAAAAAGAAGTACTAAATAAACAAAAATTAAAATTGAGGCTTGAAAATTATGAATACAAACAAGGAAGTTAAAAAATTTAAAAAAGATTATGAAAAATACTTATTAAAAGCTATTTTTCTTGAATCTTTTACTGAATTTAATAGTTTTGGAAAGTATACTTCTCAAAACGTGCCGTTAGTAAAACATGGTTATGAAGAATATATTTATCCTGATATTTCTAATTTAAAGCAAAATGATAAAAGAAGAAAAAATCTAGAATTTAAAAATGAAGAGACAAAAGTATATTTGAATATAAAAATAAATCTTGAGAAATTAGAAAAAGATGATTGATATAAAAAAGAAAGCTTTGATATGTCACTCTTTGTACAAAAGTATGTAGAATTCGATTTTGATCGTAATTTTGCAAGATTTTTAGATAAATTTAAAAGATCTTATCATTTATTTGTTGAAGGTTACATAAAAACTACCTATATTAAGATAAAATATATCAGATGTGATGCAGCTAATAGTATTTATTACAATAACGAGAACAACATGAAAATTTATGAAAATTATAATTCGGATGAACATAGTGATTTTTTGAATAATGCAAAAGCTTTAAATGATGTATTTAATAATTTTCATTTTAAGATATTTAGATGTAGTTTAAGTAATTCCTCAAGTAGGGAAAGATTTTTTCAAGAGTTATTTTTTAAAGGTGATCAAAAAATAGGATTAATATATTATGAATTGACACCTACTTTAACTTGCAAAGGATTAGAGTTAAGTAAAAATTGATTTATCAAAAACTGAAAGTTCATTTTAAATCTAGTCTTCTCAAAATTTGAACTCTACTAGGTTATTTTTTATAATTTTTTCAAATAAAAAACGCATCTAAATTTATCATAACTTCTTAGATGATTTTGTAAGAGTGTTGTACACTTGTTAAATTCAGATATTTATAAGTGAAATAATAGTTACTTATTTCCTCATTTGTTTGAATCAATTAAAACAAGGTTAATAAAATGCTTTATTTTAAAATAAGTACAATAAAAAAAACAAAGACTTAAAGAAAAAAATATCTAAGTATTTACTGAGATTATAGTAATGAAGTAATTTATATGCATATATAATTATAGTATTTAATAAACTTATATGAAAACAATTTTAAGATGCTTTGGGTTAAAAAACCTATATAAATACTATAAGAATCTCAAGATATATAAAAACTTAAAGAAGAGAAAAGTAACGAAAGTTTAGACTTCAAGCATGTAGGTTGAGTATATAAATGATTAAAACCCAAAAAAAGTGTATAATATTTCTAGACATAAGGAGTAGGTATCTTTATTCTTTCAGAGAGTTAGTGGTTGGTGCGAACTAATATTATAAAATACCGAAGGTTGTATGGTTAATTAAACTAAATATTTTAGAGTGGACTCACTTTTGAGTCAATCAGGATGGTACCGCGGATTTAATTCGTTCCTTATATATAAGAAGGAACGATTTTTTTATTTAAAAAGGAGAAAGTATGAAAAAAGAGTTAGAAAAAAAATATAATCACTTAGCAGTGGAAGAAAATAAATATGATTTTTGAATGGAAAAAAATCTCTTTGTAGCAGAAAATGATTCAAATAAACCACCATATTCAATTGTTATTCCACCCCCAAATGTAACTGGTAAGCTTCATTTAGGTCACGCGTGAGATGGTGCCCTACAAGATGCACTAATTAGATACAAAAAACTATTTGGCTATGATACCTTGTGAATTCCTGGAATGGACCATGCGGGAATTGCAACTCAAGTTAAAGTTGAACAGAAATTAAAGGAACAAGGGATTTCTAGATATGAAATAGGTAGAGCGAAGTTTTTAGAAAAAGCTTGAGAATGAAAAGAAGAGTATGCCAATACTATCAGGGAACAATGGAAAAAACTTGGTTTAAGTTTAGATTATACAAAAGAGAAGTTTACATATTCTCCAGAAATGAATAAAATTGTTAATTTTGTTTTTGTAGAAATGTATAAAAAGGGATTGATATACAAATCTAAAAGTATAATCAATTGAGATCCTAAACAAAAAACCGCTATTTCTAATATCGAGGTTATTTACAAAGAAACAAATGGTGGGATGTATCACTTCAAATATATTTTAGAATCTAATAGTGATAAATATTTAGAAGTAGCTACTACAAGACCAGAAACAATGTTTGGTGATGTTTGTGTTGTTGTGAATCCCAACGATAGTCGTTATACAGACTTTATCGGTAAAAATGTTATAAATCCAGCTAATAAGCAAGTTATCCCTGTTATAGCAGACGAATATGTCGATATAGCATTCGGAACTGGGGTTATGAAGTGTACACCCGCACATGATATTAACGATTTTGAACTTGGTTTAAAATATAATTTGGAAATGCCAATTTGTATGAATACAGATGGTACTTTAAATGAGCTAGCTAAAGATTTAGAAGGATTAGACCGTTTTGAAGCAAGAGAAAATTTGGTTAAAAAATTAAAAAATGAAGGAACATTTATAAAAAAAGAAGATATTGTCCATCAAGTAGGTTATTCTGAAAGAAGTGGTGCTATTGTTGAACAATATCTATCAGAACAATGATTTGTTAAAATGGAATCTCTAGCAACAGAAGTTATTAATTTACAAAATTCTGAAAAAGAGATAAATTTTTATCCTTCAAGATTTAATGAGGTTCTTTTAAAATGAATGGAAAACGCTAATGATTGAACTATCAGTCGTCAGTTATGATGAGGGCATCAAATACCTGCTTGATATCATAAAGAAACAGGTGAATTATATGTTAATATCAATCCACCAACCGATATTGAAAATTGAGTACAAGATGAAGATGTTTTAGATACATGATTTTCTTCTGCTCTATGACCTTTTTCAACAATGGATTGATCATCAACCAAAGATTCAAATTTAATGAAAAGATATTTTCCAGTTTCAACAATGGTTACAGGTTATGATATTATCTTCTTTTGAGTAGCTAGAATGATTTTCCAAAGTCTTGAATTCACAGGTTATAAACCGTTCGAAAACGTTCTAATTCACGGACTTATTAGGGATGAAGAAGGCAGAAAAATGTCAAAATCACTTGGTAATGGCGTGGACCCTATGAAAGTTATCGAAGATTATGGTGCTGATGCATTAAGATTTTTTCTTTTAACTAACTCAACCCCAGGTCAGGATTTACGTTATAGCGAAGAAAAAATAAGATCAAGTTGAAACTTTGTAAATAAAATCTGAAACGCTTCAAGGTTTGTCATGATGTATATTGATGTTATTCCTGATGAAACAAACTTTATTTTAAGTACGTCAAACTTTTCTTTTGAAGATAACAAATTAGAAAAATGAATATTAAATCGCTTGTCTGTTACTAAAAAAGAAGTTAAATCTGCTATGGACAAGTTTGAGTTCACAATTGCTGGTAAAGCTTTATATAATTTTATTTGAAACGATTACTGCAGCTGATTTTTAGAGTTAGCAAAAGCTAAAATTGGTGATAATAATAAAGCTGCATTAAAAACTAAAGAAACTCTTGGATATGTACTTAAACATATACTTATAATGTTGCATCCATTCATGCCTTTTGTGACAGAAGAAATTTATCAGAATTTTGATCTAAAAGAATCTATAATGTTAGAAAGCTGAAGTGAAGTTAATTTTGCATTTGAGAATGACTTATTTGAAGAAGTTATTTTAGAATCAATAACAAAAATACGTGAATTTAGAGCAATACACAACATAAAAAATTCTATTTCATTATCTTTTTACCTTAATTGTTCAACCTCTCAGGAGTCAGAAAAAATAAAAAGTCTTGTAAATATTTTGAATAAATATTTAGGTTTATTATGTAATTCAAATGTTTCATTAGAAAAAGCTCCTTCAAATGATATTACTTCTATACCTTTATATGATTGTTTTTTAGAAATATTAAATAGTGATTTCATCGATAAAGAAAAACAGTTACAAGAATTGATTTCTAAGAAAATAGAATTAGAAAACGAACTTACACGAAGCAAAAACTTATTAAATAATGAAAACTTTCTAAAAAAAGCTAATGCTTCTAAGGTCGAAAACGAAAGAAAAAAATATGATCAGTATGAAAATCAATACAATATAATTTTAGAAAAGCTTTCGGATATCAATAAAAATGATTAAATGAAAACCAATTAAGTTCATTGGTGGTGAAAGAATTAATTTAATTCGGTGTGAAGAAAAATATAAACATGATATATTTGAATATTGTAGTGACGAAAAGATAAATTATTTTCTTTCATTTGAAGTTCATAAATCAATTACTGATACAGAAAAAAATATTCAAGAATATTATTTAAATGAACCAGAAGGAAAGTTTTTAATTGAATTAAAAACTAATAACAAGGTTATAGGAGCGATAAATATAAGAAGTTATGAGAAAGATTATGCAATAGGTTATGTTGTTAATAAAATTTTCAAAATCTCGGATATTGTACAGAGGCTGTAAAAACTTTAACTGACTTCGCATTTGAAAAATTTAAATATAAAAAAATATATGCTTTACACGATATTGAAAATGTACCATCGGAAAGAGTCATGGAGAAAGCGGGATTCATAAAGACTGGAATGTATTATGATACTATCAACAAATACAATAAACCCGCAAAAGATTGTGTGCATCTTAAAAAAATACCATCTTAATATTTTATAAAGATAATAAAAAATCCTTAAATAAGCGATGATTGAATTCTATCAAAGATCTATCTCGCCTAAAGGTTTTTTTTTTTTTTTTTAAAAAAAAAAAAAAAAAACGTACGAATATATTTGTGGAGGGTACTTTGAAAAAGATTCATTACTTTTTTATTATTTTAATTTTGTTGTTAATTGCATTTTGTATTTTCTTATTTACTCGTAACAACAGTACGGCAACTATAAATAAAATTGACAATAAGATTACTCTGAAAGTTAAATATAACATACAACTAAAGGATAAAAATCTTATGCCTGATTATATTGAAAATATAAAAGATGCAAAAGATGAGTATGATTTATTAAAGAAAAATAAACTACTACATTTGTATAATATTTTTTACGTAGAAAGTAACAAAGATTACAAAAGTAAAAAAATAATTAACTTATTGCCAAAAGAACATATACAAACTATAAAAGTATCAAGATTTAAAACTACCGTAGGCTTTTTTGAAACTAGGGGAATATCAACCAATGTTAGTAATAAAACCGTAAAAATATTTAAAGATTATTCATTAAGTTTCGAAATGTGTTTAACAAAACTCAAAAAAATCTATGTTGGGAGTGATTATAATAGGCAATTTTTTAAAGAAGCTTTATGGCGTTTGGTTAACTAATGTTAACTACATCATATTGACAGCTATTAATATTGTATTAGTTTGTTTAACAAAGAAACTTAATTCTGATTATCTTATTTGATCAATTTACTCAATTCTATTTTTAACATACCTGGTTGATATCAAAAATAGCTATAAATTCCTAACAGTGTGGGTTATATTTTTGTGTCTATTTTTGATTTTCTATAAATACAATCTGTTTGTAATCAATAGTATAAATTTTTACCAAGTCTATGATGTCAAAGATAACTATTTCCTCTTATCGAAGGGACTAGATAAATATTATTTAAGAGTAGGGGAGATAAAATTAGCGGTAGGGGAGTATGTAAAGATAGTAGGGGATTTTAAAAAACTCAATGGTTATGCTAACTTTTGAGAGTTTGACTTTGGTTCTTATTTAAATGACAAAAATGTTATTTATGAAATAATGAATTATACAATTGAAAAGTATAGCTTCCATAATTTGCGTTATTATTTCTTTAATAACACTCAAGGTACTGAATTGATGAACCTATTTTTCTATCAACAAAGAACAAATGACCCTATCTATAAAAATCTTGTTGAGTTAGGTTTAAGTTTTATGTTAAATCTGAGTGGTTTTTATTTATACGGTATAGCTTTGATCTTTAATAAAGTTATTTTTAGAAAATGCAAAAAACTTCAAAAGTATAAAATAGTTTTTACTTTTTTACTTTTGATTTATTGTTATTTATTAAGGTGACCAAGCATTTTACTGAAATTTATTATATTTTCATTCATAAATTGGTTTGCCAAAATAAGGGGTATCACTCTGAAACGGACAATAAAAAACTCCTTGGTATGGAGTATAATGCTAATTTGGGACCCTTTATATGTATATAATATTGGTTTTATATACTCATCGGTAGTTATTGTGTTTTTAAAAAAGTTTCAAAATAGAAGAATGTTTTCTAATATAGTATTGAATTTTATAAATTTAAATTTAGTGTTTATTCCTATTCAAATGTACTTAGATTATAAAGTTTTTTGAATAAGTGAAATACAACAAATGTTCTTGCTTCCAAATATTTCTATTTGCTATTTTTTATCTTTTTTTGGGTTTCTTCAGTTTCTTGATCCTATATTTACTTTTTTTTATTCCACTTTAAACGAGACAGTCGCTTTCTTGAAAACTAATAATGTCATTACTCACTGTGGACATTTCAGTGTTTTTTTGATATTTGCTTATTATTTGTGTTTGTTTGTTTTCGTGAAAAGTGAATTAGCTCGTAGAATAACAAAAAATTTAATAAAAGGGACGTTACTATTAATCATATTTTTTATGATTCAATGAAATCAATTTAAATTAAACTATTCATCAGTTGATATGTTAAATGTTGGTAATGGAAACAGTTTTGTATTGATACATCGTGGTGAAGCTTTTTTATTTGATACAGGTAAAGGTAAGGGTGGTTATGGTAAAAACCTTTTAAAAGATTATTTGAACTATCTAGGGGTTCGTACTGTCAATACTGTTTTTATTTCACATAATCATGAGGACCATTATAATTTATTGGAAACTATCAAGGATGAATATAATATTGAAAATATTTTTTACAACTATGACAAGGTGCAATTTTTTAGTTATAAGGATTTAAAAATAGACAACTTTGTCGAAAATGGAAATAAAGATGAGAACGATAATTCACAAATTTCAGTCGTCAAAATTGGAAATAGAAAAATGGTGTTTACGGGTGACACTACTAAGAAAAGAGAATATAGAGTTATAACAGAAAAAAGATTTATAGAATCTATTGGAAATGGAGTGGATTTATTGCAAGTAGGTCATCATGGAAGTAAGACAAGTAGTTCAAAAGAATTTATAAGCTTATTAAAACCAAAGTATTGTTTTATTTCTGGTGAAAATATTCCTAGTAGACCTTTCCCTAATATAGAAACTATCAATACTTTGAATGAAATTCACTGCAAAACTAGTGTTACATATTCTAGGCATAGCTTTAGATATAAAATTGATGACAATATTGTTAGAGAAATAAAAAAAGAGTTATAAAACTCTCATAGAATAATTATTTCATCAATCTTGATTTTTCTCTAGCTGCTTTGTTTGCTTTTCAAATTCCTTTAGTTACTGATTTATCAATCAAACTCACTGCAGTATTGATTAAAGTTGTTTGTTCTTCAAGTCCATCTTTTTTTGCAAGTGCTGCTTTTTTGATAGCAGTTTTGACTTGACTTCTAAAAGCTTTATTAGCCAAACGAGATTTTTCGTTAGTTAAAATACGTTTCTTTTGTGATTTAATATTTGCCATCTAATTCACCCCTTTATAGTAAAATTTCACATATACAAAATGATTATAGAGTATTTTGGACAGCAAAACAAATAAAAATACAATATTTTACAAAAAATAGTGTTTAATTATATTGAAAGAAGAGTGTTGAGTATGTTTTTTATCTATTCTAGTGACAATTATTTAATAAAAAAACAAGTAGAAAAAATAACTAAAAAACTAACGTCTGATCAAGAATATGAAATATATACATATTCTTTGATAGATCACTCAATAAGAAATATCGATGAACAAGCCAAAACATATTCTTTATTTAATACCAAAAAACTAATAATTATTAATGATTGCTGATTTATGAATGAATCAAAAGTTAAATTAAATAGTGACTTTGATTTAAAATATATTGAGAATTTTCTAGAATTAAAATCAAATAATGTAACCTTTATATATACCTTAAACAGTGAAAAAATCTCAAAAAGGCTAAAAATAGTTAAACTTTTTGAAAGTAAAGTGAAAATTATCAAACTTGATCAACCAACATTTGAAACAAAAAAAGAATTAGTTATAAAAAAACTGACCACTTTAAATAAGGAGTTTGAAGAAGATGCAATTTTAGCATTTTTAGAGTTAATACCGATAGACATGTCTATTTTTTCAAATGAGTTGAACAAATTATTGAGCATAGAAAAAAAGATAACTAAGGAAGTTATTAACTCATTTTTCAACAAATATATGCAATATGACACTTTTGAAATAGCCAATGCATTTTTGACTAATGATATTAAAAAATTTTTAAAAAGCTGAAAAGATTACTCTGAAAGTAATAAAGATATATTCGGGTTTTTGATGCTTTTAGCAAATAGTTTTATAATACTAAGAAACGCAATAATATTAAAAGAAGAAGGGCAAAGCAACTCACAAATAGCTTCATATTTGTCTCAAAATCCCTACAGAATACAAAAATTAATGGAGCAAAATAAGTGAGATATCACACAAATTAATGATAAAATCAAATTGTTATATATATTAGATAAAAGTATCAAAGAAGGTATTATCGATAATAAGATTATTCCTTCTGTAATGTTGTTAAAAATGTTTGTTTAATATAATTTGAAAGGTAAAGATTGTCTTGGAAGCACAAAAAATATATGATAGCACTGTAATTTCTTTATTTAATATCGTAAAGAATGAAAAATTAAGAACAAAAATTGTTTTGGATGATAATTTTAAAGAACAAGTAATTCAAATGGTTAACAATCTACTTTTTTTAGAAGTAGAAGAAAAGACTTTGTATAAGGATATAAAATGAAGTCCTATTTTTGGAAAGTCAATTGTAAACATCTTAAAACAAAAAATCAAATTCGAAAAACCAGATAATAAAAAACTTGAAGACATATATGCCGATTATTCTTATACACTTACTTTTTGTTTAAATAATTACAGTGTATCTAGAGATGAATTGAATAATAGTTTGATTGATATCAGTGAGAAAGAAATCCAATTAAATAGTAGAGTATCAGAAGAAATGAAAAATCTTTATAATGAAGATACAAAAGAAAACCCAACTGTTGAAGTGGTGGACAAATCTGATGAACAACCTAATCAATCAAATAGTAATACCAACCAAAATTTCAACAACAACTACAACTATCAGGGTGAATCTATACCGATCCCACCAATGCAAGATCCAAGATTTTACCCATATTTGACTAAACCTAAGTATATTAGGTGAGTGAAATTAGTATTTGGTGTTATGTTCGGCTTGACAGGGTTGTTCTATCTTGTTCTTAATCTATTATTTTTATTTCAAAAACAAAATGTAGGAGCATCTGTTGATGAAATTAAAGATTTATTTGAAAATTGAAAATTCCTTGGTGGAAAAACAGGGATTATCGATAGTGGTTCTTTACTAGGAATTAAATCAGGTCAAGCCAATTACGTTATGATTATTTTAATAATGTTACTGCTTTCATGAATTGTTTATACAATAGTTGCACCACCGAAGAGATACAGAGAACAATTTGTTTTTCCAATTTATAACCTTATTGTTCCAGTAATATTCCTTGTCGCTATCGTTATAACACCTGGTATTGGCGGGTTTTCATATATTTTTGGTATGAATGATTTAGAAAAAAACATTTCAAATCTCCTTTCTACTCAAAAAGATATTCAAATAAATGATGGAGATATAAAAAGATTAGTAGATTTCTTAGTAGGTAAATTTAATCTACCTTTAATAAAAGCGGTTATTTGACTATTATTTGTATTTTTAATAGCATCATTCGCATCATTAATAGTGTTGATTTCAATTAATCCAAGATTAGATAGACAAAAAGTTATCAGAGCTACACAAGAATACCAAAAACTAATTAATGAAGCTCTTCAAGGTCGCAAATATCAAATGGATCCAACTTTATACGAAAATCAAGAAGAGGTTGACAATTTCTACAGAAAAATTAAAGAGAAAAGAGAAGGTCGTAACAAACCTAAAAATGATTAGACAAAAAAATCAAACTATATAATTTAGTTTGATTTTTCATTATAATAATATTATAAAGTAATTAGAAGGTGTGTATTATGGGTTATTATTATCGTCATCAGTTTAATTTTTCAACCCACAGCATTCACAGAATTCGTCAAAGACTTTTACTTCCTAATGAAGAAGAGTTTTTATTAAAAGAAAAGGTACTTGACTTGATTGAAAACTCAACTGAACACTTTGAAACTACAAAATACATTTATATTAAAGTTAATAAAAAAGACATTTTTTTAGTTATAGATATAGGTACGAAGACCATAATTACAGCAACACCGATTTCTCCAACTAAACAATTATGATTGATTGAGAATGAGTAAAGAGGATAAAAACATGTTCGAAAAGTATAATGAAATTTCAGAAAAAAAAAGGATTAAA
The DNA here is from genome assembly GCF_964273395.1 of Spiroplasma endosymbiont of Megachile willughbiella. Taxonomy (NCBI): domain Bacteria; kingdom Bacillati; phylum Mycoplasmatota; class Mollicutes; order Entomoplasmatales; family Spiroplasmataceae; genus Spiroplasma; species Spiroplasma endosymbiont of Megachile willughbiella. The sequence continues at coordinate 683,036 of NZ_OZ187005.1, read as the reverse complement.
AAGAACTTAATATTACCAAGTAGTTTTTTAGATAAATGAATAAGTACCAAAGAAGATGGTACAAAATGTTTTAAATATATAGATTTTCAATCAGATGAAATAATTGAAGTTGATGTATACAATGAACCTCTTATAAATGTTTTGTTTTCTTGAGACACGAGTTTTAACATTGATAGAATAAATAAAAGATATAATCAAATCTCAAAAATTGCAAAGTCTATAATCGAAAGAAGAGTAGATAAAGAACATGGTTATATTTCTTTGACAGGTAAAGAAGTTCTTTTTATAAAATATTTCTATTTTTTAGTTAGTTTACTAAATGGCGACTACAAATATTTTTTTGTGTCTAGGGATAAAAGATATAGACTTTTCGATGCTGTAAATAAAGAAACACCATCAGAAGTTAGAAGAACAATCTTATCAATAATAAGTTATGTTATATTTGAAATGTACGATTACATATTTACTTCTAGAACTTTTGAAAGTTTATATGATTATGTAGAAAACTCAGGAATAAATTTTAGTGAACAAGAATATAAAAAACAAATAATAATTCCTAATGATTTTGATCTTGAACAAAATTATAAGTTTGTCGATTATTATTTTCACAATATTGTAAATAATACTTTTTTAAAAATGTATAAAATCTCAATGTTGGAAAAATCTTCATTCCTACTTACTAACAAGACAATTGCACATTTTATGGATGAAAGAACAAAATTAAATGTTTTGAGCGTTTTTGTTGTTGATCCTAGATTTGCATTTGGTTTAGTTAATATGGGACCTGGTAGAGGTGAGTACCGACCTATGTTTAAATATTTAACTAGTCAAAATAAAATGGATAGAGAAAATATTTCTGCTTGTGTAAAACCTGAACATATAATTGAAGAAGAGGGTATCTATTTAGGAGAAACTCAAAAATTCTCGTTTAAACCATTCGAACTTGTAGAGAATCAAATTCGTTTAATTAATGATTGTCTTACTTATCGAGATCTAAAACTTGACTTTGAACAATTCTTAAAATATTAAAATTACTAGTTAAAAATTTTTGCATTATTTGTGGAGGACCTTATGATTATCAAAGATAAAAAAATGTTTAGGTTTATTTTTATTCCCGGAGCAATTGTGTTTATTTTAAGTCTCTCTGCTTTTATTTATGCAAGCCCTTGAGAAAATGATTTAGAGTTAGCTAAAATATTTGAAAAAGCATTGAGTTATGAAGTTTGAAAGTATTGGTCACAGTATTATTTGATGGCTGGTAATATGGATTTATCTGTCTTATTTTTATTATTAGGGTCGATATTATTACAAACGCATTTTCAATATATGAGAATAAAAAAACCAGCATCTTGATACTCTAATCAACATTGATTAACAAAAAGTATAATCATTTTTGCTGTGACTGCTTGATTAAGTGCATGAGCATATGAACTTTGTACTTTGTTTTTTGTGGACAATGGAATTGGTTTAGGTAATGATATAGAAATATTTGATAGTATAAAATATAAAATTGTTGGTAAGTTAGTTGCTTCTTCTTACGAACTACCATTTTTATTTTTTATTATGTTTTATATGATCGTAAGGTTCCCAAAGCGTAAAGATATTTTTGAACAAGAGTATTGAATTGACGCCATCAAAGGTTTGATGTTTGTTTTTTTAAATTATTTTATTATTGTTTTTTTAAAAGTTTTATTTGGTAGACCTTATTACTACAATATCTTCTTTGGTGATTTTTATTCTAAATTTAGCGAAGATTGAAAACAAAGTTATTTGAATTCAGGCTTAAGGTTTGGAAATTTCTATGAATTAACTAATGGTTATACGAGTAATATAAACGGGGAATGACCATGATGAAAAGTTAATGCATTCTTTTTACGAGACAATAACTCTTTTGCGGGTCGAAGTTTTTTTGATTATGCTTTTCCTTCTGGTCATGTTGTATCAGCATTTACTAACGGAACATTCATTTATTTACTTGTTGGAAAAAATAAAAAACGTAAGTTATCAAGTTATAAAATAATATTGATGTATATCATAACTTTACACGCAATTTCAATGAATTTTGCAACGGTTGTTATGAGAGGGCATTATATTACAGATACTTCATTCTCTATTTGTTTGTGTTTGGTATCAATACCCATTATTAATAGATTGGTTGACAAAAATGTCTGAAAATTTGTAAACAAATCAAGAATGAAAAGACAACTTGAAAACGAAGGTTTATTTATAAATAAAGGACAAAATATAATATTTTATGTAATCAATAATAATAGAAATTATTATATAAGCACTTTTAAAGCATCTAATGAGCATAAAAAAGAGAATTTAATTAAAAAATATTCAATAACTGAATCTAAAATTATAAAGAATAATTAATATTAGTTATATAATTAATAATTTTTTATAAACACACTTAAATTAATTATTTATTACTCATTTGCTTATATAAAATAACTTATTATTATATAATAACTTTAAGATAGTTTTGGAGGAAGTGTTTTGAAAAAAATAAAGATTTTAAAAAATAATAGAAAATCTAAATTTATGTTAATTTCACTAGCTATTTTTGCTTTTTTATACCTCTTATTCGGAACTCTAATGTTTTTCTCACCAGCAGTTATTGGTGAAACAGGAATTGATGAATCATTCGAAAAAATATACACATTATTCTATGTCAGAGACTACAAGAGAATGCCTAGTATATTAAGTTTTATTTTTTACAAAGATGGTTATTTTATTTTTGTACCAAATAAATTTACATTATTTTATCTACCGTGGATTATAGGTGGCTCAATTTTATTTTTGATTCTAACCAGAATTATTATTCATAATGTAGGTTATAATAACAAAACTAAAAAAGGAGTTGCAAGAATAGTTAAACCTATTAGGGGTTATCAACTAACAATGATAATTTGTTGAATAGGTATAGTATTGTTGGTATTAGGAAGTTTAATCACCTTGAATGCTTCTGCACCATTCTCGATAGGACTTTTATGAGAATATAGTTTTAAAGGCACTCCTATGGTTAATTCAGAAATTGTAAAATCCTTGTCAAATATATTAACAGAATCAGCAGATAAACTTTATAAAGCATTCTACTGACCTAGTTTGGTTTGGTTTTACGATGGTTTAATTTACATGGCAGGTGATAATGAATTATTGAAATGAGGGTGAATTCTAACGCCAACATTGTTAATATTGCCTATATTATTTATATCTTTTATTGGTGTTATTATAGGAGAATGTGCTTGATGAAATATCAATATAGCTGTTTTAAAAGATATTGATGCATACGTTGGGACACAATTAACTCCTGATTATGAATATGTTAAAAAACCAAATTTGAAATCAATAATATTGGAAGCTAAAGAGAACAAAAGTCAAACAAGTGAGTTGAGTAACGAGAAAGAAGAATTGAAGCGAAAATGTTTAAATTATTATAGAACATTATTGAAAATGCTTGAAATATCTAAAAATACTAATAGCAGTCTTTATACAAAAAATAAGAATAAATATGATTTTATTGTTAAAACTAAAGACTCACAAAACTGAAACTTTATTTTTGAGGAGATCAAAGAGAATTTTCAAGATTTAACACATACTGATCAAAGATTTGTAAAAATGATTGAAAATTTAACCAAAAGAAAAGATTTAAATATTTTTGGAAGGTATCTTGATGATTTAACAGAACTAATTAATGATTATTGAGTTGCAATTGAAACATGAAATATTTTAGTTGCTGAAAGTGTTGTAGAACAAATATTTGCAATCGCATTCAGAAAAGAAGCATTACTTGCAAAGGTTGGATACTGCATCAAAGAAAGACTGACAACTCACTTCAGACATATTCAAAAAGAAGCTAATTATCTTAGAAGACTTGATGAAGCAAAGCAAGCTGAAGATTATGAAGATTATCGAGATACTTGTCTAGAAGTTCTTCAATTAATGTCTCCTATCAAAACAAAGCTATCTAATTATGCCAATAAAATAATATATAATTAATCTAATCTAATGTAAATTAGATTTTTTTGTGGAGGGTTTATTTTGAAACTGGTAGGAGTAAGTGGTTTTATTGGTAGTGGTAAAACAACTTTATTAAAATATGTTAAAACTATGAAAAATGTTTTAATCATCGAAGCTGATGAAATAGCAAGAGAATTTTTATATCACAAAGATGTTGTGAGATTTATTGAAAATAATGTCTCAGAAGCAATAAAGGATAATATAATTGATAAAAGTATATTGAGAAATATTGTATTTAATAACACATTTTTAAATAACCAGTTTACATCTCTCATGTGACCGCTTATTTCAAATAAAATAAAAACAATAGTTTCTAATAATATGGATAAAGATATGATAGTTGTTGAAGCTGCTATGATCAATGGTATTGATATGAAATTTGATAAGAAAATACTATTAAAGAAAAAATGAACTAAACGTTTTTCTGATACTTTGAAGCGAGATAAAAGGGGAATGAATGAGTTTAAAAAAATAACTAAGTATCAAAAAGAACAATTAAAAAATTGTGAGTTCGATTATGTTATTAAAAATAATTATAATATTTCACAATTTCATAAACAAATAAAAAAAATTATAGACGAAATCTTAATGAGTTAGTCTATAATTTTTTACTTTTTGTTTTACTATTATTATTTGTTGTTTTTTCTTTTACATTTTGTGGTTTGGTTGTTTTTTTTGTATTACTAGAAGTTGTCTTAACTGTCTTTAGTTTAGTATCATTCAAATACCCAACTTTTTTTAAAGCTTCTTTAACAGCGTTTTGAATTAACTCTTGTGTTTCTTCTTCTGTGAATAATTTTTTACTTTTGTTTGATTCTTCTAACTTTTCTTCTTTAATAGGAGGTGTAGATTTTTTTTGTTTTTTGGGTGAAGAACTTTTATTTTTCTTTGTTGTTATAGGCTCAACGATAGGGGAGTTATCAGTTTTGATAATATCTTCCCCTCCTAACATTTTTCTTCTCAGTGATGCCATTCTGTCAGATATTTCTTCTTGAGTAACTGGTTTAGAGTCGGTATCACTATCAATCCCAGTTTTTTTAGTGTACTCTTCCTTTTCTTTTTTTATTTTTTCTTTAGCTCTGGCTAAAATATCTCCCAGAGTACCTTTTTGTGGCTTTCGCTTTGCTTCTTCTTTAAGTCTTTCTTCTTCTGTTTGTATCCCGTGCAACCTTCTTACCTTAGCTCCTAAATCATTCTCAATATTAGAAACCTTTTTAGTTACATTTTGTAGCTCACATACGTGAATTTTTAAATGTGTGGGACAAAATTTTGGTGCGAAACCTGACATGTGCTTACCTCCAGTAGTCTTAAAGTAGACTTTAATATACTAATTTTACCATTTTTTTTAAACTCAAAACAATAGGGGGTCAAAAAAAGTAACTTATAATTATATTATCTGAATAAACCAAATACATCAAATAAAGTGTATATTTAAATATATACACTTTATTTGATGGTAAGAGTTAAATCACAATCTAAACATTTTAAATTTAGTTCTTTTGAACTACTTATCTTTAAGTTGCAACCTAAGCAAGTGTAAGTATTTCTACTACTATACCCCTTTTGCGCTCTATTTATTGCATAGGTATGTTTAAGACTAAATACAGATTTATTAAAATCTAGTTTTTCGTCTATTATTTTTTTTAAACTTTCACTAGGTTCTGTAAACATGAAACCTTTTTTAGAATTTGTACCATCACCTCTCACAGTTTTAGGTAACGAAAGTTCCACTCTTAATGCCGCATCTCTAAATTTTTTATTATGTCTCTGATTATTTTCAACATCTTTTATTCCGTTTTCGTAATTGAATTGATGTACCATTTCGTGTAGCAAGATGGCTATTATATTATAATAATCACCGTCTAATGAAGATGTTCATATTGTGATTTGACTCTCTTTTGAACTTCAATTATCATTTGGTTCGAAAGTACCTTGGGTTAAAACTTTTCTACGTCTAATGTTATTTTCTATATTGATTTGAACAGAATGCAGCTTTCCTTCAAAAAATATTTGATTAAGTTGCCTATGAATTGATCTCAATTCTAAAATGATATCATCTAATTTAATATCTACTTGTGACATGTTATTCACCTTTTCATTTATCCATTATTTGTTTGTTTGATAAATGTACATCATCATTTTTTAAATATTTACTTTGACTTCGATTTTTTTCATTATACATCAATAATTTATTACCAGTGAAAATAAATTCTTTACCAAACTTGATATTCAAATCATAAATTATTCTTTCAATAAAATTTAAATTAGCAGTATCGTTTAAATCAATTTCATCAAAGGTTATTTGTTTCTTCTCTTCTATCTTATTTGATAACTTGGTTAATCGAACTCCTAATAACAAGAGTGGATCACCTTCTCAAATATCATAAAGACATTCTTTCGCAACTGAATAAATAACTTCTACATCATTTGTTGGATCGGTGATAGTTTCTTGTCTTATTAAGTGTTTCTTTCTTTCCTTCTTGTTGTATTCGCCATGACTATCACTTAAAAATTTTACAACTATAGCAATAGTTTTACCAACCAAATATCTTTTCTTTGCTCTTTCACTAACTTTTAGTGATAACTCGTATATTATTTCTTCAATTTCATCTTTGTTGGTTGTTGTAAAATGAAGTGTCATCTCGTTTCCAATAGATTTCAATTCACTAGACTCTCTAGTTACTGAATCATTACCTATACCATTCGCTCAATTTCATAAAACATAGCCACGTTTTCCGATGGAAGATATTACAGCATTGACATCAGCTTTCGCTAAATCTCCAATAGTATTAATATCTAAGCTCTTCATAATTTTTTCAGTAGCTTCGCCAACCATATGCATTTCTTTTATTGGTAATGGTCATAATTTTTCTGGTATATCTTTTTCTAATAAGAACGAAATTCCAAAAGGTTTATTGAAATCAACTGCAGTCTTTGCTAAAAATTTATTTGTACTAATTCCAATTGAACAAGTTAAACCTGTTTCTTCGAATATTTTATTTAAAATCGCTTGAGCTGTTCTCTTTACTGTACCATGTTTTTTTCAAATATTAGTCACATCTATATAGCATTCGTCTATTGAAGCTACTTCAAAATTTTTTGTAAAGTGTTCGTATATTATATCAAAAACCCTATGAGAGTATTGTATATAAAGATTAAAATCACTTTCAGCAATATATAAGTCCGGACATAATTCTTTAGCTTTAAACACTGGTGTTCCTGCTGAGATTCCAAACTTTCTTGCATTATAACTTGCAGTTGTAATTATTGCTCTTCTATTAGTTGATGCCACAACAACATTTTTATTTTTCAAACTCGGGTCATTAACCATATGACAACTTGCAAAAAAAGCATCCATATCTAATAAGAAAATAACTTTATTCATTGTTAACCTCAAAATATTTTCAAGCCGTTTCAACTATATCTAATATGTTATTTATTGTAGGTTGTTCATGACTGACATTACTTAGTTTTTCGATGTAACAAATGTATTCAATATTTTTCTTTTTATTTCCTAAAATAGGGGAAAAATCAATTCCGTTTACTCTGAAATTATTAGCATTACAATAATCAACTACCCTATTTATCGCTTTTTTATGATCCATCTTAGAGTTGATTTTTCCTTTTTTAACATCTTCTTTGTCTAATTCAAACTGAGGTTTTATTAAAAGTACACCAAAAGTATTATCGTCAACTATATCTTTTAAAGGTTTTAATATTTTATCTAAGGATATAAAACTCACATCACAACAAAAAAAATCAATGTTTCTATCGAAATGTTTTCTTGTTACATTTCTAAAATTAGTTTTTTCCATAGAAGTTACCCTTTTATCGGTTCGTAACCTATAATCTAATTGATTTGTACCAACGTCCACAGCAAATACATGATTTGCTCCGTACTGTAAACAGCAATCTGTAAAGCCACCAGTAGAGCTACCAATATCTAAACAAACTTTGTTTGTTATATCTAATTTTCATAAGTCTAAAGCCTTTGATAATTTAGCACCAGCCCTACTTACAAATTGGTTATCCTCATTTACTAAGTTTAGCTTTATTTTTTCACGATCAAATAATGTTCCTGGTTTAGTTATTTTTTCATTATTGACAATAACCTTTCCATCCATTATTAAACCTCTTGCTTTGCTGCGAGTCTCAACTAGTTTTGAGTCTAATAAAATTTGGTCCAACCTTTCTTTCATCCTTTCACCTCCTATTTAAATCTTTTTCTTTTTGCATTTATCTTTTCTTTCTTTAAATTCAATGCCTCAAGTTTTTTTTCTTTGTCAGCATTGTGGTAAAGAATATTTTCTTCAATTATTCACCCTCTAATTTTCTTGAATATTTCTGAACCATATGTATCAATAAAGCTTTGTTTAATTTTATTTAATTTTTTCATATATCTATTGCATGTTAAAGACATTCTTCTATTTAATTTAAGTTTATTATAATTACCTTTATTTAAATTATTTGCTATTTCATTTAAACATTCTTGTTTTTCTTCTTCTGAGTTCAAATAAATTTCTTTAACTTCATCTGATAAAGTTTCATTTTTATAATCTGATTCTTCTTGGTCTATAATACTTTGCGGAGATAAAATTGTTTTCATATCATCAGAATTTAGTTCTTTAGTGGTTTCCTGTATATATGGTTGAGATAAATTAAAAATATTTTTTTTAATCGGTTTAGGTTTAGTGAACTCCTTTTTAAGTTCTTTTATTTTTTCTGGAAAATCTAAATTATAATGTTCTGGAAAATCATCATACATGTTTTTGTTAAAAATATTTAACTCTTCGATTAATGTTTCTTCACTACCTGTTGGTATGACAATTTTATTATTGTATTCTTGAAAGATTTTTTTATCATTCTTTTCTTTTATATGTAGTATTTCTTTTATTTGATTTAAATTTTCAAGAAAGCTTTCTAATTTTTTTTCAGATTTTGAATCTAATAAATTATTTAAAAGTTCTTCTTCTGCTATTTTTTTAAGTCAAAACTCTTTATCTGTATCATTCATAATTTACCTCCTATTGTACTAATTGTTTTTTAAAATTATATTCACTATATCTTCTGGATCCATTTTCAAATAACTTAGCAAATCTTTTTTAGAACCGTGATGAATATCATTTCTATTTAAAGCATAACTATATATATTATCTTTCTTTTTATAAAATAAATCTATGTTTGTAAATAAATTATTTTTATTTATAACTTGTTCGTATACATAAATTTTATTTTCTTTATGTTTTTCCAATAATTTTTTATCTATGGGGTTTATAAATCTGGCATTTATTAAATTTATAGGATAGTTGTTATTGGTTATGATGTCGTAAAACTCTTTTAAGATCACACCGTATGTAATTATAGTTGACGAGTTATTTTTATTGTAAATAACTTCCACTCATCCTTGATCATTTTGATTTTCATTATAATTTAAATTTATCACTTCTGCTTTTTCATATCTTATGAATAATTGTTTTTTGTTATTAACAATTAAATTTTTTATATTTGAAATATCGCTTGAAGTAGCTGGACAATAAATAATTGTTTCATTGAAATTTTGGATTAAACTAACGTCATAAATTCCGTGATGACTAATACCTGTTGTATAATTTATACCTGCTCGGTCTATTAGAAAAATAATACTTAAGTTATTTCTAAAAATATCGTGTGTTAACTGATCAAACATTCTTTGGAAAAATGTTGAGTACACTGATATAAAAACCGTTTTACCCAAATTAGCCAACGAACTTGCAACTAGTGCTGTTAGTTCTTCGTTTATACCACAATCTATGACGTTTTTAGGATAATTTTCCCATAGTTTTGTGAAGCCACTGGCATTAATCATTGCAGGACAAATCAAGTAGGAGTTTTTGTTAAAACAACTTTCAATAAGTTCAGGTATTTTTTTTTGAAATGTATTATTTTTATTTTCTTCTATTGTGTGATTGAATGTTAATTCCTTTTCACCATTATATTTAAATCCTTTTTTAGTTATCACATGTATGATTACATGATTGTTGTATTTTTCACATTCATTGAAAGCATCAAATAATTTGGAAAAGTCATGACCATCATCACAATATACATAGTTGAATCCAATTCCTTCTACATATGATCTTAAGTTCTTTATTTTGATGGAGTTTCTACCAATTGCTTCATTATTATCATTAACAATTGTTATAGTTTTATTTTCACTTTTAATCAAGTTTAACAACCCTGCATTGGTATATGAACCGTAAAATGCAGCATCTCCAACAATAGATATAACTTTTTTTTCTGATTGCCCAACGCTATATCCCATAGCATATCCAATTGCTGTTCCGCTATGACCTGTTGATATATAATCAAAATCACTTTCTGAAATCTCTTGAAAGTTAGAAATACCATTAAATTTATTTATAGTTTCAAATGTTTCTTTTCTATCTGTAAGAAGCTTATAAACATGAGATTGATGTCCTGTGTCAAAAAGATAAATATATTTTTCTGGACTATACCTCGAAAGCAAGGCAATAGTTAGTTCTACTACACCAAGATTACTTCCGATATGACCACCATTCAAGTTTGTAAAATTAATAAGAAAATTCCTTATTTCCTCAGCCAAGGAAGCAAGAGTATCAGTACTTTCACAACCTGATATATCATTGTAATTATTGATTTCCTTTCAGTTCATAAACATCAACCCCCCTCTCTATATTTAAACATAAAAAGACCTAAAAAGGTCTTAATTAAAATCTTCTAACTCATCATTATCTAGAACTTTTTTTATTTCACCTTCTAAAGTTTCTAGTTGAGTTTTTGCTTGAGATATGATCTCCTTACCTTCTTTAAATAAATTAATTGACTCCTCCATTGATGTATTTGGGTCATTTAATTTATTAGATATTAACTTAATATTTTCTAACATTTCATTAAAACTTTTATTTGACATTCTTTAATTCTCCTTTAATTTTCTACTTTCAAATTGATTTTACCGTCAATCAGAATAGCTTCTATGTTATTTTGTTTGTTGATACTTCTGACTGATTTTATTATCTTTTCATCTTGTTTTAAAATTGCAAAACCGTGTTCTAAAGGTTTTAGAGGGTTTAATAAATCTAACTTTTCATCTAATTGAAAAATATTATTTTTCAATAAATTATAGTTTTCTAATAATTTTTTGTTTCATCCTTCATTGGTTGCAATTAAATAATTTTTTGTTTTATCAAAATTATGTTTGAATAGGAATCTTACATTGTTGATGTGGTTATTTAAACTTGTTTTTGCCATTTGGAATTTTCTAATTAAACTTTCATTCAAATAGTTATCCAAGTGAGATAATTCTTTATCCATGAATAAAATTTTATTTATCAAAACTTTCTTTTGTTCGTTCTCAAAATTTAATATTTTATTTTTTTCAATATTTATTTTATTTGATAACACATTACCCAACTCTTTTAGTTTATTATTTAAAGCTTGGATCAAGTTAGTTTTCTCGGGCGTTGCTCTTTCCCCTGCGGCTGTTGGTGTTGAAACTCTCAAATCAGCAACATAATCGGCCAATGTTACATCAGGTTCGTGTCCTACAGCAGAAATAATGGGAATATTAGATTTATAAATTGCTTCCAATACTGCCATTTCGTTAAACGTTCATAAATCTTCATAACTTCCTCCACCTCGACCAACAATCAATAAATCTAATTTTTTATGAAATCTATTAGCCTTCATTATTTTATTAGCGATATCATTAGCTGCAGTTTCTCCTTGTACTGATGCTGGGAATAAATAAATATTTACTGGTGGATATCTTCTTCTAGCTGTTGTTATAAGATCCCTTACTGCATCTCCCGATGCAGCTGTAACAATACCGATATTTTTTGGAATTTTAGGAATATTTTTTTTGATTTCATTATCAAATCAACCCTTTTGTTTCAACTCATTATATCGTTTATCATAAATTATCGATAACTCACCTATACCATCGAGCTTAACATTCACAATTGTAAATGTTAATTTTCCTGTTGGTTTATAAAAACTAAGTGATCCTGATGCGATAACTTCAGTACCTTCTTGTGGATTTAAGTTGATAAACTTTTGTGCATTACTTTTTCAAATAGCACAATCTATTTTCGCTTCATTATCTTTCAAAGAAAAGTATATATGACCTGATTTGTTATAAGTAAGGTTTGCAATTTCACCTTTTATATTAATATTTTTAAAATTATTTGATGACTCTATGAAAAATTTTAAGTTTTCATTCAAATCTTTAATTTTTAAAACTTTTGTTTCCAAAATGTATACCTCTAATTATAGTTTTCTAAAATTAATTTGATTTCCTTCGTTGTCGTTATGACTTTCATGTATAACTGATAATAATAGTGATAGGAATTAAGGTCTAAGTTATTTGTCTTAATTATTTCTAAAATGCGTTCGCAAGAATTGTTGACTAAGACATGCAATTCTTTCAATGTGATACCATCTAATGATGAATGGTTTCCTTTATTTTCTGTGTTATTCAAACTCACATTAGTATTACTTTTTCATAATTCCTTAAATAGATCAATATATCGATTCAAACTTTCCTTCAATTTGTTGGAGTCAAACTTGAATGAATCTATATCACTATAATTATTATCGCTTAATAATTTATCAATTAGTAAGGTGTTTTTGTTTTTAAAAATATTAAATTCGTGAGGTTCATTGATGTCAACAGTTTTCAAAAGATCACTATCTTCTCACATATTTTTTTCTTTTGCAAAAAAATTATCATCATCTTTTAAAGTTTCTTCTAATAGTGTTTGATCTTTTAAAATTTCTTCTCAATAATTATTTAAGATATCAGTTGGCTTTATTGGCTCTGAAACGTTATCTTGACATAACAACTTTTGCAAATCTTCTAGATTTTCAAAATTATATATTTCTAAAGTTTTAATTAAGTTGAATAAACTAGTATTTCTTATTGAGATTACGGGTGTATTATTTTTTAACAATTTTAAAAACGTACTTATATTATTCAAATACAAAGATTTATAAAGTGAGTTCATTTTTACATTATTGTAAAAAATAACTAGTGTATTTTCAGTAATTGCATCCTCACTCATTTTTATTTTTTTCTCTAAAGAATCACTATCGACTTCTATGTATGTGTTCATAAAAATTTTAAATTCGGGTATTATATGAGAATTTAAGTAGTTTTTTCAATCGTTTTCAAAGTTTAAACTTGTATTTTTAAATTTGTAATTTGTAATATTGTTAAATAATGAAACATCGTAATTTGAAAAATCATTTAATAGGTCTGTTTGCAAGTAATTCAACATCGAGTGATGAAATATGAATTTATGAAAGTAAACCTTATTGTATCAATTCATATTTTTTATACTTATATTCTTATTTGTATGTTTTGCTATTTTATTTACGAGGTCAACCATTTTTTTATTTTCTTTTGTTACATTATTGGCTCCAATTATAAGAATATTATCATACTCTTTATTCTCAATTTTTTTTGTTGCTTGAGAATTATAATTAGTTAAATATTTGTAATTATTTTCTGTAAAGTTTTTTTCAATTATTTTCTTTAAATAATGAACAGCTACAAACTCAGAAAAGCCTTTTTTCAAGAAACTTTTTTCTACATTATCAAACTTTTCTAATTTTGTTTTATAGATATAGTTCTTGAAATCAATCATAAAAAAAACCCGTATTTTTTCTTTAACTTCAAGAAAAAGTTTTTGTGCTTCTGAGATTAAAGTATCATAGTTTTTTAATTCCACAATATTAACCTTCCTTAATAGGATTTATTTGATCTAAAACTGCATTGATGAATGTTGGGTTTCAGTTCGGTAAAAATTCTCTTACTAACTCAATTGATTCGTTGATAATAACAGGTTTAGGAATATCTGTTTCGCTTATTTCGTAGACACCATTTAATAATATAGCCTGAATCATTTTAGGTAATCTATCTCAACTTCATGTTTTACCAATGAAAGGTTTGATGATGAAATAAGCTTTCTCACAATAATCTAGGTTATTTAACAAATACTCACTAGTTTTATCATCAATATTTTGTAATTGAAATCCATCAAGAACGTCTTGCTTTACTCTATCAATATTTTCATCGAGAATAAGCGCTCTATAAATCATTTGAATAGACATTCTTCTTCTTTTTTTCAAAAAACTAACACTAAGAGCCATTATATTTACCTCACTCAATAATTGTTTATATTATAACAAAAAAAAGACCTTGAAAAAGTCCATTTTGTTTATGAAGTTATTTTATTTTACTATTGTTAAACCTTTGATACATTTTATAGTAAATATTTGACCAAAGATGGTTGCATCAAAACTTTTTTTAGCATCTAATTGTGAAACTGAGGTTGTTTTAATATTATCCCCGATTTTTTCCTTGTATCCAATTAAATAGTTTATTAGCATTTCAGAGCTAAAGTTTTTATACTCTTCTGTTTTAGATTCATCTGTTGGGGATTTTCTTGTGTCTTTTTTTATTAGACTATTTATGAATAAGGTGTGATTTAGATTCTTGTTTAAAGCTTTTAAAATTTCTACTTTCAAATCTAACTCTGTTAGTTCACCCTTGACATTTTCGTCTAAATAAAATGTTGGATTATTACCAGTAGTTTCTTGATCTGTTGATGCTTTCATATTTTTATTTCAATTTTTTAATATTTTCATATTTTCATTTCAACCGAGTACATATGTGTAATTACCACCAGAGATTGACTCTGAATTTAAATAAATTGTATGTTTATTTGTAACATTGAAATCAATAGTTCCCAAGTTGTCACTTTTTAAATAGAATGTAGCCATTACAGGTTCATTACTTGATAAACCAGTATATTCTAAATAGTCTTCTAAATTAGTATCATTGATTTCTTCAGCTTCTTTATTTTTTTGTGGATTATCAAAGTAGACTTTAACATCTTCTTTATTGAACTCGGTATATGCCTTTTCTTGACTACTTTCATCACCATCTGTTGCACTAAATCGATATGCAACTAGTTTAGATAAAGATAGTTTTAATTTATCTTTTCAATCATCTTTTTTTTGAAAACTTTCCTCAACTTTTGATTTTACATAAAATTCTGATAAAGATATAGTTTTGAAATTATTTGTATTTCAAAGCTTTCCAATATCCGAGATGCTGTTAAATTTTTTATTTGATGTAGATGTGTTGCATGAGATTACCATAGAAGTGATTGGAGTTGTAACAAGACCAACTGATGCAATTAGAGATAGAATTTTTTTCATTTTTTCACCTATTCTTATTTAGAATGATTTTATCATAAAAGTAATTTAGTAATCTTATAATTTAATTTCACTAATTTCTTCAATGTTGCTTTCATTTAATAATTTTTTATATATATTTTTCAAAGATGTTTCCTTTACTTTTACTTCTTCATAGCTTTTTGAAAGTTTAACAATATTTGAGAATAACTCTTCCATTTTGACGTCATAATTTTCTATATATTTCATTGTTTTAATAAGAACTTCCACCTTTTTATCGAATTTACTAATATCATCGAATAATGACATATACTTGTCAACCGACTGAAGAATCGCCATCAATGTACTTGGACCTGCTATTATTACTTTTTTCTTGTATGCACTGTCTATTATATCTGTATTAGCATTTATATAAGAGAATATTCCCTCACTTGGCACAAACATTATGGCATATACAGTGTTATCTTCGCTACTAACATATTTTGATGTTTCTTTGACTCTTGCATTAACATCTTTTTCAAACTGTTTAACTAAGTCTTTATAGTTATTTGAATCGACTTCTGCATTTAGAAGCGCTGTATATGCATTGAAAGGAAACTTAGAATCAATCGGTATATTAACAAATTTTGAGTCATCACCTTTAATGAAAAGATCGACTATCAGTTTTTTACCTTCATTAAGTTTTTTCATTGTATATTGTCTTTCATAGATCAAATTGTGATTTTTGATAAAACCAGTTAAGTTAGAAAATATTCTTTCTAGTAAATACTCCCCTGAACTACCCGCCTTATTATTTTGACTTAATAGATTGTCTAATTTATTAACTTTTTCTTTTACTTCTGCTATTGGTAGTGATTGTTCTGCCACCTTATATATCATTGACCTAACAATTTCGTTTGCGTTTACTAGTTTATCTTGTGTTTCTCTGGTTTTTTCTGCAATGATTTCTCTAAAATTATTTTGAACACTGTATAAACTTTCTTGTTGTTTATTCATATTTTCTAATAACATTACTTTCAGTTCACTAGAACTCTCAGAGTTAGTTTTGTCAAACTCAAGTTTTAAATTTTCTAAATCAGTTTTTCTAACACCATCAGTGCTTTTAACTGATTTTTTAAAAACAAATATGAAAATCAGAACTAAAACCAATACTATTAGTACTATCAATAACGATAATGAAGCTGTTTGCATTATAAATCTCCTTTATTTTCTCAAATATTATTTTACTCGCATAACTTAATCATAATAAAAAAAAGTAATATAAATTACTTTTTAGACAATTTTAACTCTCTTTTTTCTTTTACTTTGATTAAAAAATTTTCTCACCAAGTATTATGAGCTTTGGTACCTTCTTTTATATAAATTGGTTTGAAAAAGTAGGTAAAGCTCAATCCAATTAAAACAAATGGGACACCCCCAACAAATGTTATCAATAATTGTAAAGGTCTTTTTAGATGAGTGATATTAAATGCACCAGCAACATCACCAATTATGAAATTTTGATCAAAGTAAAGATTATATACTTCAACACCAAATACCACTATAAAACCTGTAACTGCGCTTCAAACTATTGAATCTTTTGAAAGTTTATAGTCTGTATAACCATATAAATAAATATACATTGCAGTAAATAGAGTACAAGCATGAGATAAGTAGAAAGTGAAAAAGTTTATATCTCACAAAACTGGTTTTTCTGTTGGAAAAATAAATGTCACAACAGGACCCATTATCATATATGGGAAAAAGCAATTTAGAGTTCTTTTATTTGGATAGATCAAAATCACAATTGCAGCTCATGCTGATAATGAACAGAAATACAATAAGAAGTAGTCTGCAGGGTTACCTCAACCATTAACTCTTAAATGTAAATATCATGTTCTTTGGAGTTGAACAAATAGTAAAAATACTATTAATATAACTCTTATTGATGTGTAAGTTTTTTTATTTTTATAAAATTTCGGAAATAATGATAGTGAAGTTCATAAAAATAAAGAGAGAAATATTGCTAATAATCATGAAAATATAACCATAACGGCCTCCTTGAATACTATAAGTTTACTTTTAAAAAAGTAAAAAAAATTTTCATATGTTAATATTTGTGATATTTGGTTATTAGTCCTAATACCGACCTAAAGTCAGAAATAACTCATTTTTCAAATATATTATTAAATATTTCAAATTGTCTTATTTTATTATTTTTAAATAAAATAATTACTAGTAATAAAGGTATTAGATAATCAGGTAATTCCATCATAGTTGTAGCTGCTTGCAAAATTTCTAACACTAATATCGATCCATAAGTTAGGATTTTTATTAAATATACATTAAAAAACAATAAAATCACTCATTTCTATATTAATAATAAAATGATTCATAAGAATAGTATATAAAAAATATATTTTATAAATAATTTTTAAATAAGTAAATTATTTTAAGTATTTTTATCATTAGTTACGTAAATAAATAAAGTACTTTCAAACATTGTTTGTACTTTTGATGCCAAATGTATTTTAAATTTATTTTTTTAGTTTTCGATGAACTTATAAGAATGTTTTTTGGGTTCCCTATTTGTTTTTAATAAATTTTACAATAGATGTTTTTTCGCCTTATTCATTAGGAATAAATTGTGTTTGTGAGTTAGAGTACATAGTATTTTTTTCGTTATTTCCATCGATTATAAAAGTTTCTATTTCAAACAAACTATCTTCCTCTTTATTTGATGTCCTTTTCATTTTATGACCTATAAACTTAACTTATAAAATTACACACTTTTAAAAAAATGTGCAACAAAAAAACACTTTATATAAATATTATGACAACAGTCGTAATTTTTTATATAAAGTGTCTCAATAATTTTTTATATTGATTGTAATCCTAAGAATACACCTGCTGCCAATGTAGCACCTAGTAAAGGTCCTACGATTGGAACTCATGCATAGTTTCATTCTGCAGATTTCATTGATTTATTTGGTAGAGGTAGAATTGTGTAAATAATTCTAGGGGCTAGATCACGAGTAGGATTTAAAGCTGGACCAGTAATTCCACCAGCTCCAATAACTAAAGTCATAACTAAAAGTCCTGCTGTGATTCCAAAAATGAAGTTTTTAGAACTTCCAGTTAAATCGAATGTCCCTTTTCCGGCTGCGAAATATAAATCTGCACCCTTTAATCCTATCAATAGAATAAAAGTACATACTGTTTCTACACAAAAAGCTATTAAAAATTGTCCTTTTACTGAAACTTTATCGCTTTTGATTCTTGTTGTTGCGTGCATTGCAAAAATTTTGCTTGAGTCATCAGTTTCTTTAAAACTAATATAAAATAAACCATCTAATACTAATTGTGATGCCATTGCTCCAACAAATTGCGCAAGCAATGCAACTGGTACTAGTCAATAACCATGTTCAAATGTATTTCCTTTACCTCCAATTTGCAATATTATATCTAAAAGTGTTGCTGCTGGGTTTAATTGATGGTTTGAAAAACCTGAACCAATTACTCCTATGAATACAGCAAGTCCATAACCAATACCAACACCAAGTCAACTTAGTCCACCTACTGGTCTTTGAGTACCTTTTGTAGCTTTTAGGTCGTAGCAAGCTACCGCACCATTTCCTAAGAATATAAGAACAAATGTTCCTAGAAATTCACTAAAAAAGAATTTTAATGCATAATGATAATCCATAAATGTTACCTTTCTATAAAAGAGACAAAAAAAATAAAACTAAATACCGTTTAATTTTACAAATTTTGACCAAGATAATAATAACATTTTTTTGAGTTTTTTTTCTAAAATAGTGATTTTTTTCGTTATTACAGTTGTATAATATTTTGCTTTTTTTAAATAAAAAAAAAAAAAAAAGATTTGCTAAATCTCAATGTCAAATCTTTTCTCAAATGTATTTTGTTTCAATAGTTCTATTTCATCTTTGTATGGACTATACTTACCATCAATTCAAGGTGTTTCTAAAATTATTGGAATATCTTTAAAAAGTGGATTATGCACAATACTTGCTAATGCTTCAAAACCTATATGTCCATAGCCAATGTTTTGATGACGGTCTTTGTGTGCTCCAATTGGATTTTTAGAATCGTTTAAGTGTATTACCAATAGTTTGTTTAAACCAATCATTTGGTCAAAATTTTTAACAACTTGATCAAAGTTATTTTTAATATCATAACCAGAATCATGCATATGGCAAGTATCAAAACAGACCCCTATTTTTTCTTTATGTTTCACATTATCTAATACATACTTCAAATCTTCAAAGTTAGTGCATATTTCTGTACCTTTGCCACTCATTGTCTCTAGAGCCACCTTTACTTCTATATTTGGTAACTCATCATAAACTTTATCTAAACCTAAAATTAAGCTATCAAGAGCCTTGTTTTTAGGGGCACCAACTGCTGCCCCTGGATGTAACACTAAAAGTTTAACTCCTATTTGTTCTAATCTAATCAATTCCTCTTTTAATAATCTAACTCCTAAATCAAATGTCTCTTGTTTAACGGAATTAGCAAGATTGATGGTATAAGGTCCATGACATACTACTTTTTCAATATCTATGTTATTTTCTTCCAAAAGCCTTTTAAAATCGCTTATATTTAATTTTTCTACTGCTGTTCTAATGGTATTTTGCGGTGCACCAGTAAAAAACATTAGTGTATTAGCGTTGTTACTCAACGCTTCTAAAACACTTCCAATAAGATATTTATTCTTTGAATTCATACCTACATGACTACCTAAATAAAATTTTTGTTTTTCCATTTTTATCTCCTTAAGAAATGTTTATTTCTGTTTGTCTAATTTTTTCAACATCTTGTTTCAAAAGTTCCTTTAATTCTTCTATTGTATTAACCTTTTTATTATTACGAAGTTTGCAAATTGGTGTTATTTCAACTTCTCAGCCATAGATATCCTTATCAAAATCTAAAATGTTTATTTCTAATACTTTTTGATTTAACTCATTTATTCAGTAACAACCAGCACCTTTATAGCTTTTTGCAAGATGTTTTATATGCACATCACAAGCGTAAACTCCTTCTGATAATAAGATTGGCTCAGGGGTTAATAAATTTATTGTTGGAAACCCAAGGTTTCTACCCATTTTTTTACCCTCAGAGACTCTCCCAGATATTTTGTAATAAAGACCCGTTTTTTCTTTAAATTTTTTGAAATCGGCTTCTAATAGGATTTTTCTTAAGGAGTTTTTTTGCTCATCGATAGTTTCTTCGATAAGAAAACAATTATTATTCCAGAATTTTTTAAAGAACTCACTTGAAAAAACTATCTTATTTTCTATTTTAAAATTATCAACAACAATTATTTTTTTTATATTTAGAAATTCATAAAGATTTGAATGCAGATACTCTTGATTATCGTCGGTTGTAAAATCATTAAGAACATAAAATATAACGTTAGTGATATTCATTTTATCTGCTAGTTTTTTAATATTTTCGTAGTTTCATAGTCCAGTATTGATTTCGCTGGTTACTGGTACCAATAAGGTTGTGTTTAATTCATATTTTTTTGCCAACTTTTTAAGGTTTGATACTAGTTCCTCTTCGTAATTAGATCAATTTTCAAAGTCACAAACTAATGCCATACTTTCTTGTAAATTGATCATTATTCTAGATAAGTTATTGTAAAAAAATGAATTAACCATTAAAACCTCCTGATTATTATTTTTCTTTATAATTTTCTATTTTAGTTTTTATTATCATCATTTCTAACTCAACAAATCCTAAATTATTTTTTATTTCGTGTAGCTTTTCGAATATTTCTGGTTTAGATTTCCTTCTTGTTAGATGAAAATAATAAGCAAATAAACCAAAGACTGGTAATATAAACCAAAAGTATAAATTCTTTCTTGCTTTTTTTTCGTAAAAATTTTCTTCTTTAGTTAAAACTTCTTGCTTTTGTTCTTGTTTTTCCAACGAGTTATTAAGATCTTCTAATGACATATCATTATATTTTTCAAACATATAATTCCCCTATTCTGCTTTAACAATGCTTAGCAATATTTCGTTTATAATATGATTCATTGATTGAAATACTATTTTGATTTCGTTTGTGTGAGCTAAAAATTCCTTTTTTTCACTTTCAATACCAACAGCTTCAAGTGATGCGTAAATATTCTTTGTATCTTGCAAGAATTTTACTAAGTTTTCTGAACTTGCCAATCTTTCAACGAAGTCATCCTTATTATTAATATCATTGATTATATTTATTAAATCTTGTCCAAATTTTTTATTTCATTTCAATATATTAAAAGATTCAATTAAGTTTAAATAATTATATGTATAATTTTTGATTTGAGTTTCAAAGAAAGGAGCAACGTATTCCAAGAAAAATGTACCAGGATTTATTTCCATTGGTATTTCTATTCCAATAGAATATTTCTTTCACTCATTTTCTGTAACAAAGAAATAATGATATCTTTGTAAAAATAAAGTCAACATCAAGCTCAACTCAAACTTATCATCGGTTAAGTTTTTTTCGAAAACATTATTCAATCCCTCGTAAAGAGTTTTCAAGTTATCGGTTTTAGCTAAAACAATTATTTCAGATACGTCTTTCTCGCTAAGTTTGTAATCTTTAGATTCTATTAATGAATGAACATCTTTTTTGTATAAATTAAAAACTATTTTTTTTAAATCTATTTTGTCGTATAAATTCATTTTTCATTCCTTCTTATGATTTTTTGGTAAATCACATTTATTTTATCTTATTTTAATATACATAACCACCCTTTTGTAGTATCATAATTAATAGTTCAAAATAAAAGTATAGGAGTGTTAATTTATGTTTGTGATAGGTACGATTTTAGCATCAATAATTGGTTATTTTGTTGGCAGTTTCTCATTTTCAATTACTGTTGTTAAAATTAAAACCAATAAAGACATAAGGCAAGAAGGAAGCAAAAATGCTGGTGCCACTAACGCTAGTAGGATCTTGGGTAAAGCATGAGGAGTTGTAATTGTTTTTTTAGATGCTTTTAAAATACTATTCACAGCAATTGTTGCAATGCTATTTTCTTACATACCGTCTCCAGCATTCAATGAGACTAGTTTCTTTGTAGCATCTTTTTTTGCGGTTTTAGGTCACTGTTTTCCAATTTATTATAAATTCAAAGGTGGTAAAGCGGTTAGTTGTTTTTTTGGTTTAATGATGGTTACAAATTGAGCTATCTTATTAGTGTTTTTTGGTCTTTGATGATTAATATTACTAACAACCAAAAAAGTAAGTATTGCATCAATATTTTCATCAATTATTTCTATGATTTTACTTTGGGTCCCACAAATAACTGGTGGAAGTTCATTCATAATAAATGGACTAGAATTTTTCACCCCTATTTATGATAATGGTAATCATTTGTGTTGATTCAATTACTTATATGTTTGAAATAAACATAGCTATTTTGAAAGTTTCTTAACAATGAATATTGTTGTGACAATGTCAACAATAGTTTTAATTTTAAGACATATACCTAATATAAAACGTTTAATCAAAGGTGTTGAGCCAGCTTATTTAAAATCTAAAAAAGATAAAAAAGAACAAACACTTTCGAATGAAAAGAAATAAAAATTTACATAATCCTCTTAGAGTAAATAAATATAGTAATTCGTCAACTATGCTCATTGAGGATTTTTTTTATTATTAAATATCATAAAATACATTTTAAGATTTAAGTTCACTTGATAATTAGTTTTAAAATCATGTTTATAAAGTACCGTAGATATTTTGGTACTTTAGTAGTGATTAAAAATAATTTTCGCTTAAAGTAAAAAAAACAAATACTTTAAAGTATCTGTTTCAATGCTATTATTTCTCTTTGTTTTTTTTGGGAAAAATGTATTTGAAATATCTTTTTTTTATTATATTACTTTTTTCATATACATCACGAATCGTGAATCCACAATCAAAATGACCTGGATATATTGAGTATTCTCGAGAATAAGTTTCTAAGATTCATTTAATATTTTCTAAGATACTTTGATTACTTTTCTCAGAAGGTTTTGAATTTAAAACATCAAACTTTAAAAACAATGAGTCCCCATTAAATAAACTTTTAAGATCAACAAAATCTAACATTATAGAACCAATTGTGTGTCCTGGTTTAGTATAAATTTGTAAATTATAACCATTTACAATCATTGAACATTGTTCTGTAATAACTCTTAAGTTTTTTATTGGTTTTGCTGCTCAAGGTTTTTCAAGAACATCATAAAGACCACTAGTGTTTTTGCTTGGATCAAATAATGCCATTAAATCATCCTTACCAATATATACATTAGGATAATTCAATATTTCTGTTATTTCATTTATTCCATAAAAGTGTCCAAAGTGTCCATGTGTTATGAAAATATCTGTGATTTCAATATTGTTGTTGATAGCAAAATCGATTATTTCACGATATTTTCGAAAAGCTGTATCAATTAAAATTCCTTTTTTGTCCTCATTATAAATAAGATACGCATTTGTTCTTTTAAAATCTATATCACTAAAAACTTGTATCACAACATTCACCTTCTACTTAACTTTTATAAGACCTTTATGATTATACATATTATTAATCTAAAAAGTCTTTTATTTTAATTTATTTTTTTTAAAAATACATTCATTTTCTTATGTGTTTTATTATTTAGTAATTTGTATCAATCATCGCAAAGTATATTTTTTGTACCCTTCAAATGATTTTATCGAATTAACAAAAACACTCAGCCATAAAAAGTTTAAAAAAAAGCACACTGGTGCTTATAATTATTTACCCCTTTTAACGGCATTCATTGTTTTTTTGATATCTGCTTCAGTTGGTTTACGACCCATGCTTCTATACATTGCTCTGATTTGATTTTCATTAATTGGGGGATTATCTTTTAATTGTTTTTGAATTATTTTTCTTGTTATTATAAAACCTAAAATTCCACCAACAAGAGCGGCAACGATAGCTATTATAAGGACTCCTCATCATACCATAATTTAAATTCCTTCCTATGTAAATTTTACTTTAATATTAATATAACATAAGTTTATTGATTTATAAACTTGACGATTTTTTCTGCTATTGATTTAGCGTTAAAATCTAAGTGATTCATAATTGCATCATAAGGTGCAGAATATCCGAAATTATCGATACCAAAGGCAACTCCATCATCACCTAAAAATCTATGTCAGCCATAAGTTGTTCCTAATTCAATTGAGAAACGTTTGGTTTTCTTATTAATGATTTTATTTTGATAACTTACATCTTCTTTTAAAAATGCATTCATATTAACCATAGATACTACATTTACTTCAAATCCTTTGTTTTTAAGGATTTCTTTTACTTCTAAAGCGATTGATACTTCACTTCCTGAAGCAATTAGTGTGATAGAAGGATTATCAGCTTCACTAATTAAGTAGGCACCTTTTTTTACATCATCAAAAACATTTTTATGATCAAGTTCTTTCAAGTTTTGTCTAGTTGCTAGAATTACACTTGGTTTTGTTTTATCTTCCAACGCATGCAGATAACTTGCTTGAACTTCAGCCATATCACAAGGTCTAAAAACGTTTATGTTTGGTATACTTCGTAACATTGCTAGTTGTTCTATTGGTTGATGGGTTGGTCCATCCTCTCCTACTGCAATTGAATCATGTGTGAATATAAATAAAGTTTGTAGTTTCATCAATGATGCAAGTCTTATTGCTGGTTTTAAATAATCAGCAAATACAAAAAACCCTGAAGAGAACGGAAGAAGTCCACCATGCAATGCTATTCCGTTATTGATAGCAGCCATAGCAAACTCTCTTACACCGTACATAACGTTTCTACCTAGTTTATTATTGTAATCGTAATTACCATCGGCTCCCTTGGCCTTAGTTGACTCTGCTAAATCAGCACTTCCACCAATTAAAGAAGTTATATTAGAACTTAGTAGATTTAAAACTTCTCCAGATGATACTCTTGTTGCTTGCTCAACTTTTTTATTTAAAAATTTTAACTCCCCTATTTCTATTTTGTAATCCTTGTTTAATGAAACTTCAAATTCACTGGCTAGTTTTGGGTTTTCTTTTTTGAACTCCGCAAAAGTTTTAACCCACTCTTCATTCGCTACAACTCCCCTATCGTAAACTTGTGTTTTATAGTAGTTGTAGACATCTTGATCAACATTAAAATCATCATTTTCTCAGTTAAAATATTTCTTTACATTTACGATATCTAGTCCTAAAGGAGAACCATGAACCTTAGTTGTTCCTTTGTTTGTTGAACCAATCCCAATAATTGTTTTAACTTCAATATATGTTGGCTTATCAGAATTTTTTGCAATTTCGATAGCCTTCAAAATGTCATCTAAATTTTCACCATCTTCAATTTTCAAAGTATTTCATCCCGCTGCTTTAAAACGATCATCTATGTTTTCTGATTGGGCAACTTCCACTCTTGCATCTAATTGAATATCATTAGAATCGTGTAAAACAATTAGTTTATTTAATTTATATCTTCCAGCAAAAGAAATAGCTTCATTTGTAACCCCTTCTTGTAAATCTCCATCACCACATAAAATGTAAGTATAGTGATCAACTATCTTATGTTTTTCTGTGTTATATTTAGCTGATAAATGACTCTCTGCAAGAGCCATTCCAACACCCATAGCCATACCTTGCCCTAGTGGACCTGTCGTAGCGTCTACACCCTCTGTGTGTCCGTATTCTGGATGTCCTGGAGTTAAAGAATTTAACTGTCTAAAATTTTTTAAATCGTCTATTGATAAATTAAAACCTGATAAATGTAATGCAGAGTATAACAATGCGCTACCATGACCAGCACTTAATACAAATCTATCTCTATTAATCCAACTTGGATTAGAGGGATTAATATTCATCACTTTAGTGAAAAGTGTGTAAATTATAGGAGCTGCACCCAATACTATACCTGGATGTCCTGAGTTTGCCTTATTAATTGATTCAATACCTAGAATTCTCATTGCATTTAAATTCTTATTGTTTTTGTTCATTATTCGAATACCTTACCTTCTAAGATAATTATATATTTAGATACATAGAATATAGATTAAGAAATAAAAAAACTTCTAATTAATTTTAGATTCAAATTATTTAGTGTTGATGCAAATTCTGTTTGATTTTACTTAAGTTTTTTTCATTATTCATAATGAAAAAAACTTTATTTTTTATTTACGTCTTAAAAACGTATGATAAAAAATAAAGTATTGCAATCTATTAAACTTGTTGCTTTAAATCCTTAATTTTTTGTGGCGTTATATCTTCACCACTTTCATTTACAACTTTTATACTTTTTAATTGCTCTAATAATCCCTCTCTGAACAAACTAATATACTTTTCTCTTAAGAAATCTCTTTCTTCTAATTCTTCATTAGTTAATTCTCTTTCTTTTTTTATTCTTGCTAATTCGTTAATTCTATCTAATAATTTTTCCACAAAATTTTCCTCTTAAAATATTTTTCAGTCATTTAAGGCATAATAAGCTGTTCCAATCACTGCTGCATCATTTCCTAATTGACCAATTTCGACAATGATTTCATCGGCGAAGTTTTTAATAATATATTTTTTTATATTTTTATAGATAATATTTACTAATAAATCACCCATATTACCAAGTCCACCAGATATTATTATTGCTTCTGGATCTAATGCATTTACCATCGTTGCCATATGCATTATTAATGGGTTCAATGCTCTTTCTAGTAACTCTAAAATAGCGACCGGCTCATTGTTTTCTTCATAAGTTGATACGATATCTTTTGTTTGGAAAGACTCTATTTCTTTAAAATATATTGCAGCAGGGTGATTTGGTTCTTCTATAAAGGTATCTTCAAAAAACTTAGCAATACCTGGTCCTGAAGAAACTGGTTCAATACATCCGGTTAATCCACATTTACAAATGTATTTATCTTGGTATACACCACCACCGTGACCAAATTCTCCTGCAAAACCCCTTGCTCCAGAAATTAATTTTCCATCTAAAACAACAGCACCACCGATACCACTACCAATTGTATAAAAAATAATTGAATCATGTTGTTTTGCAGCCCCAGTTCAAAATTCTCCTAATGCAGCTGCATTAGCGTCATTTAAAACAAATATGGGTTTTTTGAAAAGTTCCTCAGCTTTGTCTTTTAAATAAAAGTTACTTCATTCTAGGTTTGCAGAATATCTTACAATTCCTAACATGTGATCAACAAAACCAATTGCTGCTATGCCAACTTTATCAATATCATCTTGGTAATTGATACCTACTGTTTCGATGCCTTGTACTATTTTTTCATATAAGTTTTCTAATAATCTTGAATTATCATGTTCAACATAAAATTTAGCTTGTATATCACCGTATTGATTGACCAAACCAACTTTTGATGCATTCACGCCTAGTTCAATGGATAAAATTAATTTCATATTATTTACCCCCAAAAAAGAATTTCTTCATATTCATAAAAAATATCTATTACTATTATATATATAATTTCCTAATTATTAAATCATTGCAGGTAATAGAGATATTTTAACCCCGAATTCTGTAACTGGTACAGTTACAGATAATTTCAAACCATTGTAAGATTTGAAATTTATTCACCCTAATCCTGAAATGTTTATATCGTAGTAACCTTCATCAATAAAATCAAATACTTTTGTTGTAAATTTAATACTATTATCCTTCAATCTAGGTGAAAGATTGTGTCTATTTTTTCTAAAATACCTATCAGTATTAGCTTCTTTTGTTCTATGTAATGGTAACTGTTTATTGACGTAAAAATGAAAATTTGTCTTTAATACTTTATTTTTTTTATTGTCAATATTTTCACCTTCTAAAAAGGTAAACCATCCTAAACCACCATAAAAAATAGTTTGACCAGCTAGTAACTGATATGTAACTTGTTTAATTTCTTTTTGAAAGAAAAAATAATCTCAATAAGATGGTGCTGTTGCTATAGCTATGTGATTATGTTTTACTAAACCGGGCGTATCGTAAATGAAATTAGATTCTGTGAAGTTTATTTTTATTTTATCTAATGTAGTGTTTACGTATTTTGAAGTTACAATTGAAGGTATTTGACTGTTAGCCTTTAAGCAAGCATTGATCAAACTAGATTTTCCAGCATTTGATATTCCTATGATGTATTGGTCATATTCAACAGATTTTAATTCATTAATTAAATTATAAATATATTGATTTTTTATTGAAGAAGTTAGAAGTATTTTTGAATCTTTAAGTGGCGAACTTGAAAAAAGACTACGCACATATTTATAAATTTTCTCTTTTTTTACCGCTTTTGGTAGTAAATCTATCTTATTTACCAAAATTACAACTTCTTTTTTTGATATTAGTTGCTCTAATCAAGTTAATCGGCTTCCAGGTAGATCGAATATGTCAACCACATAATAATATCTTATTTTATCTGTGGTTCTATTTATATTATCTAATATATCTATGAAATCTTTGTCATTTATTTCTTGTTCAACTAATCTATTATAGTGTTTTATTTTAAAACATCTTAAACAGTAATCTTGATTTTTAACATCGATAGCAAAACCAGGTTTAGTATCGTCAGTTGTCTGTAGTTCTTTCCCACAACCAACACATTTTTTAGGACCACTTGAGTTAATGTTAGTTGTATTTCCGATCCCAGGTTTTATTTCATGTAAACTAACTTTATTTTTTTGTTTAAATTTTCTTTTTTTTGGACTTTCAATATGATCAATGAGGATTTTGTCTTCCAAAATATCAATATCTTTTTCAATATCATCTAAATTATTATCGCTAGAGTATTTCATAATTACCTCCTAAATCTCCTTCATTATAAAAACCTTCGTGAAGTATATTTTTTTGTGCTAATTTTTTTAATAAGTGTTTCTCTAAGAACTGAACAAATTTTCCCTCACTATTATTTCTGTTTATTGGTGACACTAATATACTTTTGATATGTGCTCTATTAGCTACTAAGATATCAGTAACTACTTGATCTCCAATAAGCACCATTTCGTGTTCCTTGTAAGACAATAATTTTTTAACAAGTTTCATTTTACCAAGCAAAGGTTTTTTACAATCTCAAAAATAGTTAATAATACCAGCTTTTTTTGCAAAATTTTCTACCCTACTTCTTATATTGTTTGAAAATAAAACAAACTCCATATTATGGGCATAAACATTCTTTACAAAGTTAATTACATCAGTGCTTGGAATTCTTTCATTTCATCCGATTAATGTATTATCCATATCGCATAAAATCAACTTTATTCCATTATTTTTTAATGAGTCAAGATTAACTTTTTTGTAATTTTCTAAGTAGATAGAAGGTTTGAAATAGTTTAATAGTAGAGAAATACCATTTGTTTTCACTTTATTTTCCAAAAATTAACACCTCTTAACAAATATAATTATACATTAAATTGATTTCCTACTTCTTATTTGTATTACTTAGCATGTCACTTTTTTTGATATAACTGTTTTTAGACAAAGGTAAGTAAGTAAACTCGTAAACAAACGCTAAAAAGAAAAGCACTTTTAAGACATCGTTGTAACAATGGTCTATCACTTTTTTAATTATCTTATTCAATTCTTGATATTGTTCGAAACTCATTTTTTTATTTACTGGGTAGGAATAAAAATTATAGGCACTGCAACACATACTGTAAATGTCTTCATTTTCTTGTTTTAATGTATTTTCAGATATTAAAGCAAATCAATCAAAGAACTTTTTACTACTTGTTAAAGCTATAGAGTCATGTCCCTGTTTACCAATAGGTAGATAATTAGCATTTCAAAAACTTTCTCCATCTTTATTGGTATTTGTAAAACTCATAGAGTTTTCTAATATATCATATATGTCGAAATAATTTGCATTTAACTCACCTTTTTCTTTGTTATAGAAAGCTAAATTTAGGGTTTTTCGAGTGAAAAAATGTTTGTTATCGTTTATTCATTTATTTATTATTTTTATGTCATTTGTTGCACCAGCACAAACTATTGTTCTTATTTCTTTATTTCTACACATATTAAGAAAACTTGTTATCATTTTTTTATATTGTTTATGAAAGTCATAATCTGTATCATTATGAGCTCTTTTGATAGTTATAGATTTAATCGCTTTCTTATTATCTCTATGCGATATTTCTTTTAAAGATTTTGCAAAACTATATTGTATTACATAAACTAGGTCTTTATCATTCTCGTTATACAATTTTTCTGATATTTCGCCATTGTCATGTGAGTGATTGAAAAACTCTGTGTCTAATACTATTATTGGAAACTGTATGTTTTCTAATAACTTCCTTGCAACAGTTTTATCAAATCAAAAGCTTTGGTGTTTATTTAAAAGAAAAGAACCATCATCGAGATACTTTATCAAATTTCTTTTCATTATTTTACCTACTTTAATAGTATATTATCATAATATATATTAAAATAAATCAATAATAATATATTATATAATTGTTAGGCGGTATAAATTAAAATGAAAAATTTTAGTATTTTGAATGAGTTCACAAACAATGTGAGTTCACAATGATTTAAAAACTTTTTTACAACTAAGATGGATGAACTTAAAGTTGGTTTTTTTGATGTAGGTACCGATGAAGATGCGGATTTCACACCAAATTTAGCTACATTAAATAAAATTTTTACAAATCTTAAGAAAGATGTAAAAATTATTGAGACTCTTGAAGAAGTTAATTCATTCATTGACAAGATGATACTTAAAACAGCGGATGGTAAAGAAGATGTTAGAGGAAATACCTTGCAAAATGAATTAATAGAGGCTTTTAAAACCAATGCCAGCGATATAAATGAAAAAGTTACTGAAGTAATCGTTAAAATGCAACTAGGTAGCATATCGAAAAGTACTCAAAAAGCTTTAAAAGTAATAGAAGTATTAAAAAATAAGTTAGGTAAAGATACGATCTTCGAAGAAATTGAACGAGAAGATATTGAGTATATATTAGACAGTGAATTAAAAACAAGTATCGATAAATTGTTACATTGGTCGACAATCCACCCTACTCATGCAGAAAATTATAAAGAAGAATTAGATATACTTCAAAATCATAATAATGAAATAAAGGATAGAAATGAAGCAGCCACTATAATTGCACATTATTTTGGTACAATAATTGGCAACGAAATTGATCAATTTGATATAGAAGAATTAAACACTGGTGTTATTGATAAAAGATCCAAAGTTGTAATCTTTAATCAAGGTATATCAATATGCGATGAAATATGTGCAAAAATCGACTTAATTGTCGATGTATATTCAACTTTAGATCAACATTAATTTAAAACTTGTAACTATTGTTATAAGTTTTAAATTTTTTTTGTCTCTAAGTTAGTGTCTTTGTCTTTGATATGCATAAACTTTTTATTTAAAAATATAAAATAATCTTTATTTAATTCAATATCACTTTTTTTAACAACTAATCCATTTAAACTTTTGCTTTTTTGAATCAAGGTTGTTATAAGTTCCTCATTTTCAAAGGAAAAATCATCATTAATAAAATAAATGGCTTCTTTTTCGTTATACTCTAAAACCTTAAAATTATATAAAGTGCTCTCCATTCATTTACAAATAAATGCATAAGCATCTATTTCTGAATATGGTTCTGATGTTTTTACTTCCAATAGCATTTTTCCTTTAGTTTCTCAACCTTTATTTACAGTAACTGCTAGTGTTGTTTGTGTATTTGTCTCGAGAATTTTTTGTTGATAGTTAAATGTTAAGCTATCAACAAAAATATTTTCTATTACAAAAGTTAACCCTGTAAAATCATACTCATTATTAACTAAAGAAGTATCAAATATCTGAGCTAATGATGTAAAAAAAATTTTTTCAGCAATTTCCTCTTCTGTTTCGCCATATATATTTACAATGTGATTGTTTACTTTATATGTATCTAAACTGCTTTCAAAACCATTGTGTTCTCAATAACCATTTATGTATTCTAGATATTTAAAATTAACCGGTGTTATTTTATTGTCACCAGAAAAAAGTTTTTCTAAACCATCAGTTGTTATACGTGAACTTATAGAAGGAAATGTTTGTATTGGTTCGCAAGAAATAACTGTAAGAGGTGAAAAAGAAACTGGTATTAAAGAAAAAAGAGTTAAAAACTTTTTAAATTTCATCTTTACTTTCCTCACTTACTTTTAAAACTTCTATTTTTTTTATTAAATTCTTTTCAAATGAAAATGGTTCGAATTTTTGAGATATATTTCCTTCAAAAACTAAAGATTGATCGTAATTATTTAGAATTTTTTTAATATAATTCTTTACATTATTTATCCTTGATTCTTTTACGGTAATAACTATTTTATGTCCTAAATTTTCCTCTTCTTTTATTTGTTCGGACATTGAATTATCCTTCTTATCTTTATCCTCTTCTTCTTGAATTGTGTTTTTTTGAACTTCAATGTTTTCAGAAACTTTTTCATCAATATTTAACAAGCTTTTCAAAGCTTTTATGTTTAGTATAAATGAAGTGTTGTAAAATGCCAATCTTTCTCTGTGATTATTATTAGAATTATAAGTCACGTTTTGTTCAGAAAATAATATTAAATCTTTACTTTCTTCCAATGCGTTGAAATAATATGTATTTTCGGTTTCATCGATAGTAATTTGTTTACCTTCCATCTTGTAAAAGATTTCACCATTAGATGGCATAACATTTAATGATCTTGCTAACTTGTCATAAGAGAACTGTATTTTTTTGATATTGTCAAAATCCTTCTTATTTTCTTTTAAAGGATTATTATAGTCGCTACTCATTATGTTTTGAGCTGTGTACTCTTTTTCTCTTTCGCATTTCATCGCATCATTGCAATTTAATCCAAAATAATTGTCCTTCATTACAAAATTTTTTAAATTATCTAGATTATTATTGTTAAAATCTGGAAGCATTGAGAATTTTTTATCATTTGTTTTTTTTGATGAGAAAGTGTTAACATAGACAAAATTATTGTTAAATTCTTCGGCAACTATAACTGGTTTGCTGGTTCCACAAGATGTGCTTAATAATAAAGGTAAAAATATAAAATTTCCACTTATGATTCTTCAAAATTTTTTCATATAAGCACCTCATTCAAATTATAACAAATTGAAACCTAACATTTAACTATTACTTGTTTGTTGGTTAAAATAGTTAAGTCAAAATAAAAAAAGGTATAAACCTTTTCATAAACATTATTTATTGTTATTTTATAGGATCACTATTTTTTGGATTACCTTCTTCTCAAAAATTTATCGCTAATATATTTTTTACAAATTTTACAGTGATTTCAAATTCCCTAAATGGTAAAGATAAATAACCATTAGTAAAATTTATCGCTATATGAGCTAAGGTTAGTGGTGTCATTTCAGGTTCTTTTTTTATTCACTCTATTGGGTCTTGATTTAAAAATTCATCAAATCCATATTTTTCAGCCATTCTTTGTTTAAAGGTAGTTATACCAGGATCTAGTCAATTTTCTATTAGTCAATTCGTAATTTCGTTTCTCATAAAACCTTTATCTTGAATATATTTTGAAGTTAAATCAAAAATTCATGATGGAAGTCTCTTAATACCTTCATCAATTGACCCTACAATTAGAACCTCATTAATTTTTTGTCCACTGTCTGAAAGAAATGACACCGCTAAAAAAGCTGTGCCATCTAAAAATGTAATTTTACCCAAGCTAGACTCTTTTAAGTTATAAATTTTATTTTCCAACTTATTCACCACACCTTTATTTGAGTTGATTATACACCACTTTTTAAAATATTTTTTCTCCATTTTTAAAAACGTCTGCCTATTTTTTTATATTCTTTCTTCTATTTCTTTTTTTATCATTGATATAAAATCATCTATTTTATATTTGATTTCTGTATTATTTGAGTATTTTTTTACTGTTAATATATTATTCTCTTTTTCGTTCTTTCCAATAACTATATAGTATGGTGTTTTTTTTATGA
This sequence comes from Spiroplasma endosymbiont of Megachile willughbiella, assembly GCF_964273395.1. Lineage (NCBI taxonomy): Bacteria > Bacillati > Mycoplasmatota > Mollicutes > Entomoplasmatales > Spiroplasmataceae > Spiroplasma > Spiroplasma endosymbiont of Megachile willughbiella. Next base: position 648,833 of record NZ_OZ187005.1, on the reverse strand, counting down.
TTGAGTTTCTAACCTTGTAACCAATTCTCTCATCACTATCATCCAATGATGTTCTTATTTTATTATTGAATAAAATGTCTTGGATAGATTGTGCATAATCATTTACATCTTTTCCTAAAGATAATATATCGACTTGAACAGGAGAATATCATGTACTAAATTCTCCGTTAGTTTGTTCTAATAAAACAGAAATAAATCTTTCGTATGTACCAACTAATCCCCTATGTATCATAATTGGTCTAATAAGATTACCATCAGGTCCTACATATGTAAGGTCAAATTTTTGTGGTAGTAAAAAATCTAATTGAATTGTAGAAACAGTTATTTCATGCCCTTGAGAAGTTCTAGCCTGTATGTCCAATTTTGGACCATAAAATGCAGCCTCTCCTACCATTTTTTTATAATCAATTTTTAGCTCATCTAATAGTTGCTCTAAGTTATTTTCTGCTTCATTTCACATATCATCATCATCATAGTATTTTTCTTTATCATCAGGGTCTCTTAAAGATAAAGAAATATAGTTGATAGTTATATTGAATTTTTCTAATACTTCATTGATAAGTTTGTAACAATTTAAAAACTCGTTTTTTAATTGTTCCTTTGTTGCGAAAATGTGAGAGTCAGTTAATTCCATCGCCCTAACTCTTTCCAATCCTGTCAAACTTCCAGAAAATTCATATCTATGTTGTATTGCGTGTTCAGCAAACCTTAGCGGTAATTCTTTATAACTTCTTTTTTTATAGTCATATACCGAAATGTGATGAGGACAATTCATTGGTCTTAAAACAAGATTTTCTTTATTATCCATTTCAATTGAAGGAAACATATTTTCACGATAATGGTCTCAATGTCCTGATGTTTTATATAGCAATTCTGTACCTAATACAGGTGTTTCTATTTGTATAAATTTATATTCGAACTCCTTTTCCAACAAGTATTTCTTTATCTCGCTTTTTAAAATTGTTCCATTCGGTAATCAAATAGGTAATCCCTGACCAATTAATGGGTCTATATTGAATATTTCCAATCTTTTACCAATAACTCTATGATCTCTTTGTCTTTTTTCATCTAAAAGCTCACTTTTTTTTAGAATTTCTTCATTATCGAAACCGTATATAAATTCAATTTTTTGTATTGATTGTTCTTCATTTAAATGAAAAGCAGAAATGTTTATGATTTTAAATATTATTTCTTTATATTGAATATTTGTAAAATCAAGTTCTTTTAAATCAAACAAATTCTCATTTTGATCTTTTTCAATCTCGTCACTTATTGATAAACTTTTTATAGGTTTAGCAATTTTTATAATAGTATTATTAACTCCGCTTAAATTCTCTGTTGTGTCAAATAAAATAAAATTGTCATTTGTAAAATAGTTATAAATTTTAGAATTGTATTTAGAAATTAATAAAGAGTAAAGATAATTTTTTGCTATATTGTTCATAGTTATTTCAGTTAACTCGTCATTTTTTTCGCAAAGTTCTAGTGTGCATCCCATTTTTATTATCACTTCATCGTTTAGTATTAAATCGTTGTGTTTTAAAATATATTTTTTTCATTCTATATTTATATTTTTTTTAATATCTTTAACAGACATGTTTTCTTCTACAATTATTTTTTTAAAATTAATAATATCTAGTTCCATACATATACCTCATTATTCTATAAAACTTTTATTATCAAAATATGGTCTTAAAACATCTGGTAATACTAATTTTTCTCCATCATAATAATTTTCTAAAATGGCTGCAAGCAATCGGTCAATTGCTAAACCTGATCCATTTAGGGTATGTAAATACTCCAATTTACCGTTAACTCTATATTTTGAGTTCATCCTTCTTGATTGAAAATCTAAACAATTTGAACAAGATGATATCTCTCTATATTTATTTTGACTTGGAAATCAAACTTCTAAATCGTATGTTTTTGCTGATGCAAAACCCATATCACCAGTACACAACATCAATACTCTATATGGTAAATTGAATAATTTTAAACACTCTTCAGCATCTTCAACCATTTTTTCTAACTCTATAAAAGAACTATCTTTATCAGTGATTTTGACCATTTCAACTTTATTGAACTGGTGTAATCTAATTATTCCTTTAGTATCCTTACCGGCACTTCCTGCTTCTTTTCTAAAGCATTGTGTAAATGCAGTGTAATATAATGGAAGATTTGAATGTTCTATAACTTCTGAATTTAATAAATTTGTTAATGGAACTTCTGCGGTTGGAATTAAATATTGGTCCCCTTCTTGTAACTTATAAAGGTCTTCTTCAAACTTTGGTAACTGACCTGTTCCAAACATAATATTATCGTTAACAATTAAAGGTAACCAAAACTCTTGATATCCTTTTTTTGAGTGTTTTTTTAACAATATATCAATTAAAGCCCTTATTAGTTGTGAACCTTTATTTTTATAAACAACATATCTAGATCCAGCTAATTTAGTACCTAATTTGAAATCAATCAATCCTAATTTCTCACCAATTTCTCAATGACTTAAATTTGATGCAACTTTTTTGTCATCATTTCAGTTTCTTATCTCTTTATTATCATTTTCATCAAAACCAGTTATTACACTTTTATCAGGAATATTTGGTATGTTGATATTAATTGTAAAGATCTTAGACTCTATATCACTTAAAATCTTTTCTAAGTACAAAATTTCTTTTTCTATTTCTTGAAGTTTTACTTTTACAGATTCTAAAACAACAATTTTGTTTTGTACATCTTTGGTTATCTTATTTTTCTCAAACTTTAAGTTTTCTAAATCATAAATAATTTTCTTTCGTTTTTTATTGAGTAACAAAAGTTCACTAATCTCTTTTGTATAATTTTTTTGCCTAGTATTAAGCAATCTAATTATTTCATCTTTATTATTTTCTATGTAATCAATACTTAACATTTTAATGTCTCCAGTCCATGAGAAAAAATATATACTTTTGGAATTTTAACTATATGGTACTACCGCGACAAAATTCAAAAAACTTTTTTCTAGTGTCTTATTATTAACAAGGCATTTGAAAAAGTTTTTTTATTAAGTTTTATAATTTACTTCCAACTTTTTTTCTCTATTTTATTTTTGTCAATTTTTAAATTGATTTTAGTAATATCAATTTGTTTAGAATCCATAATTGATGAGAAATTTTTATCTAACATTTTTAAATAATTAGTACCATACTTCTCGTAATAATTTTCTGGCTCAGTTTTAACGAGACCGAGCGATTCTTTTCTAAGAGCTAAAAACTTACGAAATAACATAAATGATGCGTAATACATAACTATAACAGCAAATCATTTTAAGTAATATGTAAAGTCATTCATCTTGATATTTAAACCACCTTGAATACCTACAAATATAGTAAAAAATGCAAACACTGTACCAAATACTCCACCAATTAGCAAACCGTATGCTACTTTAGGATTATAATTATTATCTCTGTGGAAAGTTCATGCTGTTGTTGGCAATGCAAAACCAGCTGCACAGGTCATTATAGGAAATGCAATAATTGTTTCCATTCCTAATAATGAAACTATCGCTAATGCGGGTGCATATAAACCGATACCAAAACTTTGTAAACCACCAATTATAAAGAATGCTAATATACCAACACCTAATTTTCAACCAGATAGCCCTTTAGTTCCTGCGTTTTCAAATAAACCAACTTGTGCAAGAATCATTAATATACCAGCAATTGCTAAGCAAACTGATACAAACAAAGCTACTACTTTTTTATTAACTAAGTTAACTATTTTAGCTGCTAGAAATGCACCTATCATAGCTGATATTACAAGACTAATCAATGTCACTAATTCAACTTGTATAGCACTCACGAACAAAGTACCAGCTAATAAGTTTGGAATAGTTAAGCCAATATTTAAAGTTCCAGGTAAATTCTTCACATTTTTTACTGTGTTAGTGGCATTTAATGCAGCAACTGTAACAGCAAATGAACCAACACCAATTGTGTCAGTAAAACTACCTATGAATCCAATAGAAGAAGTCTTAAATAGGTTTTCTTCTTTATCTAGAAAAATTCTTTTCGTTGTTTTGGTAATTATAAAGACCAAGAATCCTATTATCAAACAAACACCGATACACATAAATATAAAGGCTGTAATCTGATCCTTATCTTTAAAACTAAATGTTTCTCCATTATTAGCTACTTTAAAATAATATAAGTAATTAACAATCAAACTAATAATCAATAAACTGATAGTCCCTAAAATCGCAATAAAAGCTATATTTCTAGGTTTTAGAGTTTTCTTTAAAATTGAGTAATCTTGTTTTACTTTCTTGATACTATCTTTGTTATTTTCTTGCTTTAAACTCTCTAGTTTTACTTGATATTCAGCTTTTAATTCAATATAGTTTAAATTATTTTTTATTAAATTTGATTGATTATACTCTCAAATAGCTAGTGAATAATTTAAATCTAAATAGTCTTTAATTTTGGATACATATTCAGAATATAAATTTGTTGATTCCACAACTTTTTGATCAAATTCTTCTTTAGTTAGCCTCTGATTCTTAAATTCTTTTCTTAAAAATCCTAGTTGCTCTTTGTAGAATGTCTTCATTTCTATTTTTATCTCTGCTAAATTATAAAGGTTAGATATATGAGTTTGTAGTTCTTCTTCGTTTTCCATAACATTTTTGATTAACTTTTGATTACTCATTCTTTATGCTACTTAAAAGCTATAACTTCTATTTCTATTAGACTATTTTTTGGTAAGTTTTTTACAGCAAATGTACTTCTTGCTGGTTTATGGTTTTCGAAAAAGTTCTCATATAAATTATTAACTTCTGAAAAATCTTTGATATCTTCTAAAATAATAGTTGTTTTAATAACATCATTTCTTGTGTAACCCGCTGCTAATAATATTTCAGAAATATTAGCAAAAATTTGTTCAGTTTGACCTTTTAAATCAGATTTCAATTCCATAGTATTAGGGTCTAAACCAATTTGACCTGAAACATACAAGAAACCGTTATCTAATTGAATTGCTTGTGAATAAGGACCAACAGCTTTTGGTGCTTTTGGGGTATGAATATATTTCATTTAAATGATAGAATTTAAAAATTTTTTCTCCATAACTGAATATCCATCTTTTTCCAAGTCATTAATCACATTTTTTAACTCTTCTTTAGTATTGATATCAACTACTAATCTTATAATTTCTCTATTAATTCCCAAAGTATTTTCTAATTGTGAATCTGAGATTTTATGTATTTGCACTCCATTATTATCTACAATATTAGTAATTTTTGAAAGATGTCCTTTTCCTAGTGGAGCATCTATTTTGATAACCACTCTACGATTTAAATCAATCAAAGCTCTGTTTGTTATATTTAAAAATGTTGTAACATCAATGTTACCACCAGATAATACACAAACAACTTTTTTACCTTTTATGTTTAGTTTATTAAATAACATTGCCGCACTCGAAACAGCTCCAGCACCTTCTGCAACTACTTTGCAATTTTCAAATAAGAAAAGAATTGTTTTTGCTATTTCTTCCTCAGTTACTAAAACCACATCATCAACATATTTGTTTAGTAATTCAAAAGTTACGTCCCCTGTTTGTTTAACAGCGATACCATCTGCTATAGAAAGTTTACCGTCAACCATGAATGGTTTTTTGTTTTTTCTAGCTTCATAATAACTTGGTACATTCTCACTTTCAACACCAATTAGTTTACAATTAGGGTTTACATTTTTGATATAAGTAGCAATTCCAGCTAATATACCTCCACCACCAATTGGAACTAGTACATAATCAGCATCTTTCACTTGTTCCATTATTTCTATACCAATACTTCCTTGACCCATAACAACATCGATATCATTAAACGCATGAACTAATGCCTTATTTGTTTCTTTTACAATTTCCATTGCTTTAGCATTTGCGTCATCAAAGAAATTTCCGTGTAAAATTACTTCCACACCGTAATTTCTAGTTGCATTTATTTTAGCTAACGGTGCAGTTTTTGGCATAACAATTGTAGCTGGCACTTTTAACAGATTAGCTGCAAAGCTTACCCCTTGAGAGTGATTCCCAGCACTGGCAGCAACAACCCCTTTTTTCAAAACTTCAGGATCAATTGACATCATTTTAGACAAGGCTCCTCTAAGTTTAAAAGAACCTGCTTTTTGTAGATTTTCTAATTTAACATAAATTTCGTTCCCGGTAAGTTGACTCATTTTGGTCGCATATATCATAGGAGTTTTATTTAAGAAAGGTTTTATTTTTTCGTATCTTTTTTCAATATCTTCTTTTGTGATATTATTACTCATATTAACACCTCTTTCATTCGTGGTTTCTCAACCACCTTTATAATAAACCTATTTTCGGTAAAATTTCCAATATAATACTTTATTTTAAAAATTATATCTATTGACTCATATTAAGAAAGTTTTCTAAAAAACTTACTCCCTTGCTTGTTAACTTCCTTCCTCTTGCTGTTTTTATTATTAAGTTATTTTTTAAAAGATTTGGTTCTATTAAAGTTATAATAAGTTGTTGCGACATATTTATAATTTGTTGAATACTCTCAATCCCTAAACAACCGTTTTTCCATAATATGATTAAATAATCTATTTCTAAAGATGTTAAGCCATACTTAAATAAATTCATTTTTTTAAAAGTATCTTTTATAAACTCAATATTAATACTTAAAGGTTTTTCTATCACAACATAGTCATTTATCCGCTTTAATAAGTTGATAGCTACCCTTGGATTTAACTTACAGAAACCAGATATAAAATTTGCAATCTCATCATCTATGTTAAAATTCATTTTTTGAACATTTATTTTAATTATTTGAGAAATATCCTCATTTGTATAATTGTCGAATGTAAAGTTGATAGGAAATCTATTTACAAATGGTTGTATTATTTTGTTTATCTCAGTTGTGGCACAAATCAAAGTAAATTCTGGTAGCTTGATATTAACTATTTTAGAGTTATATTCTTTACCTATTATGATGCTCAATTTTCGGTCTTCAAGAGCAGGATATAAAATCTCAAAAACCTCTTTTGATGCAGAATGTACTTCATCAATAAATATAATTTCATTATTTTTTAGCGCTGTTAACGGTGAAATTATATCGCTAGCTTTTTGCAAACTAGGACCATTTAATATATAAATCTTTTGTTTTAATATTCTAGAAATTAAATAAGCTAAACTAGTTTTACCAACTCCACTACCACCACTCAAAAAAATATGATCTACACATTTACCTCGAATTCGCGCAGACTCAAGGCACACTTTTAAATTTTCAATAATATTTTTTTGACCAATATATTCGGAAAAAGACTCAGGTCTAAACTCATTCATTTATATTTTTCCCCAACAAAATAAGAGATTCTTTCAATATGATGTCTTCTTTTTGACTAAAATTTACCTTATTTACAACTTGATAAACATCAGAAATTTTATACCCAAGTCTATGTAAAGAATTGATGATATTCATTTGTTTTTGTGAATATTTTTGCTTGAAATACTTCTCGCGCAATTTGTACATAATGTTTTTAGCATTTACTTCACTTATTCTGCTAAGATCTGTTAATCTAGAAATGTCTCCTGACTTTATATAAGCTAAAAAATCATCTAGTTTGACATTATCAAAGATATTTTCAATAGTTTTTAAACCAACATTTTTTATTTCTAGTAATATTTCAACTAAATCACGTGTTTTAGAATTATAAAAAAATAATATTTTATCTGTAAAATCATTTCGATAATGTAATATATAAAATAAATCACAATCTGTTTTACAAACACTTTCGTCTTTTGATGCTATTAATATACCTTTATAACCGATTCCATTAACCTCAATCAACAAATCCTTATTGTTATGTTCAATAACTTCCCCTTTTAAAAAATACATGTGAAACCTCCAATATGTATAATCTAGTTGGGAAATAAAAAAATTACACTTGCGTGCAATTATTTACTAATATTTTTCTTTTTTGTTGTAGTAGCACTTTTTTTAGTTGTTGATGCCACTTTGGTTTCTTTTTTCTTAGTTGATACGCTAGCTTTTTTACCTTCAGCTTTTTTGCTTAAATTAACTACCTTGCTTGTTTCTGTTTCGGTTGGAACAGAAATTGTTTTTTTATTTCTATTTGAGTTGAAAAAACTATTTCTTTCTTCGGTGATCATCTTAGCTCTTTTTAAAGTCAAAGGTTTACCGTCGATGTCATATTTATTTTTCATAGAATCGACTGAGTTATTATTTTTTCTATTTATAATTGAATCTATTCTTTCTTTATTTTTTATAGAATCTTGAACCCCTTTAGGAAGTTCAGAAAGATTACTTTTACCACTTTTAGAAGATGCAACGATAGCTGATTGCTTCAAAAGGTAAATCTTTGAGTGTTTTTCTTCTAACATTTTTGGTCTTGTAATAACTTTACCAGATGACATTTTATTTTCTGTATTTTTCTTTTTATCATTGACAAACTTTTGGTTGGTGCTTGCCTTAGTTGCTTTAATCATAATCGATTCTCCTCAATACTTGTAAACATATTAATTATATCGTATTTAACACTATATTAAAACAAAAAGCTAGATTTAGTAAAATTATTTATAATTTACAAAAATATGAAAATAGTGGTAAAAAATAAAAAAATTGGAATTAACCAAATTTTCTGTTTTGTTTTTGTTTGTAAATACGTTTTTCTTTTTTGCTTAAGTGATACTCTCTTTTTCTCGCTTCTGCTTTAGAAGAGGCAGCTACTTTTTGAAAACGTTTAAGTGCTTTTTCGATTGGTTCACCTTCGCGTACTACTACACTTGCCATCTAGATTTCAACTCCTAATTCAAAATTATTATACATATAAATGTATATCTTGTGAATAATTTTACATATTTTTTTTCATTTTTTTTATAAATTATCACTTTTGTAAAAGAAATATAGTTAAAATAACTATAAATAAGGGGTTAAATAGATATGAAACGTTTGAATTTGATTGTTACAGGTGGAATAGCGGCTAGTAAGTCAAAAGAGTTATATCATTTACTAGCTAAAAAATATGATGTGAAATTGATACTTAGCACAAATGCTGGAAAGTTTGTTGATTTTGAGTCGTATGAAACACATGACAAAATTTTTACTGAAAGTTTTTATGACCCACATCATTATGGTAAACATATTAAAATGTCTCATGAGTCTGATTTGAATATAGTTTATCCAGCTAGTTTTAACTTTATTGGTAAAATAGCTAACGGTATTGCTGATGACCTACCTTCTCTAGTTTTTGCTGCTTCTAAGTCAAAAACTATTCTCTTTCCAAGTATGAATTCCAACATGTATTTGAGTCCTATATTAGAAAAAAACAAGAAAACTCTTTTAACCCATACGAATATAAGATGAATTGAACCAACATATGGTAAACTGGCAAGTGGACATGAAGGTATCGGAAGATCATTAGAACCAATTGAAGCAATCAAAATAATAGATGAAGAATTAACTGATTATCTTAATATCAATAATAAAAAATTTATGTTGAATTTCGGAAGAACAAGAAGTTACATAGATAAGATAAGGTATATAACAAATACTAGTAGCGGTAAAATGGGATTAGCACTTAGAAATGCCCTTCTTAATTATTCTCAAAGTGTAATCAGTGTCTTTGGTGATACAGATTTTAATCTTCAACAGAATGAAAAAAACATTTATTGTAACACCAATGAAGAAATGTTGGAAGTAATGAAAAAAAACTTTTTCGATAGTGATGTCGTTATTTGTTGTGCTGCACTTAACGATTTCGAAGTGTTAGAGTATGTAGATAAAAAAATTGAAAAAAGAAATTTGAAAAATAACTCATTGAAATTAGATTTAAAATACTCAATAGATGTATTGAAAGAATTAGGCAGTATAAAAAGAAACCAGTTTTTAGTAGGGTTTAGTTTATCAAATGAATTTGATTTTCAAAAAGCTAAAGAAAAACTAGTCGAAAAAAATTTAGATATGCTTGTTGTTAATTTATTAGACTCTGTTGGAAATGATAAAACGAGTTTAAAAATTATGTTTAATGATAATACAAATATTATTCACCTAGATAACTTACCAAAACATTCAGTGGCATTTGAAATAATTAAAGCTATCAATGAAAAATTAGCTGTGCATAATTAATTTGTTTGTTACTTGAAAACTTTCTACAAAAGTTTTCATTAATTTTTTTCTCTCTTCATTTATTTCGAAATAAAGAAATCCGTTTTCAATTCTAAAATTCTTAAATCATTTATGATAACCTTTCAAATTAGACAAGCTTCTCAACTTTACTTTCAAAATATCATTATCAATTTCTATACTCATAATGTTTTTTGAACCTTCAAAATATTCAATAAGTTCTAAACACTGTTTTTTTATTTCTCATGGAGATATTTTTTTTGTCTTCTCAATATTGATGTCAAAGAATTTAAATCATAAGTAAAATGAGAAATAACCTATTAGCGAATAAATGATCCCTACTAAAGGAATTCAATATATACCAGTCTTCTGACCATTTATTGTTGGTATAACTCCATTCATTACAAAATCAAAAAGTCCAGTTGAAAAAGTTGTACCGACTTTTACTTGTAACAATGATGTCGTCATTCCCATAAACCCTGTTAACGGTGCATAAACAAGAAAAAAATAACCAGGCATTATAAAACAAAACATATATTCTACTGGTTCAGTAATTCCTAACAAGAAAGAAGTTAATGCTGCTGAGATATAATAACCATATTCTTTTCTATTAGAGTTTTTTAAAAATAGAAAAAGCGCAAGAGTTGGTAAGACAAACATAGAGTTTACAAATCCACCAGTTAGGAAACGAGTAACTCTAAAACCTATATTTCAACAATCATCAATAGAAACATATTTACTATTTAATATGGCAATAGATATTCTTTGGTCACCACTTATTTCCCAAAGTTTTTCTACGGAAGTTGTTTGATATATTCATTCTTCAATATTATTTAGTAAGTATTCAATGTTATTGGCTTTTAAAATATCAGATATTGAGTCTATATCCAAAGATCCTAAATTATAAATCTGGTCATAAATTTCTCTTGATATACCATTAGTTCTAGATAAATACTCTGCTAATAATTGACTTTGATATTGTGAAAGGTCTCCCCCTATTTGCGTATACCACATTGGAGCTTGCCACAATAAACTAGATCCGAATGGTATTAACATTCTTTGTATAGTTCTAAATACAAATGAATCTAAACCATTTGGTGATTTTGCAACTTGCGACCCAAGTCAACTTAGTAAAAATCCTAAAATTGGTCATATCATAATAAAAATTAAAGAAAATACAAAAGAGTAAAGCGGCATAATTAACAATGCAAATTTTTCTTTTTCAAAAAAACTTAAACTTTTTGGTAAGCTAACATTTTTTGTAAAGTTAAAAAAAATAACATTTAATGAACCGATCAATATACCTCCAATAACTCCATTATTGAATGTTTTATAGCCGAACAATTCAGTTAAATATATTTTTTGATTAAGAGCTTTTCAAAATAATATGCTAAAAGTATTTTTGTTGTTATCATTAAACTTTAAAAATGAGTTAATGATTACAATAAAAATAATATAACTCAATAAGGTAACATAAACAGCTGCGCCTTTATTCTTAGAAAAACCAATACTAATTGCTAATGCAAACCAAACACCAATATTTAAAAAAAGTATTTGTCCAACACTTGTAAAAAGTTTAGACAAAACATTATCGCTACCACCAGGCAAATATATTCTAAAAATATTTCCAAATGTAATTATCAAACCAAATATTGGCATTAGAATAATCACAAAAGAAAAACTGGCACCCAACTTTCCTACAAAACTTCTAAAGCTTGCTTTTGTATAATAGGATATATCTAATTCTTTTTTTCTTAAACCAGTTATTTTCATTTTGCATTCAACTCTATTTCTTTAAATACATTTTAACCTTTATTTTTTTTGAGTTATATTTTTTATTTAATAATCCTTGATTACTATGTCTTTTATATTCTTCCAATTCTACTTTTTCTTTTTTGGTAATGGTGTTCAAAACTTTTTTACGTTCTAAATAACTAACTCTTTTTTGTATTTGTAAGTTATAAGCTTTATTTATTAATAATTTCAAGTTATCAAACTTATAATTATTTTTATTTGTTTCCTCTTTTTCGAATTCAAAAACATTTCTTGCTTGAGTTATTTTCTCTTCGAAAGTAAGTTCATCCATCAAAGGAGTTTCTACTAAGTCGTCATTTGCTAAATATTCGGTATTTTTTAAGTTATTATTTTTATGTTTTAAATTTTTTATTGCTTTTAGGAACAAATGTTTTGTTGCTAAGTTTTTTTTCATGTTGAACGTTTTTCATTTTTTTTCTAAATGTTTATAAGCTAAGGATACTTTGTATTTATCTCTAAATATAATATAGTCTGTTTCTTTTTTTAAACGTTCTCTATCTTTTAATATTCTTTTTTCTTTTTCGATTTTATTTTGTTCTTTTAAAAAATTTAATTCTTCTAAAAGTTTTTCTTTTTCTTTGTTTAGCTTGTCTAAACTTTTTTCTTTTTTATTTACTGTTGACTCTAACGTATTAAAAATATTATTTATTTTTTTATTCGTTGCTTTTTTTTTTACTGTATCAGATTCAATTTCCTCCATTATTGCATTATACTTCGATGTAAAATTAATTCCATCTTCACTAAAAATATTTTGTGAATCACTTTCATAATCATCATCAAAACCTTCTACAGTAAAGAAATTATCTACATAAGGTTCGTTAGTTTTTTTGTTTGTTGTATTTTTATTTATTTTATTTTGGTTAAACCTTATCATATCTTTTTGTAGTTTTTTCAAAGCCACATTATTTTTTTCTTTTAAATAATCCCTAACGTTTTTTTCATCTCTTTCAATGTCGATGGTCAGGTCATCAGCTAAAAGTAAATCTAGTGGTAAAGATTCTACAGTTTTATATGTTTTAATTGCGTCATCTATCTTAACTAATTTATTATTAGCTTCATTTATTAAATTCATATTTTTTTGTTGTAAAGCAATATCGTTTTCTTTTTTTGCTTTCAAATAATTTTGTTTTGCAAGTTTGATTTTTTTATTTTCCTCGTCTATTACAACTTCAAGCATTCTCTTTTTATTTGCTAACTCTCTAAACTTTTCTTTCTCTCTTTGCTCTGGAGTTTTATTATCTTGATTAGTTACCATGATCTTTTTGAAATCATTATTCAATAAAGAATTAGTTTTTTCTTCAGTTGCCGAGTTCTTACGGTTGTTATAGGTCTTATTTTTTTCGTTATTAAATAATTGTTGTATCCTTAATAAATTATTTTTTCTTTGTTTCAAAACAAACTCTTGCTTATTATTTCCAAAAATGTTTTTCTCTTTTAAAAGATTTAGATGATTTTCTAATAACTCGTTTTCAATTATTAATAATCCTTCTATGTATTTTCCAATATTGCTTCTGATTTCTTCATCAAAATTAGAAAACTCATATGTAAGCAAGTTTACTGTTGTAGGATTTAAATTCAGATTCACTAATTCATCTATTCTACTTCTTATAGACTTTGGTAAACCAAATGTATTAACTTCATTTTTTCTTATTTTAGCCATTATATTCTCCTTAAAATAAGTGATTTAACTTAATTATAACAAAAAAGCTCTCTAATCCTGTAAGCCATTTGTGTTTCGTGTAAACATATGATTACGATCATTAATAATCATAAAAAAACTTCTTGTCCGCTTTGATAATATCACATTCTTCAATTATAAAACACATAAGTATATTGCTATTACTATTGAATTATTGTGTAGAACACTGTTTTTAGATATAACAAGTTGGTTTTTTTGAAATTATAGGTATAGTTATTACCTATCACTACATGTTTAAATTTTAAAATAAAAAAACCATTAATATGGTTTCGATTTTGTATTGTCGTAATACTAATATTCAAGTGTTTTTATTCTTTCAGAAAAGTTTACAACTATAATACTTACATAAAATAGTAAAGTAAATACTAAAATTCCTGAATAAACAATGATAGTTCCTATAGAATAACCAACAATTATTGGGTATAAAATAAATAACACAATAACCAGCAATGTATACACAAAAGATAAAATCAAAGAAACTTTTAACTTTTGAACTTTTTTGAAACAAAAAAGAAAATTAAACATAGCTGCAACTATTATTAAAAACCCAGTTAGTAATGATGGAATAATAATAGTTAATGAACTTCCTGATATAAGTACAATTATTGTAGATAAAAATCCCAAAACTGCGACAATACAAGAAATAACTAAAATAGATAATTTTGCACGATTCATATAATTCTCCTAAATAAAAAAATATCGAGTTTTTCTCAACATTTATAAGTTAATTATATCATAAAATACTTATTAATAACACATTTCTGTGTTTTGAAAGTGCACGTAATTTAATGTAGATTAACCTTCAATAAAATAAACAATATTTTATTATCCAAAAAAGAGTGAAAGATTTTTCATACTTAAATAACTCTTTTGAAAAAGATTTCACTTATAAAGAAACATTCCAAACAAAAAAAAAAAAAAAAACAAGCATTCTAGTTGTAACTACTTGTTTTAGATAAATTACTTTTTACTTAAATTAGCAAATAAATCGGACATATTTTTATTGTTAGAAACAAAATCTACTGAGCTATCTATTTTATCTTTATCAATTGTTAAAATATCTGTATTTTTAAAATTTTCTTTTGTTATTTCTACATTATTTTTTTTCAATGTGATCACCCCTTAAAATAATCTCAAATACGCTTGATCATATAAATATTTGTATACATATAAAAATAATTCATATTCAGAAAATACTTTACTTGAGTTCTTTTCTAAATTAATTTTACCATTTTTCTTTACATAAATATATTCGCAATTGTCTACAATTTCTAACACTAATTTCTCTCATTTTTTAATAAACTCATTACTTTCGAAAGAGTTATATAAGTAAATACAATATTTATGTAGAAAAGATGTCGTTAATAAGACTGCACTTCGTTTGTTACCATTAATTAGAAAGTGGCCTTTACAAAATCTAATTAATAAGTCGCTAGCTTTGCTAATTCAATTACCTTCTTGATTTTGAAACCATTTATAATAAATAAATAAGTTAATGCAAGATTCTTGCAATCCTGATGGTTTATCCTCAACATTTAATTCATACCCTATGCTTGTTTTTAACATTGGCAATTTTTTCATAACAGCTCCAAGTAAAGCATTACATTCGTTGTACAACTTACTACATATAAAATCATATCTGATAAATAAAAGAGAGTATATAGTCAATGATTACTTCCCATATTTATATTTAGTAAGAACTTTGATAACATTTTGATCTAAATGAATTAATTTATTATTAAAATAACTCGAGCTTAATGTTTTCTGTAATAAATCATTAAATAATTTGATATCCGCATCATTAGTAGCGATGTAGTTAAATTTATTTACGATCATATAAAACCAACTTTCATTATTGAATTAATTGCAATATATATTACTTTGTATTTTGCAAAATAATATCCTAAATTAATTTAATATGGAAAACTCGATAAACACATAAATTGATATAAGATATAAAATTTTAGAGATGAATCTCGCTTTTACCATTATTCTTGTTTGGTTATTTTAACACAAAGATTAATAGTTGTTATTCTCGATAGAAATTCCTTCTATTATTTTTACCCCAGAACTTGTCCCTATTCTAGATACCCCTAAATCTATCATTTTTTTAGCATCTTCATAAGTCTTCACACCACCAGCTGCTTTTACTTTTGCTCTTCCTTTTACAACTGAAAGCATTAGTTCAACAACTTCAAATGTTGCCCCTTGTGTTGAAAACCCAGTTGATGTTTTGACATATTCAACACCTGATTCCAATGCTAACTCACAAACTTTTATAATTTCCTCATTAGTTAATAAACAAGTTTCCAAAATTACTTTAACAATATTATTTGGAGCTTGTTTTTTAACTTCTTTGATATCCTCTAATACAAGATCTCAATTTCCATCTTTTACAGCGCCAATATTAACTACCATATCTATTTCATTAGCCCCTCTATTTAATGCTTCTTTTGTTTCAAAAGCCTTAACAGATGTTAAGGTCGCACCTAAAGGAAAGCCTATAACTGTTGTAATGCCAACATTACTTCCTTTTAAGGTTTGTTTTGCAAGTTCAATTTGAGTAGGATTGACACATACAGTAGCAAAATCATATTTGATAGCCTCTAAACATAACTCTTTGATTTCTTTGTTAGTGGCTGTTTGTTTTAGTAAAGTATGATCTATGTAATTATTTATTTTCATGTTATATAACACCTCTTTCGTCTTGGTTTCTTTCGATGACATTAAGTACTTTAATAGCCTCACAAGAAATATTCAATAAATAGTCTCTTAATTTGTAATCGTTATTTAATATCATTTTTGAAAAAACTGCTAATTCGTAATCAAATAAGTTTACTTCTAGCGGAGCATTTTCTTCATAAACAGTATTTTTGTTCATATTTTGATGAGAAAGAACAGAAATATTTTTTAAACTTATACAATCATCAAATATAATCGTAGCCATATCAGAAGATATTTCATTTTTTATTGTTCCTGCACTAGCTTTACTACAAACTATATTTACAATTGCTTCATTTTCGTGTCTTAGTAATACACAATCGTTTAAGCCACTACCATTAGGTAATTTCAAACCCATTGCTTTCACTTCTTTTACAGGACCAAAAAGCGATATTGCTAATTCAACAGGATAAATAAGCATATCATAAGTTGAACCTTTACCTAATTTCTCATCAAATACAGAATCGTATATTCCTTTTTTTACATTTTCCATTCTTGATGAGTATTGTTTTAAATTAAATGTTGCTAAAAAAGGATTTATATTATTTGAGTATTCGAATAAGATTGCGAATTGAGGTAAATGAATTGTTTTATATGCCTCCATTAAAATGACATTGTTCATTATTGCTAATTCTGATAACTCGAGTGCTTGATTATATTCTAATGTTAAGGGTTTTTCTAATAAGACATGTTTTTGCAATTGTATGAAATATTTAGCCTGTTCAAAATGTAAACCATTAGGTGTTGCAATATAAACAGCATCAACCTCATCGATCATTACATTAAATGAGTCAACTGCCCTTGCATATAATTTGTATTTTCTAATGATACTTTGTGCTTTGTCTTTTTTTCTTGAGTAACAACAAGCAATTTCAAGATTTGGATTTTTTAAAGCAGCCTTTATAAACTCTTCGACAATTTTTCCTGTCCCAATAGTTCCAATTTTTATCATTAATTATCATTCTCCATAAACGGATTGTCAACCTTTTTTTTATCCAAAACTTTTTCTTCTATATTTTTTGTTTTGTTCATAGGATTAACAACTGTTTCTTTCAGTTTAATTTCTTCATATCAAGTTTTATTAATGTGATGTTGTTCAGTTAGTCTTGATAATGTTTCTAGGATCGAAATAGAAACACCAAATATAAATAGTACTATAATTACTACAATTGTTGATATTAATCTTGTTCGTGGGTCTAGATTTTTGAATAAAATAACAGCTAAACCAAGTAAAAAAACAACAATCATGAAGCAACAAGACATTGATATGTATATTTTTTCATTCTTTGTAAACTTTTGTTTAGTTAATTTATGTATATAAAATCTTAAAATGAAGTAAATGATGCCAGCTAGAATTGCTAGAAAATAAAGTGTAAATTGAATTTTGTAATAAATTTCACTAAAGGCTAGCACATCATTGTTTTGAGTTTTTATAGCATATACTAGACTAATCAAACCAATTGAATACATCAAAATTAAAGATAAAGTCAATAAAAATTTAATGAATACAAACGTTTTTGGATTTATTTTATTTTTCATAAGCTAATTCACCTTCGATAATAGTTTTAATGACATCATAATTATTGTCTAAAACAACCAAATCTGCCAACTTACCTACTTCAATGCTACCTACTTGCCCGTAGATGTTAAGTTGTTTGGCAATATTGATAGAAGTCATTTTTATCAAGTTATTTAATGTTAATCCAGGTATTTCTTCCATCATTACACGTACATTATGATCATATGTTGCCCCTGCTCCAGCAAGCGCACCCCCCTCTTTTAGATAAACTTTCATGCCTTCCTTAATGACATCTAAGTTTCCTAATTTGTAATTACCATCACTTAAGCCTTTTGCACTCATCGCATCAGTTATAATACAAATTTGATCGGGTCCTTTAACTTTATATATAAGTCGTAGAGTTTCTGGTTTTATATGAATTCCATCTGATATGACTTCACACAAAATGTCATCAAAATATAATCCTGCAGTTGCTAAACCTGGTTCGTGTTGAGAAACACCACTCATACCATTAAATAAATGAGTGACATGTTTGACACCAAGATTATAATCTTTTATAAAATCCTTCAACATCAAATTTGTATGTCCTGCAGAGGGTAAAATATTGTTTTCTAATAAATACTTTGTAAAACTACCATCTTGTAAGTCAGGAGCATAGGTAACAATTTTAATATTATTATCTGATGCTTCTATAAATTCATTTAGAGTATTAATATTTGGAGTTTCTAATAATGCTAATTCATGAGCACCTTTTTTTGAAGGCGAAATAAAAGGACCTTCTAAATGGCAACCTAAGTTTTTAGAGTTTTTTGATCTTTGATTTTTCATAAACTCACTAAAAGCTTTCAAATACTTCAAATTGTTGTCTTTTGAATTTGTAACGCTTGCTTGAATAAAACTTGTTATTCCTTCGCGTTTTACAATATTTGCAAATTTATGATATGATTCTATATCTCCAGATTCAAAGTCAACACCATAACCACCGTGTACGTGACAATCTATAAAACCAGGAAGTATAAAATTGTTGTCTAAATCAATTCCATCTTTTAAACATTCTCCCTTGTTAATAGACTTGATTTTCTTATTTTCGATTTCTATTCAACCGTTTTCGATAATTCCATTTTCTAGAACAATTTGTGCATTTTTTAAAATCATTTTTACTCTCCTAACACATTAATTTTAAGGTAAATTTCTTAACATTCCGTTATTAAATAAAAAAAATCTTTTTTAAGATTTTCATTTAATGAACCCAAAAACAGATGCGGTTGAGAATGATATTAATACTAATGGCCAAGATGTCATTAACCATGTCGGCGCTGCAATCTCTTCTCTAAATAAAGTTCAAATAGTTAATTGTATAATTGTTGTTACAGTTCATAATATTATCAATTGGTTAAACATCAATTTATTATAATTAAAACGTTTTATATTTATTGCCATAATCCACCCTACTAAAATAGGAGTTAATGCGAAAGGCATAATTACAATACTTAAAACTGCAATAGTTATTTGTGTTGGACTTTTATATGGGTGTACTAACCCTGGTAAAATCATTGTTAATATGTAAGTTATAATCAAAAATCAAAATCAAGCATTTTTTAATATCATGCTTTTAAATTCTCTTTTAGAATCTATTCTAACATTTCCAAGTCATCCTGTGAATTTTGACATACCATTATTTCTTGTTGAAATAAAAGTTGCTGCTCACATAGTTGAAAATATTATCAAAGAAGATAGTGATATTGGTAATAAGATTACGATAAATACAAGAGATGCTTGTAAAAGATTTAAAGAAACATTACCATTATAAGTATTATTAATTTCGTTAATACCATTACCTAGCAAACTACTTAGCCCATTTTGGAAATGATATCTTATTATTGTTAGGTAAGTAAAACTATTCTTTAAGTTAGATGAAAAATAATTTTTATCTAGACTGTTTCATATCTTATTAACATTTTCTAATTGGTTTAATTGTCCTTCCAACAAAGAAATGGTTATCAAACCAACAATAGCTATAAATATAAAGATTCCAAAAGATATATACATACCATATTTACCAACAGTTTTGATTGCATCATATTTGTATTGTCTTTTTATTTTTTCTATTATTGTTAGAAATACTGAAATTGATAGTAAAAATCCTAAAATAATACCTAACATTGGTAGTAAAAAAGACCACATAACAGCAATAAATACTAGTAATGATGAATGAACTTTGATCATTGTTGGAAGCCCTTCCAATCCAAAAACAAAATACGCTAAATCTATTGGGTTTTTAAGATTGTTTTTTACACGTGTAAAATATTCTTTGCCTTCGTCACCTAAAAACTTCATTATATTATCGATTTCATTAGAAATGTTCACTTTATTATTTAAAACTAAAGAAATGATAAGAAATGTTAGAAAAGTAATGGCAAATGAAGATGTTATTATTATTAATGTTTTATGCTTCATAATTTGACCTCTTTAAATATTATATAATGTTTGATTTGTAATTAATTTATAATTTTCTCTTTTAAAGTTGATTTTCGGTGATTCATTTCTCTTGAACAAGCTCTCAAAAATAACTCTTTATTTGATAGGATAAATAAATTTTTCTTAGCTCTAGTTATGGCAGTGTAAATCATTTTTTTATTTGTAAAGAAGTTAGTAGACTTGTTTGTGTCATCTAATACTAAAATTACTGTATTATATTCACTCCCTTGAGTCTTATGAATACTACAAGCATAATTTAAATTGATTTTAGAAAAACCCTCAGGTTTAAAGAATTTTGATCTAGCATTGAAATTTATGTAACCATATTCTAGTTTTTTATTATCAAAAGTTAATTTTTCTATGAAACCTACATCTCCATTTGATAGCTCTAATTTAGGGTCGTTTTCAATATACATTACTTTATCATTTTTTCTATATTCATATGCACCACGTTTATAAACATTCTCGTGTAGACGAGCTGGATTTACGAGTTCTTGAATTTCTTCATTCAAATTAATGATCCCCAAGTTATTTTTGTACATTGGTGCCACAATTTGAATGTCTGTTAACTCATCTTCCAATATAAGTGGTCTATATTCTGAATAAATTTTTTTAATTTCACTTAAAAGAGCATCATTATTTTCATTAAAAATAAAATGTAGATTATCAGAATCAACAAAATCAAAGTTTCTTATAGTTGATTCTTTGATGGAGTTTGCCAAATTTATTATTTTATTTTCTTTACCTTCATGATTTGTTTGACGATTATTTTTTGTCAAAGTGATAATTTTGAACTTATTACTTTCAATCAAATCTTGAAAAAGGTTACCGTAATTTACACTTGGAAGTTGGTCAACATCACCAACAAGTACTAGTTTTTTTTCTATCATTACACCTTTTAATAGACAAGCGAACAAATGATTATCTATCATTGAACATTCATCAAGAATTACAAGGTCCTTGAATGTAGGATTTTTTTCATCTAAATCAAATTTATCGTTACCAGAGTACTTCAATAGTTTATGGATTGTAGTAGCTGAATAGCCTGATGCTTCTTTAATTCTACCAACAGCTCTTCCTGTTGGAGCTGCTATCGCATAACTTTCTAGATTAAACATGATTTCATACATTTTAACTAAGCCCATAATCACAGTTGTTTTACCAGTACCTGGCCCACCTGTAATTATAATTAGGTTGTAAGTATAGAAACTTTCTAATGCTTCAACTTGTTCCTCATTATATTTAAATCCTTCAATATTTAATGTATTTGAGATATGTTCTTCAACTTCGGTCAATATTTCATCAAAACTTTTATTACATTTATCAGATGGATATATTTCGTTTGTTTCATTAAGAATTTTTGCTATGTATTCTTCATCTTCAAAGCTTTCTTTTGTATACACCTTTTTATTTTGAAAGTATAATATTTTTTCTTGTTTTGCATACAATAATTTAGAGTCAATATTATCAATATGAGGAAAATGCTTAATAAGTTCTTTTCTAAGTGTTATTAAATCAGTATAAGTATCTCCTGTTTTAAAAAGTATGTTGGTTGTCAACATATTAGCTCATCAAGATATTCTTTTTTTACTATCGTAAGGTTCACCAAATGCCAAAGCTACTTTGTCTATCTCTTCAAATGGAGTCAATCCACTGTTATTTGCATATTTGTAAAAATCATTTTTTAAGACTCATGACATCTCTTCTTTGTTTTCAAAATCCATTTGCAATCTGTTATAGAATTCAATTTTCAAATTATTGTTTAAAAAAGTATCTAAAATTGGGTTCTCATTAAAATTTTTTTTAACTACATCTTGAATTATTTGTGATTTTTCTTTAGTCATCCCTTTTACTAACATAAGATCATTTGGGTTATCAAGAATTTTTTTGAATACATCGTCTTTAAAGAAATCAAAAATATTTTTGGCAAGAGTTTTACCAATAGTTGGGAATAAAGATGAACTTAAATAATGTATGATTAAATCACTTGTAAGTTCTTTAACCTGTTTAACTGTTTCAACAACAAAACTTGTCTTATTCAATTTGTTGTTTATAAAAAGTTCTCCTTCTATTTCGTATATTATACCTAGTTTCATAATTGTAATAGGACCTGTGATAACAATAGATTTCTTTTCATTATCTATCAAGTTAAAAATGGCAACACCAAAATTATCGCTATTATATATAAATTTTTTTACTTTGCCTTTAAGTGTTTGCATATATTAATATTCTCCCATAGTTATTTTAAATTAATTACATTTATTTATAGAAAAAAAATACTCCCTGAGTATTTTAAATTAAATCATCAAAATCTATTTTTAAGTCTTGAGTTGAATCTTCTTTATTATCATCAGTTACTTTATTGTCAATAATATTCGATTTTTCTTCATTAGAGTTTGTTTGTTCTGATTTTTGTTTTGCTTGTTTAGTTTCTAAGGGTTTTTTTATAATATTTTCCTTAGGTTTTTCTTCGTCTGCTGATTTTGGAGGTAACGGTATATCATTGTTTTTAATGATAAATGATTTTTCCAAGGTTGTTGTTAAAATTTCATTCATGTCTAAGTCTTCTGGAACATCTTCTAGATCAGCGTATTTGAAAGTATTTACATTTAATTGGGTAAGGTTATCTTCCTCATCTAAAATGTTTAAAATATCTTTTGAATTTACGTTATATAGAAATGTTGCAAACTCATCACGTTTTTTGTTTCAAGGATATAACCTAACACCTCTTTTTGGTCTTGTCATTATAGGAACTAAATCTTGTTTAATTTTTTTAACATTTCCTTTATTTGTTAGGATTAAGATATCTCCTGAGTCAAATGCCTTCCCTGCAATTATGTCTTCATCCCTTACAACCGTTGATTTAACCCCTTTTGCATTAGGACCAGCACTTGGAATTTCAGAAATATCATATCTAACAGAAAAACCAGTTCTCGTTAACATAGTCACATATTTAGTTTTAGAAGTAACAAGTGATGCAGAAACTAGCTCATCATCTTCTGCTAATTTCATTATTCTAAATGATTTTGAGAACATCTTTGTTTCTAAATCTTCAACAGGTGTTCGTTTGATCATCCCTTTTTTAGTGGCTAATAATATTTCTTGTTTTGCGTTTTTATAATCTCTAACCACAAAAGCTGCTAAGATTTTTTCAGATTGACCACTTAATGTTGCTAACTTATTAAGGTGCATACCAATTTCTTTTCACTTACTTGGAGTTATTTTATAAACAGGTATAGAATAGTAAGTCCCAGCACTTGATACTAATAAAATGAAATCTAAACTAGATGCTGGAAACTGTGATATTCAAATATCATTAGGTTTTCTTTTAAAGTCATCTGGAGAGAATTTTCCAAGTTGTGATTCCTCAATCGATTTTAGATATCCATCTTGTGAAACTCAAACTGTATAGTTCTTTTGAACGATTGTTTTTTTGATTTCAACATCGATATTTTCGATTTCATCTACAACTTCACTTCTTCTCTCGACACCATAATTTTTCTTAGTGTCTTGCAATTGTTTGATAATTTCTGAATTTAAAACTTTGTTATCATTTAAAATTGCTTCGTATTGTGAAACTAATCCTATTAACTCTTCTTTTTCCTCATTAAGTTTTGTGATATCTGTTGAAGTTAAACGATATAATCTCAAATCAACGATTGCAATTGCTTGAACTTCACTAAATTGATATTTATTTACTAAATTTTGTATAGCATCAGTTCTGTTGGTTGATTCACGAATTATTTTAATCACTTCATCAAGAATTGAGATAGCTTTTATCAAACCTTCTATTATTTCAAGTCTTTTCTTTGCTTTATTTAAATCAAATTGTGTTTTTCTTGTAAATACTTCTTGGTAATGTTTAATGTAAGCATTAAGAATTCCAATAATTCCAAGTTGTTTAGGTTGTTTATCAACTATAACAACATTATTGTAATTATAAGAAACCTGTAATGGTGTATTTTTCAATAAAAATTTTCGTGTTAATTCATAATCTGCTTTAGGAGATAATTCAATAACTATTCTTAAACCAGTTCTATCTGTTTCGTCTCTAACTTCTTTTACTTCTATTTGAGGGTTAGCGTCTACAACGTCACCTATTTTTCTAACTAAATCTTGTTTTACAATTTCATAGGGAATTTCATCAATCACAATTGCATTTTCCTCTTGATGCATTTTCGATTGTAAAATTATTCTCCCTTTTCCGGTTTCAAAAGCATTTAAAATACCTTCTTTACCCATAACAATTGCCCCTGTTGGAAAATCAGGACCTTTAATAATTTTTGCAATATCAGTGATTTTAGCTTTTTTGTTTTTAATTAAGAATATAGTGGCATCAATAATTTCATTGATATTATGTGGAGGCATATTTGTAGCATAACCAGCAGCAATTCCAGTAGCACCGTTAACCAAGATATTTGGAAAGTATCCTGGTAAAACTGTTGGTTCTTTTTCAGAATCATCAAAGTTTGGTGCAAACAAAACTGTATCTTTTTGAAGGTCATTTAATAATAAACTAGCTGTTTTTGACAATCTTGATTCAGTATAACGCATTGCGGCAGCGCCATCACCATCAATTGAACCATTATTACCGTGCATATCAACTAACGGTATATTTAATTTTCAATGTTGACTCATACGAACTAATGCATCATATACCGATGTATCACTGTGTGGATGATATTTACCAATAACATCACCAACAATACGAGCAGATTTTTTATAAGGCTTGTCATGCGTTAAATTTATTTCATTCATCGCATATAAGACACGTCTTTGAACTGGTTTTAGTCCATCTCTGACATCTGGTAATGCCCTTTCTTGAATAATGTATTTAGCATATCGTCCAAAACGATCACCCATCAAGTCTTCCAATGAATAATTCAATATTCCTTTTTCATTTTTATTGTCAGCCATAATTGTCTCCTTTAGTTAATTTCAAAATTTATCTCTGATATATCATTGTTTAAAAAATCCATTATATTTAAATTTTGCATAGTATTTCTACCCTCAGTTGTTAAAATTCATAATTTTGTTGTCTTATCTTGGACATACATTCTTGGGTCATTTTTTGATATTAAATCTCTTGCTATCTCGATCATTTGTAATGAAATATCTTCAACAAGACCGATGTAGTTATACATGTTTTCTACTTCTGATGCGATTGTCTTGTTAACTTTTAAGTTATTTTCATTAATTTTATTGTACTCTTCAATTTCTAGTCCGAAGTCAGTTGTTACAAAAGATTCAAAATAAATAGTATCGTTATCTTCTTTATAAAAACAAATACACCTAGGAATTCCTTCTATCTTACGTAATCTGGTTTCAATATCGATAATTTTATTGATTTTTTCTTTGCTTTTCTCACAAACTACATCAAGACTATCACCAATAATCTCAGATACTCTATCTTTTTCAATCAAAATGGATCTTAGGTTAATGAAAATCCCAAAAATATCAATTCTTGTTGAAGCTATTTCTTTAGCAATTTCCTTCGATTTTAAAAGAACGGGTCCAGAAGTTGGATTTAAATAATATGAATCGGTGAACTCATCATATACCAAGATTCCTACTTGTGGTTTTGCTAATTCACGGGCCTTTTTCATAGATATTTTTGATTTTTCAATGAAACGGTTCATAGTTTTAATTAATCAATTAAACTCTTTATCGTTTTCAATATTAATCATTATAGATTGTTCACTTGAAGCAGAGGTTACTAAAAGTTGGTCTTCATCATCTGTATTTCTCATTTCAAAATAAAGTTTACCCTGATCAAATTGATGAGAAACACTAAAACTGTTGAAAATACCAAACCGTTTAATGTCTTTATTAATTTTGTTGTATTCCAAGAATTTCTCTAAAATTGCTTGCACCTTTTTTTCGTAACTTAGTTGCTCCAAGATGTATACCTCCGGAATAATATACTTATTATACTTCTACATATTCATTATTATCTTCTAGTGTAAATTTAACATTCTCTTCAATTCACTCTTTTCTTTTTTCTGCATTATCTCCCATCAATGTTCTAAAAGCATTTTCTGCAGCTAATGCATCATCAATTGTTACTAAAATTAATTTTCTTGATTCGGGGTCCATTGTAGTTTCTCAAAGTTGTATGGCATTCATTTCACCAAGACCTTTATATCTTTGAATTTCTACTTTTGTTTTTACCTTTTTCATATAATCAACTAATTCATCTTCTGTTCATAAATAAATGAATTTACTTTTGTTACTTGCTTGTGTAATTTTAAATAAAGGAGGCATTGCTATATAAATGTGTTTTTCTAAAATAAGTTCTTTCATATATCTATAAAAGAATGTTAACAATAATGTTTGAATGTGTGCTCCATCTGTATCGGCGTCCGTCATTAAAATTATTTTTCCATAATTAATATCTTCAACATCGAAATCACTTCCAATACCAGCCCCGATTGCGTTAATAATTGTAGTTATCTCTTCATTTTTTAATAAATCTACTAACTTTGTTTTTTCTGCATTTATTACTTTTCCTTTAAGTGGTAAAATCGCTTGAAATTTTCTATCTCTACCTGATTTTGCACTACCACCAGCTGAATCCCCCTCAACTAAGAATAGTTCATTAATTGCTTTGTTTTTCCCTTGAGCTGGTGTTAGTTTACCAAGCATTGTTTTTCCTTTTGTTTTTGTTTTTTGATCTCTTATAGCTTGCCTTGCTTTTCTTGCTTCTTCTCTTGCTTTTCTTGCTAAAAGAGCTTTTTCAATAATTGCAATTGCAATTGTTTTATTTTCTTGTAATCAGAAATTAAAACTTTGTTCTGTTATTTTTTCACAAGCTTGTTTAGCTTCGCTAGTTCCTAATTTTCCTTTTGTTTGACCTTCATATTGAATCAAACTTTCAGGAATTTTAACTGTTACAACAGCAATTAATCCTTCTTTAATATCTGATGAGTCTAATTTTTTGTCTTTTTCTTTAATTAAACTATGACTTTTTGCATATTCGTTAAGTGATTTTATTAACCCAGACCTAAAACCTGTAATATGTGTACCACCATCACTTGTTTTAACGTTGTTAGCAAATCCAAGAACTGTTTCTGAGAAATCATCTGAATATGTAAGAGCTATTTCAACATCAATGTCAAGTTCGCTTCCTTTTATTATGATTGGATTACACAAGGTTTTTTGTTGACCTTTTAATTCATTTACAAACTCGATTAATCCGTTTTCGTACTTGTATTCAACATACTTAGTACTTCTTTCGTCTTTAAGAGTAAGTTTTAGTCCTGAATTAAGTAAAGCTGATTCTTTCAATCTTTCTGATATAGTTGAAAAAGAGAATTTTGTTGTAGAGAATATTGTTTCATCTGGTGTAAAATTAACCATTGTACCAGTAGTTTTAGATGTTCCTACTTGTTTTAGAGGTTGAGATAGTTTACCACCCTTAGAAAATTTAATTTTTGATATTACGCCATCTCTATAAATTGTTACTTTAAACTTACTTGATAAAGCGTTTACAACTGATGAACCAACACCATGTAAACCACCAGAAGTTTTGTAACCATCGCCCCCAAATTTACCACCAGCATGAAGCACGGAGAAAATTATTTCAGGAGTTGATTTATTGGTTCCTTTATACATTCCAATTGGAACACCACGACCATTATCTTTAACTGTGATAGAACCATCTTTTTCAAGAGTTACATTTATTTCTGTACATACACCTGCTAATGCCTCATCAATTGAGTTATCAACTATTTCTCATACTAAATGATGTAATCCTTTTACATCTGTTGAACCAATGTACATTCCAGGTCTTTTTCTGACCGCATCTAAACCTTCTAAAACTTGAATGCTATCTTCTGTATATAATAAATCTTTTTTTGTCTCTGCCATTTTTTTAAAACTCCGTTAATTTAGTTAATAAATTAAATATAACACAAAAAATTTATAAATGCTAAAAATTAAAAAAATGCGATTAAATCTTACTTTTTCTTAAAAAAACCGCTAAATTTAATAAAAAAACATTGATTTTCAAGTGAATTAAGAATACTTTTTAGGTTTTTTGATCGGAAAAATCAAAATACAACAAGTTTTTTAGACAACTCAAATTAAAAAAACATCTTAATAGATGCTTTTAATATGACTTTTTATTTCAATTACTTTAAATTTCTTTTATTTTTTCTACATATACTTCTTATTTTCGTTGCAATCATATCAATAGCGATATAATTTCCTTCGTAATAAGGAATTATTATATCTGCAAAATCAATAGATGTCTCCACAAAGTGCTTATACATTGGACGAACTGTTGTTAAATATTGGTTAACAATATCATCAAGTTCCCTACCGCGTTCTTTAACATCTCTAATCATTCTTCTAATAAACCTGATATCGTCATCAGTTCTAATGAATATT
This sequence comes from Spiroplasma endosymbiont of Megachile willughbiella, assembly GCF_964273395.1. NCBI lineage: Bacteria > Bacillati > Mycoplasmatota > Mollicutes > Entomoplasmatales > Spiroplasmataceae > Spiroplasma > Spiroplasma endosymbiont of Megachile willughbiella. The sequence continues at coordinate 620,063 of NZ_OZ187005.1, read as the reverse complement.
TTTATATCTGCTCTCTTTCTTAGCTCTTCGATATGTAAAGCTAAAATACCATCTAAAATAATCACATCACTTGAGTTGATTTTTCTGGTTTTTCCTGATTGAGAATGTGTTGTAAAATCATAAATTGGAACATCTACACTTTTACCTTCTTTTAATTCATCCAAATGTTTGCATAATAATTCTATATCAATTGAATTTGGATGATCAAAATTGAGATTACTACGTTCTTTTTTGGATAAATTACTATAATCCTTGTAATAACTATCCATACAAATTCTAACTACAGATTCTTTATCTAATATTTCATCGGCTATTTTTCTAGAAACAGTAGATTTTCCGCTAGCACTACCACCAGCAATTAAAATTATTGTGACTTTTCTCATAAGTTTCTCCACAATATAGTTTAGCAAAAAAAATATTAAAATGTTAAACTAATGTTGCAAAGGTTATGAAAATCACAAGGTCACATGACTTTTGGGATTTAATGCCTTATTGTATGGTCATTTTCTATTTGTAAATAAAATAAATTTTTCTATAAATAAGTTATAAAATAGTTACAAAGGAAGAGGTAAATATGTCAAAAAAAGTATTAGTAATTTCTGGTACAGTAAGTCCAGCTGATAAATCATATTCAATTGCTTTATCTGAAAAATTTATCGAAGAGTATTCTAAAATAAACAAAGAAGATGAAATTATTTATTTAGATTTGAATAAAGAAGTGATGGCTCAAAAAACTTTAACAAGAGATAATTTCAAAGAATTTTTTAATGAAGAAGATTCAATAAAATATATCAATCAATTAAAGTCAGTTGATAAAGTAATCATTTCTAGTCCAATGAATAATTTTGCCGTTACTGCTATGATCAAAAACTATTTAGATCATATTTTGATGGCTGATCAAACTTTTTCGTATAAGTATGTTAAAAAAGGTGATGCTAAAGGATTGTTGGAACACTTAAAAGTTCAAATCTTAACAACGCAAGGAGCTCCCTATGGTTGGTATCCATTTGGAGATCACACTGCTTATCTTAAAGGTACATGGGAATTTGTTGGGGCAAAAGTTAATGAACCAATATTATTCGCTGGTACTAAAGTTGAACCAATATCAAAACAAACACCAAAAGAAGCAATTGAAAGCATTTCTTCTAAGATAAAAGAAATTGCTGCCAAATTTTAACGAGTTTACTCGTTTTTTTATCTTTGGTTTATAAAATAATTAATGTATAATTTTTTAGGAATGGAGATATTAATTTATGTACGCTTTTGATTATGAAGATATCCAGTTAATACCTAATTTATGTGTAGTTAACTCAAGAAGTGAATGTGACACATCGGTAAAACTAGGAAATCACACTTTTAAAATGCCTGTAGTACCCGCTAACATGGCATCAGTTATCAATGAGGAGTTATGTGTTTTATTAGCAAAAAATAACTTTTTTTATGTAATGCACAGATTTAATATAGATACTTTTGAATTTACTAAAAAAATGAAAAGTATGGGTTTGATAGCATCAATCTCTGTTGGTGTTAAAAAAGAAGATTATGAAATTATAAAAAGACTAGCAAAAGAAAACTTAATACCTGAATATATAACTATCGACATTGCTCATGGTCATTCTATCAATGTAAAAAAAATGATCGAGCATATTAGAGAATATATGCAAGATAAAACATTTATAATTGCAGGTAACGTGGGTACCCCACACGCTGTTAGAGACTTAGAATATTGAGGAGCTGACGCCACTAAAGTCGGAGTTGGACCTGGAAAAGTTTGTATAACAAAACTTAAAACCGGTTTTGGAACTGGTGGTTGACAACTTGGAGCAATTAAATGATGTAGTAAGGCTGCCAATAAGCCTATAATTGCTGATGGTGGTTTAAGAGTAAATGGAGACATTGCTAAATCATTACGTTTCGGAGCTACTATGTGTATGATCGGTAGCCTATTCGCAGCTCACGAGGAATCTCCTGGTAAAAATGTTGAAGTTGATGGCGTTTTATTTAAAGAATACTATGGTAGTGCCAGTGAGTATAATAAAGGTGAAAAACGTTATGTTGAAGGAAAAAAAGAACTTATTCAAGTAAGAGGTAAGTTATTGGAAACTTACAAAGAAATGAACGAGGACTTGCAATCATCAATTTCTTATTCTGGTGGAAAAGTTGTTAGTGATATTAAAAAAGTAGACTATGTAATTTTAAAAACAAGTAACTTTTAATAAACTATAGTACTATAAGTAATTATGAATGTAATTAATACCCTTTTACTATAAAATAAGATTGTAAAAGGAGATGTTATTTATGGAAAAATGTTTATTAAATGGTTGTGGAAAAGCAATCAATCAATTGAGCCCAAAAAGAGTTTATAAATATGATGAGAATATTGAAGATGAAGTTGCTGTTCCAGTTTGTGATGAGTGCTATGATAATGATAAAAAAGAAGAAAATGATATCGATTGACTACACTCAGTAGAAGAATAATTAATTTACTAAAAGGTAATTACGTAAAAAAATCGCTAATTAGCGATTTTTTCTTTTTCCTATTAAAAAAAAGTTGTTTCCTTTACTAAATCCTGCAAAGAACTTCATTTTGATATACTCTTGACCGATACTAGGATTTTCATAACGGAATTTATTTAAAGCAGAATATAATTGCCTATCTTCATTTTTTAATTTATCTCATCAATCTTTATTAAATAAAATATTGTCGCATAATATTAAAGAACAATTTGAAATAAAGGCAGTCTCATTTTTCAATTTACCTTTGATCTCTTCCATATATTGCTCAAAAAAACTAGAAAGTCTATCATCTTTTGAATCATAAACAATTGTTACATACGAATAATTATCATGATTCTTTAAATTTATTGTTGCTGCCCTATTTTTTATATAAATATTATTTACTGAATTTAAAAGTAGATAATCTTTTGGACAAACTTGTGGCTGCAATATATCTGATATTTCAAATATTTCAGTTTGTGGAAGATTGAAAGTAAGCACCTTAAAAGTTGGTTTATTGTTAAATATATTTTCTATAAAACCTGTATATAAATTAATCAATGATTTAACATGGTTAGAGAGTTTTTTTAATTTATAAATTTCTAAAGCTTTGTAACCATCTTCTTTAATGTTGTTAAAATTTTCAACAAACTCTTCTTTAGCTACTTCTAATTGAACTCTACTAATAAATAATCTGTAAAGGACTATTTTAAAATGTACTTTATAAATATCAACATTTTTAGAATTCTTATCTAACTCAATTTTTTTTATCTCGTTATCATGTTGTCTACACAGACCAAAAAATTTGAAATTATTGTCTGTTACTTCTGAAAAAAAGTTCTCACCCATTTTATAATTATTGTCGAACGGATTTACTTTATTTGTTGTTACCATAGGATTTTTATCAAAATTCAAATTGTATAATTTATTTTCTGTTGCTTTATTACTACAATCTTTAAAATTACACTTCTCTTTTTTAGCTAAATCATTGAAGTGTTGCGTAAATAAGTTACTTGAATAATTCAAATATGTTTCGTAGTCATTTTTTGATAATAGACTCTTAACAAAAGGAACGTACTTGCTACTTACAGATGACTTCATAGATTTTTTACAGCAATCTTTGAAAGCTAAGGTACTCAAGCAATAGCAAAGTTCTTCGTTTTTAAATCTGAAGAAATCGATATCATTTGATTGCAAGAAATTAATATTATCATTATCTAAAAAATAATTTTCAAAAATAGAGTCTACAAATTTTTGTGCTTCCTCATTTGATATTTTATTATTTTTAATTGAGTCATAAATTGCGGTTCTGTCGACTAGAGTATTAAAATTTTTGTCTTCTTTTTCAAATTTTTTCACTATATATTAACCGCCTTTATTTTTTTTAACGCTTTTTAGAAAGTCTTTTTAATTGTCTTTTTAAATCTTTTTTCTTATTTTGAATGTTTCTTTTTATGTCTAATTTTTTCTTTTTTTCCCTTATTTTATTTTCTTGTTTTACTTTCTTTCTTTCTTTTTTTCTATTCTCTTTATCTTTTTTTATTCTAATTTTTTCTTGTTTTATAGCATTTTGATTCTTTTTAACTTCTTTAGGTTCATCAACAACTATTTCTTGATAAACAAACTTTTTATTTTTCTTATCGAAAATATTAAATGGTTCTTTATCTTGATCAAGTAAGTCATCGTCATTTATTACTAGTTTTTTAAATAATAAAGCTTCTTTGTCTGAATCATGGTGCAATTTGAAGTTAAATAAATTCATAAACTCCTTAGTATAAATTGCATTCTCACAATATGAGTCAAAAACTAGTTGTTTTATTTCTAAAGCATCATTAGATGATTTTATTGTATATATTCATTGAATATCTCTAAAATAGCACTCATATAACATTTCGCAAAAATCTTCTCTTATTTTTGGTTCATTTCTCATAAGAGGAATTGAATCAATGAACTCTTCAAAAGCTTTATTCTGAAAAAAGAAATCTGCTTGATCTCCGTAGTTTAAAACATCACCATCATCCATATTAAAAACGATTTGTCCTAACTTTTTAATAAATTGTTCATCATTTCTAAATGTTGATTTTAAGACTTCTAGATATTGCTTATGTAGTAAAATATCTGTTTTTTCAATCGGCATTTTTGAATACTCAAAATATTTTTCTCTCAATAAACCAACTGCGTTCATACCTGTAACTGTTAATAAATCCTTTTTACTTGAGTTGTATTTAGTAAATTTGTCGTAATGATTCCCTATTCCGATAGTTTTATCATCTGCAAATTCTGCTGGTTTTAGTGAAACTATAGGGAATATATAGGGATATGTACATTTGATTGAATAAAATCAAAGTTTTGATTTGATAAGTTTCAAATAACTTGATTTCATAATCACATTTAACTTCATAAGTTCTTCGTCTGTAAACTCAATAAGAGCATCTAATTGAAGATCCATGTCTGGTATTTTTTTCAGAAATTTTGGATAATACTTTTCGAAACTAAGTGTACTTTCTAATCACTTACCGTTAAACATTTCATTAATTAATTTTAAATCTTCTACATCATAAAATTCACCATCTATAAGTTTTTGATCATCATCAAAAACAAAAGTTTGTTTTCCCGGCATAATAAAATTATTAACGATTATTTTTCTTACGTACATAAAAAGACCCCTTTTACTATATTTGTATTATTATATCAAAAATGAGTCTTTATTTGAAGGGATATTTCCTAAGGTCAATCTAAACAGGAATGTATTAGTATTATTGGATATAAATTAGAATATATATAGTTAAGTAAAAGGTGTTCTTTGTATGCTAATTATTGAATGATGCATACAAATATACGATCATGGTTATTTACTATAAATATTATGGGTAAATACAGGACAATATCTTATGAAAGTGAAAGCCTTTTAGTACTTGAGTTAATATATATTTCAAGATTCAAATAACATCAAATATGAAGCACTTTTTATGATTATTCTTATTTAGCCTATAAATTAATTTTCTAATTTCTTAGAGATTTATTAAATTTGCTCCCTTAGTAAACTTTACTTTTAATAAAACTGTATATTTATACAATTTTGAATCTATTTGGTAAATAAATTTAAGTTATTCAATAAATATTATTTAATAAAATTAAATGCCGTACTAAATACAATTCTCTTATATATAGATTATATTAGAATTTTCTTATTCTAACTAAATACATAGAGAATTATAATCATAAAAAAACATATTCTATACTTGACAGAATATGTTTGTGACAAATTATTAATACATACTTTAAATAAAGTTAATCTCCTATTGCTTTTTTTTATTTTTTTTATGCTTTTTAACAATAACTAATGTAATTATAGTTATAAAAATTATTACTCCAGGGACTATTGTAAAAACCAATAACAATGTTGTTATTGTTCAAGAAGATAACCCATTACTTTGTGAGTTTGTGTTTGGTGGTTTAGGTTTAATTGGTGGGTCTGGTTTAATTGGTGGATCTGGTTTAATTGGTGGATCTGGTGGTATAGGTTCAGGTTGAGGATAACCTTCTGGAGCAATTGTATCTAAACCTAAAATAGTTTTTTTAAAAAGATTTCTATTATTAAAAGAAGTTTCTAATTTCTTTTAAAAATTTTGTTTTTGTATAACTTCATATTGTTTAGTTTGACCAAGGAAATAGTCCAATGAGTGCCCCATTTCATGACTTATTGAATTAATGACAACTGGTGTGGAAATAATATTATTATAATACTGTGCGTTATATTTTTCACTTTTATATTTAGTGAAAGAATCTTTTGAATACAATTGATATGTTCCAATACTAGAATCATTAGATGTGTATATGAATGTATAGGCGGTTGAAGCAGCTCCTTCAAAAAGCGGTCAAGATGACGTATATATATTTGTATATATAAAATATGCAAAATAATTTTCATTTTCATACTTTGTTATATATCAAGCTAAATTATATACTTTAAGAAGTAAGCTTTTAAATTGTTCCACTTTTTTAAGATACCAATTATTAACATATCCTAACGCATAAACGCTTTTTTCAAAATCTATATTAGAGTATTTATATTTTTCTATATATGTTAAATTTTTATAAAAGATTGAAAGATCTTCAAATGTTTTAAATTTTGAATTATCAAGAATATTGTGAAAATTTTTGATTGCTTCTGGAGATGCTTTTGTATAAATATCATTATTTAGTTTTCCTGAGTTCATCTATATTAAAACTTTCTTGATTAAAACGTTTTAAAATTTGTTTGATGTTTACACTATTATATTTTTTAAAAGAGTATGCAAAAGAGTATTGATGCAAATTATTATTTAATGTATATGTTCAAGCGTTTAAAGAATAATCAAGAATGTTTGGTACAAATCCATATCAATAAGCATTGGAATTAAAATTTCTCATTCCAAAATTAGCATCTTCATAATAAAGATCTTCATAAGTTAGATCGGTTTGCGGTTTTTCTAAAGTTGTACGAAATATTAAACTTTTGCTCTCCTCTTTTTTAAAATCTTCATCGATTATATTCTTTATGTAATCAAAATCTTTTAAAGCTCCAGGAGTGTTTGCTTTTAGTAGTTTATAAATATTTAAGAAAAAATAATTTAAAACCTCTCATGATTTATTTTTTATATTATCGTTGAATGTTTGTCATTTTGAATTAGACTCTGCAAAAAATTCAGTATAATCTGTTGTTGAATATAGTGATAACAATAAAGCACTCGAGACTATGCTTGAGTAAAATATGTTTTGTATACTAGTTAATGTTTTTTTATCTTCAAAAGATTTTGTGTTTAAAAAACTATCTTTTAATTCTGTTATGTATTTATTTTGCAATATATCTGAATGTACAAAAATAAAATATTGAATAGCAAGTCCGCCTCATCCAAATGAATCGACCTTTTCATCTTTCCTTTTATTATATAAACGATTATCGTATGAATTATATTGCTTTTCATTTGTGATATTTGATCCTAATATAAAAAATTGCAATGTGGTTAAGGTAGTCATTATGAATACTAATAAAATTTGTAAAGTTTTTTCTCATTTGATTCATTCCTATTTAAAATTTATACAAATTATATTAAATACTTATATGTGCATCACCTAATAATTTTTATTACCATATTATAAAAGAATAATATTTTTTTTACGGCTTTAAATTTACAAAAATTGATAAATAGGACTCAATTAAAATAATAAATTTTATAATTATATTAATAACTATCTTACAAAATTATTTATTTTTTGATTATTATATCTATTTGATATATTTTAGAATCATTGAAACTTATTAAGAAGTTCAATTTATAATAATTTATATTTAAAAGATTAGAGTGAACACAGTTCATTGGTTAATATTATCTTTAAAAATATAATTTATTTTGTAATTAAACTTAAATATTTACACTTTAAATAAATAATACATTATCAATTTCTATATATGCTGCGGCCTTTGCTCAATAAGCATTTCACGCTGTTGCATATGAACTAACTTCTACTCAACAATTTATTGATAAAGTAAAGTCATCGGTCCAGCTTATACTAATGTAACCAAAACATTTCATTCAGTTTGTATTTGAATAAATTATATCAAAAACTGCAGTATCATTTGTACCTCTAATTCCTATTTTTTTTGTTGTAAATTCGATGTTATCGGTAGTACCACTAAAGTGATCGTTATTATGTCATCTCTCACTATCCTGATTGTTTCAAGAATAACCTTTTCAATTGATACCTATATAATCAAATGAGCCTGCTAATGCATCTTTTCCTAGTGCAATGTTAAAATTTAAGCTTGCAGATTTTGTCATTGATTGTTCACTATTATATGCTTCCACTTGTGCTTTTTGAGTTCTAAAACTATTATTTTCATTTTGTTCACTAACAAATTTGCTATCAAAATCAACTAAAACAGATCCATCATAAGTTTTTGAACTTATCATTGCTTCTTTGTAGCTAATTGAGTCAATATTTAAATCATTAACAACTATATCATTATTTAATTTAACAACATTTGTTAATACAAGTTTCTCACTTGGATTTTTTATTGTACCAATGTGGGTATTTTTTAAAATATCTTTTAATTTAGCTTTTTCCTCTGTGTTTGTTTCTGGTTTTGTTTTAGAACAACCTTCTTCTCCATTTGTTCTACAAAAGTTTACATTTAAAAGTAATGAATTATCAAAATTTAAGCTTTCAATCATAGGAACAAATGCTAATGTGGTTTCTACTTTTTGGTTCGACTGAGTGGGTAGTGAATTTGGTAATCCTATAACTTCTCAATCTCTAGTATTTCTTACAAAACTATTGAAGAACTCTTTCATACCCTTTATTTCTCTATTTTTATTATAGGCATTTAATGAGACTTCTTTAGTTAAATCTTGAGTATTAAATGAGCCATCTTTATTATATTTATCTACTATAAAGTCAGATGTATCAATATAAATTTCACCAAGATCTATACGTTCATTAATATTAGATTTATTATTAATGACATTTGCGCTATATGTAGTTGCTAATGGTTGGCTAATTAATGTCATTGAGTTTAATAAACCCATTATAAACATTCATATTCCTCCATTAGTAGTTTTCCTACATGTTGATTATAGCTTATAGTAATATATTTTAATAAATTATAAAAATTTAATAATTTTTCCATAATACTTATTATCGGTTTTCTATTTAAGTGGCTATGATTATTAAAATGAGTTGTTTTAACTCTGATAAAATTATGAAAAAAGTTGTTTTTTTATAAATAAAGTTAATTTAAGTTATTATCTTTTTATTATTAATAGCACATTATTATTTTTCATCAAAAATAATTATTGATTTATTCGCTTTTATAATGATTAAATTGTGTGTTTTTTATTGAGTATGTTGACGAACGGCTTTAATAGTTTTCATCTTTCTTCAGTAAATAATTTTCTTTTAAAGTGTTAGTTAAATCAATTATGTAATCCATATCAACGGTAAATTTTATAACCTTAGTTCTAAATGATTATTCATGCTTTCGCTAATCTTAGATTTTCTTTTAAATTATTGTTAATGTAACATAAATATCACATACTTCTATTTTACATGTTAATTTATATAATTCTGAGTTTCCTTAAAGTAACAGCTATTATCAAATCAAAATTGATAAATTTTATAAAGAGCAAATTTAAAATGAAGTTATCAGTATAATTTAAAAATAACTGTAGATCTGCGTGACCTTTAATTGAAGAAAATTATTTAATTGAATGACAGAGAATACTTTTATATCCCCCCCATTTAATATTGACCATAGTTATTTTTATATGATAATATGAAATTGGAGGATGTAGTAATGAGAAAAGCAGCATATATAATTTCAATTATTAGTACAGTGTTAGCTGGTGTAGTGTTAATACCGTTATTGTGATGTATTCCAATGACATTAGCTACTAAAAAAGCGATGGATGATAATCAAGAACATATAACATTAGGTATTTGCCATATATTCTTTATGCCACTTGGTTTGATCTCTGGGATTTTATTATTAATTCCAGAAAAATAATATAGTACGAAATAAATGAAAAATAAAAACTTCTTTTTATGTAAAAAGAAGTTTTTATTTTTTTTAAGATTTATGTTTCTTTGGTTTCTATAAAAGTATTAGTAATAAGTCTATAAATATACAAAATACTAATGTAAATAACCAAATTTACTTGCATTACTAATTAAAATGTACATTTATTTGATATGACTGCTTTCAATTTCTTTAATTTTTGAAATTGCACTATTTATGTCGTTATCATAAATTAAAATCGGAATAGTTTGACCAAAACGATTTTGATAGCTGTATAAGTATGTTTTTCTTGTTAAAGTATCAATATTATTAATATTTGATACGCTACTTTTAACTGCATCAATAGCTAATTCTTGACTAGGATAATAAATAAATTTAGACTTATTGTTTGGGTCTTTGATTTTATAAACAGCATACCTACCATCTGAAATGATATTATCGTAAGATAATTTAAAGTTTTTGTTTCATTGATCGCTTTCTTCTCTATGAACAAATTTAGAAGTTAATAAAATATTGTTATATAACTTTTTTAATGCGGTTTTCTCGTTTTCACCCGAGATTTCTATATTACCGAATGCATCATAAACTAAAAACTGTTTTTTCAGTATTCTCTTTTTATTGATCATTTCTTTTTCCTTAGCTTCTTCAAGAGTATCTGCCAATAACTTACCATCCCTACTTATAATATCTTCGTTAGAACCATATGAATATTTTAAAATGGCATTAAAATTTCCTTGTAAAGGTAAAAAGTTATCTAATTGTTTTTTTGTTATATAAAGATCCTCTCTCATTTTATATTTTGTTTTACCATCAACCTGATAAGATTTCTTCAAAATTCTCTCTTTAATTGACAAAAACTCTTTATAACTCTTTATCAAAGAATTTTTATAACCTAAGTTTCCATTAACTTCGTATAGTAGGTCCTTCGCAATACTTCCATCAGAGTTATAATCTAAAATGTTATTTTTTAAGTTTTCAAAACTAAATATTGCATTTGGATCTTTAAAATCTTGAATAGAGTTAAAATATTTAGTAAATCATTTATCATAAAACAATGAAATTAAATCTTTTCCTATGTCATCTGTAGTATATGCGTGTCTCATTTTTGGAGATTTTCATATCTCTGATTTTATACCTTTTTTATTTTTAAAATATCCTGTAAATACAGTTTCTGTTTCATCGGTATAATGAAAATCATCGAAAAATGTTGGTGTACCTTTATAGGATTCTATAAGTAAATTTATTTTACCTTGTTTACAATCTTTATTTTTGTAATTAAAATCAAATGTTTTAGTTAATACTGGTCTTATTCCTTCATATTCTTCATGTCAACCGTTTTGGAAATCACTTTTAAAAGAGTTTCATGAAATATGTTTTTTATTTCCCATCATTTTTAATAAAACTTTATCATTGCTGTCGTAATCAACGCTTCCACCATCGCATTGAACTGTCATTCTATAGTTTTTCTTAGGTGAAATACTTAATGCATATTTAGAATTTAGATCTAATACTTTTTTGTAATAAGTAGAGTAAAAATCTTTAGCGGAGTTTCTTTTCAACTTTTCAAATATTTCAGATGAAGTTCCGAACAAGTTAACCATATCATCTTTGTCATTGAAAGCACTGCTTTTATTTAAAAAATAACCTGGTGTGAATTTCGATACTAAAGCATTTATATCCACTGGATTGAATGCATTGTAATATTGGTTATTATTTATGTAGTATAATGATTTATTTATTTTTAAATTATATTTTTCGTTAATTTTAGCTTCATCGGGTGTATTGAACCACAATTCTCCATCATAACTATATTTAGGTTTAACATTACCAAGATTTGCATATGTATTAAGAGCTTGTTCTTTTGTCATAGCGATGTTACCAAATGCGTCTCTATATATCCTTTTGAAATTATTTATATCAATATCATATATTTTCTTATCATCAAGTATCATGTGCTCATAATTTTTAATTATTTTAAGTGGATTTGATGAAGTTAATTCCATTTCAACAAAATTATTTTTCAATATGTACTCATTTAAATCTTGTGTCGAATAAAAGGTTTTATTATCAAACTTATTAATCTTGTTTTCGCCTAAATAAATACGATTATTAGTAATGTCCTTATAAAGATAATCAATTTGTGTTTTTGTAAAAGATTCATTTATCATACTATAATTTTTGATGTTTTTTGTAGTGCTCACTGGCAATGTTATTAACAAGCACATTGCTAAAATTAAATTACACTTGTAGAATATTTTAATCAAAATAAATTCACATCTTTTCTATGAATAAACATCGTTTATGTTTTTTTCAATTCATTGTTCAAAGTCTCGTTCACTTAAGAAAGTTTTATTATTTATACTAAAAGTTTTAACGTTTCCTTCTTTATTGATCACTTGGTAATTTATATTATTGTTTAAAAAGTTTCATGCTTGATTTAATGTTTTAAAGTACTTGAATTCGCCAAAATAATTTAGTTTATAAAAGTAAAACTTTTCACTTTGAAACTCTTTCAAACCCTCATAATCGTTATTTTTTATTAAATCACTACTTATAATTAACTTGTTTTCAACAACTTGATTATTTTTTATGAAATCAATTATCTCTTCTTCGGTGTCTCTATAAACTCTTGCCGCACCTTTCATGATGTAATAGAATTTTTTATTAAAATTTGCTTTGGCTAAGTTTTCTTTTAAACTTGATATTGCTGCACTTTTATCTTCAAATCCATTACCAAAACCATCTAAATAAAAATCTTTTTTATTAATAACATAGTTCTCTTCAAAAATTTGTTTAATGTATAATTCTTTCTCTTCTGCTAATTTTTTATGATATTCTGCTGTTGTAAATCCTTCATCGGAATTGATAGTTTTATTAAATCTTGGATCTTTGAGTTTGTAAAACTTTTCTTTATTCATAACATTCGCAAGTAATTTACTAGTTTGTAGAAATTTTTCTGGTTCTTGAAATATGTCTTGAACCAAATCACTCTCAGCTAAATCTTTATGTAAATAGTATTTACCTTTGTACTCATAAACTATTTTAAAAGTCTTACTTGTGTTTTTTGGTAACAAATAATTTAAAGGTGAGTCCGATAATTTTATTACTTCTACTTTGGGATCGGGTTTTTGTATCGCTATATTTAAAATTGGTATTTTTAAAGTTGGAACAGTATAAAATAAAGAAGTGTTTTTGTCTAACTTAGCTTCAAAAGTTACAATTGACATGAAACTTAGAGCTTGACTAATACTCCAAGCTTTACCAATTCAATTTAGTCCAGACATTAAATTTGAACCAAAACTTCTAGCTTTATTATTGTCTAAACCCTTAAAACCCATACCTTCATATATATTGATACTATTTTCTCTTATTATATTTTGATTTTTTACGTTAATATTATTCATTGATTTATCTATTTGTTGTTGTGAAGTGTTTTTATTAGTAAATGTATCTTTTATATCGTCTTTAATTTTACTTATATTTTCAATTGGATTCATAACGATTTCAGCCAATTTTTGGAACTTAGTTACAGCATTCAATATTTTTTGATTAACTCCACCCTTGTTGTAAAATTTGTTTACATTTATAAATAAAGAGTAAATATCTTTGAAACTAGCATCTTGTAAAACTTCCAATCCACTTTGCGAATCATTGCTAAAAATGTTTGACACCATTTTATCTTGTTGATTGATTATATCAGCCAATATATGAACACAATATCTTTCTAATGGTAAATCATATTGAGTACTTGATTGATTAACTTTATCTAAAAACAAGAATTTATCAAAAACTACTAACAATTTATGGAAATTTTTAAACTCAGGATCTTTTATTAGTTCCAAATCGACTGCAACCTTTTTTAACTTATTTGAATTATAAGGTAATAACAATATTTCTAACCCCTTCTTCCCTTCTTTGCTTCATTTAATTTTATTTCCTAAGTAATTTAAATATTCAACTGGGTTATATGAATTAGGTCCCTTTCCGTTTGATCATGGTGATGTCAACTCAAGTGAAGTCGAAGTCATAGATGAAAAAGTCATAGCATAACTATATGCAATAACTTGATTGATATCAACAGAATCAATCTGCTCAAATGAAAGTTTTGTGTTATCTATTTCTTCGCTTGATTCAAAATATTTTGGTCCAATTAAATAACCATTGTTCAAATCCAAATCACTTACTTGTGCTCAATAAGATTTCATATCAGCATTAACTACTTCTTTTATATATTCTCTTGAAATTTTTTGGTCTAACGGCTTCATACTATTCAAAAATTCTGAATAATTATACTCCGAAAAGCTTTTTCCTTGATATTCATATCCTTTAACTATGTTTTTTCTTAATCAACTTTTTATTTCTTGTTCTGTTTGACATATACCGCTTTGTAAATAACAAGTTGACTTACCACCATTTTTTTCAAGTTCTTTTATTTTAATATCTTCATAATATTTTCTTGCATCTGATTCATTGTTAAATTCGATACCATCAGCGAATACAGAAGATTCGTAATTCATATAACTTTCTAATGCTTTATCTTTTGTAAGATATGCACTTTTATCATATCCCTTATAGACTTTTGTTTTGTATTCATTGTTTGAAGTTATAACATCAGAAGACAACTCGCCAGAACTATTAATAGTAAAATCTCGAGGATTTCTCATTGTGTACTCTTCTGTTATTTTAAATTTTTGTTTGATGTAATCATTCATACTATTTTTTGTATTGAATAACTTATTATTATATTTATATGTATTTGTATCATACTTGAATGATAATTTATTAGAATTTTCATACGCATATTTATAAATATCGTCTTTATTTTTAAAGTTTTTTCCTAAAAAATCGTAACTCTTGTGTTTTTCTTCTTTTTTAGATGTTAATAGGATGCACCCCACAGTTATTGGTGTTATGACTAATATGGAGGTTAAAATTGGAATATAGATCATTTTACTTTTAAATTTTCTTCTAATATTTTTTTTAAATAGTTTGTCAACTAGTTCTGTTAAAGCACTTTTCTTTTCTTTCATATATTCACCTAAGAAATAATCATATTAATTAAAATATTTGATTTTTATTTCATTAGTTTTCCTTTCTGGAATCAATCTTTATTTAACAATCTTATCTTTTGTTAATTAAAAATTTATTCCATTGAATTAAACAATTTTTGTTGAGATTATATTTATGGTTTTTTTAGTTTTCTGTTGAAGCATCTGTATAGGTTCATACTTTGATAGCTTTTAAATAATCCTTAGTTTTATTTGTTATCCCTGAGTCAGGTTTATTTTGTTGGATCACATATCAATCATCAAAAACACTTTTATTATATCTTGGGGTAGTTCAAACATTTTTTTCAGTTTTTGATTCAAATGACTCGATATTCAGTTGAAACAATTTATATGAACAATATGCTCTAATAAAACCTTCTTTGATTTGAATATTTTGAAAGTCTTCACTCTCATATAAAAAATCTAGTCAATTTCGCCTTTCCGAATTACTTCATGCTTCCCCTAATTCATAATTCAAAGCGGATTCCTCCAAAAATAACTTATCTAATGCTTGTCCTATTTCTTCGCGTGTTTTTGGTTGTTTTGGAAGAAAATACTTTTGATATTTTTTTGTTTCGCTTTTACATGATATTACTGAAGTTCCAGCCATAGTAATTAAACTTAAACTTGAAATTATATTTAAAAATTTCTTCATTATTTTTCTCCTTTAAATAAGTGTATACACTGTTTATGTGTTAGTTTTATAGTATTTATATTTTTAACATTAAATTAAATAAACAAAAAAGCAATATAATTGTGTATTATTTTAATTAATTAACACTCGTCAACAAATTAAAATATTAATAATAATACAAAAATATATTTAATAAATGTTCAACAATTAATTGTATTTAAATCTATTTATTAATAATGTTAAATAAAAAGGATGTATAAGTTTAACTCGATTTAAGCTGCTATTAAAGTATAAAAAGATAAATCTTATCAAGTTTCAAGTATCTCTTATTGAACCTAGAAGAGTTAACTAGAAACATGATTTCTTCTTATTTTATCCCAATACTAATAAAAGGAGTTTTTTATGTATTAAAAATCTATCATTATTGAATGAAACAATTTATATTATAATTATATTTTATTTAGTTTTCTTTTGAAGCATCTGTATAGGTTCATACTTTGATAGCTTTTAAATAATCCTTAGTTTCATTTGTTATCCCTGAGTCAGGTTTATTTTGTTGAAAGACATATCATTTGTCAAACAGATCTTTACTATCTCTTGTACTTTTTCAAACCCTTTCCTCAAACTTTCTTTCAACAAATTCTATATTTAGTTGAAACATTTTATACGAGTAATATGCTCTAATGAAACCTTCTTTGATTTTAATATTTTGAAAGTCTTCACTCTCGTATAAAAAGTCTAGTCTTTTTGACTTTTGCAAATTTTTTAACGATTCTTCTAATCGAAACTCTAAAATTTCTTGTTCCACGGATAACTTATCTAATGCTTGTCCTATATCTTCGGGTGTTTTTGGTTGTTTTGGAAGAAAATATTTTTGATATTTTTTTGTTTCGCTTTTACATGATATTACTGAAGTTCCAGCCATAGTAATTAAACTTAAACTTGAAATTATATTTAAAAATTTCTTCATTATTTTTCTCCTTTAAATAAGTGTATACACTGTTTATGTGTTAGTTTTATAGTATTTATATTTTTAACATTAAATTAAATAAACAAAAAAGCAATATAATTGTGTATTATTTTAATTAATTAACACTTATCGACAAATTAAAATATTAATAGTAATACATAAATATGAAAAAAAGATTTAACAATTATTTAGAATCAAAAAAACTTTTATAAAAAATGTTCAATATAAGTAATAAATAAGTTACATCATTTTTAAAAGTTGATCAAACATAAAAAGACGATATGTATCGTCTTTTTATTATCTCTTGTTTAAATCCATAAAAGATATATACACATATTATTTAATTACTATTTTATTCCACCATTATTTTTTATTGTCTTTTGATATCAATAAAAGGAGTCCTTTTTATACCTCATCATTGTGCCATTTTCTTGATCATCTTTATCCACATAAACAAAACCATATCTTTTTTTCATTCCTTCATGGGTAGACACTAAATCAATGGCACTTCAAGGTTGATAACCAAACAAAGGGATGCCTTCATCTATAATTTCAGGTATTAATTTGATATGTTGCTCATAATAATCTATACGATACTGGTCGTGAATTTTTAAATCTTCTGTTAAACTATCTTTACCACCAATGCCATTCTCTGTTAGTAACAATGGTAATCTATATCGATCATACAACTCTCTACAGCATTGTTTAAAACCATCAGGATCGATTTCTCAACCAAATTGTGTTCTTTCCAAGTATTTGTTTTTAACAACTTTATACAAGCCTGGCATATCATATGGATTTTGTTGATCAAAACCTTCAAAATTTATTTTTATTTCATTGTTATCAGCAGCAACAGTCATTGTGTCGTAGTAATTGAATGCAATAAAATCTGGTTTACCCTTTTTAATTATTACCATATCATTTTTTTCGATCTCAGGTTCGTATTTTTTTTCAACCAACCAGTTTCAAACTAACTTATTGTATTCACCGTAAACAACTATATCTAAATACATTCAATTTCTTAGAGCTGAAGTTTTGTATGCAGCGTCAATATTTTTTGGATTAGAATCAACTGCATAAACCGGAGCGATATTTGGTGCAGGTCCGATAAAAGAATTTTGGTAAGCAAATTTAGTATGTAATAAGTTTATTACATGCGCTTGTGCTACAAACATATTATGTGCTTCTTGAAATAAAACTTTAAACTTATCTTCGGCATCATTTATTTTTTTAGCCGACAATACATGACCATACAATACCATCATATTTAATTCATTAATTGTTAATCAATATTTAACACGATCACCAAACAATTCAAATAAAGTTTCTGCATACTTACAATAAGCATCTATCATAAGTTTTTTATTTGATCAGCCCCCTTGTTTTTCGAGCTCTAATGGAGTATCAAAATGATAAATAGTAACGATCGGTTCTATATTATATTTCAATAATTCATTTATTAAGTTATTATAAAAATTGACTCCTTTTTGATTGACTTTATCTTTACCCGTTGGAAAAATTCTTGTTCAAGAAATGGAAAACCTATAAGACTTTAGTCCTAGTTCTGACATCAATTTTATATCTTCTTTTCATTTATTGTAATGGTCTGAACAAATATTGAAACTACATACATTTTCTTTAGCTTCTATTACATCGTGAATATTTAATCCTTTACCATCCACATTATAAGCGCCTTCTACTTGATAAGCACTTGTTGATGCTCCTCATAAAAAGTTCTTTTTTCAATTTTTATTTAACATGATTCACCTTTACATCTTTTTTGATGTATTCTAATTTTTGATCTAGTATTTGAAATGAAATTTCAACACAATATATAGCATTATAAAATATATTCTTAAACTCTTCTTTTACTTGACCGATATCTTTAAGTTTTGTAATTGTGTTAGAATAGATTTTATTTTTCTTAGTTGTTAGTGCGTTTACAAAGTTTAAATTTTTATTTTGTAAACTACTGATATTATTTCGTACATCTTCTTTTTTTAAATCTAAATTGTAATGATTGTAAAAATTATTTAGCGTTTTAAATTTCTCAAGGATTTTTTTGTTTTGTTTTTTATCATATAATGTTTTTAAATGATTTAATTTTTTAAATAATTGTTCTTTCTTTTTTTGTTCTCTTTCTTCTAAAAGTTTCAATTTTAATTCAAGTTCAGATATTTGTGAAAGATATTTTTCATAATTGTTGTAATCTTTTTTAGATTGTAAAATATCTTTTAACTCAAGATCAAATCTCTCAATTAATTTTAAGTAATTTTCTTTTTTATCTTTTTTATCTTTGAATAAGATACTTTTATTTATTAAGTTAATTCCTTTTTTCATATGCTTTAGTTCATTTTTTCTTTCTTTGTAGAAAAAGAAATTTATTAGTAAGCTACTACTAAATGATAATATTCAAATAACTATTATTTGTCCTTTTTTGAATGTAGTCTCATAACCAACAATTTCAAATACACCTCAACCAGAAGGATAATCAAGTTTAATTTTTAATAAACCAGATAAGACTCCAATAGGAAATGCAACAAGACAAGCAATAACAAACGGTTTCAATTTAGGAAGTGTTACTCCATAAATAATTGGTTCTGATATACCGAAGAAACTTCCAGCAGTAGATGCGATTGCTACTCTTTTAAAACTAAAGTTTTTTGTTCTAATTGCAATTGCAATTGCTGCACCAACTTGAGTAAATATTGCAATATTATATGCTGGGTACAATAAACTTGCATTACCTTGTCACAAGCTTAAATCAATTGGTGTACTAATTGCAATATGAGTTCCTGTTAAAACAAGAGGTTGTCAAAACATTGCATATAGTCCTACCCCTATTCCGAATGGTATTTTTTCAAATAAACTAAATATTTTAAACATACCAAACTCAACCAATCCCATTATGGGACCAAAAGCAAATCAAGTTATTATTAATGTTAATGAGACAACTATAAAACCTCTAAAAATAGTATCAACTAGCGGTGAAATTCATTTGCCCACTCATTTATCAAGAATTATAATGAATGCTCCTGCAGTAATAAACGGTAATACTCCACCTTCATAACTACCAACAACAATAGGTAATGTTTGTATATTGAATAATAAAAATCCACTTTTACCACCATAGTTTATTCATTTACCGAAACTTGCTAATTCTGGTTCTTTAATTCCTTCAGTTACAGGAATTCATCCCCTAGATGTTAATGCTATTCCTACAGCTAGTGCGAAATAAATATTACCATCGAAGTATTTTACAATACTAACTATAAAAAAAATACCTATTGAACTAAGAATGAATTTAAATAAAACAAACATTATTGCAGAGAAAATATCGTGTTCTGATATCTTACTCAAATCATCAATTTGATGAATAACTTTTGTTTCAGATAAAATAGAATAAATACCAGCAAATAAACCAGCAGCTATAAATATTCCCAGTATCGGACTTATAACTCCTGTTATAGTCATTAATATTTTACGTCCTATATTTATCTTGTCTAAATTAATTATTGTGTTTGGTGTATCCAAACTCTTCTTACTAAATTCTTTAAGTTTGTTAAACTCTTCAACAACTTTAACAACTTCCCCTCCAATAATTATTTGTAACTCATTACCTTGGAATAAAGCATCTTTAACTAAAGCTATTTTTTTTAACTTACTTAAAGAAACTTTCTTTTTATCTTTAATAACTGTTCTAAACCTTGTCATGCAATTGTAAGGAGAACTATAATTATTGTCATCACCTAAAATAGTTTTGATTTCTTTTGCTGTATCTTGAAATTTATTAGTTATGTTTTTGATGTTTAAATCATTTTTATCATGAACTTTGATGTTTTTTATTTCAAAGATCGCTATTAATTCACCTGCTTTAGCAGTTCTTTTTAAAATCTTTACATCTATCTTGTAATCACTTGTTTCCTCTACCACTAGTGGTGTTTCAATTGAAATATTTTCTTTTTTCAACATTTCAAGATCAACAGATAAAATTTTGTTTGTTGTTGAAATTTGATCATCTTTTTTAATAAAAATTTCAAATGGTTTGCCTTCTAGTTTTACTGTGTCCATTCCAACATGTAACAATAAATTAAACTTATCTTGTTTAAAATAGATTGCATGTTTGGTGTCAAATATTAATTCTACTGTTCCCTTATCCAGCGGGGAATAGAAAAGATTATTTTTAGGGATAATTACGATACCATTCCCTAATGTCCTCGACGCAAAAACCTTATCAGAGCATTTTTCAATTTCTTTTATTTCGCAATCTACTGGTGCATATATTTTGAGTTCCATATTCTACTTCCTTTCAGATATCATTATCCACTATTTATATAAAATTTATGTTTAGCTATCACTTTATAAAAGTAGTTTCTCTATAAAAAAAGTAGTTTAGTTTTCAAGCAAGTCTTAAAACTTTTTAATATCCTTTATTAATACATATCAAGTAATATAAAATGACTTTATTATCAATGAACTTATTATTTATAATGAAAAATTACTTTTTTTATAGAATATTAAGGATAATTTATGAAAGAATGAAAGTGTTTACCTGATAATTTGTTATACTCTCATTAATAGAAAGTTAGGAACTTTAAAAAACTCATTTATTTTAAAAATTAAAAGTATTATTTTATATTAGTTATTTATTTTTAATAAATAATGCTATTTCTTTTTTAATTTAGTAAAAAAATTTATTATTGTTTGCTTTGTTGCAACATTATCAATATTATTATAGTGAGGTTAAAAAATGGAAAAAAAAGAAATTGGTTATATTATAAGAATATACGAATTCAGAAAGTTAAAAGAAAGATTTGGCAATAACTTATTAGTAGACTTTTCTGATTATTTTATTACTTCTAATTCAGTTGAAGAAGATGTTAATATTGCTAATGAGAAAATAAATAAAATACGAGACTATAATTTTTTATTTCTTGACAAGTACACAGACATTAAGGCTTCTCAAGTCTTTGAGAATATAGAAAAACTATTGGTAGAAAAATATGGCAAAAAAAACTACCCTCTAAGAGTAGCTATTTTATTTATTCCTGAAGTTGAAAATTATTTAAATCAAAAACAAAACTACTGGATGATTTTTATTCAAGATAACTTAAAAATAAAAAGAAGTTAATAACTTCTTTTTATTTATTTTAATTATTTGTAAAGTAACTTATAAAAATTCAAGAACAAGTTCAATAAATGAACAATATCGAGAAGTTAGCAAAGTATAAATCAATTGGTAATGTTTTAAAAACAATCATGAAGTTTATTACTGCAGTTAGAATGAATATACTTAACGGTATAACGAACATATAGATAATACTTAACACATTATATTTTTTTTCTTCCAACATTGAAATAAGTTGTGCAAAAGAATAAACAAGTAACATTGTAGAAAGAACAATGTAAAGTAATGACATCAAGAATTGAATCAAGTTTGACTTATATCATTCTTCGCCAATTTGATATTTTGGAAAGAAGACTATATTGATAACAATGTTTATAAAAATCAAAGCAATAAAAAAGTATAGAACTAACATATTTAATCAATAAATTGTCAAATTATATTTTTTTGCTGCTATTATGATTCATATATTATAAATAACCATGGTTGTTAAAAAGATTGATAATATAAATGAATAGAAGAAAACATTTCCTAAAGTAATATTACTATAATATAATCCTAACCCTGTAAATGTAAACATAACAAGATTTAATATAATAGATAAATTTAATGCGCTATAAATTTTAGAAATATATAAACTTGATATTTTTCATTTATTTAAATTCGATTCCCCGTTTACTTCCAGTAAGTAATCAATTGTATTTCAACTATTTTTTGAGTAATAGTCATTGACCATTTTGAAATCAAGAAAGGTTTCATTTTTTTTATTTATCTTTCTTTGTTTTTCTTTTTCAAAGTTATTTTTTATTTTTTCCTCGACTAAAGTACATGCATTTTCAAGACCAACTAATGATTCCTCAGCTAAAACTTTTGAAGTTATAACTTCTATTAGATCAACTAAATAATGAGGTCGATAGCTTAATGATTGAAATTCCTTTAGTAATTTTTTAGCTTGTGTTATGTCATCATCTTTAACAGTTCCTTTTAATTTTCCTATAAAGTTTATACAAATCTCAAAATCATATAAAATATAATTTTTTAAATTTTTTTTATAACTCTTTATATTTACAAAACGAGAAAACAAAAGATTTTTTATCGCTGCATAAACAATTGAAAAGATAACCCCTAATATTATTAACTTAAACGGGCTGAATATTTGATAAATTGTTGAGTCTAGATTAGGTTTTTGTAAACTTTCAATTCATGAACTGTATAAATAATACATGAATGTCATAATTGATATAAATACTATTTGGTATATTAATTTTTTCATACTTAACCTTTCTAATTATTTGAAATATCATTCAATGTTTTGAATACTCCGGGAGTATTAGATAATTCGTTAAATGTTCCTTCTTGTACAATCCCCTTTTTGGGTTCTATTACAAAAATTTTATCAAAAGATTTTATTGTTGATAATCTATGAGCAATGGAAATTGTTGTTCTTCCAACCATAAGTTTTTCTAACTCCATTTGAATTTCTTTCTCTACTATATTATCTAACGCACTAGTAGCTTCATCAAGCACTAGGACTTGAGGATTTTTAACAAACATTCTTGCTATGACTAGTCTTTGCTTTTGTCCACCAGATAATTGTGAGCCTTTTTCAAATAAGACTGTATTATATTGTTCAGGTCAACTCATTATTAAATCATGTAGCTTTGCTTTTTTACATGCTTCAATAATTTCTTCATCGGTTGCTGAATACTTTACATATCTAACGTTTTCAAATATGTTTCCACTTAATATTTGTGGTTCTTGACCGACATATCCAACCTGATCTAATCAAGATTTCATTTCAAAGCTCTTTAATGGTTGATCATAATTTAAGAGAATTTCTCCTTTTGTTGGATCATAGAATCTTAAAAGAAGTTTGGTAATCGTTGATTTACCACTTCCAGTTTTACCAACGAAGGCATATTTTTTTCCTTGCTTTAAAGATAAACTAAGATTACTTATAATTTCTTCTTCTTTATTTGGATAAGAAAAACTTACATTTTTAAAAACAATATCACCATCTAGTTTTTTAAATGTTTTCTTACCTTCCATTTTTATATTTGGTTTACTATTAATAACTGCTTTTATGTTGGTACATGCACTTTCACTAATATTTAATGTAGCTAGTACATCTTTCAATTGCAAAACAGGAAGAACAATAATAATAACACCAGTAGTAAATGAAGTTATAATACTTAGTAAACGTTGCATTTCGTTGTTGTATAAGACAACTCCAAAAATTAATGTCGCCATAGCAAAACAACCAACCCCACCAACTAATATAGCTGTTGACATTTCATTTAATCATAGATTGTTTTTAGTTTTTTTGGCATTTTGTTTATTTAGGTTTTCAAATCTTTCAATCTCACTATCTCAAGTCCCAGATGCTTTTATCAATTCCATCAAATTTATCTTTTCACTTACTTGACTATTGATATCTGATTTAAAACTTTCTAACTTAATAGAGTTTTTTTTGTTTATAAATATTATTAAAGATACGAGAACTATTATCGATAACAATAGACCATAAACTATTACTGAAAGCTTTCAGTCGATAGTTGTCATTATAACAATTGAAAAGAAAATGGTTGTAAAGACTTGATAAATTACAACTGGTGCATTTTTCAATTGCATTCCGATTATTTGAGTGTCTTTGACAACAACTGAAATCAAATCACCGCTCTTATGTACATTAAAATAATCTAGATCATTTTTTAACAAGGCTTTAATTGAGCTGTTTCGTAATTTCATTTCCTCGTTAGCAGCAATCGCTCCACTGGTCATATATGCAAAGTAAGTAAACAAGACAACAAACACAATCGAACCAACCATACAATAACATAAATCCAACATATTCAGTTTTAAACCGAAAAGTTCCTTATACAAATCATTGCCATCATAATTGATATATTTAAAATAAAACTCATGAATTATTTTTTCTAATGTTTCATTATTAATTTTATTACTAAAAATAGGAATCAAATTTTTATCTAAACCTAATATATCAAATAGTTTCTCTAGATTTGGTGTGTTGTTAAAAAGATCAACAATATTTTTAGAAATCAGAATAGCTGTAATTCATTCAACTAATTTAACATTTATAACTAATAAAAACACAACAAAAGAAGAAAAGATTATCGTCAATAATGCAAATATTTTATTATTTCATCATGTTCGTAACAGTAGTTTAAAAAACTCATTTTTTTTAGTTTTAGTTAGATTCATAGTTATCTCCTGAATTACGTCTAATAATTTATTCCAAGTTATCAGTTACTAATACTTTATTGATATTTAAATTGTCATTGATATCACACATAGCCTCAATTTTTACAAATAATTCTAAAACAACTCAAAACTTATTTGCGTCATCTTCAAAGTAATTTTCTATTTGTTTTGAATTTTCGTATTTATCTTCATAGATATTTAAAATAAATTGAGTTCCCATCCCTCACTCTTCCATATGTTTCATATTGAACATATCTCTTAATATGTTTCTTTGTTCATTAGTCAGTAAAATTCGCTTCTCACTTACTATCTTTGCAATTAAAGTCGCATAATCTAAAATATTATCTTTTAAAATGACTTTAATTTCTTTTAGCGAAAGTACATCCTTGCCAAAGTTAACATTATTATAAGACTTTTTGATTAGATAATCAATTAATAAAAAAACTTCTTTAATTGAATAAAGTAGTCTTTGCAAATCCAATCGATTATAGTCATAATTTTCACGATCCCATTTATTGAATAAAACGATTGTCTTTTCAGTAAAATCTAAAAACTCATCTTTATATTCTTGAAACTCATCGAAATATTCCATATTTATAATTCTAGTTTTCAAATTTAGAAAACCTTCAATCAATAATTTATTCCTTTCTAAATAATCTTCAAATAAATCTAATGAAGCATAAATACTTGCATAAATCGGGGTAAAAAAAACCATAATTTTATTTATATTTTCCTTAGAAAAATCATATTTTCCTAACATTTTTTCACCTTCTTTAACTATTTAAATATGTTATATAATACAAATGTATTTTAATAGAAAGTTGATAAGAATGATAGAATATTTTAAAACAAATAAAATAACCAATAATGATATAGAACACTTGAAAAATATCAATCCTTTCTGAGCAAAAGATTTATCAAAAACAATAAAAAAATTGCAATTATGATTATTAAAGTTTAACAAAAAACAAGAGGATTTCCCCCTAGATAACGAAAAAGGTATCAATGGTTACATTGTGTTATTCCAACAAATCAACAATTATAGGAATTTTATAAATCAAAAGTATGATTATTTAAAAACTAATGCGAGAGTTTTAAAAAAATTTCATAAATTGTTATTCGATTATTGTAATATTTTGGGAATAGCAAAAGCTATAGAGATTATTGCGCAATTTTTTGAAGATTTTTTAACCAAGGATATTGTCAATAAAAGAAACCATTTAGTTTCTTTGTCAAATAGTTTTATCGAAAAAAACTTGAATATCTATAAAAAAGAGCTTGATAAACAATTACCAAATGATAAATATATTGAAATGTGTTTTGAAAGCATTATAATAACTGAAGTCGATATATATAATGTCCAAAATTTAATAAGCAATATGATGAAATATTCGAAATTATTGAGAAAAAAACAAAAAATATCTGAGAGTATATTTTTAGAAAATAGCATCAACTCTATTGAAACGGGTGTTTACTTAATGACTATTTCAAATATTCTTTCAAGGTTCTCAGAGAATTTATAATTAAAAAATCAGTTTTTTAAACTGATTTTTTCTGTTTTTCTAGAAGTAACTCTAGTTCTTCTATTAAGTTTTTTAAATAACTTATCAATGGTACATAAGCTTTTTCTTCATTTGGATCAAAACCATATTTTTTAAATAAATCTATTGTTTTCATTGAACCACCATCTTTAAGATAACTTAATATATTTGTGTAGTCATTTGTTTTTTTAAAATCTTCGTATAATTTAAAAGATACTGCAATCGATACGGCATATTTATATATATAAAACGGTTGCTCAAAAATATGAGAAATTGATGTTCATCCATATTCAATAACTTCATCGTTATATTTATCAAAAATAGATTCACCAAGAACCTCTTTAGATGATTGTTTTAATAATGATATTATTTTTTCAAGTGTTAGAGTATCCCCTTTTTCGACTGTTTTAAAGCAATTGTACTCAAATAATGATTCACTAACAGCTGAATAAAAATTAGAAATTATAAATTCTATTCTATTCTGTATTAAAACAATTTTGGTTTGAATATCAGTGCTTTCTTTTATTAAATAATCAAATAAAATATGTTCATTAAGTGTTGAAGAAACCTCAGCAATCAAGTTACCGAATGTATTAAGAGGTTCCTTTTGATACTTTTCTGAAAAACTATTATGAACTGCATGTCCGATTTCATGAGCTAAAGTGGAAATAGATTCGTAATCATCTGTATAATTTAACGAGACAAGTGAACCATATCCATTACTATAAACAGTAAAAGCACCCGATGATTTATTATCATCTTCGAAAAAATCAATTTTGTTATCAGCGATGCATAAATCTAACATTTCAGAGTACTCTGAACCTAAAGAAGACAATGCTTTTTTTAAGATAGATATCCCTTGTTCAACTAATATTTGTTTTTTCTCTATATTCGCTAGTGCAAGACAAGAATCTGTTGAATAAAATTTGTTATCAAATTGAAAGTATCTCTTTATTAGTTTATAAAAATCATTATATGGTTGATTATTATTAGAAACAAGCTTAATCAGACTTAAATAATTGTCTAAGGAAAAATTATCATCTTCAAAATAGTTCTCTGTAAAAGATTTCATACCAACAAGTTGTGTACTTTCTACTTCTTCTTTTACGATAGAGTCATAAAGTTTAGCTAATGTAAACTTTTTGTTTTTTTGATTCTTTTTATAAGCAAGACTTAATTCAATTCGAAGTTGTTGATCTTCTTTTGGTTTAGAATAGGTTAACACATCGCTTAAAGTGTATTGATCTAGCTTATATTCTTTTCCTTTATAAGTCAAAGTTTCAATTTTGTTATCTTTAAATCTTAATGTTTCGTATAACTCATAAATCATTGAGCTTGAGTTAGAGACTTGAGCTATTAATTTTCTTTCGCCTTCTGGTAATAAGTACTTCAAATTTTTAAAAAAATCTTGGTAATGTAGCTCATATGACATTAAATCTTGATCACTCTTGATTCATTTTAAAAAAGTTTCTTCTCCTATTTCCTTTATTTGCTCTGTGATTCATGTAAACTGACCATCGAATTCTTGCAATTTTAAGTAGTATAGAGATTCATTTTCAAGAGCGAGCGCGTTATTTTGTTCAACAAGTAAGATTTTTAAATAATGATTTATTTTGTTTCCTAAGTCAGAAACTTTTTTTGATTCTAAAAAAAACTCCTTGAATGTGTCAAAATCATTTAAACGACCTTTATATTTTTGAAGCTCACGATAGTTTTTTAAATAAATTTCTAAATCACTTTCAAAAGTTTTTTTATCTTTGTACAAGCTACCTATATTTCACTTATATTTTTCTGAAGCACTGTTACGATTCATACACTTCCTCATTTATTCTATTTAAAATGATAGTTTTTTAATTTCTACTTAATAAATATACTCAATATACTTCATTGCTTTAATCAAGTTGTGAACATCTTCTTTGACTTTGTTTGCTAATTTCTTTTTGTAACTTTCATAGCTAAATACTGTGTCGAAACTGATAACACCTAAACTTTCTTGAGGAGCATTATCTCGGAATGAAGTGTGTTCTATCTTAAAATCATTTTCTATAATTAGATAATTGAAATCCTTATGCTTGATATTTGAAAACCCATCAATTAATTTTGGAGTTAAAAATTTCGCTGCTCTAATATCACCTTTTTTTAAGTTGATATCATATAATTTATTAAATACCACTGATTCAGTTTGATAATTCTTATCAAACATTCTTCCACGAGTTATTTTTAAGCCATTGAAAGTATTATCATATAAATTATTTTCACACTTTAACAAAGTAGAGTTTTCATAATAGACATGTTCTTCAGTTTCACCATCAACAGTGTGACGTTCAACATGTCTGATTGGTAATTTATTTCTAAAGTTAACGGGAATATCTTTATATAAAAAAGTCACATAATTAACTTCATCATCTCTTTCCAAATAACTATTATTTGCAATAGTTGTCTTTGGATTAACAAGGAAAAACTTCAAATCTTTAATGTAATCTTTACCCTTTTCTTCACTTATAGAAATGCGATAAACTTCATCAAGTTTACCTTTTGAAAAGTGATGATTTATAAAGTTTTTAGTTAGTTCCTTTCGATCGCTATTTATATATATTTTAATTGCTGATATCAAGAAAAAGATACCTACACCTAATATAATCAATCCAATACATAAATATGGTAGTGGTAAAAGAAGACCAAGAGCTGTTGAAACACAAACCCCCACCATTAAAATTAGGGAAGCAACACCAGCGTAAATATAAAATTTTTTATTTACTTTACTTAAGGAATTAATAATATTAACAAATTCTATATCCTTATCATAGATATTTCCTATAATTGTTTTCAAAGCGGCTTTATCCATACTTTAATTCTTTCTAATTAAAAGATACTTTAATATCTTCACGTTCATTATCTGTGATTTCAAAAAAAGGTTGAAAACACAGACCAAGTTGCCTAGCTGCTATATTTGTTGGATAAGAGTTTATAGATTGATTAAAATAACTTACATTAGAGTTATAAATCCTTCTTGCTGCTGCAATATTATCCTCAATATTACTTGTTTTTTGCATTAATTCTCTAATTAATTCATTAGATTTTAGATTTGGATAATTCTCTACTTGTAAAGAAATGGTTTTTGTAATTTTATCTAAATCATTTGAGTTTTTTATCATTTGGTTGACATCACCACCAACCCTCATTTTTGTTAAATTCATAAGCATGTCTTTTTCGAAGTGGATACTTTCTTTAACTTCATCTATCAGTTTTATTAAAGTATCTCTCCTATTCTTTAGTTGAACATCTATTCCTGATTCTGCCTCTGTTATTTTTATATTTAGAGATCTTAACTTATTTAAGTTAACTAAATGTACTATAAAAGGAATTATTAATAATCAACTTATCACAAAAAATACCTTACCTATAAAAAGTATTTTTGGTTTGTTTCCTACTTCACTATTTAAAGTTTTATTATCTGGATATACAATCATATTTCTCCTTACAATGTAAATTATACATTAAATTAATTTACACTTAAATTTATAATTATGTTAATTAATATCACATTAATTCGAAAAAAGTTACACATTTAATGATATATTTTTTATTATGTTGCTATTCTTCTTTAAGTATTAACTTTTTTATTATAATAAAAAATAAGTCAAAAACATTAAAAAAGACAAGATATATATGTGTATATGGATGTTTCGTTAATCTAGATTCGAGTAAATAAATGTGTTTAAAACTAAATCTTAGTTATTATAATTTAAATTTGTCACAAACGTAATCAGACAAGATATAAACTATTTAAATCATACGGCATTCTTATTTCAAGCTTTTCTAACATCAAGATTATTATTGTCACAAATAATTATTTTGTATTAAAGTGCATAATTGATAATATTTATAGAAAATTTTCTAAAAATATTATAATTTGTTATTAATTTTTCTTTATATTAGTTAGAATATCAATGAGAGAAAGAAGAGTGAGAATTTGAAAGATATAAACTGTATGGGTGGTTGTAGTTCTAAATTAGATAATAATAGATTAACTAAAATTTTAAAACTGGCTAGCACAAATTTAATTGGAAACGAAGACTCTAGTATTTGAAATTTAGAAAACGGAAAATCCTTAATAGAATCTTTGGATTTCTTTCCACAAATTTCAGATTCATTATATACATATGGGCAAATAACGGCTTGTAATTCCATAAGCGATATATATGCAATGGGTGGCAAACCTGAGTTTGCTTTATCTATTTTAACAGTGACAAAAGATATGTCAGATGAAGATATTGCCTTAATTATAAAAGGAATGAAGTCAATATTAGATCCATTGAAGATCAAAATATTAGGAGGACATACAATTATAACTAATGACTTATTATGTGGTTTAAGTGTTACTGGATTTGTTGACAATATTGACCTTAAATTAAATAACACCCCAAAAGTTGGAGATATCTTAGTAATTTCTAAGCCTCTTGGTTTTGGAACAATTATGGCAGCTAAATCAATTGATATGGTTAATTCAAATGATTATGAAGAAGCTATTAGGTGAATGACAACACCAAATGAATTAGCTAGTCTTCAATCAATTAAATATAATTTTAACTCATTAACTGATGTCACTGGTTTTGGTCTTGCTGGACACTTACTTGAAAAACTAAATAATAAATTTACAGCATCTATTCAATTCGAAAGTATCCCCTTAATTAAGAATGTTTTGGATTACCTAGGCAATTATATTGTTAATGGTGCTTTGGCTAATAATAGACGTAATTATTCAAAAGATATATATTTTGATGAAGATACCCCTTTTGCTATGAGACAAATATTTTTTGATCCTCAAACATCTGGTGGACTTTTAGGAACACTTTCTGAAAAAGAGTATCTTAAATTGATTCAAGACCCTAAAAATGTTTTTACTAAAATTGGTGTAATAAAAGAAAAGAGTAACTATCTTATAAAGGTTGAAATTTAAATATGTCAAATTTATTTAGAGCTATTCCAAGTATTAGCGAACTACTTAAAAATGAAGATATCAAAAGCTATCCAATTGATGAAGTGAATAAACATTTTCTAATAGAAGAATCTTTATATGAGTTAAGGTACAATATTGGAACAAAAAATATAAGTACTATTAGTTATCAAGAAATAGTTCTTGAAATATTAGAAAAATTTAAGAATAGTATTCTATTCTCCTTAAGGAAAGTCATCAATGCTACTGGAGTTATTTTACACACAAATTTAGGAAGAAGCATTTTACCTACAAGCTCTATCAAGAATTTTATTGAAGTAAATTACGGATATTCAAATATTGAATATAATTTAAAAACCATGAGACGTGGTGACAGAGAAACGCATTTAAATAAAATATTAAGTGAGTTAACTGATTGTGAAGACTCATGTGTAGTAAATAATAATGCAGGAGCTGTATTTTTAGTTTTAAATACTTTTTCTAAAAACAAAAAGGTTCTAGTTTCAAGGGGTGAAAATGTCGAGATTGGTGGAAGCTTTAGAATACCAGATATTATAAAAGCAAGTGGAGCTAAAATTGTTGATGTTGGCACAACCAATAAAACTTATTTGAAAGACTATCAAACAGGACTATTAGAAAATAAAACTGCTAACATGATCTTAAAAATTCACAAATCTAATTATGATATTGTTGGTTTTAATAACTCTGTATCCGCACAAGAATTAGCTTCTATTAAGAATGAGAATATCATTTTAGTAGAAGATCAAGGTAGTGGATCATTGATAGACTTAACCAAATACAATAACAAGTTAACTAAAGAAAACACTGTAAGACAATCATTAATAGATGGCGTAGATTTGGTTTTATTTTCAGGAGATAAGTTATTAGGTTCAGCTCAAGCTGGAATAATTGTAGGAAAGAAAGAATTAATAAGTAAGATTAAGAAAAATCAATTATTCAGAATGTTAAGATCATCAAAAGTAGTTATATCTTTAGTTGAAGTTACTCTTGAAATGTATAAAAAAGAAAAAATAGCTATTAAAACCATACCTACATTAAGGATGATATGCGAAAACATTAACATGGTTAAAAATAGAGTTAAATATCTTATAAAACTAGTTAAGAACGATAATTTCAATTTGACTGTTGTGGAAACCAAAGCAACAATTGGAGGAGGTAGCTTACCCAAAGATATTATTGATAGTTATGGAGTTAATGTTGAATATAAAAATAAAAAAATAAATTATGTTTATGAAAAGTTAGTGAACCTACCTATTCCTGTAATTGGTACACTACATGATAAGAAATTAATTTTAGATTTTAAAACAATTCAAGTCAATGAAATAGAAATTATAGCGAGGTTTTTAAATGATGCAAAATGATAAAAAAGTAAAAGGAGATTTTAAGAACTACTCCTGCCCAGTGCCCTTGATAGAAACTAAAAAATTAATTGACAATAATCTTCCAGGAACAAGTTTCATAATAGAAGTAAAATCTCTAAATGCAAAAGATAATATTTCAGCTATGCTTGACGACTTAAAATATGAACATGAGTCTATCAACAAAGGAGATTATTATGAAATTAGTTTCACAATATAAATAGATGATTACTTTTCTTGATGGACGTTCTTCAAAAATAGCTCACCTAGTTTGTAAAGATAAAAAAATAGATAGCATTTATTTCCCTACCCCATTAAATATTGATAAGTATTGTGAATGATGTTTAGGTTTTAGAAACAGTGATATATGTTTAAAGATGTATGACCTATTTAAAAATAAAATAAATGTTGGTAAAAAGTTTTTGAAAGGAGATTACAATGTATGATTAGAAATGTAGTCCTATTAACAGATACAATTATTGGAAGTAATGACGATCCAGAATTAGGAGAAAAATTAATTTTATCATTTATTTATTCTTTGTGTAATTCTCCTGATGATGATTTACCAAGTCATATTATTTTATATTCTAAGGCTGCGAAATTAGTAACAATCAATGATCAATTATGTACTCATTTTTTAGAACTTCAACATAGAAAAGTATCTATATTGGTATGTGGTACATGTCTAGATTATTACGATATTAAAAAATTATTATTTGGAAAAGTTTCAAACATGTTAGAAATAGTAAGTATTTTAAATAACTCTACTAAAGTTATAAAGCCATAATATCAATAATTTATGGAAAGGGTTGGGTCGCTGGTGCGCCCACTAGCCTCCGAAGCTATGTTAAGAGTTTTGAAAACTTTTTGGTATGTTCGATTCGTACACCTTTCCGCCACATAGAAAAAACTATTGCAATAAAATAACGCTGACACTTGTCGGCGTTATTTTAATTTTGATTAATATTAAATACTTTAAGTTACTAAAAAAAAAAAAAAAAAACGTACTTCAATAAAGTACGTAAATTATTATTGTAGTTAATCTTTAATAACAAAATATTTATTATTGATTTTTTTTATTATTTTATCTTTTTCTAACTTACTTAAATAAATTAAATATATATCATAATCAATTTTTATTTTTGATTTCAGGTTTTCATAACTGATAGCATCTAAACTAGTTATTATTTTTTTTAGTTCTTGATAACGTGAGTTTAAAATATAGTAATCATAGTTCAACATTATAATTGAATTAATATTAATTAAATATTTTATAACTTGATTGAAC
The DNA here is from genome assembly GCF_964273395.1 of Spiroplasma endosymbiont of Megachile willughbiella. NCBI lineage: Bacteria > Bacillati > Mycoplasmatota > Mollicutes > Entomoplasmatales > Spiroplasmataceae > Spiroplasma > Spiroplasma endosymbiont of Megachile willughbiella. The sequence continues at coordinate 585,845 of NZ_OZ187005.1, read as the reverse complement.
ACAATTTTATTGTCAACCTTTTCTTTTAATTGATTTATATTTTTTGCATTATATTTATAATCCTTCATTCTACTTAGTATAAAGTTTTTTATTTTATACTGTTGTTTTGAAAGTCTTACTTCGAAATGTTTCAATGAGTAAAACAAATTATCTTTTTTGATTTCTTGTTTCTTTATCATTATATTTAAAAAGTGTTCTATCTCTAATTGTTTTAAATCACTTTCTAAGTAAGTACTAATACTTGTAAGTGTTAAACCAGGACTTAATGGTTTTTTTAAATGATATGAAGTAAGACCTGATATAATTTTACTTTTTAAATATGTATAATTAGTTTTATGTATAACATAATTATTTTGAAAGATTAAATCACCGCTACTCTGTGTTTTCAATTCATCAATGTCTATATTTTTATCCAAATCATTTATACTAACAAGATAATTTTTGTTAAGCTCTATAAATAATTTTTGTTTTTCAATTTTGTTATCACTAGTTAAAATACTTAAATTATCAAGCTCTTTACTTTTAGTTTTATTAGAAACTACATTACTTCCTTTTAATACTTTGAAACTTTTATTTATATTTTTGTCTTTTGGAAGTTTAATTAAACATAACTGATCAATAGAAAAATACCATTCTTTTTCTAAAACTACTTGTCCATAAATTTTATTTTCTCTTTCTCCCAAGAATTTAAAAGCTCCCTTTAATCTTTTGCAACCTGCATAAATTTTGACACTTTTTGAAGCTATTATTTCTTTTTCTTCGCAAGTAAATATTTCAACAGAGAAACATTTACCAAATAAGATATTAGAATTTTTTACTAATATATCTCCGCGATGAATACTTTTCCAATTTATGTTACTAAGCTTTATAGATGTTCTTTGTCCTGGTTCTACATTAGGTACCGAGACATTATTACTTTGTAAGTCTTTTACTATAAAATTTTCATTTAGTGGAAGTAGAGTTACTTGATCACCAATACTCAACATTTGATTTTGACATGTTCCTGTTACAACAGTGCCAATTCCTTTTAACTCAAATGACCTATCTATGTCCAAACGAAACTCTTTCTGCTTTTCTCTTTTTATAATTGTATTGGAGTAATTATACAAATTGTTTTTTAAATTATTAATGTCATCTATATTTTTACTTGTATATTTTTGTATAGAGAATATATTTAACTTAAGTTTTTTGAAAAGATCTATTATATTTGATTCAACTTCTCAAACTCTTTCTTTTAAAACTAAATCTGTTTTTGAAATTATTGGTAATATATAATTTATATTTAATAGTTTTAGGATATTCAAATGCTCTAAAGTTTGTGGCATAATTCCATCATCAGCTGCAATCATAAGGATTGCTCCATCAATTCCGCTTAAACCAGCAACAGCATTATCTATAAAATCTTTATGACCAGGTAGATCGATTAATGCTATATTAATAGATTCATTTTCTAAAAAGGCAAAGTTAATATTAATAGATAAGTTTCTCTCCTTCTCTTCTTTTAGTTTATCTGTATCTTTTCCTGTTAATATTTTAACTAATGTTGTTTTACCGTGATCAACATGACCAGCAACAGCAAGACATATATTTTTTTTCACCTTTACTCATCACCATCTTTCAAAGCATTATTATTTATTCTTAAAATGTTATATGCTAAGCTAAACATAATTCCATCTTCATAAGCTGAACTATATTTATAAATAAATTTTTCATTATTGATTTTGAAACTAATATAGCCAACATTAGAAAATATATTTGCTGGTTTATATTCAAGGTTTGTAATTTTTGATGTTGGATATTTTTTTCTAACGCCATTTATTTGAAAATAAAAATGTCCTGGTTTAAGATACAATTTTATTTTTGCTTCTTTATCTTCGCTTACAAAGTTTCTTTTTTCTAAATCATAGAGTGTTTCATTAAAAGCAATATATTTATAAACTTCTTTGACGCGAATATAAGCAAAAATAGTCGACAACAATAACGGAATTAAACTTAAAAATAAACCGCTTAAAAGTATTAGCTTGCTTTTATTATCGGTTGTTGTAACAAAAAAACTTATGCCAACTATCATTAATAAAATTACAACACAACTTAGTAAGTTGTATAAGACTAGATGCTTAGACATTTTATACATTGCAACAAACCCAAAGTTATAAAACAAAACAAACAAAGAGATGAAAACTCAAGCAAATGTTTTATAAGAAGTAAATAAATAACCAATCATCTTAAAAGTTATTATAGAGAATATAACTAAAATGATTAATGTAATTACATTAACTCAAATCATTGATCTGTACTTTGCAAATGGTGAATTCATTGCTCGAAGATTATTTATTTTACTTTTATTTTTCATAAACTCTCCTTTGCTCGGCAAATAAAAATACAGTCTATGTATTTTTATTTGACTGTATCTAAATGTTTTTTGATAACTTTTTGTCTTTTAAATTTATAATACTCGTAAAACATCATTATAGATGTATAGAAAATAACTATTATGACTAAAAATAAAAGATACTTTACAAATTGTGTGTTACCAGCGAAACCTACAAAAATTGCTAAAAATGCAGATATAACACCAATAACTCCACCAATGGTAATTGCAACTGTTACTTTTGGAGCGTAATTTTTATCTTGAATAAATCTAATAGAACCTACAGGCATTAGAAATGCTGTACTTGCCATCATAACAGGAAAAGCAACTGTAACGTTCATACCCATTAAAGTAACAACAGCCATTGCAGGAGCATAAAGACCAATTCCTAAACTCATCAATCCACCAAGTATTAGAAATATAAATGCAGATACATAAATTTTTCATTCATCAAAAGGCAAGGAGATAGCATCACCTCCAGCACCAAATGCATTGACCATCGGATGAGATAACACCATTAATATAGCGGTTATAAATAGTAATGTTCCCATGACTATTTTCACACTATTTTTATTTATTTTATTTGCAATCACAGCTCCTAAGTAACTTCCGATAACTGCCATTGATATTAATACTATCAAAGTATAAGGATCTACTTTTACAGCCGCTATAAATATGATTGCTTCAAAAATAACAGGAATTGTATGACCAACATTTAAGATACCAAGTATTTTTTTATCATCATCTACAGCTTTAAAAGCTTTTAAAAATACTATTGTTGGTGCGAACGAACCTATACCAATTGTGTCAAAGAAATCTGTTATGAATCCTATAACTATACCCTTCGTAAAGTTTGAATTTTTTCTTTCTATTGGCAAAGTTTTCGAACTATCTTTTAATAATAAGAAAGAAATAACACCAACCATCACAATTAAAATTCCAGAAAGAGCTAAAGCTATTATTGATTCTTTGGCACCAAAATTATAACTCTCGCCATTATTTGATTGCGGATAATACACTGTGTAATTAATTGTTAAAGCAGTAATCAATACAAATACAGTTGAGGTTATAAAAATTAAAGTTAAAAGTATTTTATTAATTGTTCCTTTGAAAACTTTATACTCTTGAATTAACTTTTCAAGCTCTTTATGATATTTTAAATCAATTTGTTTAGATTTCTCTTTAAACTCATTTTTATTTTCAACTGTGGTTTTTTTTAACTCACTTTTCTCTACTTTTATTTGAGACTTCAAAACATTTATTTGTTCTTTTATTTTATTCTTTGTCTCTTTTGCATTTTTGTTTTTTTTAAAATTATTGATATCAATAAAATTTTCTTCCATTTTAATTGTTAAATTTTTAATTTTACTTTTAAGTTCTTCATAAGACTCATTGTATTGATTTTGTATTTCGTTTTGACTTGACTTGCCTGACTTTGAGTTTTTCCTCCAAAGAGTTTTATGCTCTTTTTTTAATTTATTTAATTTATCAACACTGTCATTGAACTCGTTACAAATTTTATCTAACGTTACATCTTTTTTTAGAAGTTCTTTTTTGAGTTCTAGTTCATGCGATGAAAGTAAAGATGCTTGCATATTATTTTACCTTTGGATTAAACCCTTCCTTAAATGGATCATCTGGTTGAAGAACGAAATTTGAATAACCTGTTATTCAAGCTTTACCAGTAATCTCTGGCATAATGGCTTCAAAGTCACCAACTTTTGTTTTACTTAAAGCTTTTCCAATAAATTTTGTTCCTAAAATAGATTCGTAAACAAACTCTTCTCCAAGTTTTAACTCACCCTTTGCAACTAACGTTGCAACTTTTGCTGATGTACCAGTTCCACAAGGAGATCTATCAAATTGTCCTAAACCAAAAACAACACAATTAGAATAATTATTGGGATGTCTTTTGTTAGGTTTTTCATAAAACTCAATCAAATCAATTTTATTTATAAATTTGTTTATTGGATGTTCTACTTTTACATTTTTATTTACGAACTTCAAAATCTTCATTCCTTTTTCAACGAAATTTGAATCGTTTTCTGGGATAATATCTAATCCAAGTTGACTAGATTCCAATAAAATGAAGAAGCTTCCACCAAATGCTATATCAAAATTAATTATACCTATTTCAGGCACATCTAAAACAACTTTTTCTTTATATAAGAAAGATGCTACATTTTCAACAGATACATTTTTAACTTCATTATTCACAATATTAACTTTTGCTAATACTAATCCAGCAGGTGTATCTAATTTTATTTCTGTTATGGGTTCTTTAATTTCTACCATTCCAGTTTCAACCAAAACAGTTGCAGTTCCGATTGTTCCATGACCACACATATTTAGACAACCTGCAGACTCTGTAAATAAAACTCCAAAATCAGCTTCAGGGTTGCACGGTGGAATAATAATAGCACCAAACATATCATTATGACCTCGGGGTTCATTCATTAATATTTTTCTAAATCAATCGTGTTCATTTAATAATGAATCTTTTTTTTCCGCCATTGTTTTTCCTTTTAAATTAGGTATGCCAGAGAAAATAATTCTTGTGGGTTCTCCTTCTGTGTGAGACTCCACTGTGTAAATTGCTGATTTACTAGTTTTCATATTCGTTGCTCCCTCCTTTTATGATATTTTAAATATTTGCATGATATTCATAAGGTAATGGTACAACTTTTCCTGGTTGATCTATTTTTACTAGTTGTGTTAATGTATCTCTTAATATATTAATTTGCATTTCTTTGTTATTAGGCTCTCCTGCGTTTGCCCCCATTGGAACCAATGGAGCAACCGCTCTTGGAGTACCATTTTGTACACAAACTGGTGGTAATGCCGCAATTATAATTGTCGGTATACCTACAGCTTCAATCGCTCTTTGAATAATAACAGCGGTTCTATGACATGTACCCCGGCCTGCTGTTAAAACTACAGCATCAGTATTTTCTGATTTTAATATTTCTGCTACTTTTGGTCCTGTTACCTCGCTAAATGCTTGTTGGTTTCCTCCACCACCCATGGTTGAAATCATTATTGGTGATACTCCTTTTATGAAGCCTTCATCTACCAACTCACGCATTCTATCGATAGGAAACATACAATTTATATCCTTATTAACATCACCATTATCATATCCTCCGTGCGAAACCATTAAGTCATCAACGGAAGTATTTGAGGGAATTATTCTATAAGATGTGTCACCTGCCAAATTATATGGTGGATCACTTTTCAAGTGAACCCCTGCAGCAGTAACAATTGTTACATTCATATCTACCAATTTTTTAGTAACCGGTGTTCACACTGGTTGTGGTGTAACTGGTACATACACCTCTGATTGCATTCCTTTTATTGCCATATTTTCTCCTTTCTATTCTACTTCTACATAACTCATATAAATAGTAATATTTTGTCCTACAATGAGTTTTTTGTTTGTAATTATTAATCTTAACGGTAATCTCATACTTCCCATTCTACCTAATAAATCTATAGAAACACTAACATCATCAACGCTAGTAATAACACCTTGATATAATCTGATATTGTCGATATCTAAAAGCATTAAACTTCTTTCTCGTAGATTTCTCTACGTTTTCTAGATTTCTCAAGTGTTTGCTCATTCAATACCAACTCAATTTTTTTATTTAGACCATCTTCAATTAATTTAATGTTATTTAATTTAATTTGAGGGTCTCATCGTCTTTCTGCTTCAATTATTTCTTCACCAGAGATTACTGATTTTAACATTTCTAATGCTCTAATGGCATCCTCTAATGTCAATGTATTATTAGAAAGTATTTCATTTTCAATTCCTTGTTTTGATTTGTTCATATCTATTTGGGCATACATATATTCATTACCAACAACAAGACCACCTTGCACAGCAGAATAAGTAACACCAACAACTTTGATTCCTCGTTTACCTATTTCTCTATGATGTTCTGCATAATCAATGTGATTGTTACCAAAACCTTCTGTTGTAATAATCACTCCATCTGGTTTTATATATTCAAACATCATTCCAACTCTTCTAGCTACATAAAATTTTTCGTTATTTACTTGTGGAGAACCTACAACAACAAGTCCTACAAAATCAATATCTTGATCATTCAAAGCTTCTATAATCAATGGTTCTCTAAAATAATGTCGTGAAGTTTCTTTTGAAGCTGGACCGATACAAGTTAATGCATGTATTCCACCATCTAACAATTCTAATGGTGAGATAGCAATTGGTAAATTACCTAAATCAACATTAGGTACAGCACCAATAGTTCCAATAGGTTCAACAGGTAATATTAAGTTGTCGTGCATAGCACCTTGACCCATTATCTCTTTTAAAATTGCAACTTTTGGTTTACCTGCACGGGAAGTTTGTTTAAATTCTTCGGTTTTTGTTATGGTTAAATCTTTCGCTTCTTTTAGTGCATCACGTATTTCTTGCACAATAACATTTGAACATAAGTGAGCAGCAAGTGGACCGGGTCTTTCCATACCAGCGTTAGCTTTAATTACAACATGACATCTTATAAATATATCCCCATAATCTGGTGCACCGGGTCGACCTCACATAATGTTTCGATTTATTTCACCTTCTGATGAACCAAACTCCCCTATTTGTTTATTATTTTCATCAACACCTGTTAGTAAAAGAATTACTTTATCTAATACTCTTGTTTTACCTTCTCCAAGAACTCCTTCAACTTTTACTGCTATTGGTTGAATGTCCATAATTGTGTCGATAACTTTTCCATAATCTTCTTCTGTCAATATATCGTACTCTAATTTTTTAACTAAATTATTACCTTTTGATATTGCTAATTCTGACAAGTTTTTATTTATAGTTAATACGTTATTTTCAATACTAGTTTTTTTACCTAGAACAACTTTATCAACTTTAACGTACTCTTTAGTCAAAGATCTTACAACACTTTCTGTTGCATCTTCTTTTATTTTATCCAAAGGTTTCTCGTTAAAAGATTTATTAGAATTATAATCATAACTTGAATTAGTAATTGGAAAAGATATATTAATATTTTCACCTTTACCAATTTTTATATTTACAATACCGTTGTTTATCAAAGGTTCATTTATCATTACATTTGTATTTGTTTTTTTATCTTCAACTATTTTTTCTTCTTGCATTGATGCACTTGTTCAACCCTCAACATTATCAGGGGTAAGTGGTGTTAAAGCATCAACAGTCATTTTTAACTTACCACCAATTACCTGCCCAATTTTTAATACATTGTCTGGTAGTACTACTAATCCAGAATCAATAAAGTCGGGTAATAAATTTGGATCTTCCAGTATTTTTTCATCTACAAGTGAACCTTTTTCAAATCTACAACAAGTAATTGCTGGTTTGTCTTTAAATTTCTCAATTTTTTCTTTACTTAGGGACATATTTTCCTCCTTTTTTGAAATGTATTTGTTTCAAACCGTTTAATCTTCAATCTTTCGATAAAGTTTATGATTTGAAGCTCTTAATACAAAATCTGTCTTATGGATTAATTTCAAACCCATATTTGGAGTTACCTTAGCAACAGTATTAGTCCGGGACTCACAGGTACCAATTAATATTGCTGTAGCTCCTTCTTTTTTTAAAGCCAATACTGTTGGTGCTTGACCTGGACATATACCAGGTAAATTACATCTTAGTCTTCCGTTTTGATCAGGAAGCATTCTTTTACAATTTCTTTCACCAACAACTTGTCCACCCATAATATTTGCTAGTTCTCTCAACTCTTCGAGTTGAGCGCCACACTCACAACCAATAAGTCCAAATTTTTCTTTTTCAAAATGATAGAATGGGGTCGCAACTAAAAAACCCCCACTAGTTTTAGTGACGGGGGTTTCCATATCTCTAATTTGTCCTGTAAATGGTCCTCCAACATACAATGGACCAGACGAATCTATAGAACCAAAAACTTTTTCCAAAATACTTTTGGCAGTTAATCCTATAGGTGTATCTAAAAAAACTTTTCCTTCTGAAAGAGAAACTTGATTTACTCTGCCACCAACCGTTAGATCTTTTGTAATGACTGGTCTGAGTTCATCGATTGCTCTACTAACATTTTTAACAGTCTCCACATTAGTTACAATAGACTTGGTTTTCCATGGTAATTCGCCTGGTTGCAATTCAATACCGGTTATTTCACGTATAATAACTCGTTCATCTCCGGCAGGATACATATCTGTTAAATCAAAAATTTCAATATTTTCTTCTTCTAAAAGTGCTTTTCTTATAGTTAGGAATGCTTTAGTATACTTATGTTTAGTAGCAAAATATCCTTTTTTAGCGTTAGTGATTTCCATTAAATGTTTTAGTCCTTTAACTATGACATTTATATTGTTTTCAACATAGCTGATGTTATGATTCAATATCGGCTCACATTCTGCTGCATTAACAATAATTTTTCCATTATCATCATCACTAAATTTTATTTTAAATTTTTCATAAGTAGGAAATCCTGCTCCACCAGCACCTACTACTCCAGCACTTTTTATTAAGTCTAATTTAGATAGTTTTTCGTCTAGTCTTATATATTGCGAATCATCTTCGTTCAAATCATAATTAAGAAGCTCAATTGATTTTTCATCAATCTTACCTATTTGCGCACTAAAACTAGAATGTATGTTGGAACCTAATCCATTTGGAACGGCTATTAATTGTCCCCTTTTTACCATATCACCAGTGTTGACGATTGGTTTACAAGGAACACCAACGTGTTGCTTTAATAAAATTTTTAAAGCCGTAAAAACCATTCCCTTCACAAATATGATATACCCATTAGTGAAAAAAGGTAATTAAAAGAAAAAAAAGATTTGCATCTTTTTTTACGTATATTTACTTTGGAAATACTAGATATTAAACATTTTTACTATGTCTATTTTTATAGTAGTACCATTTATATAGAATCCACCAAAAGTATACTTAATTTCTTTAGAAACATTATTTTGACCTTTTTTAGCTTCAATAACGACACTAAATTGATTACTAATAACTGCAGTTCCTTTTCTTATTTGAATATCTTCAAGCTTCATTGGATTTAAGTCTTTGTTTAAACTCATAAATTGTTTTAATATTGATTCTTCAACTTTAACAGGATTATCAACATCACTCATACTTAGAAAATCTTGGGTAATAAAGTTACCACTTTCTTTTATTTGGTTTGCACTATCACTTAAATCTAATGGTGCAACTCTTATGAATACATCATCTAATGATCCATTAACTTTTGTAGAGTTTGAGTTTGCTTTTAGATTAAATTTCCTATTTATTTTTTGTCCTTGTATAACATGGAAGTTTGATAATTGAATTTGACCAACTATGTCATCTGAAATATCAGCGTAACCATTTTGTTTGAAAAACTCTTTTATCAAGTTAGATTTATCTGTTGAATTTAGGTCTAAATCAGTATATTTATTTGCATAACCTTCAACAAATCCTAATATACGATCAAACTTAGAAATATTAATGCTTTCATAAACTTCTAAATTAAAGCTTACTGAGTCAGCGTTTTTATATGATATCGTAATAACTGTTTTTCCTTTAGATAAAGGAGTAATTGTAATTGCTTTAAGATTAGAATTGTATTCGACTTTAGCAACTTTTTCTACCGAACTTTTAATTACTGGTAACTCATTTGCGATTGGATTCTTAATAGATAATGAAACGTTTTTTGAACCATCTTTTTCAAATAGCGCTTGATCGGCAATTTTTTCAATAACTGGTTTTTCTACTACTTTTTCTGTAACTTTTACTTCTACTGTTTCATCACTAACTGCATTATCACTTCCAAAAACAAGAGATGTTGAACCAGCTTGTTTGACATTTAATTTTATCTCCTTATTTGATTCGTTAATGTTTATATCTAAAAATGAAGGTTTTTGTGATTTTAATTTAAGGTTTTTGATTTTATCACTGTATGTTATTGTTGCAGCTGGCAAGATATTATTTTCTATGATCAAATCAATTTTATTTTTACTTAAACCTAGATCAAATTTTTCCTTTTTAATACTTACAATTAAAACTTCTTTTAAATGATATTCTTCACTAAAAAAAGCAACAGAATAATGATCACCACTAAAGTTTTTATCGATTTTAATAGTGATTTCTTTTAACTCATTATTTATATCTACTGTTATACCCATAGTCGTGAATATTTCCACAACTTTAAGGTCGTTTATTTTTTCGTTAAAGTTTATAATTTTTTTAGTTTCATTAGTTTCATCGAATGCTATAGTTTTTTGAGGTAAAATGTTTCCAATAATTGGCACATTTTCATTAATGTCTGGTGAAGTATTAGGTTTAGATAACCCTTTTCAAACCCCAAAGCTTATAGCTGAAATTAAAGGAATCAAGAGAACAAAAAGCATATAATACATTTTTTTAGGATTTACTCTCCTTATTTTAGTTTGCATATGAGATTCATAAGATAGATTTGAAGGTTTTCTTTTTGAAATACTCTCTTGTATCTTTGTTTCTATTTGGCAACTTTGGATACTTGGACTTTTTTTAAAATCATATTTACCAACTATTCGTGACCTAAAATGTAGATATTGTTTTTTATTTTTAAAGTAAAATTCTGTGTAACAATTTATACACTTGTAATGCCCACAAATTTTATCATAAGCAATTTTTAAATGTTCACACATGTCACCGTCATTTTTTAAATAAAATGAGTTAAATCTTGTACTCATACTTTATTCCCCCTTTCCTCAAAAAAATTTGTAATATATTTTAGCAAAAATGAAGCTAAATATAAATAAAAAAATATTATTTCTTATATTATAACATTTTATGTGTATAAAAAAGTCTCTTTGTAAGAGACTTTTATGTTGTTTAAATTATATTGATATTTTTAAAAAATAATAATTTATATTTTCATTTTGTCACACTCATTTTCGATGTGCTTGAGTATGAATATGTAAATTTATAAATATATATTTTCAAAGTTGTGCTATTTTTTTGACCTTCAATAGTCGGTATATAAGAAACACCCTGTTCTTTAATATCAGATAAGTTATTTAGTTCTGTGAAGTTTTTGATGAATGGTTCAAGAGTATCAGTATACTCACCATCTAAGGAAATATCTTTAATTATTAAAGTGTCATTTAATTTGATTGAACTAGTCTTTGTATAACTGTCATTTAATTTATCCTTTTTTTCACTTAAATTGAATACTTTCTTTTTTGAACAATCAAAATCATTACAAAATTCTGCTTTGCTGTCTTCTAAGTCTTTTATGAATGTTTTATCATTTTTTTCGTTCTCAAAGTTTAATTCCTTAGCAGGATCTTCGATCCCACAAGAAATAGTTAAAGATGATGTAGTACCTAAAGAAAACGAAAGTGATAGTGTACTTATTATTGATATAAGTTTTTTCATTTATTTTCTCCTTGATTTTTATATTATAAAAATTGTAACAAATAATATTATTTTTTTTATATAATTTAGACCTTCAAAAAAACCTTCTTTTAAGAAGGTTTTCACATTAAGATATAGTTATTGTTTTTTTATACATTAAGGTTGATTCACCTTTAAGTTTTTCTTTAACGTTGTTTTGTGACGGATTTTCTTCTGGTAATTTTGCATCTAATTTAAAGTTGTAAATAAAAGTTGTAAATTCTGAGCTATCTTTTACTCCCTTGATAGTCATAAAATAATAATCAACAGTTACTCTTTTTTCTGTTTTATTTACAACTTGCTTATTTTTAAAGTCATTTAATTCATTAAAAATTTCTTTCATGTAATTTGGAAATGAATCTTCTATTCTTGAATCTTCATTTGATTCTTCATTATTTATTGCAGTTGTTTTATCTACAGTAAAATAGACTGCTGATCCTTCATATTTACCAAAATCTACTTCATCTGATTCATTCTTTTCATCAAGATAGTCCCTTTGTAATTTATTTTGATCAACTAATAATCCTCTTCCCTCAGAATCATTACCGATTTTAGTTTTATTTTCTAAAACTTCAACAAAGCTTCTGTCATTTTTTCCTTCTTTGTAAGTTAATGTTTTTACTTCATCTGAAGGTTTTGCTTTTGAACAAGAAACAACATTAGAAAATAATGTTCCTGTTGATGATACTAAGCCAATAGCGGCCATTAAACTCATTAATTTTTTCATTTTCTATTCACCTCAAAAAAAATATAACAAATAATAAGTGTTATTACAATACACATTATAAGTTTTTTTAAAGTTTCACTCTTTATTTAGACAAAATTATTAGAAATTCGTTTTAGATAATACCAGTAATTACACTAACTCTTATAAAAACAAAAAAAACTCTACTTCTATTTCTTTTAAAAATAACATAATTTATTTTTTTATTGATAAAAATATTAGTTTGTTACTTATAAACTATAGAAAAATTTAAAGCAGCATATAGACTAAACAAGTTAAAAGTATATAATCGATAACTCCAATTTGTTTATTTGTGTATGATAATCTTTCTCTAGTTTCTCTTCTTAAAAATTTATGTTTTTATAAACCAAACAAAGCTGCAGAAACTGTTAATCCTATTGAACTTAATAAACCTATTCCAAACTTAATATTCATTTTTTAATCACCATTACTTTATTAATTAACAGTTGTTGAATATTTTTTATATTAACAATATTTTGGAGAAAGAAAATTATATATAATAAAAGCATTTTTACAAATATTAAGTTACTATAAATAATTATTTTGAGTGCATCAAATTAAAAAAATTATTAGATATACTGGTAGTAAGAAATTTTAAGGAGGATTTTTAGTATTAATATAATTAGGAAATTATAATCTTATGTAATATAATAAGTTTTTAGGGGGCTTTATGAGTAAAGAAAATAATTACATAAAAGAAAAGCAAAAAAAAGCGAAACTAGAACATAATCAATATGTGCAAGATAAAATAAGTCAAGTCCTAGATAATCCTATGGAAAAACAATTATCTTTTAGGAATTCTAAAAGATTAAGATATTATGATTACATTATAATTATTTTGGCTTGTTTGTTTGCTATTGGTATATCTTTTTTAATTTCAATATATTTACTAAAGAATATATCTCGAACAGAGTGAGTAACAGCAGCTTTTACAGTTTTTTCTATAATCGGTGGTCTCGTAACAAGTTGATTAAAGAACAATTATGTAGCAAATTACTATAATGATAAACGTAAGAGATATCAAACAACTCTTTCTGATGAAGAAGGAACTATGAGAAGAATAGCAAAAATTTTTCTCATAACTGGTGCAATCTTATTAATAGTAAGCATCGTTTTTATATTTGTGCTTTAAATAAACACTCTCATGCATATAGTATGGGAGTATTTTATTCATGATTGCTTTTTTTACTTAAATAATTTAAGACCAAAGTTACTCACCTTCAAATTGCAACTCAACGTCTTTATAAAAGATAACATTATTTAATAATAGATAGCTCAAATCGTTGCTTTTAACCTTTTTTTAGTATCATAAATTGCGACTCAATGTCAAATAGAAAGGTAATAAAAAGATGAACGGATTAGCCAAAGGTGGAATAATATCATCAATTATAGGAGCTAGCATTTGTTGTCTGGTTGGTATTCTATTACTTGTCGAAGGATCAACAATTGCTAAAACATTTAAATTTATGAGTGCAACATTATTAGTTATGGTCAGCGTTTTTTTAATACTTGGTCCTTTACTTGTAATTATATTTGGTGGATTGGCATTATCAAAAAAATCAAATACATTCAAAATTATTTGTGGTATTTTATCTTTAATATGTGTAACATTTGCATGATCAGCTTATTACGTACCATTAATTTTATTTCTTGTTGGTGGAATTCTAACACTATGTGGAAAAGTTAAAAACGCATAATAATAAAACTATAATTATATATAAAAAGAATTTCTATTTAAGAAATTCTTTTTCTTTTTAGCTACTTTTAAAAATATTTAAATATCCACAAAAAGCCCTATTCATTTAAAATATTTCCTTTTGTCTATAATGATTATTAGATAATAAACACATTTCAAAAAAGGAGTTACCTCCTATTTTTTAAAAGAATCAAGGAACGTTAGTGCCCCTAAATGTCTAACTGTTTGATTAGCAAATTTATTAGACTTCATAACTATTTCAAAAATCTTTTCCTTGCTTGAGTCAGAACCTATATTTTCAGAAACAAATTCGTTAATAAGACTTGAAACAAAAGCATCGCCAGCCCCTGTTGTATCAACCAATTCTTCACATTTGATTGTTGGTACATATAAAATCTCATTATTTCAACCACACATTGTATCTTTTGAACCACGAGTTATACATATTAATGCCTTTTTATTATTTTCCATTAGTTTTATTAAAGCTTTTTCTTCATCCTTGATACCTGTTAAAAGTTGCAACTCTTCGTCACTAAGTTTGATTAAATCCGCTTTTAATAAAAACTCGTTTGTGAACTTACAAAAATTATTAATATCTTCACTTGTCAACCATAGCTTATCTCTAAAATTAGGATCAAAACTGAATCTTATATTGTTTTTCTGAGCAAATCTAAATAAATCTCAATAAGATTTATTTAGATTACCTGGTAGAAATCCTGTGGCACTACCGAAATGAATGAAATCAATTTCTTTTAGTGATACATCTTCAATCAAGTCAAGATTAAATTCAGCATCACTATTTCTAATAAATTCAAAAAATCTTTCTTTATTTTCATCTAATGTAACTCTAGCTATAGTGGTTTGCAAATTTGAATCTTGTATAAAATTTGTTTTAACATCAAATTTTTTTAAGAAAGAATTAATTGTTTCTTTATGATCATCATTACCCAAAGAACCCATAAAATAACTTTCATTTGTTCCTAAAGCAGCAATAGAACATGCAACATTAAAACTTGCTCCCCCAACTTCTGCCTTGTCAATGCCATCAGCAGAATAGACGTCCATTAAGACTTCACCTATTGAAACTATTTTTTTCATATCTTATTCCTCTATTTCATTTTTGAAGATTATATTATTTCAAATGTACTTGTTTGAAATCAGCTGATACGCTTCAAATTCTTTTAAATTTAATTTAATTTTACTATGATTTTTTATGAAAAATCTTAACGAAATTGCATACTGACCATTATTTATAAATAACTCTAAACAACTTCTATCGATCATTATTCTAATATCTTCGATGTTTAACTCACCAAAATTTATTTGCGAAGGTAAATTAGTTTCATCTATATAATCCATTTTTGATCTATCTATTGAAAAAACATTGTTTACATTTTTCAAAATTACATAGTTATTATCATTACCTATAGAGATTTCGAAGTCATTATTATTTATGTTTGTTGATAACAATTCCACAGTTCCATTATAATAATTTATTTCGTTATTGTTTGTTTCAATTTTATTAGAACGTAGTGCTTCTAATTCTTTTATTGGTAGTTGATGAATGACTCCGTTTTTTAAAAATAACTCTCTTGGGACTGTTAAATGATTACTTCAAGTCGTTAACTCATTAGGATATGGATTAGATTTTGAATTACCTAATCAACCCATCATAATTACACGCTCATTTGTATTAGCAAATACTTGAGGTGCATAAAAATCATAACCTAAATCAATTTTTATTAGTTTAGATTTGTATTTGAAGTTTATTTCATCATCTAATTCTATCTCTCTATATTTTACAAAATGACTACCTTCATTTAAGGGAGCATCTTGTTCAAGGCAAGCAAAGATAAATTCCTTACCTTTCAATTTGAAATAATTAGGGCATTCCAACATATATGAGTTTTGTTCATCACCAGAATCAATATTAATATCTTTAAATCATTCTCAAGTTGTTCCGTTGAAAACATAAAGATTAAGAACACCTTCTTTTTGTTTAGTTTGTGCCCCATTTAGCATATATAGCTTTTCATTTTTCTCAAATACAACTGGATCTCTAAAATGACCAGTATATTTATCCAAATCACACTCGAATAATAATTCTTTTTTCACAATCTTTTCTTTTAAATCTATGAAAGCTTTTAATGTGTAACTTGTTCTATTAATATCATCAAACTTTATGTTTCCTGTATAGTAAATTTCTATTTGTCCATCTGAATTAACTCTGGCACTTCCTGAAAATACACCATTTTTATCATACTTATTTGAAGGTATTAGTGTAAGACCTTCGTAAACATAATTAATGAAATCCTTAGTTGTAAATAAAGCCCAAGATTTATTATGGTGTTCAATGCTAAAAGGACAATTTTGCATAAATACAAAATATTGTCCTTTGTAATAAACTAAACCGTTTGGATCATTTGTAGAACCACAATAACCAGATAAATGGTATTGGTTATTATATCAGTCTTGTTCTTTTTTCATATGATATTCTTCAAACAAGTTTAAGTGATCTTCATTAATTAAACTATATTTTTCTCACTTCATTTTATATACCAACCATTCTATCGTTGACTTCTTTTGCTTTCAAGCTTTTTTTTTTTTTTTTTGATTTTATCCAAGTGAGCTTGTCATTTTTGAGGGTCTTTTTTCAGATTTTTTAGTTCTTCTTTATTTTTAAGTTTTGCTTCTTTTTCTGCTTTTTCATTCATTTTTAGTACTTTAACTTCTTCAAGATAACTATCGTACTTTTGTTTCGCATTTTTTAGTTTTTCTTCTTGTGATTTATATTTTTTTAATTTACTTTCTGCTTTTTCTAATAATTTATCATGATTATCAACAGATGTATCTTTTTTAATTCTCTTAAGATCTAATTCAGCATTAACAACTTTAGTTGACAACACTTGCAATTGTTTTTCTGTAACTTTTTTTCCTGATTCTCAGTAAAAGAAAATAGTTAGTGCAAATGCAGATGAAAAGGCAACAATATTAACCAAGATTATTAATAATAAATTCCTTACATTGTTTGAATATAATAGTAATCCAGGAAGTACTGTCACTCCCATTCCAGAACAAGTTACTTTTAGTAAACCTGCAACAAATCCACCAACAAATCCACCAACAGAAGCAAATATAAATGGTTTAATTTTAGGTAAGTTTACTCCAAAAATTGCGGGTTCAGTTATTCCAAAAACTGTCGAAACAGCTGATGAAATTGCTAGATTTTTTTCTTGCTTAGCTTTTGATTTCAAGGCTACCGCCATTGCAGCACCTCCTTGAGATATAATTGAAGCTGTTCAAATTGCATTAAAGATAGATCCTTGTGCAACTCCATTTTCAGGAATGCTTCCATCAATTACTAATTGCATTTCAAGTCCTTGTAAAACTTGATGACATCCTGTTATAACAATTGCTTGTAATAGTCCCGCAATTAAAGCAGTTCCAAATCCAAATGGAATATTTAAGATTGCTTTTGTACCAATTAGTACCCCTTTTTCTACTAACAATAGGATTGGTCCTAGTGCTAGTAATGCGACAGCAAGTGAAATTGCTATTGTTAAAAACGGTGTAAATATGATATTAACTGATTTTGGCATTCAAGTCTTTATTCATTTTTCTAAATAAGCGACTCCAATACCAATAATTAAAGCTGGTAAAACAGATCCTTGATAACCTGTTATTGGAATAATTCATAAATATAGAGGTTTAACTGGAGTATCCATGATACCTAAACCAGTAGAAGCCATTCATTCTTTTTCTCAACCTTCACCATGTTTATTTTGGAAGGCGCTTTGAGCATCTCAAGTAGCGATAGCTCCTTTATCAGGTAGTAAAGGACTTATCAGCATCAAACCAATAATTATTCCTAATACAGGGTTACCCCCAAAACGTTTTACAGTTGATCAACATACTAAAACAGATAATGAACTAAAAGCTGTTTTAGTTACGATATCAATGATTTTTCCAAATAATGAGCTTTTATCGTAATGAAAAATATTTTGAAATAAAGCCGCAAGCCCCATTGCTAACCCAGCAGCTACTATTGCGGGAATAATTGGTAGGAATATATCTCCTAAAGTTTTCATACTCATTTGAATTCATGCAAACTTGCCCCCTTTGTTTCTTAAGGCTTCTTTGTTTGCTCTTGCTTTCATTTTGAATTCTTCAAAGTCAGTATTTTTATTAGTTTTTGAAGCATTACTGCTTTCAATAGTTGTTTCTAGAAGTTTTTTAACTTCTGCATAGGCAGCCTCTACAACACCTGTACCTAATATAATTTGTAATTGATTTTGACTTCAATTAATTCCTTTTGTAATTGGTGAGCTTTTGATTGCATCTATGTTTACTTTTTCTTTATCATAAACATTAAATCGCAACCTAGTGACACAATGTAAGTATGTATCAATATTTTCTTTTCCACCAACTGCATCAAGAAATCTTTTTGCCTCATCAGTATAATTAATTTTTGCCATTGTTTATTAACCTTTCTTATTTTCTTCACTCAATAAAGTTTCATTCAAAATAACTTGGTTGATAATAACTTTTTCTAAACTCTAATAGTTCACCAAAAATATCGTAAACTCTTCCTTCATCTAATATCAAACCGTTATTTATCTCATCTTTTAAAGCGAATTCTTGTTTCAATGATTCACTATCAGTTATAAATGAGATTTTCTTAGAAGAGTGGCTCAATATTGACTTTGATTTATTTTCAATAAAATAAATCAAACCATGGTTGTTTAAGTCATCTAATGTTAGATTTTTAAATTTTTCTTTAGCTAAATAACTCTCTTGAAACAAGATTAATTCATTTTCTAATGTAAATCTAACACACTTATATTTGATAATTCTTTGGCCCACTTGATAACCAGTAAGTTTCGAGATTTCTTGATCACAAACTACTTCAATAAAATCTTTGTAAATATTTTTAGATCCTGGGAATAATTCTCGAAAGCTAAATAAAAGATTATTTGCAACTTTATCTTGGACAATAAAACCTTTACCATTGACAGCTTTTACTATTTGTAATTCTATTAGTTTATTAAAAGCCATTCTTATAGGTTGTTCAGAGTATTGAAACTTAGTTTTTAACATATTTTGACTAGGTAATGATTCTCCAGGTAAAACTTTATTTTCTCTTATCAAATACATTAAATAGTCAAATACTATTTCTCATTTTTTGTCCATTATACGTTTCCTTTATTGAAATTATACAATGATTATCAATAGTTTAGTGTTAATCAATCATTTTATCTAAATATATAATTTATTTTGTGAATTGATACATAATGATTATTTAATAAATACTTCAATAGAGAAACACCTATAATCATAAGTTTTGTAAAATTAGGTCAAAAAAAGAAACCTTAGTGAATTAAGGTTTCTTTATTTAAAATGTGAAACTTTCTATAAAATTAATTATTAATTCTTGGAATTTTCTAACAATTATCTCTCGATTTTTGGTAATATCAGCAACTTTATTTATGATAGTTTTTTCATCACCTTCAATATTATTTATACTTTTTTGGAATACTGATTTAAATAATTCAAAAGATGATGTCTTTCATTTACCAAAATCATCCATAACATCATTCGAAGCACCTTGATTTTTTAAATTATTTTCCATGATGATGATTCTTCTAATCATTCCTATAACGAATGCAAAACTTTCTGGATCTGCTATGAAAATATTTTTATTTTTATCTGATACTAAAAATGGTATTTTGAATTTGTCGACAACTGAAGTTGCCACTAATATAGCATAAGAACCAGATTCCTTAGCCATGTCTTCAGCCAATTTAGTCTCTCAGCTTTCTTTTCACTCTCCATTTTTACATTCAAATACTATTCTCCCTATTTCTTTGTCATCTACTTTAACAATTTGAAGGTAATCAGCTTTATTACCTACTCTTGTTATTTTTTTGATTTCATCATTCGAAATTGCAGCCAACTTTCTTAATTCAGTTTCAACCTCTAATTCTCAATTTTCGCCTTTTATTTTATTATTTAAAATTCTATTTGTGGCATTTGCTAATTTTAATTCATTGATTATTTTATCTTTTTCTTCCAATAATTCGGCATTCATTTTTAATAGTTCTTGCTCTTTTAAAATTAACTCAGTTTTTAAAGAGTTTTTTAAGTTATTAACCTCTTCTGTTAATGAAGCAATCATATTGTTTTTACTTAACTCAACTTCCATAACTTTTGATTTTAAAATATTATCTACTTGTTCTTTATAAGATTGGAATTCTAGTGTTGTAGTGTTTAACTTATTTTCAAGATTACTATTTTTTTTATTAACTTCTTCTAATAATTTTGAGTATGTGTTATTTATTTCTAACTCTTTTTGTTTTAAAGCTAATTCTCTATCTTTGTCACTAGAATCAAGAGCTTTTTCAAGTTCATTAATTTTTGTTAGATATTTATCAGTTAATTCCTTTTCCTTATTTAAGATTGATTTCTCTTTTTCTAGTTGTAATCATTCGATTTGTTTTTCTAAATTGTTGATTTTGTCTTTGTTTTCGCTTTTTATGTTTAATTCTTTTAACTCAACTTGTTTTCTTAATTCTTCTTGATAGTTTCTTTCAAGCTGTTTTTTAATCTCTTGATAATGCTTTTCTTCGTACTTACTTACTATCGAATTCTTGAACTCGTTGAATTCAGAAGTGTGTTTATCTAAATTTTCATCCGATATATTTACTATTTCTAAACAGTTCGGACATTTAAATTTGAATTCCATGTTTTTTTCTCCTTTTTTTTTTTTTTTTTTTTTACAATAATACTTATTTTTAGAAATATCTATATAAATTGCTCTATCGCAAATAAATAATAAATTACTTGTAAAATTTTACTTTTCTATTTTTTAAATAATAACAATATTATATAAAATAATATTTTTTAAAATTATGCTAAAAGTAATGTTCGATATTTTAGTTACTCTTTTAAAAAAGTGTAAATTATAAATATTTTATTTAAATAAGCGTTACTCATCATGATCTATTTATCAATCAGATATAAGTTATTAATCTTTAAATATTATTTTAATATTTATTATTATAGGTTTTTTCCTAAATATTTTTTTTAATTTTCTTTTAATAAAAAAATACATATTAAATCCTCCTTTTGAGTGTAATAGACAAAAGTTTTATTTGTTTTTAAAACTACTTACAAATTAATTTAACAAACACTCAAGAAAAGAGGAATATGAACTTAAATTTTTAAAAATAAAATATTTTGAATGATATATAAAGGAATTTTGTGACTGATGTACTAAGGTGTTAATTATTCCTTAATAATGATGGTTATATAAATCCTTTAAAAATATTATCTTTATAAAAATAAGCATTACTCATCATGAACTATTTATCAATCAGATATAAGTTATTTTTGGGCTATTACATATTTATAATAACATATAAGTTGTCTTTTCTCCTTTTTTTTTTTTTTTTTATTATCATTTAAACCTTTAATAATTGATAAAAAAGAGATAATAATTATTAATAATCATATATTTAGGTAAAATGTTTCGATATTTCAAATTATAATTTATCACTAATCAACAAACTTTTACTTATTTTTTATAAAACTATACATATTTGTTTGCAGTAATTATTTTAATAATCTTCTAAGATGTTTAAAATAATAGAAAGTTCATCAACGTCAAATTCTTCAACTTCCTTATTATTTGTAAGTGACATATAAATTTTTTGAGATAATTTAACCTTATCTTCAGCGGCAAAATGAATAACACCTGTGTCAGTTTGATTGAAGTTTCTTATTTGTTCTTTTGACAAGTTAAATAAAAATGATAAGGCAACAATTTTAATATTATAGTTTCTAGCTTTAATTTTAGTATTCTTTTTATATGCTTCAAGTTGTCTTTTAATTTTTGCTTTCTTACTTTCTAAGTTAGTGTTATTTCAGTATTCGGATCACTGTTTTAATTCTAAAATCACTATATTATAATCATCTGCTGTTTTGGTAATTAGCATTAAATCAGGTCTAAGAGGAAAATATGTTTCTTTAGCTCTTTCATTTTTACTTTTTCAATGTACTTCTTTTTCAAAAACTAATCAAGTATTTTTTATAAAGTTTTTCTTATTCTCGTTATAAAATAAAGCTTTTAAAGGCCCGAAGTTTGCAAATCAAGATTGTTTTTCTTTATTTGAAATATCATTTATTTGATTACATGCTAGTAAACTCATAACAATCATTCAACCATTATCTGATTTAAAATCCTCTAATGTCATGATAAATTTTGCATTATTTTGTGTTCCTTTTTCTACTTTATCAAATACAAATTTTAATGCTTTTCTATAATTACTATTGCTAATAAATTGTCGTTCTAATCTTTTGAAAAAGCTATCAAAATGAGTTTCCTTACGATTATTGTCATTTAAAAAGTTTTTAATTGATTCTTGTTGAAAAAGTAATAATTCATTTTCTTTTTGTCGATAGCGACCAATTATCATTCTATTGTTTTGTTTTAAATTTAAATTTTCACTAGATAATTCAGATAATTTTTTCTTATTATTTTGTAATACTTCCTTAATTTGCTTATTCTTATTTTTATTCCAAAAAATATAAACCATTAATACAAATATTATTAAAGTAAAAAATATTATAATTCAATGTAAATAATTCATCTTTCTTTCATCCTTTTTTTGATTATAGAATAAAGTAATTGAAAAACTTTTTAAAATTGTGAATATAAATATAATGTTCGTTTATTTATACCTTTAGAAAAGTATTTTGTATATTTCTTTAAAATTAAACTCCAATAAATTTTTAATTTTGAATAATTAATATAAATAAATCATTTACATAATGATAATAATCATCTATTAAGTTAATGAAAAATCTATTTATATGATTATCTACCAATAATTTTGAATATGATGAATTAAGAATACAAATCTAACATGTTAAATCTTGAAACGTTCATATCAAGCAGAACTTTAATAAAAAATGCCTCAACATAGTCAAGTAAATATATTTTGTTTTAAAATAAGAAGTATTTAATTCTATTTTTAGATTTGTACCATCAACTCCAACTACATTAGGAGTATTGTAATTCATTTCAATCAAATCATCTCTAACATAAGAGTTATGTTTTTTAGATTCATTGAAATAACTTGATTTTTTGTAATTGTCCCTATTAAATGAGTTTTAAATACCTCAGGTTTTTCTCTTTTGATTAGGTTAATCATTTTTTCAGAGACTCTTTTATTCTTATTAACAAAAATTCATTTCCTTATTAAAAGAGAACCTGTTTTTAAATCATTATTTGCTTCTTTAAAATCTTTTACTAAGTCTACTGCATTTTCAAAGCTTTCATTTTCATAGCTATTAATAGTTGGAATCTTTAGCTTGAATTTGTATAACAAAATAGGGTTTTCTAATTTAATCTTGTTTTAAATTTCGAATATGTATTTTTATGAACTTTAAAATAATTTATTAACCTATTAGTTCTCATACCATAATTAGCAACTAAATAATATATTTGAGAGCATGCATAATATTTATAAGCTTTTGTTGCCATTATCATTATCTTTTCCTTCTTGCTCATTTTCAATAAATTCATCAATATTGTTGCCGTGCAAGAAGGAATGGACTTTTCCAATATTTCTTTACTCGCTATTGCTAACAATTTTTTTTCTATCTCAAACTTTAAGTTTTTTTCTAATTATTTTATTCAGTCATTAAGTATTTTATTTTCCTTATTTTTTTAAGTTCCTTAGAAATAAAATCTTTTTTTAACTTTTTACTCATCAATTTAACCTCTTTGCAATCCTTATATATACTATAAGAATAACAAGATTTTGAGGAATTATATCAGATTCTTATTAATTGCGATCCTGCTTTAATATTTAAATCATTAGCTATTTTGTCTATATTTTCACCGTTTTTGTACCTTTTTACGGCCTCAGTTTTTATATTCTTATCATAAATTTGGGGCATTATTTCCTTTCTATCAAAAAAACCAGTAATATTGTACTGGTTTACTTAGCTTCCTTTTTGCTGATTTTATTTAGTTATAATTTAATAGTTTTTTTATATTTTAGATAACCAATATACCACAAAATAATCATTGATATAAAGTACATAAAGTACAAGTAAATATAATTTACAAACTCAATGGTTTGTTCTTCTAAATTTTCAAGTTTTACTGGTCCTTCCTCATTAGAAGTATCAATAAAATATTTATATTGTAAAGGTGTGGTTGGACTTTCAAATAAATTATTTGGTGAAGTAATTGAAAATTTATCATGATAATATTTATAGTTTTCTCGAAAATAATTACCATATGAAAGTTGTGATAGTTGATTAAATGGGTTGATATGTGTAATTAATTTTATTTTATTTAGTAGCTCTTCACTTGGTGTTAACTTTAAATCTATACCTTTTTTGTAATTTAATTCATAATAGTTATTTCAATAAGTTATTTCAAAAAACATTGAGGAAATAAAATAATATAGGTCAAACTGATCTGGTGTTTTATAATTTATAAGTGTGTTTTTAAAATAACCCTGGTTGATGCTATAATCTATAAAACTATTGGCAGGATATGAAACATTCCCTTTATAGGTCATTATAAATTCAAAATAATTATTTGAAATATCTTTAAGAGCATTTAATATATTTTTGTATTTACTTTCATTTGATAAACTAATAACTTTATTTAATATGTTGTAAATTCTATTATTATTTTTCATTAAATAGTTAAAATTAAGAACAATGGGTCTGAAGTTGTAAGTAAGAGTGTCTTCCATTTTAAACCCATTTAAATTATAGTTAGTAAATTTAGTATAATTTTCATCAAACAACTTATTTAAATAAACTATGAAATCAATATAGTTAGTTCCAAAAGTATCAATTGCCTCTTGTTTATATTTTTCTAGAATATAAACATAATTTCCATATTGATATTGAATGAAATCTGGACTTGTGTAATTATATGCTTTTTTGAAACCTTCAAATATATCAGTAAATATATCATCATTTTTAAATTTATTTATAAAAGAAGTTTGTTTATCATACATAAATGTATTTGCCTGAAAACGATATAGTTCATTAATTTCGCTATATTTAATTCCTCAAACTACCTGCGAAACAGATATTAAAGAAGCTAATATAGAAATTAAAGTAAGTGATATTTTTGCTTTAATTAACAATAATAATATAAATGCTAAAGCAGAAACAATAATTATTAATAAAAACTTATAGGCAAAAAAACTTAAAACTTTTAATTTTGCCTCTATAAAATAGTTACTTATAGAAAGCGTTAATAAGCTTTGGAATATTAAATTAAATATAAGTATTACAATGCATGTAACAAAAAATATAATAAATCTTGAAAAAAAACTTTGAAATACACTAATTCTGAATATATTTTGTAAAGTATACAAAATGTTTTTTATAAAAATACTTCAACCAAGTTTGAAGTATTTTTTTCATAATTTGAAATCTAAATAAGCATATGCTGGGGGCTCTTGTGTTTAATCATTATTCTTTCATAATTGTAAAACTCTATATAATTGTAGATTGCTAATTTCAACTTGAGAAACTCATCCTCCTTTAGTTTTATTTTTCACTCTTCTTTTAATGATGAAAAAAGTTTCACACATCCCATTATCAATAGAATTACCTGTTCTAGATAATGATATTATAATATTATTTTTTTTAGCATAAAGCTTTGCAAATATAGATGTATATTGATTTCCGTTATCAGAATGGATAATAAGTTTTTTAGATAGATCTTGTCTATGAAGCGAAGCTTTCTCAAGCGTTTTTTTGTAAATATCTATGTCATTTTTTAAAGATGCCTCATGACCTACTATGAATCCAGTGTTTGCGTCTTTCAAAACACTTAAATATGCGAATTTTTTATTGAAAGGTATATATGTAATATCTGTAACTCAAAGCTCATTTTTGAATACAAAGACCAATTTATATTAACGTAATTAGGACCATAAGTTATTTTTTTGACTTCTTTTGGTTTTCTA
The DNA here is from genome assembly GCF_964273395.1 of Spiroplasma endosymbiont of Megachile willughbiella. Lineage (NCBI taxonomy): Bacteria > Bacillati > Mycoplasmatota > Mollicutes > Entomoplasmatales > Spiroplasmataceae > Spiroplasma > Spiroplasma endosymbiont of Megachile willughbiella. The sequence goes on along the minus strand of NZ_OZ187005.1, from coordinate 559,613 downwards.
TACAACTTTTTTATTCTTATAACTGAATATAAATTGAATAATTTCATTATTATAGCAACTTTAGATTGACTTACCATTATGCCTTTATTATTTAAAATGATTTTTATTCTGGTTGCGCAATAAATTCCATTGTTTATTATGAAGCTTTTTTTATTTTATATGCTAAGTCCATATCTATTTTTGTTTCATAATCCGATTTTTTTTATCACATCAGCGATAATAACTCTCTCTTGTGATATTAAATAATTTACATAAAGAAAGAACCGTGTATTTGTTATTATATTTATCTATAGTTTTGTAATACTTTATTATTTTTTTTCTGAATCCTCCACCAGTTCATTGAACTTTTTTAAAACCTCATTCTCCATTTCTAATCACTTTAATTTTTTATTAAGTTCTGCAATTTTCTTATCTTTTGGATCTTTTGAATTGATTCTAATCATTCCGTTGTGCTTATTGTGTTTTCCAGTTTTTGAAATAAGCGACTCATCACCAAAAACTTCTCAATCTACACACATTCTTCTAACTGTTGAATATGAAATATTGTACATTTTTGATAGGTCTTTATAAGATAAATTTTGATCAAAATGCTTGATAATCAACTCTTTTTTAGTCTCAAAATTTAGGATGTTTGATTTGTTTCCTTTTAAATTAGCCATATAATAAATTCTCCTTGTATAATTTTATGTTTTTTTAACATAATGTATACATAGAGAATTATATTCATTTACTTTTGAGGTTATGTTTTTTTTATAAAAATCTTCTATGTATTTTAAATTTAATTATTTTTTAGTTTTTTTTCTTATAAATAACCATCGAACTAACATCTTCGTATTTGACTTTTCTATCTTTATCAATCTTTTATTAGGCTGAATAATATGAAAATTTTAAGACATCTTGCAAGCTATTTTAAAAGACTTTGGAAATATTTTAAATACCTAAGAAATTTTAGGTATTGTGCCAATTAATCAATTTGTAATAAAAAATAAAAAACTACTTTTTATTTTAATGTAAAGAAAAGTAGTTTTTTAAAATGTAATTAAAGCTTTTTCAGAAATTATTTTTCTATTATTGTTAATCCAGTGGTATATGCTCAAATACCATCAATTGTAAAATTAATATTTAGAAAATCTAAACTGAAGTTAATGTCAACAGCTTTTTCACCATTAGTATAAATTTGGTGAATGAACAACCCGCTATTATTGATAAAAATTACAACATCAAATGCCTCTCTTAAAAATTGTCAATTAAAAGTTGATTGATTTCCTTCTAATAATAATTTATCCAAATATTCTTTTTGAGTAGGTAGTTTTAATGACAATGATTTATTTAATTCCCTTCTATACTGATTATCTTGTGCCCTAAATAAATCTCATAAATTAGTTATTATTCCAGGTGTAGAACCTGTAAATGCTGACATTGCTCTTTCATTTTTGGGGCTTTTAATTCCAAAGGTTTTATGAAATGACTCAATACCATTCAATGTATTATAGTATACAGATGACAAAGTTTTTGATGTATCTATTGAAGCGAATCGAGTATCATCTCAGTTTTTATCATCAAGATCAACTGCATATCCTGTTAAAATTCTAAACTCAGGTAGTTCTTGAGAATAATCATTACCAATTTTAAATTGTAGACCTTTTAAGTTGACATATCCTAATTTAGATGTGCAAGATAAATCTTTTGTCAAAAGTTTCTCTTTTTCAGCTTGATCAAAATAATCTAAATTGTTTATAAATGTTTGCAAATCCTCCTTATATTTTTTTAACATAGAAGTTGTTTCACCAGACAAATATTTATATAAAGTAGGTATTTTATTATCATTATTATTTGAAGAATCTGATTTAGGTTCTACATACTCTTTTTTAAAAATGAAATCATATATGTCTTTACCATTATCTTTTTCATCTTTTCATGCATAGGATTTAGGTGATTTATTTTGTAATTTTACAAGATAATCAATTTTTGAGAAAGTATCTATGTTAGAAGCAAACGATAGGTCAAGTCTTTGAATAAATTCATTATTTTTTGTTGAGCTTAGATCATTTTTGATAAATGTTAGCAAATCATTTTTAAAAGACTCATTATTGAAATAACTTGCAACAAGAGAATCCTTATTGAAAAATTTATCTTTTTTAGAATCTAACCCCAAAGCTGATGCATCTAATAATGAATTTTTCTTTGTTTTATTAGATTCAATGAAGTACTTATTTTTTAATTCTTTTATTGTAGTTTCACCAAAATATTTTATAGCTTCATCATTAGTTAGCGAATAAATAAACGAACCATCAATTTTATGTTCCTCTAAAACACCCTCTTTATCTTTGTAATTAATAACTAAAGCGAAATTAAGTTTAACATTTGATGCAAACCCCTTTTCCTTATTTTCCGATGTGCTTGTATCTCTTTCATAATTTTTGTAAGTTATGTTCAAAGTATTCCAACTTATTTCTAATTTATCAAATAAATTATCAACACCATCTAAAATAATGTTGTACTTTGTATCATTCTTGATAGTGTTAAGTTTACTTTTTATATCTTGGATAAATAATTTATTATTTAAGTCTACTAATAAACTATTCTTATTTTCTTTATTTAATGTATTTTCTTTACCTGCAAAAGTTGTAATATTTGATTTATTCAAAAATTTATTTCTATTTTCATCTTTTGTAAGTTCAATTAGTTTTTCATTAGCTTTCATTAATTCGCTAGACACCATTGAATTAACTTCTCTTTTGAATTCTTCGATTGTTTTTAAATAATCTTTATCCTCTATTGGATTAACTGGTTTATTTGCAGTATTTTTTGTGCTGCAAGATAAAGTTGTTAATGAGGGAATTGTTGCTAAAGAAATTGTTGCTAAAATGTTTAATAACTTTTTCATACTTATGTTTCCTTTCATGATTTCCTTTTTCATAGTAACAAAAAAAAAAAAAAAAACAACTTTTGAAAGACAAGTTAAAAAGTTTAACAACTTATAAGTTAGTTACATTATCTTTAAAGGTAGGTTTTATAGGCCTTATATTTAACAATCAAAATGAAAGAAATATTTTTAAGTTGGACTTTTATATTAAAAAATCAACAAATGATGAATATTATTTTCAATAAAATAAAAAACCATTTATTAAATGGTTTTACAGAAAAAAGATAAATTATCAGTTATGATAATCATCATTTGCAACATGTTTATTATTTTTTTTGATAAATTCTTCTCTTGAAGATGAATCAGAATCTCAAGAACTTTGTTTTTCGGCTTCTAATACTTCGAACTTATAAAAACACTTATTATCTTTGGGTTTATGTCTATCAACTTCAATGAACTCATCAATGATATAAAAAACTTTATCCACTATGTCTTTTTTAAAATCTTTTGCAGCTACTCTAATAGTTCCAGAAACCGTTAGTATTGTTTCTTTTATATTTTCTAACATTTTAAAATATGATGATTTATCATTAAACTCATAAGATATTAAATTTTTAGAAACTAAATAGCGTCTCCCGTATTCTTTTACAAGATTAATCATAAAATCAGTATCATATTTATTATTATAATGGCCCCTGCTAAGTGTCCGACTTGCTAATATCGATCTTTCTGTTTTAGTATTTATTATAACTATCATAATTATGTTTAATGTCAAAACACAACAACCTATGACTAGAATGTTAAAATTTGGTTCATTACCTTATACATTTTCTATAAATATAAAATTGTTTTTCGTATGATGGTAGTAGATTTGATTCATTATATAAGTCATTATCATTAGTGCTTCTTTGTCTAATAAGTACGCTATATAATTTTATTAATGACTATTCGAGAATCTAAAATCATTTTTTTAGAATGCCTTGAATTTTAAATGCATTCAAATAGATATTCTATTATCTTTTAGCCTTTTTTACCATATTTTTTTTAATCCATTAATCCCTATAATAATGTCCTGTTTCTTAGAAAATTATTGAGAATTATAGTTAACTAGCTTTTAAATAATATTTTCTTCCTTAAACAAACAAAAAAACATATCTTGATTATAAAAGATATGTTTTTTAAAGATATTATTTTTTTTCAAATACAGTTGCAGTTCTATTAAATAGAGTTCCGATATCAAATTTAATTTTTACAAAGTCTAATTCAAATTCTAAATTTACTGGTGCATATCTCAAACCATTAGTGAATTCTTTTATAACTATCCCTTTATCATTAAGGGCAAAATAAGCTCTATCACTTTTGCTATAACCAGGATCTTTAAAAGCGAATTTAAAGTCTTTTTGTTCACCATCTTTTAATAATCGAGTTCTATATTCAGCAAGAGCTGGTTCTGAAAGATTAGTGTAATTAGAAACTCAATTCCCATTTCTTGAGTAGTAATTCATATCCCTACCGTTGTTTATTTCTTTAAACTTATCTCACAATGAATTATTAATTCCGTCTGTTTTACCAGTAAATGCAGATAAAGTGTTGCTATCAGTTGGTTTTTGAATTCCATAAACTTTATGGAAGCTTTCAACACCTTTCACAACATTGTGGTATATTGCTGCTAAATTTATTGAAGAATCCATATTCAAATTATCTTTTTCGAATAAATTTTCTTTTCCATCAACACTAAAAGCAGTTAATAAATCAAGATCTGGTAACTCATGAGTATAATTACTAATTTTTAGTGTTAAACCTTTTAAAGTCATATAACCAAGTTTAGAAGAACTTGTAATTTTTATATTTTCAAGTTCGTTACTCTTGTTCGCTGCTTTCAATACATTTTCAACATCCTTTTTATAAGAATCGATCATGCTTTTGTAATTTTTATTAACTCTCTCATATATAGATTTTTCAACATCAATAGAAGAACTACCTAAATTTTTTTTCTCAATTTTAGACTCGTTTTTAAATATATATTTATAAATTTCACCGTCATTTGTTATTCAAGTTCCGTTTTCTTGTTCTTTCATTTTTAAAGATGCATCTCATTTTATGCTTTTAAATATATCTTCATTAGCAGAAAACTCTACTTTAACAGCTTGATTACCTTGATTATCATCTATTTTCTTTAGTTTTCCAATAACATCAGCGGCCATACCTTTATTTACATCATTAATATATTTTGCATATTTATCAGAGTTGTCAGAGAATATTTTATTTTTATCATCATTATCCATTAAATCTGAATTTATAATACTTTTTCCACCACTAAACAAGTAAGTATTTTTGATTTCGTCATACGCAGTTTTACCTCAGTTGATAATGTTCTCATTATTTGACTGAGAATACACGAATTTTAATTTTGTATCATAAGTTTCAGTAGCTAAATCAATACTTTTATAATTTGTAACTATTGAAAAATCGAATACCACATTGGATATGGTAATACTTTCTGTGTTATATTTGATTCTTAAAGTATCTCAATCTATTGAAGTTTCCTTGTATACGTTATCTAAATCTTTTAATAAAATATCATATTCTGAATTTGTTTTTAAACGATTAAGTTCACTTTTGATATTTTCAATATTTATTTTAGACTCTAAATCTTTAGTTAAACTGATTTTTTGCTCATTAGTTAAAGTGGGCTTTTCAGTTTCACCTTTTTGTACATCTTTCAATATATCGTTTTTTAAGAAACTATTCTTAGATGATTGGTCACCTTCTAGTTCAAACATATTTTTGATAGAATCATTAAATTGTTTAGAAATGATGTCATTTACTTCTTTTTTAAATTGTTCGATTAATTTTAAGGTGTTTTGAGTACTATCTGTTGCACCTTCATCACCATTACTATTGTTTGCTTCTTTGTTTTTACTTCCACAAGAAATCATGTAAGTTGTTGGTGAAACCGTTACAGTTAAGCCACCTAATATTGCTAATAATTTTTTCATAATTTTAATTACTCCTTTTATAAAACAATGAAATTATATCAAATAGAAATTAAAAAACAACCTTATTAGTTGTTTTTTTAAAATATTTGTTCATTGATAATTTTTTAAACTAAATTATAGTAGTTTTATCTTATCGTTAAAAAAGTTTGTAAATCAGTGAACAAACCTTATAAACCTAACGATGTTAATTTAACAAGGTATATCTAGTACTAAAAAAAATTTTGCTTATAAAATCTTAAGGAAATTAAAAATAACTTTTGAACAAATAAGAATAATTGTTTATTTAATGTTTATTTTTTATTGTAAATTAAAATTTTGAAAATTCCATTAAAATCCGGATTTACAAATTATAAAAAAGTCTAAAAATAAAAAACTCTAAAGGAAAAATCTGAATTACAATACACCCCAAACAACAAGTTTTTATTAAGATGATAGACTAGATAAAATCTTTTACGTAATCAGCGATATGATAATATTTAATTTCATATTTATCCAAAGCTTTTGAAATATGATCTGAAAACACATATTTTTCATCAGTTATGATTATTTTTTCAACATATTCATTTACTAGAAATTGATATGATAACAATTGACCAATAGCTTTATATACTTCCTTTTGAGATGTTTTAATTTCAAAAATGATATTTTTTTCATTATTATGAGCTTATAAATCTATAACTTGGTTATATTCCATAAAAGTTTTAAAACCTTTCAAAATCATAAAACTATTTAAAAAATTTTGTAATTTATTGTGTTTCACACTTAAATCTCTTTCACGAGTTATTGTTAATAAATCTTGTTCAACAGTACTTAGATTATGTTCATCTATATAATCTAAGAGCTTTTGGTTTGTAGTGTCTTGTTTATAAATATATAAATCACTTAGTGCTTTCTCCAGTAATACATCATCGACAACGTGATCTATCTCTCGTGTTACTCTATTTATTCTCAATGTAACAAAATTATAATTTGTACCATTATATTCTCCGCCAAAAAATCCGCCAAAGATAAAGTTTTCAAACAACTTATCATCATAAGTAATTTTTGGACCATTACGCATAGGACTTTTTTTTCCAAAATTCAATGTGAATTCTTTTCTGTAACCCGCTCTTAGCCCGAATGAAATCGTACCCAATAACGTTTTTTGTTTAAAATTTTCTAGTTTTTCAAAAGAAAAAGCGTTTCCTTGAAATAAACTATTGTGAAATTTAGCTTTTATATAATCTATATGCTGTCAGAATTTATCTATATCAATATAAAATTCACCCACAACTTGAAATACATTTTCTTTTGATAAATTAATAGTTTGGACATTAAAAAAATTCATAAATTTTTCCAACTCATTTTTAGGTAAAGTTGGGGATTTCATATTATTTGTATCTTTATCTTCATTTTTAAACTGTCTTGATTTGTCAACTATCCTTTTAGCATGATATCAAATCATTACATCGCCATCAATAATAAATCTATTGCTCACTTTAATCCACCCCTATTCTAAATTAGATGATTATTTTTATAAACTCTTCTAGCGAGTATTTTTTTACTTTATCAGCTTTAAATTTGTAAGTAATGTCAAAAATACGGCTATCTAAATTTTCTACTTTCAATAACGGTAGATCTGTTTTCTCAAAAACATCTATATGTACATCTTTCAAATTTATTTTGTAATCTAATACCTTCGGAAACTTATCAACAATTGACTCTAATTCCTCTATCTTGTCTTTTAGAAAATCATTTTTTGAATGTCTAAACTTGTCAAGGAAGTATATAAGATTCACACCATTGTCATCTTGTTTGAATGTAACACCTATAATATAGGGATTTTGATTTTTTATTTGATCAAACTTTACTAAGAATTCTTCTTTGTAACTACTGTTTGTTTTAACCTCTAAATATGCATTTTTTTCTTTAATATAAAAATCATATTCCATCAAATCGTTATGATGAAATCAATACTCTGCTGAGTTACTTATTTCCATAGCCTTCTCTAAAAATACAAATTCTCCTAAGTAACCAATTAGTTTTTTTTCTTCCAAAATTCTTTTTTGTTTTTCAAATATCATTTCACATTCTTTAATAATATTGTGTAATGATAATAGTTTGTAATTTTTCTTTATGGATTCGATAATTTTAAATAGATTATTAGTCATTTTAACATCAAGTAAATTTCTATCATTTACTTTTAAAATTTTTATAATTTCTGAATTTAAGATTTTAATTTCCTCTTCAGTTTCTACCTTAGCAATAGTTGAATGATATTCTCAATATTTGTATTTCTCATAAACTTCATTTTTAAAGTTCTTCTCTTCATTTCAATATATAATTAAATACTCGTCTAAATTATTTCTAATCAACTTTAACTTCAATTCTTGATTTTCATTAATAACATCATAATCTAACATTTTTTTACTCCTCCCGTAATATCTATTACATGAAAAATCATATTTTTTAATTCCTCGATAAGTATATTATCTACTATTAATTTGTTATCTATAGCTTCATTTTTCATAAATGTATTTAGTTCTATTATTTCGTTATATGCTTGTATAGAATTTTTAGGCATAAAAATAATCATATATTTATAATAGTCATTACGGTAACCCAACCATCTTGCTCTTTGCGCATGGGTGTCGGCACTTATTTTTCCGTTAGGAACGTTACACATAACCTCCATCAAAAGATTTTTGAATGTAAATCCCCTAGAAATCAAGTCACCGCCTATAATTATTCGATTCTGAGATCCGTCTGAAACATACTCGTTAGTTTCATTATTATTCAATAATATTTGATTTTCTTCTCTCTTTAATTCCTCGTAGATTGATAAAATCTCTTTGTAAAGTAAATCTTCATCAACTATCAAATCGGTTCTTATTCTTAAGAGTTCTAACTCATCCTTAAAGTACTTTTTTCAATTGAAGAAAGATAAATAATTTGATAGTTCTTGAAGACAATCATTTATTAGTAACATTTGAAACTTTTGCTTTTTATTTTCTCTATTAATATTGAAAACTAACTCAAACTTTTTTTTCTCTTCTAGAACATTATATCCCGCATTCATTACTAAGAAATATTTAATCACTCTTATTACGATGTCTCAGATCTCTTTTTCATTTAAATCAGAATTTTTTATATTTTCAATTTCTTTATAGATATAGTTATTTTTCTTAAAAAACTCTAGACCATTATATGTTGATGGTGGTGTCAAAAAATATACAACTTCTGCTTTCAAATCATCACTTAGAGAATTTACAATATTTGCATAAGGGGTGGCAGTAAACATACAATATTTATTAAAATTACTCAAGTTTAAAATTTTTCTAATAGTCGAAAAAACTGCTTTTGCTTCGTTTGTTTTAGATGTATTTACAGAACCAAAATCAGATTCATCATCAATAACTAAAAGTCTTTTGTCTTTTATAGCTGAAACGTTTAACTTTTCAAATAACTTAGTTAAATTAGTTCTTTCCTTCATTGTATTTATAAAAATAGTTTTATTATTTTCTAACAATAAGTCAAAATTACAATCTTCAATATTTTTTTTATCTAAATATACTAATCCATCTTTTTGGGTTTTGGAAGTATTGAACCTTGATTGTGTTTGACTCAATAGTAAATTGGAAGTACCTCCAAATAAAACCACTATATCATATTTATTAGAGAAAAGTGAAATTTCTATCAAACTCAAAATATTTTTAGTTTTACCTGATTGCACATCACCGAAAACTAAAACCTTGTTATTAGTTTCTAGAAGTTGAATTATATTCTTGGGGTCATTAATAGGATATTCTGGTGGCTTGTTTTCAAACCCAAACTCAATTTTAATTTTCTTATTCAACTAAACAAATTCTATTTGATATATAAGAAAAAATATCTGATATTGAGTTTGGGTTATCCACTTCAAAAATGTCAAGGTCATTAAAAATACTTCTCTCATCTTTTTTAAGAACTTCAAATTCTTCTTTTTTCAAAACAACAAAATCTGTTAATGCAATCACAATCGCAAACTTATGCATTTCAATCATAATGTTATCATAGATTTCTTCACCGACAATTGGTGATCATATTGGATGTTTGGAGTTTAAACTTAACACACAACTATCAATGTCTTTTCAAAAAACATCGAACAGTTTATCTTCGTTCTTCATTTTAGTTACTATATTTATTTTTATATTTACTCTTTTAGAATCATCTTTTAAAAGTTTTACTATGTAATTAGCCTCTAAACTTTTATTATCTATCTCAGAAAGTGTCACAATATTTTTATTCATTGAATTATTAAGTTGTTCAGTTATTTTGTTAGATGTTTTATTTGAGACCTTAAGACTTTCATTTTGTGCATTAAAATAAGTTCTAAAAACTAAGTCATATTTTTCTATGTGATTTTTTAAAACTTCGTTAAACTTTAGTCTAGCTTCTTCATCTAATCATTGTATTCCCGACTTGTTTGAAGTTAGGTCTAAATAAATACGGTCGCCATCTTCGTTCTTAGCATCGTATAGATTGTCTAAATTAATATAACCAAATCAACGTCTTTTGTGGTTATTCGAACCACTAATGTCATCATCAAAAATATTTTCAATGTAATTAGACATACCAAGTTCTTTGTTATTAGGTCCAGACATTATGGCTCTATTAGCCTGAAATAAAGTGAAACCGTAATACTTAACATATGTTTGACTAAAACCAAGTATATGCTTGCTAATATCTTTATGAGCTAGTATACCGATTTTACCACTTATTTTTATTCCATTGAGTATTGTTTCATCAATATCTCAAACGAGATTTTCACCTCTCCTTATTTTATTAATAAAATCTTCCTTTGATTCTTCGGAAATTGTTTTAGATAACTGAATTTTATCAATTATATATTTAATAAAATCTTTAATTGATTTTCCAGTTAAAATATCATGTTTTTGTGCTTCTTCTAAAAATATTGAAGTATTATCAAATAAAGGTAAACTTGGTTTTATATTTTCTTTTAAAGTAATCTTGTTCTTTTCTTCTAAATTAACATTAATTGACATACCATTTAATAAATAAAAATAATATTTTGTTCTTAAATTGCTAACCATACTCTCTAATTTAGTTTTAGTCAATTTTCCTTTTCTTAATTTTTCAATCTTTATTCTTGTACCTGACTGACTTTCAAAAGAAGAAGTTACGATTTTACCTTCTACGGTTCCTATATCATATCTAACGACTTGATCATCACTTCTCTTAATTTCATCGATATCAATTATTGTTTTCAAACCTTGATTAGTACTTTTTGAAAAGGTTAAAATACTTAATTTTTTACCTAAGAAAAAACTAGCTTGTTTTAGACCAACTCCATAGATATTTAAAGGTGAATCTTTTGCTTCTTTGTTTTTATCACCAAACTCTAAACATTTATCTAATTGGCTATAATTCATTCCATTAGCATTATCGATTATTTCTAGTCAGCTATTGTTTATGTTGTTCCTATTAATATTAATTTCAATTTTTAACTCACTAACATCACCACTAGGGTTGTGTTTTTGGTTTATATAACTTGAAATTGAATTATCAATTAACTCGCACAACATCAAATAGTCATTAGAAGGAAAACTTGCATACTGTTCCAAAGTAGCATAAGTCATCTTGATTTCTTTACTATTATTTTTCATATATTACTCTCCATTTATTCTATTATAAACAAAAAAATAAAGTTATTTAATAACTTTATTTCAACATTTTTAGGATAGCGGTTGCAATTGCCTTGGCCATTAATGGTGGGACAGCATTACCAATTTGAACAAGTTGTCATTTTTTGGCACCTTCAAATACAAAATCATCAGGAAATGATTGTAGTGCTGCCATTTCCCTTGGAGTTAGAACTCTAGGTAACTTAGGATGAATATTAACACCACCATGATTCTCTTTGATCGTGCATGATGGTTGTTCTCATGGAGATTTTTTTCAGGCATCCGAATAATTTTTGTATAGGGATTTACCTTCTGGAACTTGTGATAATTTTGTTTTCATATTTTGACTATGTTTTGTAAATATATGATTATTTTCTTTTTTTTCTTCCATTTCTAAAAATCTTTCAATTTCTTCACCTAAAGTTTTATAATTTTGTTTTTCTAGAATTGGTTTAGGAAATAAATTAACTTGGTCTAAGCAATTTGCTATAAAAAAAACACGTTTTCTTATTTGTGCTACACCAAAGTCAGCAGAATTGATTGTATGGGCTGAAATTTTATAACCAATGTCTTTGTAGTCGCTTAAGATCTTCTTCTCGACTTTTCCACCAAGTATATTTCTAAGACCCTCAACATTTTCCATAACAACAACTTTTGGCCTTACCCTTTTAACTATTTCAAGCATATCTAAATACAAAGAATTTCTAGGATCAATGAATACTCTATTTCCTGACATGCTAAATCCTTGACATGGAAAACCACCAATAATTAAATCAACCTTGTTTTTTAAAGCATTATTAATAATAAATTCCTTAGTTTCTCTTAATTTAATATCTCTTGTTTCAGTATTTTCATGTGAAAATTTGTTAGAATCTATGAAATTTCGTTTATAAGTATTAACTGCACATTCTAAAATTTCTACATTTCCAACTGGTTCATAACCCGCCATTGCAAAGCCACAACTCATTCCTCCAGCTCCTGAAAATAAATCAATAAATTTTAAGCCATTACGATATTCAGAATTTCATCCATCCTTTTTTGAGAATTCCTTCTTTATATCGATAAACTCATAATCATCATTATATACTTCCTCGTTTAATATCAAATCATTTGAAAAGTCTAGATTATATGGATTCTTACCTTTTTTCCACTCGTTATAATCTCTTTCAGAAACTAATATTGCACCCTTATTACTTTTCTTATGAACTTTTATTTTTTGAGCTGATATTACTCTTCTTATCATTTTGATGCTCTTGTTTTCTCTATTAGAAATTTCTTTTATAGTAAGTAGATTTTCTTCCATATAACCACCGTAATTATTATAAAACAAAACAAAATTTATATAAATAAAAATAATTATATAAATAAAATAAATGTATAAATAAAAATTATTATTAAATGTTTAGAACAGTAATATCGAAAAAATCAAGCTATTCTTAGTTCGTTATTTTTCATTTTTCTCCGAAATAACAATTTCAATATATGTTAGACACAAAGTTTATCCTCTTATTACACTCTACACATAATGTAGTTTAATAAAACGAGTATTCTAAAATATTTGTAATGTTTCACCAAAATATATATGATCAAGTGAAATATCTTAAAGCTTATTTAACAAAAAAAGTATTTTCTAACTTCATACTACTTTTATCAACTTTAACATGATATATGCTTAGAATTGTTTATATGAAACCTTTTTTTATGTGATACTTTACTAAATGTATTTCTTTTTATTCAAATGAAATCATCTAATTTTTGATTTTTTTCTTTAAAAAGGTTGCTAATTTTTTATTTTCACAATAAACATAAGTTCCTTTTATACCTCTAGTAAGTAAAACTTTATAAGTGTTTTTAATAATTTTATCTGCAATTTCTTCTGCATATTCTTTATTAATTTTATGCATTTTTTTTAATCCTTTTAATGACTTATCTGTTTTTGCTCTTGCAAATAAATTTGTTTTGATATCATTATCATAAAATATATCATTACCGATAATTACACCACAATAATCTATTTCCAAGCCTTGACATGTATGAATACAACCGATTTGATCAATTGATGAAGGATTAACCATTCAATAATTGTCTGTACTTAGATTTCACTTCTTTTGAAAATCATCAATGATGATATCATTTACATTTAAATTATTTTTAGATTCTCAATTTCAACAATAACCAGCTACACACCTAGCATTATTATTAGTATTTTTTGCTTTTACAGCATCAAACATTTCTTGAGCATCATCAAATATTCTAAAATCGTAATTATGTAAAAAAGATATATCTATAGGTAGCTCATCACCGTATATTATATGATTAACAAAGTCAATATATTTATCAGCACCAGATGTTCTAAATTGAGTTTTCAACTCAGGAAGTTCTTTAATTAATTTAACATCAATACCCTCTTCATAAGCAGCTCTTTTAATAGTTTCAATTGTTCCTATATCTTCTGTAGTAACAATCTGACGTTCATCTACAAAAAACACAGAAATTAAACTCTCACATATTATTTCTCGTATTTGATTATTATATCCTTGACCTTCTTTAACATATTGTGATTTGCTAATCAACCTATGCGCTTCATCAACAATAGAGGCATCATACTCATTTTTTCTTAAAGATATAAACGATCCAGAACCTTTGAATAAATTAGCAATTCTAGCTTTTGTGTATTTTTTATCACCATTATTATCAATGATTTTTTTCTCGTAAATATTTCTTAGATTTTTGTTTTTTGAAATATAAAGAGAATTCATATCGTATTGTAGACATTTAGATAGTAAACGTAATGCAATCACTGTTTTGCCAGTTCCAGGACCACCAGGTAAAATTAATACTCGTTTTTTCTTATCATTTTTAGATTTTCTAATATAAGAAAGAATTTTCTCAAAAACTATTTTTTGATCATCTAATAACGTAAATATCTCATCTCCATCAATTATGTTTTTTACAAACTCCTGAAGGGACTTTCCTGGTCTAATTTGCCCTTCATCTATGTCTGTTATCAATTGACCTTCATCACCCTTACAAATTAATTGTTTTATATACTCTTTAAGCTTTTTTTTATCTTTTTTAAAAAATAAAGGTGCTTTTTCAATATATTCTTGATACTCATCTGCAATTATATCGGGATAATTATCTATATCATAATTATGCAAAAAAGCACAAGTGTTAATACCTATATCATTGTTTGAGTAAACAACTTCTGAATAATCTTTTAAAAATACTCCATATGAGTGTGCTTGATAAGAAGGATGAGTTGTATCACGATATGATTTACTTAGAAAAGTTCTCACAATCATATCTTGTTCTTGTACTTTTTCACATTTCTCTCATTGCTTTAATTCAATAATAATCAAGTTTCTTTTATTTTCATTGATTCCTGTTATTATGAAATCTATTCTTTTTGAAGTTCTTGGTAAGTTATATTCTAAAGCAATTCCAATATTGTCATCAATTTCTTTATCACTTAAAACAAGAGCCATATCTTTTAGAGAATTATCTCAACTTCTCATTTCTCCTTGGGAAGTTGATCTATTCAATCTGAATTTAATCTCATTTTCTAATTTTTCCGTTAACTCACCAGAATAAATATCTTCTAAAAAACCAGCTTTATTCGTTTTATAAATTATCATTCAAATACCCCTTTTTTATCTTTTTAATATTATAATGGTTTAAAAAATAATTGAGAGTTTACCTTAAAAAAAATAATACTAAAAAAACACCTTGTTTTTAAAAAAGACTACAAGAGAATTCTTGTTGTCTTTTTAAAACTAGACGTTTTATTAGTTATTTAGCTATCTTAATTGATAACTCTTTAAGTTGTGTTTCAGTTACTATATCAGGTGCATTTGTCATCGGGTCAATACCAGAAGAGTTTTTTGGAAATGCAATAACTTCACGAATATTTGGTGCACCAGTTAATATCATTGTTATTCTGTCTAAACCTAGAGCACACCCAGCATGATAAGGAGCCCCATAATTATAGGCATTTACAAATCAACCAAAATTATCTTTAATTTGGTTTTCAGTTAACCCGATAGCATCAAACATTCGTTTTTGAATAGTTTGATCAGTAATTCTTTGACTTCCACCACCAATTTCAAAACCATTAAGAACTATATCATATGCTTTTGCAAAAGCTTTTTCTTTATTTATGTCAAAATCTTCTAAACAATTTTCTGATGGCATTGTAAATGGATGATGAGCAGCAACATAACGGTTCTCTTCTTCAGAAAAATCAAATAACGGAAAATCAACAACCCATAAGAATTTCAATTCATTTGGGTCTAAGATATTTAATAAGCTTGCGACTGTGTTTCTTACAGCACTAAGTGCTTTACTTGCACGATAATATTCATCAACTACAAATAGAATTGTACTTTTTTCTTTAATATCAAACTCTTTGATTAATGCTTGTTTTTCTGCATCATTCAATTTTGAACCAATTGAACCAGATCATTCATTTTGATCAAATTTAGCAAAGGCTAAAATATTCACGCTATTTTGCTTAGCTACTTCGCTTAATGTTTCTAAATCTTTTTTAGTTAAAAGTGTGTCAACACAAATCGCTCTAATTTTTTTATCTTCAAGATTAGAAAATAAAGGTATTTCTGTATTATTAAATATATTATTTAAAGTGTGAATTTCGTATCCAAAACGAATATCAGGTTTATCATTTCCATATTTTTCCATAGCTTCTTGGTAAGTTAGGCGTAAAAAACTACCTTTTATGTCAATGCCTTTTAAATCTAATACTAGTTTTTTCAATAAACTTTCAATTGTTTGCATAACATCTTCTTGTTCTGCAAAAGCCATTTCCATATCCAATTGAGTGAACTCTAATTGACGATCAATTCTTAAATCTTCATCTCTAAAACATTTAACTATTTGAAAGTAACGATCTAACCCTGCAATCATGAATAATTGTTTATATAATTGTGGAGATTGTGGTAGAGCATAAAATTTACCGGGATTTAATCTTGAAGGAACCAAAAAGTCTCTAGCACCTTCTGGTGTAGACTTACCAAATATTGGTGTTTCAATCTCGATAAAATCGTTATTTACAAAATAATTACGAATAATATTATTAATTTTACTTCTTGTTACTAAAATATTTTGCATTTCAGGGCGACGCAAGTCTAAATAACGATAAGTTAATCTTGTGTCTTCTTGTGAGTCAATGTTGTTTTTAATCTCAAAAGGAGTTAATTCTGATTTATTAATTAACTCAATTTTATTTACTTTAACTTCAATTTCACCAGTGATTAAGTCTGCGTTTTTTGATTTTCTTTCAATAACAACTCCCGAAACTCTAACAACATATTCAGGTTTCAAAAACTCTAAACTCATATTTTCATCTACCACTAATTGTGTAATACCATAACGATCCCTTAAATCCACAAAATTTAATGCTCCCATTTTACGAACTTTGGCAACTCATCCTTCAAGAACGACATTTTGGTTAATTTCCTTAATTGTTAATTGACCACAGGTGTGACTTCTTCTCATTATTTTTATTTCTCCCTTATTGTTTCTATAATTTTATCAAAAGGTACAGTTATTTCCTTTTTGGTTATCTGATTTTTAATAACCACAACATTGTTTTTTAATTCATTTTCTCCAATAATTATGATATTTTTAGCCTTAAGTTTTTCTGAAAACTTGAATGCTGACTTTAAATTTCTTTCTTGGTAATTGAACTCTGATTTTATACCTGCACTACGCATCATTAGTAATAAAATACTTGAGAATTGTTTAGCTTTTTCACACAAAGCGATAATATAGCAATCAACACTTTGTTCTTCAGCCAATGATATACCTAGTGTTTCCAGTTTATTGATGATTCTTTCGATACCCATCCCAAATCCAGCAGCCTGTAACTCAACATTTCCTAATTCTTGAACTAAATTATCGTATCTTCCACCACCAATAAGGGTGCTTCCAGTATCATCAATAACTTCAAAAACAAAACCAGTATAATAGTCTAATCCACGAACAAGCATACCATTTTCTTGATAAGTTATTCCTAAGTTATTAAGATTTTTTTTAAGTTGTTGATAGTATTCTTTCTCACCATCACTCAAATACTCTTTCATATCTTTTAAATCTTTGAATTTAGGTGCATCAATTTTGCAATCTAAAACACGTAAAGGATTTAATTCAATTCTCTTTTGACAATCTTGACATAAATCTAAACCACTTAATGTTTCTTTTAAATATGCAATATATGTTTCTCTTTTTTCTCCCGTAATTAAGTAATTTAAGTTTACTTGAAACTCTTCTATTCCAACAGTTCTTAATATTGAAACAGCTAAACATAGTATTTCTGCATCTAATTCAGGGGTTTTTTTACCAAAAACTTCAACTCCAAACTGATTGAATTGTCTTTGTCTTCCTGATTGGGGTCTTTCGTAACGAAACATGCTACCAAAATAAAATAGTTTCAATGGTAAGTTTTCGTTTATATAAAGTTTATTTTCAATAATAGATCTAACTGTTGGTGCAGTTCCCTCTGGTTTTAATGCTAGTTCACGGTTTTTTTTATCATTAAATACGTACATTTCTTTAGAAACTATGTCAGTTTGCTCACCAACACTTCGTTTAAATAGCTCTAATGACTCAAAAATTGGTGTTCTTATTTCTTGATAATTGTATAAATCGACTAAATTTCTAATAATCAACTCTAACGCGAAGAATTCTCTCACCTTTTCATTAAATAAATCTTCTGTTCCTCTTGGTTTTTGAATCATATTAATCTCCTATTTCTAACCATATAATTTTACACCATTTTTAAAAGGTTAAAAATACTAATTGAGCATAATAAAAACCTTCATAAAGAAGGTTTTAATAAATTATTTAATAGTTTTATACTTATCTCTAATTCCATCAGTACCCAAAAATACTAATTTTAACTTTTGATATCGGATATAATTGTCGTAATTAAGAATGCATTACGAAGTACTTTTGATAAGGCTACATCAATAAATACTAATGAATTTGTTAAAAATGCTACGAATATTCCGTCAAGTGAAGCTGTTATATTTATTTGCTTTTACACTCTAAAATGGTGCATAACCCCATCAATTAGTTTTTTTTCGATCTTTATACCATTTTATATCCGCTTGTTTGATACAGAACTAGCGAAATTTTATTGTCAGTTCTTTTCTTTTATTAAACTTAAAAAATTATAATATTTCATTTTTTTAAAAATTTCTGACAGTTTAAAAAAATAACCAAAAGTATTTACTATCAAGTTGGTTGTTAGAAATTCACTATGCATAATAATTCAAATCGTTAACAGACAAACGAAATCTCATGTTTTGTTACAAATAAGATTTTTGTCGAATCTTAAAAGTGCTATTTTGTTTGGTCTCTGAAGTATTTTTCTCATTTCAAAGCAAAAGATAAAATTCAAGTAGTTTGACTTTCAAAGAACAATCACTGAAAAAATATACGCAAAGAGTAAAGAAGATTAAGTTTTTTTAGCAAGCAATAAAAAAATAAATTTAACTAGAGGTGTATACTAAAACTAGGTGATGATATGAAAATAAGGCTAAATAATAAAATAATTATAAATCATAAAATGATATCGATATTCTTCGTGATACTTTTGTCTCTAACACTTACATTTATATATCATAATTTACAAAACTCTTTATTATTTTTATTTACATCTTTGATTAATTTCTTTAGTCTTTTGTTTTTTGTATCTACAATGTTACTTTTTATAAACTTAGTTAAAACAATGTCTTCATATTGTTATGAAATAATATATTGATTTAAATATTATTTAACTATTTCTCTTATATCTATGTTAAATATCATCTTTTATTTGTATACAAATAATAAACAAGTTGATTTATTTGTTTTTTTTAATCTTTTAACAATTCTACTTCTGATTACATATGCTTATACTTTTTTGATTTTGCAAATAAGTTTTGCAAAATCAAATTTAATAAAGATAAAAGTTATAGAGAATATTTTTTCTGTGATTACAACTTTTTATGAGTATATTAAATCTTTAATTTTCTTTATGTTTCTGATTAGTTTTGAGATTTACAAAAGTTATAAAAGAATCACATATTTAATTGTAAGTTTTTTGAAAACACAATTTATAAAAAGATTAAGATTATTTTATGGTGATCAGTTTGCTTAACAATTTTTTGAACATTTCACAAATTATTTGTAAATAATTTTAGAAAGGATTAAAATTGTGAAACTTACAAGATTAACTAATAAATATTGGTATTTGATTTTCGCTTACTTTCTAATAACATCCGTTTCAAACGGTTGTATGGTTTATGCAGGATATCAATTATCTAGTGTTTTAAATAATGTCTTTGAAAAAAATATTCAAGGTGTTACAAAAGATACGATAATAGTGGCAATATCGTTTTTATTATCAATAATATCAAACTATATATCTAACATACTAAAAATATATACTGTTAAAAAAATAAAAATTGAATTAAAAAACCTTATATGCAGAAAAATAATTTCATTTAGTGATCAAGAATATAACAGTTATAAAAAAGGAGAATTGATATCATGATTTACAAATGATGTCAATTCAATTGAAAATTTATGCATAGAAAACTTGTTCAATGTGATCAAAAGCTTGTCTGCTATAATTTTAGCAACGTATGCTATTTTTACATTTCATTGAATAATAGGTTTATCACTTTTAGGTATAACAATACTTATGATAGTACTACCGACATTAGTTCAATCAATTGTTACTAAAAAAACCGAGAAAATGTCAAAAGAGAGAGAAATTTTTTCAAGCAAGGTTGAAAACCTACTAAATGGTTATATAATTTTTTCTTATGCAAATGAAAAAAGAAAGTTTGCAAACTTGATAAACATAGCTAATAAACGCGAAGAAAAAGCTGTCGCTTCTTATCAATATGTAAACGCTTTTCAAGGTTTAATCTTATTCTCTTTATTCATTTCTAGTCAAATGATTATGCTATTTGTTTCAATTTTCTTATCGTTAAATAATTACACAGAAGTTGGTTCAATACTTGCAGTTACAAATATATCAGGTACATTTTTTAATGGTTTAAACGGTTTATTCGGTTCTGCTTTTATTATTAAAGCAGGAACTATCATAATCAAAAAATTTAATTATAACGAGAAACAAGTACATCCAAAAAAATTTATTGCTTTTGAAAAGCTAGAAGTAAAAAATTTAAGCTATAAAGTTGCTGAAAAAGACATATTCAAAAATATTAATTTAACTTTTGAAAAAAATAAAAAATACTTGATTGTTGGTGATTCTGGAAAAGGTAAAACTACTTTACTAAATATTATTTTCGGTTTAATAGATAACTATCAAGGTAATTTGATAATAAATGAAAAACACAATTATAAATCATTGAGTAAGGAGGATATTAAAAATTTAATTTGATATATGCCCCAAAAAACTATCATTTTTAATGATAGTTTGAGAAATAATATTTCTTTGTTTGATCCAAGTATTGAAGATGAAAAACTATTCAAAGCTTTGGAAAACGTTAATTTAAATGAATTAGCAAATTCCGCTAGTTTGGAAAGTGATTTAAATAATGACTTCAGCAATTTGTCTGGTGGTGAGTTACAAAGAATATCAATAGCAAGATCTTTAACACAAAATAAACAAATATTGATTTTTGATGAAATAACTTCAAATTTAGATAAAGGAAATAGAGAAATAATAGAAAATATTATAGGTGGTTTAAAGAAAACTATTATATTTATTTCCCACACAACTAATATTTTAAACAATCAAAATTTTGATGAAATAATAAAATTATAACTACAATTCTCCTTATATACATTTATGTTTATTTATTCATAAATTCTATATATGGAGATTTTTTTTATGACTAAATATAACATTATAAAAAAAATAAAATATCTATACTACATTGAGATATTTTATTTAATCGTATTTGTGCATTAATTTTTTGTTGTTGTAAATACAAAATGGAATCACTAATAAAGTAGTTACTAATAAAATTAAAATATTCATTATTGCTATATTTTCAAATAACTTTAACAAGTTAAAATTCGAAGCATTAAATCCATAAAAACAAAATATAAATATTGAGAAGAATAATGTTGAAACAAACAGACTTATAAGAGTTATTACAAAGTTTGTAATAATAATGACGAACATTATCTGCTTTTTACTAAAACCAATTTTGTATATCACCTTATAATTACTTTCTTGACTTGTAAAAAATGCTACTAACGTGTTTGTAAATACTATTAAACCAAATATAGAATTTATGATTAAGAGTATATAAATCCCCCTATTGTTTTGTGAGTTATTTTTTTCTACTGCACTAAACGAATATGTAGAATAAATATAATAAGCGAACATTGAAAAAGCCATTAACAAGTTAATAAGAACGAAAATTTTATTAATATTTTTAATTAGAGATTCTAAAACAATTGTTTTATAAATGCTTTTTGATCTTTTGTTAAATAGTTTTAAAAAGTAACATAAGAGTTTTTTTCCTATAAGACTGAAAGCAAAAACAAAATTTATAATAACTGTTATCAATAAACCTAATCCTAAACCTCCTCGCATAGTGTAACTGTTTGACAATAATGCAATGCATATCAAAGAGAAAATAGAAGAAAAAATAATACGTAGATTTCTTTTCTTCTTACTTTCTGGTATATCAAAACTCACGCTCGCTATTTTTCTTAATCTTTTTGTTGAAAAGTATGTTGAAAGCAATGTAATTAAAATAGTTGCTAGCACAAATATATAATGATATGAGTACTCATTATATATTTTGAAATTACTTTCAATTACTTGCTTATTTTTTAACTCCTTTAGAATAAAATTTGCAAATGGAATATTTAAAAAGAAGGAAAATAAAATTGCAATAGTCATGTAAATAAAAATTTCAAAAAAAATAAATACTCTCAGTTTTGTGTGACTGATACCAATAATTCTAAGCAATTTAAAACTAGAATCTCTTAAACTCATAGATAATGTGATAAGACTAAAAATAGAGAAAATGGATACAAAAAATATTATACCTACTATTCCATTAAAAAAAGTTAATGGACCTAAAGGGTTTGTTAATTCCAAAACATCTTTATAAGCATATGCATAAATACTATTAGCAAGTAGTAAACCAAAAGTGAAAATGAGAAATGTTGATAATATCAATGTTAATAAAACCCCGATTGATATTACTATATTCTTTTTAAAATAAGATAAAAATAGATTATTCATTTATTTGGAGTTAAGTAGATATCTTTCTACATTTTCAACATTTTTTATTCCATTATATTTCTTTAAGGTTTTATTATCAATTATAAATATACTATCACTTTCAATTGCAACATAAGGATCATGAGTAACTAATATCAAGGTTTTATTATACTCTAAGCAAAGATCTTTAAGTAGTGTGTGATGTTATTTCTATCCTTTATGTCCAAAGAACCCGTTGGCTCATCAGCTAAAATTATATTGCTATTGCACATTATCGATCTTGCGATTGCTACTTTTTGTTTTTCACCACCAGATGAATAATTTATTTTATTCTCGAGTTTATTTGCTAAATTTAGTTTATCAATTACATACTCAAATTTTTTTAAATCAAGTTTTGTTTTAGTTAATTTAGAAATTAGTAATATATTATCTCTAACGTTTAAATAATCTACTAAGTTTAAATCTTGAAATATGTAGGTCATATTCTCTCTACGATATTTTGTTAATTTTGATTCCTTTAAAGTATTAATACATTTATCATTAATATAAACTTCGCCTTTTAAAGGTTTTTCTAAACCATATAAAATGTTTAGTAAAGTTGTTTTTCCAGATCCTGACAAACCAATTATTGATACAATTTCTCCAGCATAAAAAGTACAATTTATGTCTTTTAAAATTTCAAAGTTTTTTATGTGGTGACATATATTTTTTAACTTGATGGTTTTATTCATGTACTTCAACTCTCTTCTTTTTTTTAAATTTCAGATAAAAAATTTTATATGAAATTCTGTTTAAAAAATACCAAATATCAAAGATTTTAAAAATAGTATTTTTAAATGGTTACGATTTTATTTATAAAACAAATCTAATAATTTAATTAAATTTGTTTTTCAATACTAGTATAAACGAATTTCCTAAATTTACTTTTTCAATTTATGTTAACACTAAATATTAACTAACAAAAAAGCAAAAAAATAGTGAAAAGGTTGGTTAATGGATATTATTAAATACAGTAAATATACTTTGACAAGTAAAGGGTCACCCTAAACTACACCAAAAATTATGTATATAATTTTTATAGGAGGGTGTCTTTTTTATGGTTAAAACAAAACTATTTACTGCAGATGAAAAAATGAAAATAGTAAATGAATTTTTAACATTTGACATAAGTGCAAAAAAATAGCAGAAAAATATAATATTAAACAACCATGTACTATTTATCAAGGACAGAATAGGTATGTAACTAGTGGGATCCCTGGTTTATTTGATCAAAAAAGAGGTAGAAAATCCAATATTGATAAACAAAAAAACATCGAAAACATCAAACAAGAGTTAAGTTTTTTAAGAAAAGAGATGCAAAATAAAAATAAGGAAAATAGAGAATTAATTAATAAGGTCGAAATTATGGAAAAGTTCACAGCATCTCTGGTAAAGGATTTTAAAAACAAAAAAATAAACATTTAATTTTATAAAATAATAAGTAAATACTTGCAAAAAAAATATAAAACTTTCATGACTATTAAATTTATTAAACATTAATTTTAAAACTTATAAAAGTTGAGTTAATAATGGTTCGAAAGATTATAAAACAAAAAGAAATACTTCTTATGATCTATTCATAAAACTAGTATTTAATGATTGTGACTTAAAATATGGTACACACCGTAAATGAGGTCATAAAAATATAGTTTTAAAATTAGGCGTTGGTAGAAAACAGTTTTAAGTTCAATGAAAAGTCAAGGACTTTTTCCTGATAATTGTGAAAAAAGTAGAAAGTGAAAATCTTATGTTAGTGAAAAAAAAGAACCTGTAAATACTGCTCCAAATTTATTGAAAAATCCAATTACTGGTAAAGTAGAATTTTTTGCTTCAAGATCATTGGAAAAAATATGTTTAGATATATCAGAATTTAAGTTTAATAACTCTAAATTATATATGTTTGCATATATTGATGTTTATTCAGATTACCTTTAAAAACTTATTTTCAAGTAATCAAACTACAAAAGAATTAATAAAATCACTATATATATTAAAAGATAACTACAATATAAATAATTCAATTATCCATACAGATAGAGGATCCCAGTTTAGAAGTATTAATATGATGGACTTTTGTAAAGCAAATAAAATACAACAAAATATGACGGATGGTTATGCTTCATAACAAAACGCAATAGTAAAAATTTTTTTTAATATTATTAAACAAAATTATTTTAAAGGACACAAACTTTTAAACAAAACATAATTTCTATCTTGAATGGAAAATTGTATCTGAAATTATTCAAACAATAGAATAATAAATAAAAAAAATACTCCTATAGAAATGTACAAGAGTAATTTGTTAAAATAATTGTAGTTTGGGGTGACCCTTTATTAAATGTAATTTTTATTAATAAATTTTATATAGAAAATGCAAAAAAATCATAAACACTTATAATATAATAAGAATTGAAGATCTGTATAGATAATGTTGAATCAGCAACTTTAGACTAATAATAATGTATTTAAAATTATTTTTAATTGACTTTAAAAAATTTTAAAATGTTATATTTCTTTTTATTCAATAAATAATAAAATTAATTTCATTGTATAACTATTTATTACATTTTATAAATTAATAATTAATAAAATTGAAACAAAATCTATTAAACATTTAATAAATAATTATTTTGGTTCTAACAAAGTTTCATAAATTAAATCCACTTTTATTATTTCGTTTTTACACAATTGTTCCATCATTTAATAAATTTATTTGTTTTATCAAACACTTATCTGTTTGAAATTTAATTCGTATTTCTAATTTATTTTTCACTGTGTAATTTTCTGTTAGTATCTTTAAACCATGAATAGTTAAGTTAGTCTCTATATTATCATCTCTAAGCAAGAAAAAAAATCAATAAATAGAATCTAAATAATTGCTTTTACCTGAACTGATCTCTCCAAATAAATAATTTAATTTATTATCTAAAATTTCGAGTGTTTTATGGCCATTAGTTAAGTTTCTAAAATTTTTTTATTCAAAATTTAATTTTCATTTTTTGTTACCTCTCTAATAGATTACCAAAAAATTTTATCAAATATGTATAAAAGAAAGAATTTAAAAAGTTTTATGTTTTAAAAGTGAATATAGGTAGCTTTTATAAAACTTAAAAAAATTTATTCAAAATTAAAAAAGTAGGTGAAAATCATTCATATGAATAGTTTTATAGTTTTTATTACCAAGTATTAAATCCTGACTAGGACTATCATAATAACTAATATTATGAATGTAATGTTTAAATATATGTTCAATGAGATCGCATATATAATGATTGAAGTTCTATAAGAAGCGGTTTTATTTCCATTATATTGATGATTTGGTAAATTAACATTAAATAGTGTTGAATAAGTTTCAAAGTTAAAAAAGCTTATTCTTATATTTTTATGACTTTACAATTATTATTTTTATTATTAACTTGTTTGTGAAAAACATTATAAAAAAAACTTAGCACCTTGTAATTCATTAAACTCTATCTACAATAAAAAAACATATTCTATAATTGACAGAATATGATTAAAATTAATATTGACTGTTTTTATATTTTAATTTAAATATAAGTCTAATTAGCATTATTTTTTTGAAAAATTTCATACGCATTGCATCAAAAGTTTTTAAAAATAATTTCTGGCATATTTTTAAGTTTTGCTTGAATTTCGATACTTTGATCAATAGATTCTTTTACTAAAATTTGGTTTAAAATTCAGGAATTAGCTCTAATATATTTCAAAAATAATTTGTATAATTTTTCATAATTTAATGAATAATTAATTTTATTTATATATCTTTTTCGTGCTAGTTCTAAATATTTTATATAATTATTAAAAGGTAATATGTTTAAATCATATGATATATCTTCGTAGTTTTTAGCATTTATAAGTTGACTATTTATAAATTCTTTTACTTCGTTATAATTTGAAAACTTGATTAATTTCATTCTTTTAGAGCTTATATAGATAAAATACATTATAGAAAAGATTGAAATTGTATAAACAATAGAATTAGATAACATATATTGTAAATAACCATTGTCATTTTGTGAATATATAAAAAAACTTCCTATAAAAATTATTGAATTTAAAATAATGAAAAAAATATAAGAAGTATATATTTTTCATTTTTCATTTTTTATGTAAATTGGAAAAACTGTTGTAAGGGTTTCTTTATTAAATATTTTTTTAACTGAAGTGATATTTCTTCATAAAATATATTGAAAAATCATAAATCCAAAATAACCTGAAGATATAATAGGAATAATACCTAAAGAAATATAGTATCACATTCTAAAATTTTACCAAATCTATTCATGCAACTATTGCTCCAATTGTTGCACATAAAGCAATTAAAGCAGGCATACATCAGCAAAGAGGAGTTATACATGTCAATGTGGGTAACAATATATTTCTAGCTGTTGATGCTAACACTTTACCTGATGCAATTGTAGCAGTAAGTGCTGAACCAAACTTACTTCAGTTGTTCTTTTCGTTGTCATATTCTACCAAGGCTATGCTCAAACCAACTGCTGTAGCACTCAATATACCCGCTGCAGTTGAACACCCAATAGCTCAAGGAATAGTTGAACCAAAACTTCAGAAAGCA
Source organism: Spiroplasma endosymbiont of Megachile willughbiella (assembly GCF_964273395.1). Lineage (NCBI taxonomy): Bacteria > Bacillati > Mycoplasmatota > Mollicutes > Entomoplasmatales > Spiroplasmataceae > Spiroplasma > Spiroplasma endosymbiont of Megachile willughbiella. The sequence goes on along the minus strand of NZ_OZ187005.1, from coordinate 532,228 downwards.
CCTGCTCAAAAACCTGCTGCAGCTATCGCAGAAGCTGCAGCTAAACTAGCTATAGTAACTTTTGCTATTTTTAATTTTGAAACTAGTTCACTATTTTTTTGATATGATGATAATTTTTCAATATAATTAATATTCTCACCAAAAATATTTGAATTAGTTTTTTCATATTGATTCAAAAAATTTGTATAGTCTTTTTTTTTTGATTCATGTCCTTGAATTGATTAAAACCATCTTTATAGGAATTTTCAAATCTTTCATTATTCAATTTAATATAGTCTATAGTTTCTTCCAAACTTAAATTCTGATTTGAGAGTTTACTAAGAATTTCTTGTGATTTACTTTGTGAAAATTCAATGTATTTTATAATTTCACTTTGATTTATTTTTTTAGAAAAATTCGAATTGTTTTCATTATTGTACACTATGCTTTTTTTTACATTATCGAATAAGCTTATAAGTGCTTGATTTGTTTCACTTCAGTTTAATTCATCTTTAATTTCATAATTTGAATTATTTTTCTGAACTTCGCTTTTTGAACTTATTAAATAACTAGCTCCTGAAGCTGTTATAGAAAAAGTTCCTACTATGCTTAGTAATTTTTTCACATTATAATACCTCCATTAATTACTTAATAACATAATAACAATTAATTGTTTATATTTGTGAAAAAAAATAAATAAATTTATTTTTTTCTACCTAAAATTGAAAATTTTTTAGTGGCAGGATAAGCGTGGTTAGCTCTTTTTTCAAAAAACCCTTTAATAAAGGTTTTTTTCTCAAAAATTGTGCTAGCACTTACCATTTTTGCACTAGCATTAATGCAGCACAAAAAAAGCTTGGAAGACAAGTTGGTTTTTTCTTATTTTTGCAAATTTATTTGATACTTTTGTTTTATTTATTGATTAATTTTCTTATTATATCACCATATAGGTTTTTAACAGCTTTTATTATAGGTATATTTACTCTATATAAACTTTTATATTTTGATTTAATAACTTCATCTACTAATATAAAGTAATCATCAACTATTTTATCTTCAAGTAATTTATCACTGTAATGATATAGATATGGATATATGTTTACCCCATTAATTTTTGCTACATTTATATTAATTAAAAATTACTCCAATAGAAATGTACAAAAGTAATTTGTTAAAATAATTGTAGTTTGGGGTGACCCTTTAAAGTATACGAAATGTTTTTATATGATTACTTCATTAATGTTTGAGTTTTTTTAGTTATATAAAATTATATGATTATCAGATGTTTTTTGACTAAAAAAGTTATTATGTTTAATTTCATTTTAATTAAAAATTTATGTGCTGATTTTTAAATAAAGTACTTGCACGGCAACTTTTTAGTATCGAGATTCAATTTGGTTTTATAAATTTTATATAAAAAAAATTCTCCTTGTATAGAATTATGTTTTTTACATAATGTATACTCAGAGAATTATATCTACACTTGTTTTATGTGTAAAATTTTTTTAAAAAGATTTACTTCAATAATATTATTGAATAAATTATTTAGCTTTTAACTTTTGTTTTTCAGCCAATTGTTTTTGATATTCATTTTGTTTGATTTTCAAGTTTTCCTCGAATTGATTGTATTTATTTAGTTTGCTTTCTAAAACAGCAATTTTTTTGTCATTACCTGTATACTTAGAAATTCTATTTTGAATTGATTCTCTAACTCCATTAGTACCTGAAAGTACTAATTTACCGTTTTTGATATCTGCCATTCTTCAGAATCCTAAGATTATACCCATAATTATTGAACCAACCATAAATGCTGTAATAAAGAATGCAATACCAAGTCCTTTTGATAAAGCTACATCATTAAATACTAATGAATTAGTTAAAGGTGCTATGAATATTCCACCATGTGGAGCTGTAATAGTAATTTGCATTGCACCAGCGATGGCTCCAGCGATTGCACCACCAACCATAGCTGATACTGAAATTCTTTTTGGATCTTCAATCATAAATGGAATTGCACCTTCTGAAATGAAACATACTCCCATTAATCAGTTAGCTTTTGCAGAATCTTTATGTTTTGCACTTCATTGTCTTGGGAATAAAACAGTTGATATTGCTATTCCGATTGGTGGAACCATTCCACCAACTAAGCTTGCTGTCATAATCATAGTTTGTGATGAATATGCTGCACTATTTGGGTCTTTAACTAATTGATTTCCAACAGCTAAAACTCCAAGTGAGTAAGCGATTTTATTGATTGGACCACCCATGTCAACACACATCATAAATCCGATTAATGTACATACTATGAATAATAAATTTTTGTCTGCTAAGAATACAATACCTTCTTGTAGTCCTAACATTACGTATCCTAAAGGAATATTGATTGCTAACATAATTAAAGCAATTGCTGCTAATGATAACACAGGAACAAAAACAATGTCTCTAGCTCCTTGTAAACCTTTTGGTAGATTTTTCATCATTTTTGCTAAACCAAATACTGCTAAACCTCCAAGGTAGGCACCAATTAAAGCACCAATAAATCCTGATGAAGGAACTTTTGTGATTGCTTCAGGAAGGAATCTTGATCATCCTCCACCTCATGATTTAACAGTACCATAAACGAAACCATCTCCATTAGAAATAAGTCCAGCAACTGCTCCAACCATCAATCCTTGTGCTCCTACTAATGAGTAACACACGTATGCTGCCAAGATTGGAATCATTAATTCCATTCCTATTTTACCAACAGCAGTGACTGCTTGAGCGACTCCCCAAACAGAACCAAAACTGCCAGAATAATAATACTTAGCACCATCAGATGCTACTCAATAACCAACCGCGTTTTTGAAATCATCAAAAACTTTTCCGTCAAATAATTGCTTGAATTTATTTTCATCAGCGATAGCAGTAATTCCTAAAGACGCTGTATAAATATAGTCTAATAGGAAACCAAATCCTAGAATAATACCACCTGCAACAACAAATGGCAACATTCTTGATACACCTGCTAATAAATTGTCTTTTACTTTTTTAAATTGCTTTAATGTTAATTCTCCAGATCCTGAATCCTCATCATCTTTTGCATTTTCAACTTTTTGAGCTTTTGGATGATTATCAAATCCAACGATTAGATCTTTTCCCTTATAAATAGCTTCTTTAGTTGTTGTATCGATTACTTTGTAACCGTTAAATCTAGCCATTCCTTGAATAGCCTTATCATGTGCTAAAATAATAACTTTTGCATTTGCAATATCATCTGCAGTAAGTTTATTTTCTACACCCCTACGACCTTGTGTCTCTATTTTTACACTTAAACCTTGTTGTTCTCCGTATTCTTGTAACTTTTCAGCTGCAAGATATGTATGAGCAATTCCAGTTGGACAAGCAGTAATTCCGATAACATCATATTTACCATTTTTTGGTGCGTTATCTTTTTTTTCTTTTGGTTGACTAAATAAAGTTTTTACAATGTCAACACTTTTTGCACTTCTTAGTCCTGCTTGAACTTCTTGTTTTATTAAATAACCTGATAAACTTGCTAAAGCATCTAAATGCTCATTTCCATCTTTTCCATTTGTCATGATCATAAAAACCAAATCAACTGGTTGATCATCCAATGATTGTCAATCAATTTTATTTTTTAGTTTTACAAATGCAATTGCTGATTTTTCAACAGTTGGATTTAATACGTGTGGAATTGCAATTCCATCACCAATACCTGTTGAACCTTCGCCCTCACGTTTGTAAACTGCGTCTTTAAAATCTTTTTCGTCTTTTATGAATTTTTGTGATTTTAATTTTGAAGTTAAAAATTCAATAACTTCGTCTTTTGTATTTAAATCTTGTTCAAAAAAGGCGATTTGTTTATGAAACAGTTCTTTTAATTCCATAAGAACCTCCTTATATTTTTTCTACTGTTATTTTATTAACTAATGATTGTATTTCTTCTTTTGAAGCTAATCATTCATTAAAAGCTGTTGCAGCACCACTGGCAGCTGCATATTGTAGTGTTTCTTCAATAGATAACTTTTGGTCTATCCCATGAACAAAACCAGCGAGCATACTATCTCCTGCTCCAACTGAGTTTACTAACTTACCTTTTGCTACACCAACTCTATATATTTCACCTAACTCTGTAAAGTATAAACTACCTTGTGAACCTTTACTCAATAATATGTTACGAGCCCCCAAATTCTTCAATTGAAGAATAAGTTCTTTTGTTTCATCAAAAGTAATGTCTTCTTTGAACTCGATATTTAAAGTTGAGCAAATTTCTTCTAAATTAGGTTTAATTAAAAATGGTTTTTCTTTTAAAGCATACTTTAATAACTCGTTTGTGGCATCACAAACGAGTGTTGCATTGTGTTTATTTGTTAATTTTCCAATTACTTGATAAATTGTTTTTTCAATTCCTCTTGCAACACTTCCTGTGACCATAACAATGTCATTAGGTTTGATAACTCCATCTAAATATTTAATAAGTTCATCAATGATAGAACTCTGAGTTTCAAAACCTAAACCGTTAAGTTCTGTTTCTTGTTTAGACTCAAGATTCTTAACTTTATAATTAACTCTTGTTTTGCCTGGATTTAATAAAAATTTATTATTTAAATTTACTTCCTTAAATTTTTCTAAAAATATGTCTTTGTTTTCATCACCAAGGATACCTATTGCTTGGACATTAGAACCTAAATTGTTCAAAATGATACCAGCATTAATTCCTTTACCACCGACTACTTTATACTCATCATTGTAGTAGTTTGTTACACCCAATTCAACCCGCCTATCTGTTAAAATGATATGATCAATTGCTGGGTTTAATGTTATTGTATATATCATATTTTATACCTCTTCATTTATAAGAGCTATTTTGCTCTTGTCACTAAATCTTACAAAGGATTTAGAATTCATTTTACTTGTGTCTGCTAAACCAAAAGCAAACTGTGCGTTTTTGATAATTTTCATTTTAATCTCTGCTTCGTCATCGTCAGTAGTATAAAAATTAAATTCCTTATCTATGGCGTTAATTCCTAAGAAAGCTACATCAAAGTTATACTTCGAAATTGCAGCAATAGTTTCAACCCCACAAATAGCACCCGTCGATAGTTTTAATTTACCAGGTAATAAATAAATGTCTCTTATTCCATTATTTGCTAAAACCTGAGCATTAATTATTGAGTTTGTGTAAACCTTAACATTCAAATCCTGTGTGATAAGTTTAGCTAAAAAGTAAGTTGTTGATCCTGCATCTAAAAATACAGTTTCAAAAGGTTTAATACAGTTTAAAGCCTTTGAAGCAATTAATTGTTTTGCATCAATGTTAGAAGTTAGTTTTTCATCTAATTTTGCCTCTAAAATAGACTTTTCTTTAATGGATTGAGCTCCACCATGAACACGTTTTAATTTTTGTTCATAATTCAAATCCGTTAAATCTCTTCGCAAGGTGGTAAAAGGAATATTAAGTTCTTTAGAAATTTCTTCATTTGAACAATAACCGCTTTTATTTACAAAATCGATTATCAGTTTAAGTCTTTCTTCTCTCAACATATTTAGCACCTCACTCATATAGTACTCTTATAAAATAAGAAAAACAACCAAAAACAACCAAATTTTCTTAAATACAACCAAAAACAACCGATTATACTGTTAATCTTTTTTTAGATTTGTTAATTTCTCATATTTTGAATGTTAAAATGAAACTTGCAATTATAAACACTATTACATTAGTTACTATCAAGGGATAGTTCATAATCATGACAGCTGCTATCAATCATAACAGTGCAGCTAGAACTGCAATAATGTACATTATCAAGGAAACATCTTTTGAAGATTTTGTTACTATAATTTTAATAAGTTGTGGAATAAATCTAATACAACTTACTATAGTCGCAAATCATGAAACTATTTGAATAAAAATTTCCATTTAGAGTTCCTCTTCTTTCGGTTGGTTATTAGATACTTTATTTTTTAAGATTGAAATTGACTTCAAAATCATCAAAATAACACCAAAACTAAATAAAAGTGTGTTTGTAAAAGCTAGTTGAATCAAAGTACTTTGATCATACAAAAAAATTTGTAAATAAGCATAAATACATCAACTTCCATTCCCAAATACAAAACACAAGATTGTAAATAAACTTACGTCTCTGGCACTTTTTGTTCTTCACATTTTAATTATTTGTGGTATTAGTGACGATGCTAATAAGATTGATGCAACTCAACTAATTATTAAATAAGCCATATATAATCTCCTAGTAAATTCATTATAATTATTAAACTCTGAGTTTTTTTTTTTTTTTTTAAAAAAAAAAAAAAATGTTCGGTACACCAAACTTTTTTAAAAACACTCCAATGATATCAAAAAATATAATTTAAATATTTGAAATCTAAAGAGATGTATGTTGGGGAAATCTTATGTTCAATCATTATACTTATATAGAAGTAAAATGTTATAAAATTGTTTAACGTTTTATTTAAAATCAACAAAGTTAATTTGTTTATCTTCACTATTAATCTTATTTAAATAATAAGAATATTTTAAACATTTCATCATCAATTGAGTTTTCCAAGATTAATTTAAAAAAAATATTTAACATAACAGATTTAACCCGACTTATATTTATACCTTTATTATGCACAATACTGTTTATTCTAAGCAAAACAAAAACTTATTCAACAATACACATTGTTCTAATTTTTAAGATATATAATGTTGCATTATTTTTAAAACTTAGCCTATAAAAAAAATCTCCTTGTATAAATATATCTTTTTCAACACACTATATACTTAGAGAATTATTTTTTTTTTTTTTTTTGTTTAGATGTAATATTTTGTTATTATTAACTTTTTTTCAGAGTATTTAAAAAACCTAATCTTCTTTTGTGATTTTAATAGTTACTGGACCACCAACAAACTTAGCTTTTTTAAAAACATCAGCCTTTTTAACACTTATAGTAAAAGAATTTTTATCAGTTGATATGTTCAACATAAATAAATTTAAAAACTCATTTTTGAAATCTTCTTCACTAAAACCAAATACACTATCCATTAAGGCCAAATAGAATGAGTCATCGTCTGTAATTTGAGCACCGAACCCTTCAGTATCGGATTCAAATAATGCATTGATAATATTTTTATTATTTACTTCTTCATCAGTGAACAAAATGATACTATCAACGTTTTTAAACACATATTTTTCTATATCTAAATATGAAACTGCAGTTTCATCAATTTTATAACTAAAAGTAATTGTTAGTTTATCATTATTTAGTTTTACACGACTATTAAATTTATTTGTTACTTCGATACTTCCAGATTTATTAGATTTATCATATTTTAGTATTCCAAAACTAAGATCTTGATTCTCAACTGCACCTTCAGCATCAGGATTGTCTTTTATAAATTGTTTCTTTACTGTATTCAAAATTATAGTTTCATTTTCTAAAGCAACAGTAACTTCACCTAATTCAGTTTTAACTCCCTTAAGGTCTTTTTTCTCTGCAACTTTAACATTTGCTTCACCCGAAACTGTATAACCATCAATGTCATTTTCATGCCCGTCTTTTATAGAAATTTTGATTGAATTTATGTCTTTAGTGTTATTATCAATAATTTTCACCCCATTACTATCTAGGAAATCGATGTTTACCATAGAAATAATATTATCAACGGATATATTGAAATTTAACCCCAAACCATTAGCATCCGCTAAGACTTTGGTTACATAAGTTTTTACAGCGTCTATAATGCCATTTTGATCTTTAATTTTTCCTGGTTCCAGTGATAAATAACCTTTATTACCATAGTTTCCAGTTACCATTTCCGCAATTCCACTGTGATTTATTGCATCTTCTATTAATTTTAAATCAAATTCAGCTCTATCATTTGATTCTTCGCTAAATATTTTTATTTCAACAGAGCCAACTTCTTTATCATTAAGTTTAACAGTTAATGCTTCACTAATATTGTCTTCAGGTAAATCATTTTTTAATGAAACTTTATAAACAACTTTTTTTGTCTCTTTATTTGTTTCTTCAACTTTTAACAATGAATCTTCACCTTTATTACTTGATACTGTAATTTTATCTGCACTTGCTAGATCTTTATTAAGTTCAACAGTTAAAGTGGTTGAGTCATTTTTTGACCTTAAGCTATTTTTCCCTAAAGAAACTTTACCAATAGATTCAGCTTCATTTTTTTTGCCACATGATACAACAGATACACCTGTTGAGGCCACCATTCCTAGTGCGCCTAATAATCCTAATAGTTTTTTCATTTTTTTTCTCCTTTTGGTATATTAATATTTAATACACTTATTAATATGATACACAACAAAGTGAAAATAATTATCAAAGTAAAATGATTTTTAAAATTTAGAAATATTTTAAAAATTAATTTTACCACTAGACTTTTTTACATAGTGTAGTAAAAAAAATCATATGCTTGTTAAAAAGGTTTTAGTTTTTCGACTTTTATTTATTTATTTATATATCAATAAAATTTGATTTTTAATTAATTTTTTAAAATTTGATAAATTTATCTTTTATATAAAAAGTTCAAATTATTAGTTTTTCATCTCTATTAAATTTTCTAATTAGTTTGATTATGTACATAATCAAATGTTTTAAAACATATTATTGACGTTTTTTTCATAATTGTAATTACCTTCAAATTATGGCATTGTTTCAATCCTTAACCTCGGCAAAGTATTTATAATTACCATTCTTGTTCTAAAATTCTTAATATATTTTAAGTATAGCAACTATCAACTTTAGCTAATAATACACACAGTTCTATTTTAATCAAAATGAATGTGTCTTCAAATTGTTGAAAATAATTACAAATTTTAATAAAGGTATGTTTTTAAAATCCTATTAATATCAAATGAATTAAGGGACTTTTGAGATATTTCAATTCTTTGAATCAAAAATGAAGTTAGTCATAAAAAAACACCTATGATAAAATCCAACAATAAAAAGAGTCTCTTTTAATCGCTAATTTTATTTTAGGTGTTCAAATTTTTAATAATTATAATTTGTATCGATTTTTGAGTAAAAAACTTTATTAGGTATACCTGATTTATTAACTGGTTGTATTCCTATATAGATAAAATGGTCTTCATTATCGTTCAACTCTCTTAAATAGTACTTATTGATGGTTGTCTGACCAAGACGATATCAATTAATCCCATCATTTGAATAAAAGATATTGAAGTAATCACTATCCTTATTGTCTATATCTCAATTAAATCTTATATTTACATTGTTATTGTCAGATGATCTTTTAACAACATACTCGTTTTTTATTTTTTTTACCGTAGTTTCATTAGTTGATTGCTCAGCATCCAAGTTTTTAGAAATGTTAAATCCACCAACAGAATATAAAAACTTAGTTTCATTAGCAGGATTTATTTTAAGTCCTAATTTAGCAATCCTATTTCCACTATTAATACCTGATAGCTTACTCAAATCAGCTGTAACTTTATACCAACCATCATTAATTTCTGTTATTTTTGTATCATCAATGACTTTTGGTCCTTGATTTTCATTTGATGTTGTATAAGTTATTTTGGTGTTTTTATCATTAATGATGTCATTTGACTTTGTATCACTTTTACTTTTTTTGACAAAATAACTAACATTGTAATTGTTTTTACTTAGATTAGTTCCCATTATATTTCAATAATAATCTTGATTTGGGTATCATATACCTGGTTTTACAACTCCATCATTATCAAAGTCATAACCCATACCAACAGAAATGGAATTACCTTTCATGTAAGGATTGTAATAATCATAATATGGTGCTAATTGCCCTTTACTTGTAATTGTACTTACGTTTTTCTCACCATCTAGAGTATCAATTTTAATTGTATCTTGAACTTTTTCTTTACTTCAAAAATCTCATTGATATGTTGGCATAACATCTCCTAAGCGAGAATTTGTTCAAGGAGTAATTTTGTCATAAAGTGCTTTGCCTTTACTATCTCTGTTAATAAATTTAATTCCCGAACCAGTAGAAAAATAAGTTGTCATTGATGGATCATTTTCAATTTCTTTTGGTTCTTTGTTACTGTAACTACTGTAATCGTTATCAATAACTGTATCTGCTACTACGGTTTTCTCTAAAAATGAACTCCCTACTCCAACACTATATTTGTAAACATTATTCTCACTTCGTTTGAATAAATAATCGATAGGAGAAATTGATAAACTTTTATTAAATTTTTTGAAATCAATTCTTGGATCGTATTGATAAAGTTCATCAATATCTTGTTGTCCTTGCGAAATCATATCAGTAAAACCTTTCTGATCGTTTTCAAGATAACCATTTTTTCCAACCATTTGATAAGTTGAGTATAAATTTGATAATTCTTGTTGCATTAGTAAATATTTATACTCGTTTTGATCATTTATTAAGTTTTCTGAATTAGCTCAGTTTTTGAAAGATTTAGCATACTCATTAGCACCACCTGAACCAAATATTGAAAAAGAATTATTAGCCTTTTCTAAGTCATATCTATTGTACTTATCTTTATTAAATATCAAATTTTTATAATCAAATGCACCAAGTCCAGGTATTGTTACACTTTCGTTTAATAGTGTATATAAATCTTTTCTTTTTTCATTATTACCAGCGTGTTCTTCTTTTATATATCTATCCAGATTAGGTGTGCTTTTAACAAAATCTAATTGGAATGCACTTGCACTTTTAGCTGCTTCAAAAGTTTTTCTAGAGTTAGGTTTTTGAGTTACGGGGTCATATTCCAAAGAACTATCATTAGTATAATAAATTATACTTAATTTTCTACCTAATGACCACTCCAACTCTTTTGCTCTTTCATTGAATTGCTCCATAATTTTGTTAATTTCACTATTCTCAATAACGTATCCATCACCTTGAGAACCATTTGCTTCGTTATTTATTATTCAGCCATCAAAGTTTAAATCAATACATTGTTGTATTAAAATATTTACCATTGTAAAAACACCATTGGGATCTGTTGTCAAAATTGATTTTAATGATTCTCTTGTTAAATCTTCTCATCCTGACATATATCATAAACCTAAAACAGGAACTCCGTTTTTGTGCATATAATCAGTATAATCGGCAAATGATGGTGTTAATCAACCCTTGTTAGTAATTGCGGGTCAAGTATACATTTGGTGTGTGTAACTTAAATTAGTTAAATTACCCCCGAACGTATTTTTAGTTCCTACAATTGAACTTGAAGAATTTGAAGGGTCATGAAAAAAATTAAAAAAGGTTTGTTTTTGTTGCGTATTTACAGTTTTTTTAGCAACATAGTTTCTACCTTTTAGTTTTTGACTAGCCTTATTATAATCAAGATCCATATCAGTTCCATCGTTTCAATCAGGTAGAGAATTGATGTAATTAAATTTACGAGATCTTGATTCAAAACCGAAGTCCAATCATTTATTACCATTCGGACGATATGATTTTATTATCGGAGAACCAGTGGTTGCTTGTTTTTTTATGAAGTTTGCACCTTTATATGAAGTAGAATATTTATCATAATTAAATATTTTATCTACTGGGCCTTGTTCTCCTTGTACACTTTCTAAAGGTAATTCATCATTGGTGATTTTATTTCCAAAATCATCATAATACCAATTGTATCCATCTCCATCACTTGTTTGTCCTGTTTTTCAATTGAAATCATCAAAAGATTCTAAATGCGCTCTTGTTGAAAACTTTCCAATATTACAAGAAATAGCATTACTTGAAACACCAACAATAACACTAGTTGACATTAATAAACTAAGAATTTTTTTCATTATTTTATCCCCTTTTTAGTTAGACTTTTTGCAACTAATCAAAAAGTTGCTATTCATAAAAATGAATTAAATAAAGCTATTGGTAAAACAAGTTCGGCTTTATTAGTTAAGAATGTAAATGGTATTTCTAGTTTTGGATTAAAAATAGTTTGTAAAATATTATATTCATAAATATATGTATTTGTTAATAATGATACTATTGTTCATTGAAATGATTTAATAGGTAATAAATAACCTAAAATATTCAATACAATATTTGAATTACTATTCGACAAATCGTTAACATTTATTATGCAATCACCAAGAAGTAAAAATAAAATAACAATAATAAAATTAATTGCTTGTACAATAACTAATGACTTACATAAATTACAAATTATATAAGAAATAATTAAGATACAAAATAAATATAAGAAGAACATCACTGCAGTTAAGGTTATTGAAAATAAAAATCCACATGCTTCTGCAAAGGTTCCTTTAACAAAAAATAATTTTGGTAAGCTTATAAAGTAATTATTAAAATTTTGTACTCTTAAAACTAGATCGAATAAGTTTAAACAAATTATCAATGTCAAGAAAGAAAGCACTGTCATAACACAAGTAACCAAAAATATTGATGAATATATTCTTCATCTACTAATTAAAAAGATTTTAGATTGCTTTACTAAGACGCTGGCTTCTCAATTTAATATTAAAAGTGAGAATGTGAAAAACGAAAATGTGAAAGGAATTATAAATAATTTAGTTATTTGTCCTAATTGATTTGAATAATCTTTGAAACCAAAAGAAGTCACAAGTAAGTAAATCAAAATAGAAAGTAAAACAGGAAATATTATTGCAGTTAAATAAACTTTAGCTGACTTGAATGTTATTTTAAAAGTATAACTAAGTAAACTAGAGAATGAAACTTTTGAAATATTTATTTTTTCCATAACATACCTACTTTCATTTAAAGAATCTTATTGATAAATATATCAATAACCCTAACACAATTATTGATATCGTTATTAATGCATACAAATTATTCAAGAACATGAAACTTTTTTTAGACTGCACTACTTGTTCTATTCCACCAAAATCTATAAAGCTAAATGATGATGTGATTAATAATATTCAAACCATATATTTAGTTATGCATAGATAACCAAAATAATTTAAAAATCAATTTTTTCCTCCAATTAGTGAAGGTATTGCTACATCCGACATTATCAATGATATTAATATAACAACTAATGGAACTGAAGTTCTTATCAATTTTCCTTTAAGTAAATCCATTACGATTACACTTAAACACAAAATTGCAATTTCTATAAAAACTAGAACTATTAAGTATCAAAGTCAGTTTCATCATAATAAGTTACTCATATAAACAAAGTTTATTTGTAATTGAAATTTTGACATTATAAACAATCAAAGAATTGATAACAATGAACTAACTAGAGTAAAAAAACTAGCGCATATAATGAAAGAAAATATTATAGAAGTTCTTTTTATTCCAACAAACTTAATTCTTTTTAAAATAGAAGTGTCTTTCAGGTTTGATAAGAAAATTGCAAAATAAGCACCTGTTATAAAGGCTGGAACTAATAAAAAGCTTGCTAATTGTGGTGGTAAAAGTTCATATGTTTTTGAATATGTTGAATATGCATAAGCAAACACAGAAACTAAAATGATTGAAGATAAATTTATGATAACTCATGCTCTTTCATTTCTAACACTTAATGAAAAAGTAACTGACAACATTTTTTTAAAATTTGTTAAATTACTTTTAGTAAAAAAATTATTGTGTTTCATTGTTAATTTCCTTAAAGTATTTATTTAAAAACAAACGAACTGAACCATGTTCTTTTACAATGTCAACTACTTTAGCGTCTTTATAAATTTTTCCTTCATTTAAAACAATTACGCGTTTGCAAATTTGTTCAATTTCTTCTGGAATATGTGAAATTATTATTAAAGTGATGTCTTCTTTCTTTTTAAGTTCATCAAAAAAATTAATTAGTTTCATTTGCATTTTTAAATCTAAACCAGTGATTAACTCATCTAAAATTAATATTCTTGGTTTTTTTATAATAGATAACAAAGAGTTAAATCTTTGTTGTTCACCACCTGAACATTCATTTAATCTTTTGTTAATGATGTTTTTTACTTCAAAAATATCTATCAATTCATTGATGTATTCACTACTTGATCATTTTTTGCCAACTAAAAGATTTAAAAGATCGACAGCCCTTGTATTAAATGGTCAATCTCCTTTTTGAAATTGGATACCAATGCTTTCTTTTAATTCCTTGTCAGTTTCATTATTTTGGTTCAAAAAGAGAACTTCACCACTTGTTTGCTCGTTTATACCAGCGATTATTTCAACAAGTGTAGATTTTCCGCTTCCATTAGCCCCTAAAATACCGATGCTTTCGCCATTTGGAATTTCTAAATTGATGTTTTCTAAAACGATTTTATCTTTATTATATCTCTTTGTTAAATTATTTATTTTAATCATAAGTACCTCTAACTCATTTTTTCCATAGCAAATAGTAAAAGATTTCAGGTTTTTTTAACAAAATCTTTTATTTGTTGATTAAGCTCTACTCAAGGATTAAATGATAGTTTTGTTCTATTTTCGATATTATTATTTGTATTTTTTATTTCGTCAACAATTACTGGGTCTTTTCCATTAATGTCTTTTTCAAATTCAATTCAATTATTTTGATCATAACTTATATAAATATAACGTGAATCAGCGTCGTCATATTTAAATAAAAATATTCTTAAGTCATAGTATGAATTATATTTGTAAGCGTAATATAACAATGAACCAGGAGTAGCTCCTCCACCGCCACCTTCTTTGTGAGAGAATACATTTTGAATTCCTTCTAAAGGAGGTGCTTTAACGTTATACATGTTTGATTTAGGATCAATAAAATTAATATAACTTAAGGCGATTTCTATATAAATTTTTATAAGGTTATTTGCGATGTAACATTGTAAATTTTCTTCGTTTGAATTATATTGATTTCAATCTCATAGTTTATATTGAATAAACTCATTTGAGAAATGCTTCAAAATCGAAATATTGACTGTTTTTCTATGGTAATTAGGATCATAAACAGTTAATACATCTTTAGGTTCTTCTTCATTAACAGCAATTAAATTTATTGGAACTACTTGACTATTTCATTTTTCAATTGTTTCTTTATTAACAACCTTTGAGTTAGATTTGAAATAGATGTTATCTGTTTCATTTAAATTATCTAATTTAAAATAAGTTTTACCCTCATATTCGTAAGTTTTTTCTTTATCAATATTTAAAATCTCTAGTAATTCATTATTGTCAACTTTATTCAAGTAAACACTATACCCTTTTTTCTCTAAAGCATGAAAATTACTAATTTCGTATCTACCAATTTCATTTAATTCAGAAGCTGCAGGAGCATTGTGCCCCATTACTTGTAAACCAAGATAAATAGCATCAGTTAGTTCACTTTTTACTGTAATTGGTTTTTTAGCTTTAAAATCAGCATTTAGGAAATTCATATCACCATCTATGACTTTTTTCATATTATTATTTAAAATTACTTTGTAATTTCAGTCATAAGCAGCTGTATATTTATTTGAGCTTTCAGCAAGACTTTCTAAACTAGAACGATAACTTGGTTCCAACGGAATATCTTTAAAATCTAACAAATTACTTAAAGAGTTTAAGTTTTTATTGTTATTTGAATCCACATATTGTTTAATTAACGAAACACTAGAAAATAATGGTATTGTTAATACACCGCTTAATGTTATTGGTAATAAATATCTACTTCTTATTTTTTTCTTTTTCATATAATTTCTCCAAAATTGATTATATAAGTTTACAAGGACAATGTCAATCATAAGTTTCGTAACATTTTTAGTGTTTTATTAAACTTAATATCATTTTGGGTAAGAAATATCCAAAAAAAATCATGATATATGGGTATTTATGCTGAAACTTGACAACAGTTGCTCATAACCCTTTCGAATATAACCTAATCTTTTAAAAGTGTTCACATTTGATTGACTACACATCTAGAATTAATAAATACAAGATTATTTACTACTATTATTAATTCTCAATTGTAATTAAAAGGCTCGGTAATCTTATAATTTCATCAATAAGAGCAATTATATATTCTTTAAATTTTTTTTCTTAGCTTAGAGTTAGATTCATCATTCGTTATTATATTTATATATAGTCTTGTAATACTTTTCATTATTTCTAAATTTCCGTCAGTTCATTAATTTTTTTAAAACTCCATTCTTGATTTTTAATCACTTTTTTTAAGTTCTGCATTTTTTATCTTTTGGATCTTTTGAATTGATTATAATATCTCCATTGTGCTTATTGTTTTTTTGGTTTTTGAAATAAGTGACTTATTACTAAAAACTTCTCAATCTACACACATTCTTCTAACTGTTGAATATAAATATTGTACATTTTTGATAGGTCTTTATAAGATAAATTTTTATCAAAATGCTTGATAATCAACTCTTTTTTAGTCTCAAAATTTAGGATGTTTGATTTGTTTCCTTTTAAATTAGCCATATAAAAAATTCTCCTTGTATAATTTTATGTTTTTTTAACATAATGTATACATAGAGAATTATATTCATATGACAGAGCACACTTATATTTTATTATTATTCTTATTTTGTTGTCCACTACTCTTTTATTTCAAAAATTGCGTTATATTTATTGTCTTTCATCTTCTTTTAGTGATAAAAACACTTAAAGAAACCTAAAATACCTTATGCTTTTGGTTTCTTTTTGATTATAATCCTATGTTTATAAAATATTTATTTTAATAATAAAATCATCAAGCTTGCTTTTGTATTCTATAAAGAAGCAATTTTTATATCATCTATTTAATTATTATTACATTGATAAAAAGATATTAAGAGAACTTTGCACAGGTCTTTTACTGCATAAGATGTATTTGAAGTTCCTTTATTCATTTGAATACTTGCAAGATGATTACTTGTCTATGATATTTTTTATGAAAATTACTAGTTTACCTTTTAATAACGTAGTTATATTTTTGTTTTCTAATTCATCAAGAAAGTATCTTTTTACTCACTGCATTGTTTTGTGTAACCACTTCTAAAACAAAGTTCTTCAGCTATCTTAATCCGTTTTTCTACTGCTAAAATTTCTTGATTGCTATTTACTTTATTTTGTATCAATGAAATTTGGTATTAAAAACAACCTTTCAATTGGAACGAATTAACAAATAACTTTTGTTAATATGGTTGCTTTAAGGTTGTGTATTCATTGTTTATATTATGCAATTGTTTTATTTGCTTTTATAACTTGCTTTTATAAAACTTGATATTATTTTATTTTTTTCTTCAACTTCTAAATGTTCGTAAGATTCATTTAAATATAAAATAAATAAACTTATCGGTTCGATTATAAAGTTTTTAAATTCGTTTAACTTTGTACTATCACTAAAGCCATTAAAAACTTCTTTTTTTATTATTTCATGTTCTAAGCAAATTTTTATCAAGATTTTCTTTTCCATTTTTACTAAGTCAATAATTAATTCTGAGTCTACAACTATTTTAATTTCTAAATCTAAGTTATTCTCTTTAAAGTTTTTTTCACTTACTGGTTTTTTTGCATCTAATATTTTGAAATTAATTTCATTACTTTTTATTTCATTAAAGGTTTTTTCGTCGAAATATGAAGCGTACATTGTATAATTTCCAACTTCTAATACTCCGCTTTTAAGAGTATAATTATTTCTTCCATTCATAAAAACTGGTGTTAGAGAGTTCAAATTTTTATTATTAACGAAAAAATCAATTTTTTTTGATTTATTTATATACTTATTAGCTCTTGTACTTAATACAAATTCAAGTATTTCATCTGAATAAAACTCTTTGTCTTGTGGTGATAATGATAAACTTTTTATAAAATCGAAATACTCAACTTCTTTGTTTGTGTTTGTATGAGATTCTTTATTTTCATTTCTATCATTTGGTTTATTTTTAAATGTTTTACTTGAATTTAAAAAACTTAAGTATGTTCCTTTTACTTTTTCAGATATACTATCTAAGACATCTTTATCAATTTCTTGAGAGAAACTTTTTTCTGCAATGATGTTATTAATATCAATAAGGTCTGGTAATTTACAAATTTTTTCTAAAATTGCATCAATTAAACCTTTTGTATCTTCATTTTCTTTTATTTTAGAACGATCTGATGTAAAAAAATTATATTTATCATTTCCCAAAACGTCTAAATTTACAACAATCAATAATCTATACTTTAAATAATCTAGTCCTTTGTTTTTGATTTTTTGAAAACTTTGGGTGGTTATAGTTTGTCCATTAACTACAAAAATCATTGGATTACAATATATATTAAATTGTTTCATTACATCTTGAGCTTTTGAGTCGCTACCTCAGTCTTCTTCTTTTGTAGGAAGGATAACAAAATAATCAATATTGTAAGGTTTATTTTTAAAATTGAAGTCTATTTCGCCGCTGTAGTCTTTTTTAACATATTTTTTATGAGTTTTTAACTTCATAAATGAACCAAAAGCATTTCTTTTTTGCAGTTTCTCATTTAAACTAAAATTTTTCCTATTTTCTGTCAACTTTATGGGGATTTTTACGTTAAATAATTCTGTGTTTATATAATCGATAAATGAAGCTGGTTTTGTTATATCGTTTTTTCTAAACTCTGGACTTATATCTGTGTCTATCATTCTTATTAAAGTTCCAGATTCTTCATTTGTAAATTCTGATAAATAAGAATCTTTTACATCAAAGTCATCTATTAATGAGATTGGTTTATCGTCTTTTACCAAATAAAAGTAAGGTGCATTTTTATAATCTCGAACATTTATCGAAGTAATTATGGTCATGCTATAATTACCGTCTTTTTTTGATATTATTAAAGTATATTTTGCAAAAGGAAGTGATGTTGATCCACCTTGACCAAAAGCACCGATTAAGTACTCTTTATCTCTTGATAATTTATTACCATTATTTAAAGATAATAAAGTATTTTCAAATTCATCTTTATCTACACCGATTCCTTTATCTATAATATCAAATGTTGGTTTAGAAATATTTGTGCCATCGTTCGCAATTAATTGAACCATTCCATCAATATCTTTTGCTTCATTTTGCATATTAATATCTTTTTCTGAAACTATTTTTTGATAACTGTTATAAAAATTTGGAAATGCTTTTTCAATAATTTTCAAAGATAAATTAGTATCTTTAATGTTATGCATTATTTTTTGTTTTTCAATTACAGCGTCAATACCATTAGTTAATCTTTCGATTATACCTTTTTCACCTTTTGTTAATAAATTAATATTACTTACATTTGATGGGTTGTCTCCAAGAACTTTTCAACAATCACCAACATCATTATAATTAATATTTTTTTCTAGATATTTGATAGTAAAGTGATTTTCAATAAAATTTTCCACATCACTAGACTTATACAATTTTAATAATTCTGATAAATTCATAATCATCCTCTTTCAATAACTATATTATACAAAAAAATACAAATTTTGTTTATCTTTGATAAGGCCGGGGTTTTTAACAAAATAATTTATAAATATTAAATGATTTCTGCATATTTCTAGGTATTTTTGTAGAATCCATAAACTATTAACTAAGATAATTTTGATTTTTTACTGCCCTCTTATTAATCAAGTGCTACTTTTCTATATCTTAAGTAAGAGAGACCTCCAAATAAAATAAAAATAGATAAGTAAGAAAAATATAAGGCAAAATAACTTGAAAAACTTACATTTACTTCTTCAAGATCATCTAATTTAATTGGACGGTCATTTTCATCCCTATTTTTAAAATATTTAAACTCTAAAGGAATAGTTGGTGATTCAAAAGTATTATAAAATACTCCTCCCGATAAACTATTGTAATAATATAAACTGTTTTTTGAAAAGTAATTACCAAACTGTAATTGTGCTAATTGATTAAAAGGATTGCTATTTGCATTCCTTTTTAAACCATAAACCAAACTTTGTTCTGGTGATAAATCAATTTTTATGTTTTTTTCATACTTCTGTCTAATGTTATCTTGTCAATTAAAAATATCATATGATATCGAAGACAAGAAATAGTAAAAATCATATTGATCACTTGTTTTGTAATTTTTAAAAGTTTCATCAAAATAACCATCAAGTACAGATCTAGAAATAAATGATTGATTAAGGTATGCAATGGACAATGGTGATTTTTCTAAGTATTCTAAAAAGTAGTTAGAATAATCTTTCAATATATTCAAAAAATTAGAATATTGTTCATTTTTTGATAATCCTATAATTTTATTAATAATGTTGTATATTAAGTTTTGATTTAATGTTTTATAACTAGCATAGTTTTTTCTATAATTGTATACAAAACTATCTTCTAATTTAAAACCAGTTGAATCTGGATTATTAAATAAATGATAATTATCATTAAATAACTTATCCATATCTTTAATAAAATTTATAAAGTTATCACCATAGAGCTTTTTATCATCAGAAGTTAAATTGTTCATAACATATCAATAATTTCCATAAGCTCATTGATACTTGTCGAAACTACCTCTATTTTCATATATTTTTTCAAAGTTTGGTAAAAAATCATTAAAAGTTTTATCTGATTTTAATTCATTATTAAAAGCCGTTCATTTTTGAAATGTTGTGGTGTATGACCCATATCTATATAAATTTATACAGTCATTATATCTAAAAGAGCTAAGTGTACTAGATAATGAAATCAAACAAGAAATAATACTAACAACAGTTAAGACAACTTTTGAATTAAATATCATAATAAAAAAGAATGTTATTGAAAATATCATTATTGCTAAAAGAAAGTAAAAATACATAAAGTTAATAACTTTATGTCTCGTTACTACAAAATAATCATTAATTGTTAATGTAAATAGCGATTGCATTGCTAGTAAAAATAATATTATAGTTAATATAAATGATGTTATTATAACTATTCTTTGAAGATATGTTTGAAATAAGCTTATCCCACCTTTTAATTCAAGATTTATTCTGCCTTGTTTTTTGTCGATATAAAAACATATTGTTGTTAAATAAATAACAATTATTGAAAGCATTAGCATGTCAAATATTTTTTTAAAAAAGAATATTTTGTTAAAAAGATCATTCATATTGTCGAAATAAATATTAGAATTAAAATAATAATTATAAAAAGAAGCTATCTCTAACAAAGTAGATATTATCAAAAAAGTTATTGTAATTGATAATAGCATTTTGTTTTTTATAACATTTTTATAGTTAAAACTAAATAATTTGAAATTCAATTTATTCATTTTATAACTTCGCTCTCTAAAATAATTATAAATATATTTTGTCGAGTATACAAAATGTTTTTTATAAAAATACTTCAACAAAGTTTGAATTTTTTTTTTTTTTTTCATAAATTGAAATCTAAATAAGCATATGCTGGAGGGCTCTTGTGTTTGACCATTATCCTTTTATAATTGTAAAACTCTATATAATTGTTAATTGCTATTTTCATTTTGAGAAACTTATTTTTCTTTAGTTTTATTTTTCACTCTCCTTTTAATGATGAAAAAAAGTTTCACACATTCCATTTTTAATAGAATTACCTGGTCTAGATAATGATATTATAATATTATTTTTTTTTAGCATAACGCTTTGCAAATATAGATGTATATTGATTTCCGTTATCAGAATGGATAATAAGTTTTTTAGATAGATCGTGTCTATGAAACGAAGCTTTCTCGAATGTTTCTGTTTATATCTATATCATTTTTTAAAAATACCTTATGCCTAATATGAATCCCGTGTTTCCGTCTTTTAAAACATTTGAATATGCATTTTTTTATTCAAAGGTATATATGTGAACTCAAAGTTCAATTTTTGAATACAAAGATCAATTTCTATTAACATAATTAGGAGCAAAAGTTTTAGTAATTTCTTTTAGTTTTTTATACATTTTTTTATTCTTATAACTGAATATAACTTGAATAAATTACTTATTCTAGAAACTTTAGATTGACTTACCTTTATTCCTTTGATATTTAAAAATATTTTTATTCTCGACACACCATAAATTCTGTTGTTTTCTATAAAAAGCTTTTTTATTTTATACGCTAAGTTTATATCTATTTTTGTTTTTTAATTTCATTTTATTTTTACTACAGCACGATAATAACTCGCTATGTAATATTGAATAATTCACATAAATTTAAAACTATGAATATGTTATTATGATTTTTATATTTATGAGTTATTTTATAACTTTTTCTAAACCTTCCGTCAGTTTATCGGATTTTTTAGAACCTAATTCTCCATTTTTAATAACTTTAACTTTTTGTTATTTTATGAATTTTCTTATCATTTTGATCATTTGAATTGATTCTAATCTTTCCATTGTACTTATTGTCTTTTCTATTTATTGAAATAAGTTACTTATCACCATCAACTTCTTAATCTAACACATTATTCTAAAGTTTAATATGAAATGTTTTACATTTTTTGATAGGATTTTATAAGAAAATTTTGATCAATTGCTTGAATATCAGCTTTTTTTAGCTTCACAATTAAGAACGTTTGATTTGTTATCTTTTATATTTACCATATAAAAAATTCTCCTTGTATAATTTTCTTTTTTTAAACAAAATGTATACTTAGAGAATTATATTTAGTTCGAAATGTTTAATCAAATTAAACTTTAAAAAATGAATCATTATTTAAATTCTTTTATAATTTTAGCAACATTACTGATATAGTAATTTCTTAGACTTTTATTGGATTTTTCAATACAAAATATATTTGGAAAAGATGACTTTCCTCCAACTACAATGTCAGATAATATTCTAAATCTTTTAAAGAAATAATCTTTCTCAACTTTTCAAAATTCTTTATAACCATGCGGTACTTTTATCAAGTTATAAAAATCAATAACCTCCTTAGAAATAATATTACGTTTATAAGGTGCTATATATGAATCTTTCAACAAGTAATAGCCTGTGCTAATTTTCATCACTCTTGCCTTTTTTCCATTTTTAAATTCATAAAATAATAATGTATTATCTTTAATCGTTTTAGAACTCGGAAAATATTTTAAACTATAATTATACGGCAGATTATGAACTTTTTTTCTTGCGTTCCTGATGATATTTTCTATATTATTTAATATGAAATTTGAATTGACAACATCATTTTTTTTAGTTATTTTCAAAAATTTTATGATATCGAACTCTTCGAAATTTAAACCATAGTATTTATATTCTAGTTGCATATCACAATTATAAATGTCAAATAGTTTATAACCATCATTACTTTTCTCAAAGATTTCAAATCAGTTTTTACATAAATCATCAAAAATAAGGGTGAATTTTTTTACATTCTTAGTATTTTTTACATAACATTCTAAATCTCAAGTAATATAATTCTTACATTTAGAGTCATATATATCTCTTTTTTGTTCTTTTAATTTTTTTAATAAGTCAGTTTTCGAAAGTTTATCTAAATAAAGATTTATACCTTCAAAAATACTTATATCGTTTTCTAATCAGTCTATTATTTGGACATCGGATAAAATATTACAAAAGCGATTTATTCAATAATCCTTGATGTTGATATTTGTAGCTATATCTATAACTTTTAATTTTTTATTTTCTTTTTTTCTTAAACCACGTCCTAGTTGTTGTAAGTATATCGTTTTAGATTGAGTTGGTCGTAAAAAAATGATGCTATCAATGTGTGGAATATCAATACCTTCATTTAAAATATCAACAACACATAAGTAATTAATTTGTTTGTTAGCAAATCTATTCAATTTCTCCTTACGTTTTTCATCTCCAGAAACTAGATAGCTTGAGTTATATCCATTCTTAATTAACAAATTATTTATTTTTTTTGCATGATCAATATTAATACAAAAAATGATTGTTGTAGCACAATCTGAAATATAGTTTCTAATCGACTCTAAAACTAAATTGTTTCTTTCAATATTGTCTGCTTTAATTAATAATTTAACGTCACTTTTTAAGTCTTGACTAGAAAGTTCAATACCACTCTTATCACCCAATAGATAATAATCTATTTCACACACTAAATTTTTTTTAATTGCTTCATGTAATTGCATTTCACATAATATGTTCTTGAATATTTTTGTTATACTTTCAAGCCCTTTTCTTCTTTCGGGAGTTGCTGTTAAAGCGATATTATTAATTGGTTTGAAATATTTAAAAATGTAATCAAATGTATTTGTTTCTGACTCATTATCAAAATGATGTGCTTCATCGTAAAATATAATTTCAAATTGATTCTCATTAAACATTTTTTTATCAATTAAATTTTTTAATAATTTATTTGTAATAAATATTGACTTATTTTTAATATTGTTAAAATCAATGCTTTTTGATTTTCTGTATTTACGATTATTGCATCAAGATCATTGTTAACTTGTTTATAACGTTTATATGCATTATTTATAATTTCAACCCTATGGGTTGTGAATAACATTTTTGCATTTCTAACTTTATTTGTAAATTCTAAAAACATATGTGCAGCAACTATCGTTTTTCCTGTTCCCGTTGGTAATATTACACTATGGTTAGTTTCTTCAAACATATCTAGTTTATAACGTTCGATTATTTCTAATTGATAGTTATGTAATTTAATGTTGGTATTTGTATTTTCATCAAAGTTCATAATTTTATAATGATTATGTTCTAAGTTGATTCAGTCTTTTCTAGACATTGAATTAAAATTAATTAATTTATAGTCTCCGTTTTCATTTCACATAAAATCAATTTCCTTTTTTAAATTGATTTTAGTATCAATAGCTTGCAATGTTGAAACTTCTTTTCCATATAAACCGCGATATGTAAAATTAGCGCTTCCCAGTATAATGTCAAAATCATTTTCATACATAAAACCATAAATTTTTTTATGTATCGGTTGTTCAGTTTTTTGAACTACTTGGACTTTGATTTCAATCGCTTCTTTATATGTTTCGTAAATATAGCTCAAATCATCATAATTAAAAGACTCACCACTCTCGGTAAAAGTAGAAGTGATAACCTTAATTTTTCCACCTTTTTCAGTGAATTCTTTTAACTCGTTTTTAAAAACACTAAATGCTTCTTTTGTAATAAATGGACTGACAATGTAAAATATTTTTGCTTTAGATATTAATTTTTTTATTGCATCAACTAGACTTGTTGAACTTAAATCAGAATAATACATACTATTGACCTTTCATAAATTAATATAATATTACTATAAATAAATTATTTGTTTATATAAAACATGTTAGATTTATTAACAAATTTAAATAAATAATATGTACATTCATTTTTTATCCAATTTAAAAATGCTTAATTGTTTATATTCCTTTAACTGAATCATTAGGATTTTTTAATTACTTTATGTTTGGTACCTATTAAATAACTTTTTTTAAAAAAAACTCAATGTTTATATTTGTGAATAAGATATTCTGCTCCTAATTAGTATATTATTACACCTTAAATATTGAATAATAAATCACCGATTAATTTTAAAACTATTTTCATAGGAATTGAATTATTGTGACTAACTTCATTAGTTCAAGATTTTATAGCTAAATTTTCATTAGTTTTTTTGTTAAAAAAACAACCTATTTTCTAAACCAAATTAATAAATACTTTTTAGTAAATTTGGTAGTTTAAGGTTGTTTTTTAGATTTAGTTTCTGTTACTTTTTTTATCTAAAAATTGTTTTAATAATAACCTTTGGAAGGTCATATCTCATATATTTTTATTTTTTCCCACTTGTTGAGGATCATCGACTGTTTTATCATTAACTATAAAACCAGCTAATGCTTCTTTTTCTTCATTTCAAATACTAATAGGTGGGGAACATCACTCAAATTTCCCTGTTTCCTTATTTTCTCTTATTAAAGCTCTAAAAGCCCCTAAAATTGGATATATAATACCAGTGGGAACACTATATTCTAATTTATTTTTAAAGAACTTTGATTCTCCGTTCTTTTTTACTTTAGCATATTTTTTTACACCATACTTTTTGTTGTTTTTATTAAATGCTTCTGGAAATTGAGTTTCAATTAAGTCATATAATTCAAATATTTCTTCAATAATATTTGAAAACTTATTAACACTTTTTTCAATATCTGGCAAATCTAAGTATTTTTTTAATGTCACTTCTTTTCCTGTGTAACTTTGAATTGGTGGATTAGATTTTATATCGTTACTATAGATATCAAGATTAAACATATTCATTATTGCTATAATTTCTCTAATGTCTATGTTTTTTTCATTATCAAATTTTTCTTCATTCATTTTATAAATAATTCTATCTTTGAAACTAATTTTATTATTTGTAAATAAATCTTTAATAGCCTGAAATTTTCTTTCTAAATCTGCAATAGATTTTTGATCAACCTGAACTGTTTTATTTCTTGCTGCTGCCAGCTCTACAATTTCATCCCTATTTTCAATTCCTGTAATAATTTCAACAAAAACATAAGCATCACTCGGGTCATGTTTGAGTTTTTTGTTATCCTCATTATTTTTTAAAATTATTCTAAGAGTATGACCTCCATCTATGTTTCCATGAATTTCCTTATCAGAAAATATCATTTCAGCAAAGTTTAAATTATTATCAAATTTAACACTTTCTGCAGAGAAAAGGATTCCTTTATTTAAATTATAAAAGAATTCCGGATTTTTTTTAAGTGAGGTCATAATACCTTTACTTACATTTTGATCTGTATTTTGATATCTAGGATTAGTATCAAATCATTCCTTTATATCTTCATCTATTGTTGATGTTTTAACATACATAACATATTTAATAATATTATCTTCACCATTTGGTGAAGATAGTTTTCTGAAGCTACTCACTTCAAATTTAAATTTTTCCATAAACTATTCCTTTCATTTTTTTTTTTTTTTTTTTGCATCAGAACAAAAAATCTTCTTATTTTATGCAAACAAGAAGATTAGATAGATTAAATTAACATATAATATCACTTAAAATAGTAATTTTGAGCAACACTTGGTTAAACTCACTGTTAATATAGAAATTTAGTCCTCACAAAATGTACAGGAATCTCTAATATCTTGTTTTTACTCTGATAATTTCAATATAACACTTAATAATTGTTTTGTCAACTTTTATGATACTTTTTTTTTATAGATATAACTAAAATTTGTTTAAATTCTTTAACAAACTATATAAAATAATTCAATTCTTTAATTTTATTGATTTCATCTAAAAAGCTATCTAAGTTTATTTCTACAGTATTCATGTTTTCTTTTATAAACAAAATATTGTAAAACATTCTTTCTAAGTCTTCATATTTCATACTGATACGTTCAACCTTATTTTTCTTTAAGTTAAATAAATAGTATTGAAATTTATCAAATTTAGATCTTAAATCACTATTTTTTGAAATAATTAATTTATATAAAAGTAACTGTAATCTGTGAATATTACTTAATTCATTTGTAAATTTAAATTCTCATATTCTTTTATTTTCAAAATCAACACAATCAAGTATTCCTATATAGTTTCTACCATTTATATTTTCCATTTTTATATTATATTCGAACTTAAATTTCTTGCTTAAAACTCCTGCATTATCTCCCAATATGATTTCAAATACATCATTGGCTGTTTGATCATCTTTTTTTGTAATTCAGTCTATTTCTTGGATTTGATTTATTCTTGAAATGTCTTCATTTTCTATTGCCGAAAGCAATAGAACTACTTTTAATATATTAATATTCTTGTTTTCATATTCATCAATAATACTTTTAACCCAAGCTTTTTTTGGTTTTAGAAAACTTAATAAGGTGTCAGAGTCGGATTTAGATTCAGATATTTCTTTTAAAACTTGTTTAATGGATTTGATTATGTCATCAAATTTATTGACTTTTTCTAAAAACATAATTGGAAAGTATTTACCGTTAAAGATTGATAAATTTTCAGAGTATTCTTTCTTTTTTTTAAAAAAGGTTTTTGAGTTTGGCACTTTCTCCAAAGAATAACTTGGTTTTATGACAAAACGTTCAACTTTCATTTTATCTAAATATTCTCTTAATTTTTCTAAAGGTAAAAACTTCAAGAGATCACTAACAGATGTGTTTAAAACTGTATTTTCAATTCTCCTATTAATACTTTTGTTAGCTTCTTCTCAAGTTCTTTTTTTATCTTCTTCTACTTTAAAATCAATAAACTTATTCAAATTATCAAAGTTTAAAAACTTAAATGCTGAGTTATTATAGTGGTTGATTATTATTGTTTTTTCAGTTGCTCTTGTAAGAGCTACATAATGAAGATTGCTGGGTTTCATATGATCAGAATTTCTATCATAATATTCAAAATAACTATGTTCCATAGAAAAAATGATGGCTACTTTTCTTTCTCTTCCTTTTGATTGGTGAATAGTTGAGAAAGCAATTTTGTTTTTCAATTCTTTGTCACTTAAATTTTCTTCCTCACTTAAAGATATATAAACTAAATGACCTTTTTCCGATAAAAGCGTTGCTAATCTTGACAGAGGAGTATTTGTCCCCTGAACTTTATTCGATAATATAAAAATATCTTCATCTTCGTATTTCTCAAAAACAGGTTTCAAATATTCATATAAAGCCTTAGTATTAAATGCATCAATCACCGTATAAAATAAGTTCTTTTGCTGTTTTCTTGATTTGAAGTAATGAAATTTTCGTTAAAATAAACTTCATTCAAAAAAGTTGCATTATCTTTTGTGATTCGGTAACTAGTACTTAACTTAGTGCTTTTTCAACTAAAATTATTAAGATTTCCAAAAGCAATTTCTGCTTTTGATAAAAAAAGTGGATTAGCCCCTCTAAAACTATATATTGATTGTCTTGAATCTCCTAAAATACATAGTTGTGAATTAAAATATTTTTCTTTAATAATCTTGACTAAAGGTTTATAAATATTGAAGGACATATCTTGAACTTCATCTAAAATAAGTAAATCAAAATGTTCTAGATTTTTAATTACTTCAATTTTATTGATTATTATATTATTTAGAGCTTGATCATCTTTACAAGTGTCACCAAAACAGTTTCCAATAAATGAGTGAAATGTCTTGCATTTAATATTTGTTAAACTATGCTTCTTAATTTTTTTATTAGTTTCATCAGATAACTTTTTATTATAAGTTAAAATTATTATATTTTTGTCCTTAAAAGCATCTGCTATAAATAAGCTAGTTGTAGTTTTACCACTTCCAGCTACTGCTTCAATTTTTAAATTATAATTAGCTTTAAGGTAGTTAATTATTTTTTGTTGTTCATCACTAATTTTAAAATTCATATTTTTCATGCTCCGCATTACACATTTAATTATGATTTATTATAACCTAAATAAATAAAAATATAATACTAAAAGTGTGAATATAATTCTCTAAGTATACATTATGCTAAAAAACACTCATTTATACAAATGAATAAACCCTCTATACATAGAGTTAAATAAAAAAATCTAATATAATCTATAATTTAAATATAATTTGTCAAGTATGCAAAATGTTTTTTATAAAAATACTTAAACAAAGTTTGAAGTACTTTTTTTTATAGTTTGAAATCTAAATAAATATATGTTGGATGGTCTTATGTTTATCATTATTATTTTATAATTGTAAAATTATATATAATTATCGATTGCTATTTTTAACTTATGAAAATTATTCTGCTTTAGTTTTATTTTCGCACTCTTCTTTTAAAGAAAAAAAAGTTTTACACATTCCATTATCAATAGAGATACATGGTCTAGATTATGATATTTTTTCTAACATAATGCTTTGCAAATATAAATGTATATTAATTTCCGTTATCAGAATGGATGGTAAGTTTTTTAGTTAGATCTTGTCTATGAAACGAAGCTTTCTCAAGTGTTTTTCTGTAAATATCTATGTCATTTTTTAAAGATACCTCATGACCTACTATGAATCCAGTGTTTGCGTCTTTCAAAACACTTAAATATGCAAATTTTTTGTTGAAAGGTATATATGTAATATCTGTAACTTAAAGCTCATTTTTTGAATACAAAGATCAATTTCTATTAACATGATTAGGACCATAAGTTATTTTTTTGACTTCTTTTGGTTTTCTATACATCATTTTTATTCTTATAACTGAATATAAATTGAATAATTTCATTATTCAAGCAACTTTAGATTGACTTACTACTATGCCTTGATTATTTAAAATGAGACAATATATTTTGAAATCTTTGAAATATATGCAACCATTTTTTTCTATAACTAGACAATATTATTTTTTGATTATTTTAAAGACAATCATTTGTTTTCCTTTAATTTAAACACTTCCATCCCAAGTTCACTTGTATCAAAAACTTCTTGAAAAAATACTTCTTTTTTATTATATTTTAATATTATTCATCTTCTTATTATATTACCAGTATTTCAACTTTCGCAATAACAAACATAATATTTAAAAAAATTCTTTTTTCTATCATTATTAGGTATTTTGAATCAAGTTTGTGAATCATCATCGAAAAAAACAGTCCCCACTTTTGTCGATCAATTGATTCTTTTTTTGGTCAAGTGATTTGATGGAAAAAAAGTTTCTAATTCACCATTATAATTAATACAAATATCTTTATGATTTAAAAGTTCCGAAGAGAATATTGTTTCTGAATACAACTGAATTTGGAATATGAACTGTTCCTTTGAAAATTCTGATACTTTAAAAGTATCTATGTAACAATTATTTGTTACAACATCAGAGATATTTTGATGATAAAACTCCTTTTCGAACTTTATCTCTTTAAAAATGTAATATATTTTAAAACCCGTCTCTATCCTAACCTTATTTTTAAAGGCGTAAAATTTATTTTCTAATAAAAATTTAATGAAATTATTCGTAATCTTTCTAAATTTTTCTTTATCCAAAGGATAATATTTTATATTTCACATTTTTTCATCAGAAATTTTATTATCGCAAAAAATTAAATTGGAGCATATAAAAAAAATATTGTTTATCAATGGTCATTCAATTTTTAAGTTATTTTCTAAATATATATCAGAATAATATATTCTATTCTTTTTTGCGTCGCATTTTTTCTTTTTAAAATACTTTAAAATAATAAAATCTATTAATTCAATAACCTTTCAATCAAAACTATTATATATTTTTGTAGATGTTGTGTAATGGAGTTTAAAATAAGAATTAATTTGTACATTTCTTGGAAATGAAAATTTATCATTTATTAAATTCATAATTTCTTTTATCTCTTCACATGTATGGTATTCAGTTTGTTTGAAAAAATAACATAGAAATATATACGCATTTTGAATTAGGCTATTATTTATATTGATTAAATATTTTTTATCATGAATGTTTCCAAAGTTGTTATTTACAGGTGTATTTATTAAATCTAAGTGCAAAAAATAGTAATTATAAAAGACATATTTATATGTCAATGTTTTTTTATATTTATAAAATGTTTTTTTTAAGTGATATTTTAAAATATTTACATGACTGTTAGCTTTTTGAAATATCTTAATTCTTAGAAAAATATTGGCCCATTTAACAAAGGTTTTATAACAAGAAAATGAGTTAAATAATCTTTTATAAAATATGATTGCATCATTTTCAGATAAATTTAATATACGATTTGTAAAATAACTTATATAAAAAATTTCCATATTTCTGTCATTAAAATCTGTCAAATCAATAAAATTACATAGAATATTTTCAAACTTCATAATATTTATATTATCTATTAAAAATGTGATACATTTTTCATAATCTTCCCTTTCCAACTCAATACATTCATTTAAATCTTGAACGTTGAAGTTTGATATTAAAAAATAAAAAAAAGATATTTTATATTCATGATTCTTATTGAGTACTAGTTTTTTCCTTTTTTCCTTAAAAGAAAAAAGAAGCATAAGTTTATTCAAAATACTTTTATTAATTCTTTTTACTAGTAAGATATCATCGTCCTTATTTATAATAAATTCTATGTTAACTTCTTCCATTTTTTCAGATTTTAACAACAGAACAAAAGCTGTATATCATTCCTTCAATTCTACGTCATCCCTATATTCTTTATCATCCTTACATTTTCTCATATGCGTTAGTAACAATGGTAGGTATAACATTCTATCTTTTAAAACAAACTTTTCTTTTTCTTTTGCCACTATACTTCGAGAGTTAAAAAAAATTATTTCACTTTTATTTTTTTTAAAGAATTCTGATTTCTCATCAATACCATAGTAAAAAGTTTTAATATTATTTTTTAAAAAAGTTCAATAACTTTTTCAGTCTACACATTTCTCTCCTTCGAAGTAAAACTCAAAAAAATGCTCCAGAATATTTCTTCATATAAATATGAAGTGATCAGTATTTTTTTTGATTACAAATCCTTTATTAGATAATATAATTAATGAATGGATAAAGTAATTAATTTCTCTTAAAGACAGTAAATTAAAAGAAATAGTTTGAATTATCTTATAATATTTCTCATAATTACTTGGACTTATAAGAGTAGACACTCTATACATATAGTTACTTTCCAAAGAATTTTTAAATTCAATTGTTCCTATATTTAAATCAAGTTTTTTTATTTCCTTTTTGCAAACACCAGTAATTATAACTTTGATATTAATAGCTAAAAGATTTATTATGATTTTTTCAAAAATGCGTTTAAGAGAAAAATCAAATTCATTTATCCCATCAAAAATTACATATTTTAAATTATTGGTATTTATGTTTTCTTCCAAATCTTTAATTTTTTCATAACTAAGATCTTTTAAATAATATGCTTCAATATCTTTATGATTGGCTGAGTTTTTTGTGAACATAGTTTTACCAGAGCCTCTGCTACCATAGTAATAAATGCAATTAAAATTCAAAAAAATTTTAACATCTTTTTGATAGAGTTTATCAGTGTTTTTTGTTATCTCATCAATAGCATTTTCCTTATTTTTATTATCTTTGAAATTTATAATTGCTTTTTTATACTCATCAAATGTGAATATTTTCTTCATAGGAAACTTTATATCACTTGCAAATAAATTAAAACTAAAAAAATCAATAACTGAGAAAATTTTATCTTTATTATTTAATAATTCATCCATATTTTAAAACTCCATTTTTAATTTTTTTTATTATAAATGAATTTATTAACTTTTGTTTGTTGAATTAAAAAAATATATTTTTAAAGCATTCAACAAAATGATATAGCTAATAAACAAAATGCTTTTTAGAAAACAATATATAACTTTAGACAGATATTATAAGTTGAATATATTAAACCTCATGAAACTCGTAAAAGAGAGGTTGTTAAAATGAGAAAAAAAACTGATGTTATTAGAAGAACTACATTATGCACTTCATTATGCTAATGGCCACACATATAGAAAGCTAGACTATTGAAAAGTATAAGTCTTCATAACTTTATACATAAAAATAATGTTAATGCAGGAAGTGAGCTAGTGAATAAATAACAAGGTTGAAGTTTGCTAGTTAAATTATTGAGTAAAAGATTGAATAAGCATATTTGTTACTATTTGCAAGAAAATTTATAGATTAAATTTACAAAGTAATTTCCCCAATATAAAAAACTACATAAATAATGAGTAAATTTATAACATTTTATTTTTTTATTTATACTCATTATTAAATGTATTTAAAACAAAAAATAATCAAATATAAATTATTAGGATGGTATATTTTATAAAATTCTGTTTATATTTAAATAAAAATTTAAAACTATAAATTTTATATGAAAAAACAACTATGATATTTTTATTACGTTGACGATGTAATAAAACACATTTATAAAATAACATAATAGGTTTGTATAAATTAAAAAGCTTATAGAGAACTTATTAAAAATTGTTGTTTGAATAAAAATTTGAATTAATTTAAAAACATCTTATGTAGTTAACAAATATATTTAATAGTTTTCTATCAATGCTTTCAATTTAATATTTTCTATATTTCAATCAATTTTTTTTGAGAGTTCCAACTCAAAAGATAAAACAAAAAGGAAAACAATATCTTTGTAGTTAATATTTAAAGTTAAGGCGTTGTGATCAGCATTTCAGTTACTTACATCTTTACTTTCAATTACAACAATTTTTCTAAAGATATGAGTCATATATAAGTAATGTTCAATTCTCTTCTTGTAGTAACTATATTCAAAATGTAAGTCATCATTATTAATTAAACTAGTAATTTGTTGTTTGTATATTATTAAATCTGTGCTTTTAGATTCAATAAATGAATAGCAAACTGCTATGTTTTTAAAAATACTTTTTAACTTTTTTAAATTGATAATCTTTGAGTCAGATATGAAGTTTATTGATCGTAAATCAGGGTTGAATAATTTTAAGGTAAAAGAACTGTTAACGGTAATAATAACATTAATATTGTATTTACCAATCCATTCTAATATAGTTGCGCTAAGTTTTAGAATATTATTATCATCTGCACAAGCATCGGGAAGATCTAATAATAAAAATATTGGTCGTTCTTTATCATTGAAATCAATCTCTAAAAACAAGATCTCTAATATCAACATTCTTATGGTAAATCTGCTATATGATTTCTCATCAACTTCTTTAGATTCATCTTCTTTATATAAATAAACTTTTAATAATTTATCAATAAGGCTATCTATTGCTTTGGTATCAATATTGAACTTTACAGATATTTTTTCATCTAAGTCAAACATTTCTTTGAACTCTAATGAATTAATAACCTCTTCTAAATCATTGTAAAAAGTATTTAGTCGGTTTTGAAAATTTTCATTATCTTGTTGCATTATTATGTGACTATTAATTTTCTTCAAAATACAATTTCGTAAGAGATTAGATTTTGTTAGTTTTAATTCATTTTGTAAATCAAATAGTTCTTTTAAAAAAACACATTGATATCTAGCAACACACGAGCTTGAGGAATTAAATGAAAGTTTGTATATTTCTTTACCTTTAAGACCTTCATAAATTTCATGTAATAATAGGCTTTTTTTAGAGTTATTAGTACCATATAAATATGCTATATTATTATGAAAATTAATTGTGGTTTTTCCAAAAAAGTTACTATTAAGTACTAAGTTAGTTTCCACTATAATTCCAATATAAAATCAATGTTTTGATTTTCTTCTTGAAAAGTCTTGCTACCCACTAAAATTTTCATATCTTTATATTGTTTTTCTGTTATACCTATCATTCTAACGTCTCCTTTTTTAGGCTTAAAGTTCTCAATTTTTTTTTGATAGATTAACATTTGATCATAATTTATACATAACTTTACATATATAGAAAATTGAATCATATAGAAACCATTTTGAATTAATATTCTTCTAAACTTAGTGTATTCTTTATTTTCACCTTTAGTTGTATTAGGTAAATCATAAAACACAAATAATCTCATTTGTCGAAACCTACTCATACTCATAGATATCATCTACTTTTTCTTCATAATATATTATTGTAGGAAGCTTAAGTTTTAGAGAACTTGTTGTTTTTAAAACTGTTACATAACTTCTAACCATTATATCAATTGCATTTGTGATAGTTTGAAACTTACCATCAACTGATACAAATTGATTAAGTAAGTTGATTAATTCCAGTCTTTTATTATAACTAAGGTTCTCCCCTTCTAAACCATCAAGATTTTTAATTACTCATAAATCAACAAATGGTCTAAACGGTTCCAATAAATCATAAGATAGGTTTCAATTATTAGTTTTACCAATATGAAAGATACCTAGAAAACATAGTAATCCGTATTTAACTAAGGTTCTAGATATTGCAGAAGCTAAAATTGTGTAACCATAATTTAAAGTTTTGTTTATGATATCATCACTAAATCTAATAAAATTACTTCCATATAACTCTCTAAAAAAGACTTTAGCAGCAAGTCCTTCTCTATTGGTTGTATCGTTTAATTTGACTGTTTTTTGAAAATTCGATACCATTTCGATTGATCTATCACTACAACCAATCATGACCATAACATTCAAAGAATTTTCAATCTTTTTTTCAATTATTTGTTTTCATATTATTTTTTTATATTCTGGATTAATACTTATTTGCTTTTCGATAATAGCTAATGGTTTTCAATGATTATGATATGAGAGCATAATTCCATTAGGTTCATAACTATCATTACAAACAACTAGAAACACATTATTATCTAATAATTTAGAAATAAGTTGTGTAGAAATTAGTGTGTAGTTATTTTCTAATATTATACAATTAATATCACTTAATGAGAATGTTAATGATTTGTCAGATTTCTGTTTAGTATTTTCTATTTTTAATAAATTATTTTTAAGTGATAATTTATCATACTTATTTATAATTATTGTTTTCCAAGACAAAACGTTATTCCTTTCCTATATACATAAATATAAGTTCATTTTATGTAATAAAAAAGTAAAAGACCATACCACTATAGTTTGAATATGTTAGTTTTCAAATTATATTTCCAAATAACCTAACAAAATTAGTAAAATTTTAAAGGTAAATTTGTAAAATTATCTATTTTTTAGGTCTTTTATATTGGATTTTTAAATAAGTATAACTTGATAGTAATTTTAATGATAGTTTTAATTGTCGTCTATTCCTTAGATATGTCAGATAACTAAAACTTTGTTTCTCATAATTAAACTTCTCATTTAGTCGTCTATTCCTTAGATATGTCAGATAACTATAACTTCTACATTTGGTTAGATCTGTAGCTCCAAGTCGTCTATTCCTTAGATATGTCAGATAACTAAAACTGGTGGTGTTACATATGTAATGGAATGCCAGTCGTCTATTCCTTAGATATGTCAGATAACTAAAACAAAAGGGCTTGCCTGTAGTATCTTTTGATAGTCGTCTATTCCTTAGATATGTCAGATAACTAAAACCATCACACTATGTCATAAGGTTTAAAAACAGTCGTCTATTCCTTAGATATGTCAGATAACTAAAACTAATCTCGTCAGGGTTGGCGAACTCCTCTAGTCGTCTATTCCTTAGATATGTCAGATAACTAAAACAGTCCAAGTGGTTCGGTCAATCTTAAAGGGGTCGTCTATTCCTTAGATATGTCAGATAACTAAAACGAAATCGTACAAGAATTTTTTCCATTTTTTGTCGTCTATTCCTTAGATATGTCAGATAACTAAAACGATTTCTTAATTTCCATTTTGGAAGAAAAAGTCGTCTATTCCTTAGATATGTCAGATAACTAAAACGTAGTTGCTACGACCGCGAAATTGATATGTGTCGTCTATTCCTTAGATATGTCAGATAACTAAAACTTAACACTCTCTTTTTCAAATATATACTTTGTCGTCTATTCCTTAGATATGTCAGATAACTAAAACTAAGTAGGTTCCTATTTGGTAAAAGGTTAGGTCGTCTATTCCTTAGATATGTCAGATAACTAAAACAAAGATTTATTCCTCAAGGACTAGATTTTAGTCGTCTATTCCTTAGATATGTCAGATAACTAAAACGCACTCTCAAGTGATAAGGTTTGTTGTCGAGTCGTCTATTCCTTAGATATGTCAGATAACTAAAACATTCCTAGAATTATCAAAAAACCTTGATTGGTCGTCTATTCCTTAGATATGTCAGATAACTAAAACTTGTTCCAACAAAACTAGGTTCAGATAAGCGTCGTCTATTCCTTAGATATGTCAGATAACTAAAACTTTAGATCTATACATAAATTTATATTTATGGTCGTCTATTCCTTAGATATGTCAGATAACTAAAACTGCCTTGGTCCAAGCGAGTGAGTATTACAAGTCGTCTATTCCTTAGATATGTCAGATAACTAAAACCTTGTGTTGAATCAGCATCAATTGTCATATGTCGTCTATTCCTTAGATATGTCAGATAACTAAAACGACTTAATTGAAAAAACACAAAAAGAAATGGTCGTCTATTCCTTAGATATGTCAGATAACTAAAACTTTAGATCGTAACTACATTCGATATTCATTGTCGTCTATTCCTTAGATATGTCAGATAACTAAAACTTGCTGTAACTGCGATTGTTATGGTGTTGTGTCGTCTATTCCTTAGATATGTCAGATAACTAAAACAAGTTGCATCAATTGTCATATCAGCTTTAAGTCGTCTATTCCTTAGATATGTCAGATAACTAAAACATTATTAGCAACAAGGTCCATTATCGAGTAGTCGTCTATTCCTTAGATATGTCAGATAACTAAAACATATTTATTATTGATAATAAACCTTATCACGTCGTCTATTCCTTAGATATGTCAGATAACTAAAACTCAATTACTTTTCCCGTAGCGTCATAAATCGTCGTCTATTCCTTAGATATGTCAGATAACTAAAACTAAAGATACCTTTAAGGAATTTCGAGCAATGTCGTCTATTCCTTAGATATGTCAGATAACTAAAACTCACCTAAAAAGTTACTTCCTGGAGATTGTGTCGTCTATTCCTTAGATATGTCAGATAACTAAAACTTATCTCGTCAGGGTTGGCGAACTCTTCTAGTCGTCTATTCCTTAGATATGTCAGATAACTAAAACTAATATAACTATTGAAATACATTTCTATACGTCGTCTATTCCTTAGATATGTCAGATAACTAAAACTAAATGTATAGACAAGTAGGAGATTGTTTGGTCGTCTATTCCTTAGATATGTCAGATAACTAAAACGTAACAACGGGAGAAACAATACGAACAATCGTCGTCTATTCCTTAGATATGTCAGATAACTAAAACTTATCTCATCGGGATTGGCAAACTCTTCTAGTCGTCTATTCCTTAGATATGTCAGATAACTAAAACCAATATTTATTATTGATGACAATCCTTATCGTCGTCTATTCCTTAGATATGTCAGATAACTAAAACATGACATTCTTGTATCTTTTTATCGATATAGTCGTCTATTCCTTAGATATGTCAGATAACTAAAACATTGCTTCACTAGCATATTTGTCTCACATTGTCGTCTATTCCTTAGATATGTCAGATAACTAAAACATAGTCCAAGTGGTTCGGTCAACCTTAAAGGTCGTCTATTCCTTAGATATGTCAGATAACTAAAACGATTATTACAAGAAAGGAGAAAAGAATTGAGTCGTCTATTCCTTAGATATGTCAGATAACTAAAACATTAGTTGTTTCCTTCTAAGATTTCAATTGGTCGTCTATTCCTTAGATATGTCAGATAACTAAAACCTCAAAATTAGGCTCTACCCAAAATATCTATCGGAAGTATTTTTATTCCTTTTAAAATATTAGACAATGAATCATACTGATTTTGTGTACCAAATATTTCTTTATTTTTGTTTAGTAATGAAATAAATGTTGTATTTATTTTTGTGGCGTATATTTTTGAACCATTTTTAGATTTAAACACTTTGTATTCATAGTTGTCGTCTTTATTTTTATAACATACTGTGTCATTAGGTCTTAAAATTATTTCATTATCTTTTAGTTTCAAAACGTTTTTATTTTTAAATATATCTATTTTTTTTATTCATCTAGGTTTATTGATACCCTTTTTATCTATTATAACTCCATAATAAACATTTGTTTTTCAAAGGTTTCCATGTCTATCAGTGTGAAATTGATCTTTGTTGGAATCTTTTAATAATTTTTTTGCAGCCATTTTTTCACTTGATGTAACAGATCCAGAAACTTTATGATTTACTTTATAGGAAACAAAAGGATAATGGATATCGCCAACAACATTAGCATTCTTCAAAGTTTCAATATATTCTTGTGGATGTTTAACCTTTACAAATACAGGTCTTTTAACTTTTATTTCTTTTTTAAAGTCTTTTTCATTTAAAATAGATAACTCGTTTAAATTTTTGAAATTTCTCTTCAATTCTTTTTCGGTTAATTTTACTGTATCAACATCAACTTTAACTGATAGTTCAATCGGCATTCTTAAATCAATTAATTTATCTAAATTTTTTACTAAAGGAAACATCTTAATTGCTTGGCAATCTGAATTTATAAAATCATCAATTCTCTCAATTGGCTTTGAAATTTGAAACTGTCACTGATAACCACTATTATCATGTCACTTACTACATATTTCTTTAACGTTATTATGATATTGTTCTAAAGAAATGTTTTTATATTTAAAACTTTTAAATTCATTTTCAATAGCTATCAAGTCAGAAGCAAAATCAACACTTCCTTGGTTTTTAAACTGTGATAATACTATCGCATCAACAGCATGATGAAATGGTGTTATATCACGAACTTTTATATCTAACCCTCATGGAGAAAAGCGTAACCATTTTCTTCTAAATCTTGAGGTGACAACCCCTTTAATCATTAACACATTAGATTTGTATTCTTTATTTTCTTTCTTATATTTATGAATTAAATTATTTTTAAGTCAATTAGCAAAATACCTAGCAATATAAGAATTATCTACTAAATTTCTAGAAGAAAATTTATTTTGATCAATATCTAAAACTGATTTAACTAATAGGTTTTCATACTTATTTCAAGTGATATTACCCTTACGATATAAATCAAGACAATTTTTTTTATAGCTATTTATAATATCTGGATTTTCAGCATTGAAATATTCTAATGGGGTACGATTTTTTTTAAGTTGATTCTCTGTTGTGTAAACTAACACTTTATTATCAAATGAGTCATCTGGAAACATCGAAATCGGTAATATATGATCGACTTCAAGTTCATGTGAGTTTAATTGTTCTATATTAATATCTCTAAGTGAGTACAAACATTTTTTATCTTGAGCTAACCATAGTTTATATTTCAATATTGACGTTGTGTTAGCTACAATACCAATTTTTTCAAGTTCAGATTTTATTACTTCATTTTTAGCTCTTGAATCAAGATTTTTTTTGTTTAACTCATTTCTGACTTCGCCAGACTTACCAAGTTCACGAGATGTTTCCACATTTATTTTTTCAAAATCATTATACTTTCTGAAAAGTGCTTTTAACACTTTTCTTGCTTCATTAATTGCTCTAAAAACTACTGGATTTCTTACCAAATCTCCATCAACAATAGGTTGTAAGAACTTCTTAATGTTTAAGTCTGTATACTCATTTGCTTTTGCTTTTAATTCATCTTGATATACACCAGCGATTTCACCTTCAAGGAAGTGTTTTATTACCATTAACATTGCCTTTTTACAAAGATTACTTGTTGTAGTTACTTTTGAAGGAGTTAAAAGTAATTGATTTATATTTTCGTCGTTAATTGTTACATTATTATCGCTTGCTCATTTTTTTATGTTACTTTTTCTCAACTCTGGAGTTATATTTTTATTTAAAATATCCCCTAAATCATCTATTATATTTGAGTCTAAATTATCAATATTTAATTCTTTTAGTTTTTCCATCCCAAAAACTTTGATGAATCTTTTGGTAAATCCAAATAAATCAGTTTTTTTAGCATTATCTAATGCCTTTAAGTTTTTTAAATCTTCTGATTTGACACCAAAATCAGTTTTTAAAACACTTTCAATCTGCTTTTTATTATTTGAAATAAATTTTTCATCGGTTAAAGCTAAATTGAATAGTTTATTATGAAAGTCTTTTATTGTTTGTTTATTCTCTAAAAAAGAAGAAAACTTAGAGACTTCAACTGCCATTTGATATAAATCAAAAATTATACTTGACTTAATATATCTTTTTTCATTAGGAAAAAATGTACAATTTCCTACTAATTCAGTAAATGGTTTATATAATTTATATGCTCTTAAAGAATCTCTTAATGCAATATAATGATTATTTTTGTCTTTAATGTTTGATAATTTTTGTTTAATTAATTCAATATTTTCTGCTCGAGAGATATTTTTAGGTCCAAAACCATCCTCAAAGAATCTTTGTCTTAATATAGTATCCATGATTTTATCCATAATTTCATTGTTTAGTTGAGGATAATACTCTGCTTGTTTATTTAAAATAAGTTCTAGTTCGTATTTATATGCCGCTCTTGGAAAAAGAAATCTAAATTGACTATCTTTATTACGAACATTTAACAAATTTTTATTTTTTTCAATCCTTGTAGAACTTTCTTCATCAATGAAGGCTTCTGCAATTGTTTTTTTACAAGTTTTTGTGGCTATATCGTAACCTATTAATTTTCTAGCAATTATAATTGAATTTGCATAATCTTCTTTTTCGTTGATTTCAGCATCATCTTTTAATTCTGATTTATCTTCACCTTTTTCTGGATCAAATAAGTTTTCAAAACCTCTATTTTTGGCGATGTGTACAAGCGCAATAGTTAGTTCTTCACTACTTAATTTTTCCTTTAACCCTTTTTTTCTAATAACATATGGATTAAAGTATTTCTTTTCATCATATACAATTTTATTTGTTGGTTTTAATGAAGAAATAGAAAAATTGAAAGTTTTTTCGTATAAATTCTCAGTAATAATACTTGAGTCTATTAATATTTTTTTCAATAACTTTATTCTAGCTTTTTTTCTTCTTTTTAATCTTCTTGAGCTTCGAAATCCTCTTCTTTCTGCAGCTAAAGATGTTTTATCTTTTGGCTTTTCAGGTACTTCGAACAATCTAACACCAAAATCATCTAATCAAGGCTCTATAACATTCTCATCATCGTAACCTGTGACAGCTCACCCTACTGACGAAATACCAAGATCAAGACCTAATATATATTTTTTCATTTTTTCACCCTTTTTTACTTTCAAAAATATTTTATCAAAGTTATATAAATTTGTTTTGAAAATAAAAAAAAGAGCAGGTTTAGGGATGCTCAACCCTTCACTAAGAAGTTTATCTTAGTTTCTGACATATCTAAGCAACAGACGACTAGTTGCCTGACAAAATTATGATAACATAAAATATAAATTTTTCAGTATTTTTTTAAAAAAAAATATTGGTTTAATTTTTAAAAACTGTATTATTCAATAAACTATTCCTTTATTTATAAAAAATATCGTTTTTTTAAAAGAGTGTATTTAAAAAGAATTATTTAAACAGAAAAATAATTATATAAAACAGAAAACGACACGCCTTTAAATATAAGATATAGAGCAAGAAAAAAACAAGAAGTTAATACTACTCCTTGTTTTTTAACATAACTAATGCTTCAAAGCAATATTGTTATTCCAAAGACTCTATGAATTTTTTAAATCAATAAAAACTCTCTTTTTTATATCTTTTTTTTGTTCCCTTACCATAATCATCTTGATCAACATAAATGAGACCATAACGCTTAGACATCTCATTACTTCCACTAGATATTATATCGATTGGAGTTCATGTAGTATAACCAAATACATTAACACCATCTTCAATAGCAAAACTTATTTGTTCTATGTGTGACTTTAAATATTCAATTCTTTCATTATCAATTACTTTGAATTCATCATTTAGTTTATCATTAAGACCAATTCCATTTTCTGCAATGAATAATGGTAGTTGATATCTATCTCATAGATCATTTAATGTAGTTCTTAAACCAACAGGATCAATTTGTCAACCTCATTCACTTTCT
Organism: Spiroplasma endosymbiont of Megachile willughbiella; assembly: GCF_964273395.1. Classification (NCBI taxonomy): domain Bacteria; kingdom Bacillati; phylum Mycoplasmatota; class Mollicutes; order Entomoplasmatales; family Spiroplasmataceae; genus Spiroplasma; species Spiroplasma endosymbiont of Megachile willughbiella. Next base: position 488,906 of record NZ_OZ187005.1, on the reverse strand, counting down.
TGCAAAAAAGGATTTTTTCCCATTTTTAATAAATTAGCTTCTACTTTAGATGTATTTTCAGTTGAGTTAACTCCACTCATATAATAGCTGAATGAGATGAAATCTATTTTGTATTTACTTATTATTTCCATATCTTCATTTGTATAATTTATTTTAATATTATTTAATTCTCAATATTTAAGAATATAAGACGGATAGTACCCTTTCGTAAATACATCATAATAAAAGTATACTTTTGTTTGTTGGTCTTGAAGATTTAAGAAGACATTCTCTGGCTTGCAATTTAACGGATAACATGTGAATTGAGCAAGCATACAACCAAATTTAAAATTTTTATCAATTTCCCTACCAATTTTAATAGCTTTTGCATTAGCTACAAATTGATTGTGTAACGCTTGATAGCAACTTTCTAATACATTCACTTCTTTATCAACTATTATACCGACACTGACCCAACTCGAGAATATCGCAGCGTTAATTTCATTAAAAGGAGTTCAATATTTTACATAATCTTTATATTCATTAAAAACGACTTTTGCATATTCGAGATAAATATCAATTAATTTAGGATTTTTTCATCCTCCATATTTTTCTACTAATATGTAAGGTAAGTCAAAATGTGATATTGTGACTAATGGTTCTATGTTATATTTTTTACACTCTTCAAAAACCTTTTTATAGAAATTTAAACCTTCTTGGCAAATAATACCATCATCACAATTTGGAATAATCCTTGCTCAAGAAAGTGACATTCTAAATGTATTCATACCTATTTCGCTAAATAGTTTTATATCTTCTTTATAGTTGTTGTAAAAATCAACACCCATTCTTTTAGGAAAATATAAATCTTGTTCATTCTTGATTGCGTAATTGATTTTTTCACTTGTTACTTCTTTAGAATCTGTAATATTTTTTCGATTCTTAATATCTTCAAAATATTTTAAATCAGCCACAGTCAAAGATTTACCATCTTTGTTATACTCTCCTTCAAGTTGAGGTGCAGCAGTTGCGCCACCCCATAAGAAGTTCTTAGGAAATTTCATTATTAACCTTCTTTCTTTGAAAACTTAAAGTATCATCTTTTCTTTGATTGATTTCAAAGTAAATATCTAATGAATGTACGGCATTATAATAATTATTTTTTATCAGATCTATTTTTTTATCATACTTTATTTTACTTTCTACAATGTTATTGATTTTTTCTAAAATTGTACTTTGTAAAGTTTTAAGCTTATTTTTACTATTTAAATAAAGCTCATTTAGTTTCTCTTTTTTCTCTGTTAGTATGATCATTTTTTTATTATTTTCTGCTTTAACTATATTATTTTCAACTCTTTTTATACTCATTAACTTATTTTTGCTTTTTAAAGCAACTATTTTTTCATTTAACTTAACTAACTTTTCATTTTGTTCATCTTTCATTTGTGAAATCTTGGCTTCAAAGTGTGAGTTACTTTTAAATACTTTTTCAATATCTTTAAATTGATGTTTTTCATCTTTTGAAAATTTTAAATTATTATTTAAGTTTTTTAATAATTCTTTTTTTTCTTCAAGTGAAATATAGTTATTTTTAAATAAATATTTTGTAAATCTTTTATTAACTTTATTAATAGATTTATTTTCTTTTTCTCTTTCTACAAAGAATAAGAAAGTAAATAGATAGGCAGAACCAATTGAAATAAATGACCCTAACACAAAGAGACCAATTTGATAGGCTCCACCAGGTAGAAATCTTGTTACTCCTAATACACCCATTCCTCCTGCAACAGTTGCATTAATTCCAAGTAGTCCAGTTGTTAAACCACCAATTGCTGCTCCTAGACACCCAGTTAAGAATGGTGTTACTCTTGGTAAAGTAATACCATAAATGATTGGTTCGGTAATACCAACAATTGCTGAAGGTATTGAAGAGTAAGCAATCTCTTTAGTTTTATAATTATTTGTACTATTACCAACATAAATTACAGCACCAAGTTGTCCACAAACTCCAAACACTGACACCGCATAAAGTGGACTTGGTAAGTTTTGTATAATGGCCATAATAACTGGAACATGAGTTCCAGTTAATACAAGAGGTTGTCATAACATAGCGAATAACATTGTTCCAATACCATAAGGGATGTTACCCAATCATTTTACAGCAACACCAATCAATCCCTCAATAACACCAAGGATCGGTCCTAAAACAAACATAATTGAAACCATAACAATTAAAAATGCTATACCTGTTCTGAAACAAATATCTATTGAGGTTGGCATTCAAGATTTAACTCATTTGTCTATGTAAACATATAATGCTCCTGCCACAATTTGAGGAATTATTGAATTGTAATAACCACCTAGCTTAATTTTAATAAAACTTCATTCTATTAAAGTGAAGTTTACTCCTCACATCAAATAAGGACTAGCTACCGCAACACCAATTAGGGCTCCAACAATTACATTTCCTTTTAAATATTTCACTGTGCTAATACATAAAAATATCCCTAACATTCCAATCCCTACTTCTGCGATTATATAAATGAATGCTGAAAAGAGATGTGCATTTTTCATTTGATCATAATTTTTTATATCATCAATAAGATTTGATTGTATTAAAATAGCCTTTAGTGCCATCAATAATCCTGCTGCTAAGATAATTGGTATTGTAGGGACAATAACACCACTTATAAATCCTAGTGCTCTATCTTTAAATTTCTTTTTGTTATTATTTTTAGTTTCAAATATGGTCTCTTTATTCATTATTTTTTGTACTTCTTCGTTTACTTTATAAACATCTCCACCAATTATAATTTGTAACTCTTGACCACTTCAGTTTATTCCCTTTACTAAGGGAAGTTTTTTTAACTTGTCTTCATTAACCAATTTTTTATCGATGATACTAAATCTTAATCTTGTCATGCAATTGTAACAGTTTTGAAAGTTTTTTACTGTTCCAACAGCCTCCAAAACTTTTTGTGCAGTTACTTTAAATTTACTTTCTTTGACAATTGATTTATCATCATTTTTTTTAGTCTTATTAATCGTTAATATTCCTATTTCCTCACCATGCTTTACATAACCTGTTTTTGTTAACTCAAATTCCATATCATCATCGTTATCAAAGACAACAATAGTTTCAGTAGACAATTTCTCTTTTTGAATCATCTTATAATCCACATCAATTAAGGGTTCTTTATAATTAAAAGTATCATCAACTTTTTTCAAATACTTGAAAGGTTTTCCTTCTAATCTTACAGTGTCGATACCAATATGTATCATTGCTTTTAATCCAGAAATTGTTTCTAGAAGCACTGCATGCTTAGTATCAAAAATCATCTTAATCTTGGACTCTTGAAAAATACTATATATAAAGTTATTTTCGGGTTCGACCAAAAATCCATCACCAAGCATTTTATCAGCGAAAGTTTTATCTACACATTTATCAATTGATTTGATAGTCCCGTCAACCGGGGCAAAGATTTTAATTTTATCCATGCTTTTTTCCTCCTGCATTTATATAATGCGGCTTGAAAGCTATTTTTGATACTAAAAAGGAACAATAACTAAATGGTTTCCAAAAGAGAAAGTAGTTGGATACATCTGATGTCTAAACTATCAAATATTAAATCAACCTTCTTAATTTGAATAATCAAGTTAGTAGATTTTTATTTAAAAACACTTGATAATATAAAAATCTACTAACTTAACATTTACGTCAAATTAGTAGATTTAGTTTTTAGCCTTATTTAAATTGATTTAGTTTTTTTATTTTCTTTTACTTTTTCTTCTTTTGTAATATTGGATGTCATAATTTCATTAATCTCAGTATTATTTAAACTTAGTTTTTTATTTTTTCTTTGAACATTTAAGTATCACATCAACATTGCAAATCCCATAAAAATAACTAAGCCACCAACCGAAAGTAATAAACTAGTTAAAGAAGTGACTCAATCACTTTTTCATGACACTGGTGAAGGAATTGCTCCAAATATTATTGCTATTATAATAACCATTAAGGATATTGAGGTTATTGTGATCGCAATATATTTATTTTTAAAGAACTTAGTAGTTCTTTCTGTATCTTCCAATTTTCATCTTAATTTTATATACGATATAAAAAAGAATAAAAAAGGAAAAACCGACATAGTAGTAGTTGTTTGAGTTATCAAAGTCAAGAAATTAGAAGAACCTTTTCCAATAGCTCCAGTTGTAGTAACTCCAACAATTAATAAAATAATTGTTACAACAATTGCTTGCGCAATAATTCCATTAGTAGGAATTCCTGCTTTATTAGTTTTTTGTGCTCATTTTCCCATTACACCTTCTGGTATTTCTGAAAAGAAAACTTTAACTGGTCCTACAGTTCAAAAGAATAGAGCTCCTAATCCATTTAATGCTGTTACTAATGCAACAACTCTAATTATTATTGTTCCACCAATTGAATCAAAAGGTAAATTAAACATATATGAAAATACGTAATAATAAGTATTTGAAAGACCTCATTTAGTAATTAATCCTTGTTCAATTACAAGACTTAATGCTAATCCTCCACAAACCATTAAGAAGATAACAATCAGCATTCCAATCAATGTTGATATTTTGAAAGCTTTTGGACCTTTTTTAGTATCTCTCATAAATACAGCCATTGTTTCAATTCCATTATAAGAAATCATAATTCAAGGAAAAGCTGACATAAATCCTCATCAGTCACCATCAAAACCTCAAGAACTCATTGGATTTAAATGTTCTTTATCAAAAGAACTTGGTACTTGTCCATTTTTAAATACTGGTAATGCTACAAATAAACACAAAACAATAAACACTACTCCCAACATTAGTGAAGCAGTTCCACCAATGTTGGTAATGATTCCGATCCAACGTGCTCCTTTTTTTGCAATAAATGAACCTATTCAAAAAATAACAATGGCGATACAAGCCAATAAGATAGCTGATACTCGACTAGCATTATCTTCGTCCATTCCGTTCTCATTTAATTTTAAAGCCAACAAGTCAAAACCATTTGTTCCTGTAATAACAAAACTAATTGCTATAACAGTAAATGGTGCCAAGGTAGCAAAGTAAAATAGGTTTGTAAAAAATGATGATCAACTTGCTAAGAACCCACATTTTTTACCAAGGATTAGGGAACAATAACTCCCTAATCCTGCTTCAGCATTTTTTAATTTTTTGATACTTGCAAATTCAGAAGATATGAATACTATCGGAATTGCATAAACAATTCCCCCTACTAAAAATAGTAACATTGATAATAAACCAAACTGAACTTGATTGTTAATAATATTTCTTAAAGCGAAAACTGTCGCAAATACCATAAATATAATGGTGAGTTTCGACAAGGTTTTTTTACGCTCGTTCATGATATTTTCCTCCTTTAAAAATAAAAAAATATAAATTTTATTTAAATAAAATTTATATTTCCATAATATTTGAAAATTGTAACTCTACACAAAGTGTCTGTTACATTATTATTAATAATATTATTTAAGATAACTATAAAAGGTTTCACAATAAATACTATGAAAACTTATCTTAGTTAAACTACAGATATATAAATTTAAGTTTTTGATTTTTGATTTACACTTTATCTTCTTATCAGTTATCATAGTATTCACCTCCCAATTTTTTTGCAACTCTATGAGTATAACACTCCAGAGTTAATTATTTTAATTTAATTTCTATTTAATTTACTATAGAAACTTTTGTTTTTGTTTTTATAATTTTCGATCGCTTCTAAACGATTATAAGATTTACCTCAATTTTTAGGATTTATTTTTAATATAAAATCATTTTCATCTATGTTAGCTTTTGAAATTCTCAACTCATTTATTAAGAAAATTATTAACAACAATGTTGTAAAGATAATAACAAATATTGGTTGTAATATTTGACCAACATCATCTGATCATAATTTTTTAAAGATATCATAATAAATGTATATCAAAAATAAACTCATGATACTTGAAGCTATAACATTATAATAAACACTACCTCTGACATTTAAAACATCACCAACTTTTTTAGTCTTATGATTAACAAGCGCTGCCACCATCAAAGTTAAATAAGTTGTAAAAGCAATAACAACTGCTGAGTCAGATATTTTGTCAATCAAGAATGTTACTGCTTGACCAACATAATAATATTCGCTGAGTTTATTAGTTCTATCAAGTGAATTTCGATAAACTAGTCATGAAGTTGTTGTAATAATGACTAGTGTTAATGAAATAATAACAGCATTTATATAACCGCTCAACTTATGCGAAATCATTGCTTTACCTTGTTTGTAATATATTAATTGCGGACCATTATTGTCAGTTGTGCTAGATAAGTTTATTACTCCAAAACTAGTGAATCCAGCAACTGATCCTAGCACAACTACTGCAATTAGTAACTTACAAAATAATGCTCAATCTTTAGGAATAATTGCTGATATCAATGAAAATGAGTCTGCATCCAATGTTCCAAAATATAGCGAAACTGCAAATAAGATATTTACCAGTACCACTAAAATAACACCAACAGCTTGTCCAGCAACCAACATTTTTTTATGTTTGATTTCTTTTTCAATACTAGAACCATACATAAATCCATCTAGTTCAAATAAAAGCATTGGTATTACAAGAATAAAGTAACTAAATTTTCATTGTGAAGTATTCGCTTCATTGAAAGCTGTTGTACTTAAATGGAACTTTGCATAAAAACCTAATCCGATGACAAAAACTAATGGTAAAAACTTTAAGTTGTTAAAAAATATATGTAAATATTTAAATCATCCATTTGAAGCATGAGCATTTGATATACACATGAAAAAGATAATTAATACAGCTATAAATATTATTAAGAAGGCTTCTGTATCTGGATTGATTCAAGCTTCATTATTGTGGTAATCATCAATTACTCTAAAAATATAGTAAGAAACTGTTATAGCCATTAGACCAACATAAACAGGAACATATATTATTGAATAAAAGAGTGAGAATAAACTTCCTGTTCTTCTTCCAATAAAAGTCTCTGCAAAACATGTATGCGTATGATATCTATTTTTTGCACTAGTTCCTAACTCAATAAATACAAACACCATTGAAATACCAATAAACGCCATTAATCCTAAAATAATTAAAACAATATATGGGTTATGTGCTGCTAACAATGCTTGTTTACTTTTTAGATAAACTCCAACACCAATTGAATTTCCAAAGACTATTGAGAATACTCTTCAAAAATCAAAAGCTGCAGAGTTTCGACTTTTTTTGTTAATAATTTGATTTTGCATACTTCCAGTAGGATCAATCCTTTGGTTTTCTGCATTTATACTCTTCATTTAATTCTCCTCATTTTCTATTTGATAAAAAAATATAAAAAAAATATAAATTTAATTTTTTCTTAATTAAATTTATATTTACTTCTGTATTAAGGTGGTTTAATTATTAGATATTAATTGACAACCTTTATAAAACTGTTTTCATCATTACACGCAAAATAATTCAAAAAACGTACCAAAAGTAAATACTTTGTGTTTCTTAAATGCCATAAACTTATTTTTAATGATGGTATATTTACGCATAACTTGATCTCCGTTTCTAATAATTTTTTTATCTCTATTAATCAGTAGATAAATTAAACTCATTGTCTCTTTTATAAAGTTATAAATGAATTTTTAAAGTTAGTACATTCTTAAACATTAGTTTTAAGTAAAATTTTGTATTAAATACAAATAAATTTTTTTCTAATAAAGTACTAACTTTATTATCTTTTTTCATTATACACTATCTGATAAAATTAATTGATTAAGTTGTAGTAATTTTAATTTATAAAATTATTTTTATAAATTAAAAACAACCTTGAAGAAATGATTAGAATAATAATTAAATTAATTCATTTCTTTAAAAGGTTGTTTAGTTTTTTATTATCTTCTTCCTTTTTTATTATTTTTAGTTTCAATACCTCTAACTTTTTTCATAGCATAGTTTAAATCTTTGAATTTCTCTTCTAGTTGAATTGCTTCATCCCATAAAGGGTTAATTGCCTCACGTTTTTGGCTTTCTTTTTTAGCTTGTTCTGCAATTTGTGCAGGATTAGCACCTTGTTCAATTTTAACTGCTTGTTCCATTGTAAGGTATGGATCTTCAGGTCTTACACCTTTATTAACTAATGAAGCTATTTGCATTCTAATTTGTGAGCTAGATAATTTTTTATCTTTAAAATCAACTTGTCATTGAACTGGACTTTTGTCTTCAAATTTATATGGTTCTTTTATTATTGCATATAACATATTAACAAATTTTTCAAATCCAGATTCACCTTTTCAAAAACTTGCTTCGTCATTCAAGACTAGTTGTCCACCATTAATCAAATCATATTTTGAGTAATGCATTTCAAATACTTTTGAAGATCAATCAGATTCTGGTATTAAATAAAAATTAGTAAATAAAGTACAGTTGAAGATATGATTATCAAATTCATAAATAGAGAAGTTGAATCTATCAACAGTTGTTGTATCAATTGAAACATTGAAGTTTTTAACATCAACAACTTTTGTTAATCATTGTAGAACTGCTTGTGCATACTTTAGTACAAACTTAAGTTTTTGACTTGAATAAATCAATGTTTTTCATCTTGTAAAATTAAAGTCATACTCTGATTCTTTTCTTGTTGAGGCTAAATTAAAATCCAAGTTTGCATCAACAAATTCTTGAATAGGTAAATAAATCATTTCTCTTCTCATTACTTCTTCCCCTTATAAGTTACTAAGCTTATTATATCACAAAAATACCAACTCTTAGTTACCAATTACCAAACGGCTCAGGGGATAGGTTTCAAATAAATGTTTTTATTAAACCTCAGTGCTGTCGTTTCTACTCATGATGTCGTTATCTGATTCATTAGGTTTTTTTACATCAGTGTAACCTTTTTTCTTAAATCATTTGAATTGTTTTTCTCATGGATAACTTTCATTTATGTGTTTTTTTAATTCTTCATTATATTCTAATTGTTTGATGTTATGTCATTTATAGAGTTTTAAAAACCCTAACTTAGTGAAGAAGTTGTTTTTATATTCTTCCATTCCTAAAATATCCAAAGCATTGGTTATTTGTTTTCCTTTGTAAGTACCAAAACAAATCTCCCTATTTCTTTTAATTGCTCCATAAATTCCTATGGTTATAAAAAATAATAAAAATAAGCTCAAGAAACCAGCTTGTTTTAGTAAGTATAAGGTATCTATAATGTTAAAACCATTCTCGCTAATACTAAAGAAAATAGCTCCAAATCCACTAATGGAATAACTAAATATTGCGAAATGACTTAAAAAATGGAAGATACCAAATTGCAAGATTGCAGGGAAAGTTCCTCAACCACTCGAAATGTTCATAACCATATATACTATGACCATAAATCTCCCAACCGTCTCGTCTCTAAAACTAAATCATAATGCTTGAACACAAATAACTATTATCAATTCTATGAATAACATTCATAATCAAGTTGATAATAAGGCACTTGAACCGATTATATTAAATGGTGACAAAGATAATGTTGCTAAAAGTAAAGTCGCTTGTAAAACACCAGTCAAATACATAAGTAGTGTTTTTGAAAAATACCATTGGATCGCATTTGCTTTAATAAATCTTTTTGCACGATCGTAAATGAAAGTTTGTACAAAGGCACCAACAAATAGTCCAAGAGTTATAAATAATTGACCTAAACCAATTCCATAATATCCTTCTTTAGAACCACCACTTTGAGTGTCAATGAAACTATCTAACTTTAATTTATCAACTATTTCACTTCATTGAGGAAATAATCCACTAAACTCACGTAATGTTTGTATTAAAATACCTGCCATAAGTGCATCTTTATTTTTTAATATATTTTCAAAAAAGTAACCTACAACATAATTTCTTTCGAAAGTTGTGTATAACTTAAGTTTTTCTGTTGTAAAATCCTTTAATTGAATAGAGTGCGATAATATTCCATAAAGTTCTTTTAATAAATGTGCAGAGAAATTCTCAGGTACATAAACTTGCACAAAATCGGATTTGTTTTTATATTCTTTTTTTGCTTTCTCACCTTGCAAGTAGCTGAAATTATTAAATGTAATATTTGATAGATTTTTTGTTGACCATTTTGTTTCTTCTTTATTTTTATAATTTGCATCATTTGGTTTAAATACACCGTTTTTAATTAAAGTATCAAAAAGACTTGTTTCACTGGTGAGTTTATCATCATACATGTAAGTAATATTTTCATTAGTTGTATTTAAATAAAGATTATCACTATCCTTAGCTTTTACTATTTCATCTTTTGTTTTGAATACTTTACCATTTTTATCAACTAAAACACCATATTTTTTAGCAGCTAAATTCTTATAGGTAAAGTATGTTCCTTCGTTATCCAAAAAAGAAGCTGGTACTCTTCCTAAATTTGCCATTGGATTTCAAAATGCCATGATTAAAACAAAGGCATATAAAAAAGGTACTATTAATACACCAAAGAATTTAATAATTCTTTTTGGTGATGATAATACCCGTGTTTGTATTTCGATTGATAAACTTTTAAATAAATTTCTCATAAAACCCTCTAAACTTAATATTTCTACAATTCATAAATACTATGTTAATGGTTGATAAATATTATTATTCAAAATTATCTCCTGATGTTAATGCTCTTGTCACCTTAGAAACTCCAGCGATTTCAGCAAGCGCTGTCATAGTTTGGTTCAAATGTTCAGTATTTTCAACTTCAATAATCAAACTACCTTTTCCTAAAAATTCTTCTTCCACTGTTATTAACTTTGCTTCTGTAATATTAACTCTACGATTTGTGAAAACTTGGATTATATCTGCCAAGATACCAACCCTATCGTAGGTTACTAATCTAATTTTTGTTGCGTATTTTTTTCCAACTACTTTTTTTGGAACTCACTCAGTTGGTAAAAGGTTGTGGACCTTCCTAATATTTACAATATTGATACATTCACTCCTATGAACTTGTATTCCTTTAGTTTTTGACATAAAACTAGTTACTTTTTCCATTGGAATTGGATAACAACATTGAGCAATTGAACAACTAACTTGTTCAATCCCATTTATTTTTAAGTCATCTCTTCCTTTTACAGAAATATATTTTCTTGTTTTAAGATCATTAATTTTTTCAACATCTCGTAATTCTTCTTTAGAAACATAAACGACTTCAACGGCTTCAGGAATCGAAAAATCACCTTTACCAATAGAAAGTAAGAAAGCATCAATATTCTTGTAATCTAGTACTTTAAGCTTCTTTTGAATTTCATCTATCGAGTTTATCTGTCATTTTAAGTTGTTAGCTACGATGTATCTATCGATTTCTCTTTTAGTATTTCTAATTATTTTTTGATTAGTTATTTTTTCTTTTTCTTCTTCTATTTTTTTACGTTCAGCCAAATAAGCTTCAATTGCCTTACGGGCAGTAGAAGTTCTAATAAAACGAAGTCATTTTTCTGTTGGAGCTGCTTCTTTCGAAGTTTGTATCTCAACCATTTCACCCGAGTTTAAGGTTGTATTATAAGGAGAGAAAACCCCATTGATTTTTGCACCGATTGTTTTATTACCAATTTCAGTGTGTATTTTATATGCAAAATCTAAAACTGTAGAACCAAAGGGTAACGTAACAACATGACCATCAGGGGTTAAAATATATATCAAGGGAGCAAGATAGTCTGATTTAACAGTTTCTTCAATTTCTTGTTCTAGATTGCCAATTCCACTTTCGTTATATTCCACTTCCATACCATCAGAAGCTAGTTTTTCAAGATTCATTAGTCTTGTAAACATATCTACTTTTTCATCTATTTCTCTTTGTTTTGTAGCTACGTCAACATTTCCTTCGCCTTCTTTATATTTCCAGTGAGCTGCAGCCCCGTGTTCAGCGATATCATCCATTTCTTTTGTTCTTATTTGTACTTCAAAAATTATCCCGTCCCTGTTGGCTAGAGTTGTATGTAAAGATTGGTATAAATTGTTTTTAGGTGTTGCGATATAATCCTTAAATCTTCCTGATAAAGGTGTATACATTTGATGAACTCAACCTAATAATTTATAACATTCATCAACAGTATTGGTTATGATACGAACAGCTAAAATATCATTAATATCTGAGAAAGACTTTCCAAAGATAGACATTTTTTTATAAATAGAATATATTGTTTTTGATCTACCAAAAATAGTTAATTGTTCATCTTTTAATTCATTTTCCACTCTTTTATTTATATCATTTATGATTTCACTAATCATTTGTGTTCTTGCTTCTTTACTTTCTTCTAAAAGCTGAGTTATTTTTTCAAATTCTTCTGGATTTAAAAAATAAAAACTGTGGTCTTCTAAAAGGTTTTTCGCAGACTTCATTCCAATTCTGTGAGCGATTGTTGAATATATATCCAAAGTTTCTTTTGCAATAATTTTTTGCTTTTCTGGCGTCATATATTTAAGAGTTAATAGGTTATGCATTCTATCAGCAATTTTTACAATGATAACTCTTATATCCCTTATCATAGAAACAAAAAGTTTTCTCAAATAATTTGCTTTCATCTGTGCGCGGTTTTCTTTAGTAAAATAGCTCACCTTAGTAACTGCTTCAACAATATCAGCGACATCATTTCCATATAATTCTTCTATTTCATCAAATGTTACGGGTGTGTCTTCAATAACATCATGTAATAGTCCAGCAATTATTGTTTTAGGCCCCATTCTTCATTGAGCTAAATAATATGCTGTTGATAATGGATGTATTATAAATGGATCTCCATTTTTTCTTTTTTGAGGTCTATGTTTTTCTTCGGCATAGTCATAAGCTTCTTTAATCTCTGCAATGATTTTTGAATTATGAATATACTTTTTTATCTCAGTTATTAAAATTTCAACGTCTCGACATTCTACAAAATTAAAACTACCTGAATCTTCGAACATCTTGACACCCCTCTCAATAATACTTTTCTTTGATTAATTATAACTAATTATAGTGAATAAGTCTATAATTACCCCTGTACCCAAAAAATAAAAAAACCAAACGAGTTTGGTTTTAAGATTTCATTTTTTCCAAAAAGTTATCGATGTCTCTTTTAGAAAGCCTAAGTTCACCAGCGCTTGAAGGTTCGGTGGTTTCTTCTACAGTCCAATCATTAGTATCTGTAACTTCTTTTTTTCTTTTGTTTAATTTTTTTTCTTGTTTAACAACAAATTCATCATCCAAGCTTTCAAGATTTAATGTGTCATCAGAATCATCAAATGATGCTTTTGATTTTTTAGATTTTATATTGTTGTTGCTTTCAAAATAGTCACTTTCTTTTTGTTTTGGAGTCTCTTGATTAAATTGAACTGGGTTAAGTGGTTGTTGCAAGAAAGGCATTTGTTGAGGAACAAAATCACTAAACTGTTTAGGTTGTACAAAAGGTTGTTGACCATATGCTATAGGACTTGATTGTGGATGTGGTGAACAATTAATTGTTATGTTACCGTAACTAACTGGTAAATTTCTTGTTTCATTTCCATAAGGTGAATCTAATAAATTTTTTTGTATTGTTGGGAAAGAACTAGGTAAAAAATTTGCAATTGCATTATTTCCAAAACCTCCTTGGAAATTTGTGTTTAAACCTTTAGATTGAAAATTTAAAGAGTTAGCATAGTTTTGTGCTTCTGAGAAATTAGTGAACTTAGCTACTCTATTAAAGTTTCTGTCAACTACTCAAAAATTCATACCGTCTGCAAAAACATAATTCATATGCGCGACCTCCTTAATTTATTAACTATATTATAATACAAAATACAAAAATAAGCAACCCACTCCTAGTGCTAGGTTACTTCACGTTCAATAACTAAATTAGCTTTATGCTTATTACTTTTATTATAGTTGGTTTATTTGAATTTAGCAAATATTTTATCTATATTTTAAAAAAAATTATTAACTAAGTGAATAAAGTTTATTTTAGTATTGTGAATACATCAAAGCTTGATCATCTAGTAAATAACAGGAAACAAACAATAGTAACCATTTACAAATAGGTTTCTAATGGAGATAAATGATTATTAATACTAATGAGTTTTCATACAAATTAATATTAAAAAACACGAAAAAAGAGACTATATTGTTGAGAAAATAAAAATAATAAATAATAAATATAATTTTTCTAGTATTAATTTACTAAATTATGTTTGTTCCTAAAATCGTTGATATTTCAGGTGTAAATGTTAATATGAAATAGTAAAAAAATATTGTGGTTTTTTTACACTATCAAAATTTAGTATAAAAAATATTATTTAAAATAAAAATGCAAATAAGTTATCTTAACACAAAGGAATAATTTATTTAAAATACCATAAATTGCACTTCTATTAGTAAATTCATAACATACTATTGATGTATGTAAAAAAGTCCAATTAATCAGTATTATGGTGTAACTTGTATAATAAATGATTAGTTAACTGAATTTACTTCATTTTAATAATATAGTATTATTTTTAAATAAAAATAAACAAATTTTGACAAGGAACTGTTTTAAAATTACATTTCCATTCTATTTATAAGTTATTAATAAAAAAAAGCCCTTTATAAGGGTTTTTTTTAGTAACTAACTAGTGTTTTTCAATCGTATTTATCAAATATTTCTGGTTTATGAAGTGAAGTTATATCAGCTAGAAAGACAATTCCTTCAACTGAAGCATTGCTATCTTCGACTAAGTTTATAATAGCCTCCATAGTTCCACCAGTTGCAAGAACGTCATCAATGATAACAACTTTATCATTCGCTTTAAGATCGTCCTCATGAATTTGAATATGACCAGAACCGTATTCTAAATCATACTTGATATCTTTTACTTTTCTGGGTAGTTTGTTTGGTTTTCTTACTAAAACAAAACGGCAACCAGTAACATATGCAACAGCACTTGCGAAAACAAATCCTCTTGCTTCTGGAGCTACAATTACGTTTGCTCCTCTGCTTTTAACATATTCAGACATTTGGTCTACAGTATATTTAAAAGCTTTTATGTCATTTAGGACAGGTGTGATATCTTTAAAAGTTATTCCTTTTATTGGAAAATCTTGAACATCTCAAATATATTTTTTTAAATCCATAATATTACTCCTAGTTATTAATCATTTATACCTTCAATAATTTGCTCTTCACCAGAAACTTTAAGGTTGTTGATGAAGTGTTTTCTTGAAAGATGATTTCTAATTCTTAATTGTTCTAAACCAATTCATATTGGTATTGCTACAAATAATACAACTAATGCTGATGATAATATACCTATAATTAAACTGATACCAAATGCTAATAGTGGTGATAGTGTCATCGCCAATAGTAAGGCAACAGCTATATATACCGATCCAATTAAATAAGTTCTTTTAACACCAAATCTAAATGTTTGAACCATCACTTCTTTAAGGTAATTATTCTCTTTTGCTACTCTTGAAATTTTAATCTTGTTTTCTTTTCTAATATCTTTAAATGCTAAATATTTTTCTTGTTTTGTCTTACTGAACTGTGCATACAGTTCTCTTTTTTCTTTAACAGTTAAATCTTTACTTTTGAGTGCTAATTTAAGGTCTGCTTTAATTAAGAAAAGTTCATCCTTAATTCGTTTTTTTTCTGATTTCGTATTATATGAATATTCAATTTCTTTTTTGAAGTATTCATTTAAACTCTTTTCATCTTTTGAAACAATTAATGACCTTGCTTTTCCAAAAATTATAAATAATGCCATACATACAAATGAGATAGAAGCAACAATAGATATTAATGAGCTCATTCCTAATGGTATTTGTAATGCAACAATAGCACCAAGGGTAATTGCAGGAGTTAATATGATTGCCACAATCATCGCAATATAGTATGTTCATTTGAATCTTATCAATATATAAATTAATAAGCCTAATATAATAGCTAGAACTGTTCATAGCATTTGGAATGACATTCATAGCATAGTAGCTGGTCTAATTCTTTTTGAAATAAATCCTCTGTCTTCACGAGCGTTCGTGATGTTAATTCCCATTCTTTGGAAAACGTTTTTAGCAATTGATGATTGCTCTGAGTTAGTTGTTGCTACTGATAAAGAAATTCATGGATAGTTTTCTTCATCAGATGTTTTAGAATTATATTCAAATTTAGAACCATATGAGACACTGTGATTATGATTAACATATGTAGTTATCGCATTTGTAATATTCGCTAGGTAGTTTACATATTCTTTGTTAAGAAATACTGTATCTATGAAATTACTTACTAATTGAGTTTTCTTAAGTTGTCTTTTAGATGAACTAGGTTCTAGAGTAGGATTCTCATTTTCAAAATCATTGAAGTTTTCAACTGTGTTTTTCGCAATATTTATTAATTCATTATTTGGTTCATCTTTATTAGATACCGCTTCGATATTTTGATAGAACTCATCAATGTTACTTCCTCAAATTGTATACTCGGTTCTGTTACCAAATGTTGCGTCGTAATTAGGTCCTCATAAACCACCAACCAAGGCTGCTATTGAAGTTAAAATAATTAAAATAAATGCGAGTAGTTTAGATCCGTGTTTAATAACCTTTTCATAAGTTTTTACTTTCAACTTTTCTTTAGTTGAAGTAACTATTTCACTTTCTTGCTCGATAATTGTTTCTGTATTATCGTTCAAAACATAATTTAGTTCTTCGATAGCTAAATTTAATTTATTTATCTTAGTAATATATTTTTCTTGATCTAACTTAGAGATTTTAGTTTTGATTTTAGTTATTTTTTTGTTTATTTTTTTGTTAAGTTTCTCTTTTATTTTTTCAGCTTTTAACACATGCAGTTCTTCGTGTTTCTGTTCTTTTTGTGCTAATTTAGTTTCTAAAGTTGCTAATTTAGCTTGTAAAGCTTTTCTTTTATCAATATCTTTTGAATCTATTTTGAAACTCTTTAGATTTAATAATTTCTTCTCTATTTTCTCTATTTTTTTAAGTGTAGCTTTTTGACTTTTACTTGACAATGAATGAACTGAGTCATTTAAAGAAGACTTTTGTCTTTCTAAAACTTCAATTTTTTTATCATTAATTGTTGCATAATCTAGTTTTTGAATTTTATTTTTCAAAGTGTATATTTTGTAATTTAACACTGGTCTACCATTTTTGGCGAAACTAGTGTTTAATGCAAATAATCATAGATTATTATTGAAGATATTTGTATTTATTAACATTTTGAATAAGATTACAGCAAATAAAACTGTCAACAATATTGAGAATGCCATCCCCATTGAGATTATTATTGCAAATGATTGAAGTGCGTTAGAAGTAATTCAAAATAAACAAATACTTGGCACAATTAGGGCAACTATAACATCAATGGCAATACCAAGGTTTTCTTTAATTGAAATGTTGAAACTTGTCTTGACTCCCCTTTGCTTATTGAAAATATTGTACTTAATATTTTCAAATATTAGGACAAATATTTCAAGGTTGAGAGCGATAATTAAAATTATTCCAATGATTGTTTCAGGTCCTAAAGTTAGTCCAAATCAAGTAGTAGATAACAATGTAAGGCCTGTAATCGCTAATATTATTGCAATCATGAAAATACCTAATACCCTATATAAAAAGGCTATATAAATCATCAATGCTAAGGCGATAACACCCATAAATATGATAGCGAATGAAAGCATTAAACTAGTAATTGAACCAGATATTTCTGAAATTTCGTTTACTGTGAAAACAAAACCTTTTGTAGAAGCGTTAAATACAGATGCCCCCATTTTAGCTTTAGATTCAGGATCTTTAGGGTACTCTGTAATAAAATGATTATCTTTTATATAACCATAAGCACCATTAACTGATGTAGAAGCTTCATTTAATCTTCCACTATTTGAAGCAGTACCATCAAATAAGAAGTAATTTGTTAAAGAATTATAAATCTTTTTATTCAATGAGTTAGCATTTGTATTAAGAAACTTAGCCATAACAGGGTTAAACTCATTGAATAATTCATTTACTTTACCTAATTTTGTACTGCGGTCATTACCGCTTGATATTGAATAACCAATAACTTCTTCGGCATATTTTCCACCTTCTTTGAAATCATCAGTCTTAGCATTGGGATCATAAACATACCCAGAAGTATCTGATAGAAATTCAAAATCACTAAAGTGGTCTAAAAATGTTTTTCTTTCAAAATTTTTGTCAAGTAAATTAACATAAGAATAAGATTTATTATTACCAGAAGTTGTAATTGTATAACGACCTTTAAAAAAGTCAGCTAATATTTTCTTAGCGTTATCACTTGTCTCACTATTATTATAAATATTTCTAAATGGTTCGATTATTTGTTCGAAGTAAAGATTTACTTTTTCTTCATTTTTATCAGCTTCAACTAAATTATAAAAGTTTCTAATATCATTATAAAAACCATCAGCATCAATTAATACTGACATTTTTAACTTAGCAGATGTTTGACCCTCTTCTGCTTTAAATAAAGAAGAAAAGTTTGAACCTTTTAATTCAAATGACACAGCTGGGTTTTTACCTCTAGCTGTAGTTATAGAAGTAGATTTAGCACTTGAGAAAAAGTCATTAATTCCAGTTCTCTCTTGATCTTTGAATTGTAAATCTTTGTATTCTTCATTTAAAAGGATGGCTCCACCCTTTCTTTGAATTTGATTTTGGAAAACAATTTTGTTTTTATATGCTTCTATTGGTGACAAAACTTTTAAATAATTCAAACCAGCAGTTTCAATTATTATTTGATTTGTACCCATAGGGTTTAATCTTTGTTCTAATACCTTGGCTGCCTCTTTTGCATCACCATTAGGTTGGTTATTGGCTTTTTTTTCATTATTTACGTTATCAACTGAAACCAATGCTGAATAATAACCCCTAAAGTCATTACCTAGCTTGTAATCTTTTGAAAAACGTCATGTACTAAATAAAATTCCAAGTGCTAATGAACATAATAATAAGAAAATTGTTAAAAACCTAAAAACATTTTTATTAATATTTTTTTGATTTGTTTTTTGATTTTTTTTCACTTTGACCACTTATCCCTCTAATATAGATTTTAAATCTGTTTCTATCGTATTGGTTTTATCCAATAAAACATTTATGTTCATGTATTCAAACAACTTATTAACTTTGATATTCATTATGTAGAAAGAAGCATCATTAACATCCCTTATTTTATTTTTCTTAAAAATGACATTTTTTAAATAGTCATATATATCAACAATTGTGATTTGTTTTATTTGTTTTTTTACCTCAATGAGTTTTATTTCTAACATTTTATAAATAATATCTTGCAAATAATTATTTCACATTCAAATCACCATACTTATTTATTATAAACAAAAATTTTTAAAGAAATGATAAAATCTTATTTTTGTTATAAGAACTACACTTTATTCATCATAGATATCTTTTTGAGTCATACGGTTATTCTTGTGCTTATTCGCCCTTACAAAACCGTTTTTATCGAGGCTTATGTTATCTCTTCTTTTCTTATTATTTTTACGATTCTGTCTTTCGGTTTCTCTATTAAGTTTTACAATTGCTATTTGTCTGATTTTTTCCAATTCCATTTCATCAGAATTTATTTTTCTATGAATGAAATCTCTTTCATCATTTTTCTTGATTTCGTAGTTAAATATTCCTTTAACAGCCTTCGTTTTTAAAATGTTAATTTTAGCCTGTGGATCAATTAGAAAAACTTCTTTTTCTAAGGAATCTCAATCCATAACTGACATGGCAACCATAATAACACTTCTGTGTAAGTAGTTTTTATTTATTCGGTTAGTACCATCTCAAGTTACAATATCATTTTGAAACCCACGCTCTAGGAAAAAATTGTTTATTTCTTTTGGTTGGTTAGTAGTAATTAAGTATGTTCTTAGTTTAAATTTAGGATATAGTGCATTTGTTGTTGCTGAACTGCACAAAATTAAGACAATTGATGCAAACAATGATGGACCAAATATAAAAGTTAATTTCACTTTTACTAGTGTTCAACCAGCGAGATTTTCACCAAAACCGTTGTTACAAGCTAATTGAACTAAATAACGGTATAGGTAATTATTATCAGGTTGCTTACTTACTAAATAATCAATTAATTCTGAAACACTATAAATTTCTTTTGCTTTTGCATCTCCCAATAAATCAAAATATTTTGAGAATGCAGGGTCCAAATATGCTGGTCCACGATTGTCTTTACCAAGAACATATTCAAATAATGACTCTATTAGGTTTTTA
Source organism: Spiroplasma endosymbiont of Megachile willughbiella (assembly GCF_964273395.1). NCBI lineage: Bacteria > Bacillati > Mycoplasmatota > Mollicutes > Entomoplasmatales > Spiroplasmataceae > Spiroplasma > Spiroplasma endosymbiont of Megachile willughbiella. Next base: position 468,674 of record NZ_OZ187005.1, on the reverse strand, counting down.
CCATCCTTTGTGTAAGTTTGAAAAGCGTCATCAACTGAAAGATTGTACAAGGCATTCATCTTTTGTTCTGCACTCAACATACTAGCTGGTAGAATGATTGAGTTCATTATGATTATGAAACCTAATATCATGAAATTAGCATTCCTATTTAAATTACCAACTGGTTTATTCTTAATTTTTGAGAAAAAAATAGTTAAAAAATCTGCTCCTCCTGATGATGAACCGATTTTATAGACAATTGAATATGAAGCGCCTAACAAAACTCCCCCTAATGATCCAAAAATAAATAACCATATAGAAGTATTTCAAGAATTTGAAAGGTTTTGAATTAGAGAAAAATTAATAATTATATGAAAATCTGTTGGGTTGAAAAATGGTATGATTTGAAGGATTTGGTCAAATGCTATTTGCAAAATTATAAATAAAACAGTAGTAAAAGTGAACTTTTTACCTAGCTTAAAGTATCCAAAAATCATCAATGGTATGTTTATTGTGAAGTAGTAAATGAAATAAAATGAACTTTGAAGTCCAATGTCGGTTGGGAAAGTTAAAATTGCAAGAAAACGAGCAATTGCACCAACTCCAGCGGGAAATAAACCTGTTCTACCAGTTGCAGAAATAAAGTAGTCAAAAGTTATTGTGATCATTAGGGCAGCTAATGCTAGTTTTCCTAGTTCTCTTCAAAATTTACTTTTGAAGTACTCTTGAACTAATAGTCTTTGCTCCCTTTTGGACATAACTATACTTTCAATATTACTTAATTCTATAGTGTTACCTTCATTTTTAGCAAGTTCTTTTGCTGCTTTTTTTATTGTTCGTTGTTCGCTTTTTGAATGAAATGATTCTTTTGGCTCATCAATAACCAAATCTTCTAAAGTTTTAGTTGCTTTGTCATTTAAGATATCATCATTCATTTTGCAAAATTCCTTCTTTTTTATTTACAAGTATTGTATTATAAATATTTATGTTTTAAAATTTTTTTTATTTATTATAGTCATCTTTATTTTTTTTGACATTATTTATTAAACTTGACAAATTATTTGAGTTTCTTTTTTGTTTTTGTCGATTTAATATCAATTCTCTTAATACATCCGAATCATAAGCTGATTTACCTTTTTGGCTTGCACGCATTATAATTTCTCTTTCATCACTAGACTCGGGCGTATATTTTATTTCTTTTTTGATATTAGTATTTTTATTTTTCGCGTCAAAAATAATCTTTTGAATTCCCGATAAGTTATCATAAGAATTTTTATTAGGTTGCGGTGTTTTTTTAGAATTAGTTTCAATACTGAAACTTAAATTTTCTAACTCCATTGTTGATAATTCTAATAACTCTTCAAAAGCGAGTTCAACCGTTTTATCATTATCAATTAAAGTTTTTTTACTCATTATTGTGGCCACCTTTAATATAAAAATAACATAAACAAATAAAAAAAATCACATAAAGTGATTTTATTTTGTAATTATCCTTTTGTTTTCAAACGAATTGTAACTTTGAATGAACCAACTTTCAATGGGTCATAATCATTTCTTGTAATATCAACAACAGTGAAATCTTTTTGATCTTTTGCTGAGAATCCACCAAAAACAACTGGTTGGTTGGCTTTTGATTTAGTTTCGATAAATACAGGAATTTTGATTGCTCCCATTGCAGGAACTTTAATGTATACAACTATTTTTTCAAATGGTGAGTCAACATCTGCTAATTGTTCATTTAAGTGTTTAATGAACTCGTTAGCAACAAGACTAGAACCTTTTTTTCTACCTTCTACAAACTCGTGAGTTTGGTTGTGAGTAATGTAGAAAGAGATAGCAGCATCAACAGTTACTAACAAGTGTTTTTTGTTAACTGTTGCACCATCATAAGTATATGAAGATTTATCTTGAGAACGTTCTGCAATTACTTTAGCAATAGCTTTTGAAACTTCTTCGATTGAATTTATTTTACTTTTCTTAACATCATATTTAGCTGATTTATTTCATAATAGTTCATCATCATTAACATGCATATTTTGTAAGAACATTAATTTACGTAATCATTTTTTAGGAGCATTTTTTCACTCATCTTCTCCTAAAATAACTTTTGATGGACCTTCATCCTCAATTTTTGATTTCATAACTTCAACAATATCAAGTGCTTCTGGTTTAAGACTTTTTTTGTCAACCAACATAACTGATGGTCCCATACCTGAGATGATTGATGCTACATCACCCTTAAAGCGTTTAACTCATGAATCGTGTTCTAATTCAAATAACTCGTTAATTACTTCTAATTCATCGATTGAGTTTTTTGTGAAGTCTAACACATATCTTGATGATAATAAGTTGAATAATCTTGCTAATAAGTATTTTAATGTATTTGCAGTTTCATAGATTTTAAATTTGTGTAGTGGATCGTTATCTCATGGAGATAAAGCATTGTTGTACATAATTTTCATTGCAACAAAGTTTACACTAGATTTTTTAGCAACTTGAGCTAATGCTCCAGCTTCTGTATCTATAACATCAATAGTTTGACCATATTTGTCAACCATTTCTTTAAATTGTTTTGAGTTGTAGATTAACATATCTGATGTTCCTACAATCCCATCTGAAACTCCAAGTTTGAAGTTTTTTACTTCATTTACAAATTCAGTGTTGAAAGTAAATGCTTCTGGTTCATGAACAATTTGTCCATATTTAATATCTTTGAAAACAGTCAAGTCTGCATCTCTATAAATAAATTTAGTTGCCATAACTGTATCTGTTGTATCAAATTTGTCGTTTGTTGATAATGCCAAGTCTACGTTTAGTACTGTTTCTAAACCTGGGTATTCTTCCATTAAGTATGTAATTGCCATAGCAGCATTTGCTTTACCATATCCGATAGTAGCTATAACAAAAAATTTTCCTCTATATTTAACATGTTGAATAACCATATTTCTTCATCAGTATTTTTTTACCGTTCTAATTCCAGGACGATCTTTAACTGTAAAGTAGGCTGTCGAAATAATTCCGATCATCTTGTGTCACCTCATAATTTCCGTTTTTTACCTCTATAGTATGTTTAACATATATAAAGATTATTATTATTATACTAAAAAATCGATAAAAGGGGTTGATTTTTTTCAACAAATAATTATTTGCGGAAAATAAATACAAACTTCTAAACGATTATTATTTACTTTAAAAATATTAATTACTCGGTTTTCAAAATATCTAAAGTCATAACAAACGACTCAATTGTTTCAGCAGAAAATAATTTGCCATTGTAGTTATTTTTTTCTGCGTCAACTCCGTGAAACATAATTGAGATATCTCGATTATCAATCAATCCTTGAACCCCTGATACTGTCACTAACTTTTCTACAAGAGTTTTACCAAAAAAAAGTGGTTCTGTTTGAGTTAGAATACCAAACTCCATTCTTTTAAAAAAACCAAAGCCAGTTATTTTTGCATCGATTATCATATATTCACGAACAACATTATTAAGCATTGAAAACAAATCTTCATTTTTTTCAAAATAAAGAATTATTAAGTTTCCTTTTTCTCTAATTTCCATATATATCCCCTCAAAGAAACTTAACCAAATAGTTCTTTATTTCTTTTCTCTAACTCTTGAGCTTTTTGTTTTGCTTTTTCTAATTTTTTAGATTTTGGTGAAGTCTTATGAACTTCTCGCATTCTTTTTTTATCTCTAATTGCATTCATTTCAGCCAATTGCTCATCACGATAAGCAACTTCTTCTTCTTTAAGTTCTCTTAGGTCTCTTAAAGTTTCATTTAATGATTTTACAATTTGTTGAGTTGCATAAGGGTCGTTAGGATCATAATACATAACATTATCAAAAACTTCTTGTGTTTCAACATTTGGCATTGTACCAACCACTAAGGAATGAAATCTATTATAGTTTTCTTTTAAATTAGCAATTTGTAGTCTTGTTTTATTTGGAACAGAATCCATCATGAAATCTGAAACCATTAGAAGATCAGCTCTTTTAAATTCTTCGGTTGTCATTTTTTGTATTGCTTTTTGAAAAGCAGGAACAGAGTTTGTTCTACCGTAAAATGAATTTGCAAGAAATTCTAGCATTTTTTTTATATTTACATTTCTTGCTTTGACAACGAATTCTTCAACATGTTGATTTGCAAAGTTTAAAAAAATTAAATCCCTGTTTTCTTTTAAAGCTACTTTTGCAACCGCCATTGATAATGCTTTGGCTATATATTCACCAGCACCTTCCATCGAACTAGAAGTATCTATACAAATTATAAACTTTCCTTGTTCCAATGGAATTGGAGCTTCGTATTCAACCTCTTCAATCTCATGCTCAATAATTCTTTCATTTGACTCAAACAAAAATGATTGTAATTGTGATTCAACAAACTTTTTAAAAAATATAATTTCTAAATCTTCATCAAAAAGATTTGCAAGCTCCATTGGTAATAGTCTTTCAATATCTTTTGACATTGTTATACCAACTAACTCTTCTGGGTTATAAGGTAATTTAACTTCTGTAGGGTAAGTTGTAATTTGTTCAGTAATGTTTACTTCCATTTTGTCATCTTCACCATTAAGCCTACCAAGCATTTCGGCAATTTTTAGAATTGATGGATCTTTAAAAAGGAACTCAGTGAATCTAGAGATTGATTCTATATTTTGATTTTTTAATTCATCTTCGATATTTGCAACCTTACCAAAAACGTCATACATAGTTTTATAAATACGGGCATACTTTCCGTAGTTTTTTATTATAGAGTAAATTTCAACTAAATAGTTATAGCGCAAATCTTCGACAGTCTTCATACGAAAATCTATTATTCTTTTAGTTAACATAAATGTTCAAGTACTAAAAAATTCAGTTAACCATTCGCGTCCTCTTAGTTCAACATAACCATTATCAATTTTTCATTTCATTGTATCAATATATGTTGAAAATGGAGAGTCAAACTCCATCAACTTTGTTTGTATTAAATTGATATTCTTAGCAAAACTTACTTCATCATATTTATCAGAAATAAAGTTGTAATAGACAATTTCTTTTCTAATTGGTTCAGGTAATTTTATTTGATTGATAGTCGACATTTTAGAGGCGCTATAAAAATTATTAATTTTATCATCTAATTGCTCTGCGGCATGTTCATGGTTTTTTTTGAATAACAAAAATTCGCTGTTGTGAAGATCTTTCTTTCTTAACTTTTCAAGCTCTTTGTTTATTTCACTTTTAGGTTTTTCTAAATCAAATTCCATAATGCCACCCTCTTTTAACGATTAATATTGTTCAATTTCGATGTCTGATTGTTCTTCGTTAGAAGTTTTCTTATTAAAAGTATCAAATGCTTCAGATATTTTTTCGTTATAAATATCTTCAAAGAAAATACAATTCATACCTGTATATTTTTTATATTCTTTGTACATTTTCTTTGAAACTTCTAAGACTTTTTTTTCAACTTCTTGAACTTCTTGACTTAAAGTTATCATTTGATTATTAAATTCTCCAGGATTATCATTCTGAACTTGATACTTTTTGTTTTCATTAACAAAAAGTATTTGATCAGATTTGTAAGATTTAACTAATGTAACTTGGCTACCAACATATTTATTTATGTTTGGTCCAAAGTGTAGTTCCACTTCGAAAGATTCGCTAGTTAATTTACTTATTTTATTTCAGTCAGCAGCGGAAATAAAACAATATCTGTAGTTGTCACCACCGTCTGTAAAGTTAATTAAATAATAGGTACCAATAAGTTTTCCTCTAAAGGGAGAATCGTATGGAGTTAATCTTAAATATTGTGCTTCTACTTGACCAATTTGAGAGTTAATTGTATCAAGTTGATTTAATAAGTTTCTTTTTTCATTTCTTCAATCTAAACCAAACTGATCCAAAAATGCTTGGAAAAAGATTTCTTTATAGGTTTTCTCTTGTTCTTCATTATCTCATATACAAAAAGGAATAACAAATAAGTCTGGGATGTCAGTTTCCCCTCTTCCATTAAAAAAGGCACTTGTTTTCATCAAACCAGCTATTTTCTTTCATCTACGGTCTGATATATAAGCTTCTCCATTTGTGTCTTTTTGCATTTTTTTTCTGAAATAGTGTATAAAGTCTAAAGTTTTTCTACTCATATTGACTTGTCTAGATTGTTTTTTTCAAGCCTCTAATTCAACAATCGAGATTTGTAGACTTGGATCAACATCAACATCTAATGCAGAATCTGAATTTAATAGATCATCAAAGTTATTTTCACTTTTTAAACCCTCTGCAATGTATCTAATAATGAATCTATCGAAAAGAGCTTCTAATCCTTCACCCTCTGCTGGTAGTTCGTTTGATGCTGAAATTAATAATTTCAAAGGAACCTTAATATCATTTGGTCCGTTTCTAAAAAGTTTCTCATTAATAATTGTAAGAAGTGTATTTTGAATACTTGGTCCAGCTTTTCAAATTTCGTCTAAAAATCCAACATTAGCTGATGGTAAGAAACCATCAATAACTCTAACATATTTTCCTTCTTTAAGTAATTTAAGATCAATAGGACCATATATTTCTTCTGGAGTTGAGAATTTACTCATCAAATATTCAAAATTTTTCCCGTTTTTAATTGCAAATTTCATTCTACGAGATATAAGCGACTTTGCTATACCTGGCTTACCTAGTAAAAAAATAGACTCTTCACCCAAGAGTGCTAACATTGCTAATTTGAAGATTGTTTCTTTTTCATAAACTTGATAAGAAAGTACCTCAATCAGCTTTTTAATTCTTTCTGTTATATCCATAATTGCTCCCCTTTAAATATTATGATTATAGAACATATAAGTTCATTTTTAAACTTTAATATTGTAATTTTTTAATTGTCAAACAAATCTTCACGTCTTTTTTTGTATTTTGCTTTTTTAATTTTAGCAATTGATTCTTTAATATGTTTTCTTCGAATGTCTTTCTTAATTTTATCGATTTCTGCCTTACGCTTCTTTTTGTATCCAGGTTTAATTGATTTAGCTTTATATTTGCTGATTATTTTTTGTTCTTCGATGTTAGCTGGATTATTTTTATTTATAACTTTCTTTTTACTTTTTTGAGTTATTTCAACTAAATCGTTTTGTACAAGTTTTTTATTTGTAAAAGTGAACCCCATTGATTTCAAAGTATCAATTTGGTGTTGATTATTTGAATTAAATAAAATGTAACTTTGACCAGTATAGTTATTTCTACCTGTTCTTCCACTCCTGTGAACATAATATTCCAATTCTTTTGGTAAATCTATCGAAATTATATGACTAACACCATCTATATCCATACCACGGGATGCAACATCACTTGCAACTATTCATTTAAACTCCATATTTTGGATTCTCTTTTGCATATTTGTTCTTACACGAGCATCTAAATCTCCGTGTAATTCACCAACATTTTTTATACCAAACTCATTTAGTCATGAAATTATTTCTTTTATTTGATCTTTTTTATTTACAAAAATCATTGCGATATATGGATTAATTGAATCTACGATTATTTTAAGTACATCTTTATTTTCTTTGTTTTTTGTTCATACTAGAACGTGTTCAATATTTTTATTACTTGGTTTTTTTTCAGTACTCTCTATAAAAATAGCTTTAGAAAGATATTTTGATAGAAATGGTTTTAAACCATTACTAATAGTTGCTGAAAATAAACTTATTGAAACATTCTCATTCATTTTAGATAATATGAAGTCCAACTCATCAATGAAACCTAGGTCAAATATCATATCACACTCGTCGATAACGACATTTTTAGCTGTTGTGATTTGTAAAGCATTTTGCTCATACAAGTTTTTTAACCTAGTTGGTGTCCCAACCACTATTAATGGTTGTTTATTTTTTAAAGCTATAGCTTGTTTCTCGAAGTCATCTCCTCCAACAAATAAGGCAACTGAGCTTTCAGAGTTAAATTCTAATAACTCTTTAACATTTTTATAAATTTGTCTTGCAAGTTCTCTAGTTGGCGTAACTATTACAAACTGTGTTTTTTTACTTGCATAATCAATGTTGTTCAAAATAGGTAGTAAAAATGAATGTGTCTTTCCAGTCCCTGTATGTGATTGAGCAATCACTGATTTATGTTTTTTAAGTAAAGGTATTACCTTTTCTTGTATTTTTGTAGGACTAACAAATCCTATTTTTTCTAATGCATCATTTAAGAATTTTTTAAATCCAAAATCTGAAAATTTCATTTTTTACCTCGCTTTTTGATTATACCTTTTTATAATTTATCTTTCTAAATAATCCTCGCCCTTTTCAACTTCTACTAGGCTAAGACCTTCATAATCTCATTGTCTTAATACTTCATAAGATGCTATCCCTACACTATTTGCAATATTCAAACTTCTACCAGTTGATAACATAGGGATTCTAAAACATCTTTCAAGATTCTCTTTCAGAATATTTGTTGGAATTCCAGTAGATTCTCTACCAAAAACTAAAAATATGCTTTCAGATATGACCTTGAAATCAAAAGAAGATGGCGGTTTTTTTCCATATCTAGTCATAAAAAATAATTCTTTTGGTTGATTTATGTTGATGAACTCATCTCAATCTTCATATCTAGCAAATTCGCACCCTTCAAAGTTATTTGCACTACTTCTAAGAAAATTTCTTTTATCAAATACGAAACCAAAAGGTTCGATCAAGTGTAATTTAGCACCAATCAATGCACATGTTCTCATAATTGCCCCAACATTTGCAGCTATTTCTGGTTCATATAAAACAACATTTAATTTACGCATAATTCCTCCAAAACAAAAGAGAGCTAGAAACTCTCTACGATTATCATTATAAAATATCTTAATAATTTTTCGAATTACTTACTAATATTTTAACAAGTTTCAAGGTTTTTCTACATATTAATTTTCTTTGTTATATTCTTTAAAAAATTTTTTCATCAGTTCGATCGCTTGTCGTCTGTGTGATATAGAGTTTTTTTCTTCAAATGTCATTTCCGCAAAAGTCTTAGTATAACCATTAGGAATAAATATCTTATCATATGCAAAACCATTTTCGCCTTTTTGCTCGAATGATATAATGCCATCAACCCTACCAACAAATGTTTTATGAATATTGTTTTTTTCATCTAAGAATGTGATGCATGCAATAAAGTGAGCTTTTCTGTCATTTGGTGTCAATAAATTTGCTTCTTCTAATTTAGATAATAACTTATCGTTTATCTTGGACCAATCAGTCAATGGTTTAGCTCATCTTGCAGAATAAACCCCTGGAAAATTATCAAGATTATCAATACAAATTCCAGAATCGTCTGCTATAACTTTTTCATTAACAATTTTAGCTAAGTACTTTGCTTTTGCTAATGAGTTACCTTCAAAAGTGTTTTCATTCTCAGGAATATCAATATTTTTATCCAAGTCTTTTAAAGTCTTAATTTCATAATCAGTTAGTATAGTTTTAAAGTCTTTTATTTTTCCTTCATTATTAGTTGCAATTCATATTTTTTTCATATTTCCCTCTTTTTTTAGATTATATAGAATAACATTAACTTGAGGTGGCAAAAATGAAAAAAACTTACAAGGGGTTAACAAATGATATTACTGTTGAAAAAGGCTACATAGTTAAAAAATCGAAACCAATAACCATAGAGTATCTAGATAAGAAAAATGAAAAAAACGTATTATTAGAGTTTATCGATGCTGATCAAAAAATTATGTTAAAACCTGCAGCTTTTTCATTTGAAAATGGAGAACTAACCTCAAAATTTCAAATTTTAACAAATCACTTTACATTAGAGGAACTTGAACTTCAAGAAAATCACCTCAAAATGGTTGCATCAGCTATTAAGGAAATGCATGAAGTTGATGTCAATAAAAAAAATATAAAAAACTTTGATTATGAGTTTTTTTTAGATTTTTTTTATAATGGTATTAAAACAATGTTTTATAACTTAACTCAAGAATATGAATTAATTAAGCAAAAGTTGAAAATCATCGATAACTTGGAACAAGTTATTAGTCATAATGATTTGGTTCCTGGAAATATCTTAATTAATGACCAAGAGTTAATATTGATAGATTACGACTTTGTTATGTTAAATAATAAGTTCTTTGATATAGCAAGTTTCATTACAGAAACTTGTTCTAGTAACGATGACTTTGTTAATATTTTTATTGAAGAGTGTTTAAATGAGGGAATTTTAAAGAAAAATGAAATGCATATTTTAAACTTTGTTATCAAATATCAAGATTTGTTGTGGACTTTATGAGCTAATTATATGTATGAAAAAACTAAGGAAAAAATATATTACAAAATTGCTAAAATAAAATACATAGTACTTAAAGAAAGAAAAGATATAAAATAGTAACTATTTAAAGTTACTATTTTTTTTATTTCTTTTTTTATTTTCTTTTTCATCAAGTTTATCATTTATATTTTTTATTCTTTGATTTTTTTTGTTATCACGTTCTTCTAGTTGTTTGTTGATTTTATAATCTAGTTCCTGTTTGAACTTTTGTAAATCTTCTTGTCTCTTATTTTTTTTGAAGATGTAAGTTTCGTACCTTCTTAATTTTATCTCTTTATTAGTTGGTATTTTGTCACCATTTTTTCATGCTTTGTACATGATCTCTAAATTTTCTTTTCGTCGAAGTTCATAATTTTTAAAAACTAATGTAGTAAAAACAGAAATACTCATACTTAATATAATTGCCACTACCACTATTATGAATTTGACTAGAATTCAAACATTTTTATTAGGTAACTTATATCCAATCAAAATAACAGTTATTATTGCTACAGTAATTGTGATTGAGAATGTAAAGTTATCAGATTTATGAAATTTACAAAAATAAAAGATTGTTGTAGATAAAAAAGTATAAAGAAAATAAACAAAACAAATAAGTGCAACAAAACCGATTACTGGTTGTGGTAAATTTTGGTTCATTGTTACACCAAAATCAAACCCTACAAGAATTCAAATTGTGATTCCAGGGATCAGTGATTCGATAGATACGAATAAAACACTTAATAAAAAGTTAGTTCTATCATTATTAAACTCTCTTATAAAATTTATTTGCTTTTTATTTTCTTTCATAACTTACCTTTCCAATTAATAAATAAAAAACCTCATATTGAGGTTAACTTTCATAATGGAGCGGGTGAAGGGAATCGAACCCTCACAGTCAGCTTGGAAGGCTGAAGTTCTACCATTAAACTACACCCGCGAATCAAACACAAGTAGATAATATATCATTAATACATTTGTGTCAATAAATTTTAAAACTTTTTTAATATTTTTTTTATGTTAGCAACCTACAAACAATAATACACCAAATAAAATCAATAATTATAAATAAAATAATAATTATTTTATTTTAGCATTTAAAAAAACTTTTTCTGAGATTAGGAAAAACAATATCATCATTGCAATTGAACGGTATCGATAATCATTTGTGCTTATAGGATAATTAACCATAAGTTTTTCTCATCTACTATCGTCTGGAATTTCTGTTATGTGGTTTTGTGTTGTAATAATAAATACATGAGCAGTCAATATTTTTAAGAAGTCAAGCATTCTAGAAAGTGTATCAGTATCTCTCCCTGTGAAAAGAATTAAAACAACTTCATTTTTAAAATCAATATGTCTTACAATTTCAAGATTGATAGAACTATCCATTATATGAACTTCAATGCCTTGATTTCTTAAAATTGTTTGAAGATAAACTGCTGATTGCATTGATTGAAACGAGGGTGCAATTCACAATTTTCTTCTTTTATTAATAATTTTTGAAAACTTTAAAATGAAATCAGAAGACTCATAAACTCAGGTCTTAATAGCCTCAAAGTTGGTCAAATCAAGATTCTCATAATCTATTTTTTTTGGTGCATCATGACGATTACCACCAAGAGTGTTTTCGTATTCTATTTTCAAACGGATTGTTAATTCTTTGTAACCTTCACACAAGGTTGCTTTAGAAAATTGAGTAATTGTTGCCAATGAAACAAAACAAGTTTCAGCAAGTTCATTTTGTGATTTAAATATCCCTTGCTGGAAATCAAGTAATAACTGTTTAGCTATAATTTTAAAAGTGGTATTTCTGTTATCTTTGATTAGGTTTTCTACACGTTCATACATTGAAATCATAATATCGCCTCATTTTTTTTATTATAAATTATTTAACTTCAAATGTATATAATTTGATACATTTTCAGTCATTACTTGAAAGTTTTGATAATCATGATTAAATCATTTTATGTCCTCAAATTGATTTTTAAACCACGTTAATTGTCTTCTTGCATATCTTCTATTATTTCTTTGCATCAATTCAATACATCTTTCATAATTAATTTCATTTTTTAGATAAGATAGAATTTCTGGTCCACCAATACACTTCAAAGCTTGCGAAGTCTCATTGTAATTATTATCTGATCATGCTTTTTTTATTTCTTCGAATAAACCTTTTTCGACTAGTTTTAAAACCCTATCTTCAATTTTTTTATGTAGAAGTTTCCTATCTGGTTCTATACCAATAATAATTACTTCGTCATAAAACATATGTTTATTATTTTTTATTATCGTTGATTTTACTTGTCCATTTATTTCGAAAATTTCAAGCGCTCTTAAAACTCTGTATCTATTGTTTGGATGTATCGAAAGGGCTGCTTCTTTATCAACTTTTTCTAATACATTTCATAATTCTTGATTATCCAAGTTACTATATTTATTTTCAAAATCAGGAATATGTTCTTTACTATTAAAATTATAGTTCATTATAAGTGCATTAATGAAAAGTCCAGTGCCTCCAACAATAATCGGTAGTTTTCCTCGTTCTAATACCTCATTTATTATCTTTCGACCATCTCTTTGGTAATCAGCAACGCTATAACTTTCATTAACTTTTTTTATTGAGAATAAATGATGTGGAATGCCTTGCATTTCACTTTCTGATATTTTATTAGTTGCAATATCTGTACCTTGAAAAATTTGGGTAGAATCTGCATTGATACATTCTCCATTAAATTTTTGTGCTAGTATGACTGACAAATCAGTTTTACCTGATGCGGTTGGACCAACAATAACGACTATTTTTGACAAGTTAACCTCCTTTTTTGTTTTTTTAACAACTATTAATTTTTAATTCTCATTAAAAAAACAAAAAAAATATTTCCACCCGCTATGAAATGCATGAGATAGGAAATACTAATTTATAGAGCGGTTTTGGACACTCACGCAAACGTAAGAATAACAAATATTCTTGGTGTCCCAAAGGACATATTTATTATAATATAAAAAATATCCCTCTCGGGGATATCTTTTATTATTTCTTAGATAAAGGAGCTTTTCTAATTTCAATATTGATTTTTTTTGGTTCAACAACTGATGATTGGAACAAAACAGTTTTTCTTGCTTTATCCAATGCATCACCAGGAACTTTTACTTCCTTCATGTAGTTATAAATTTGTTGCATTTCTCTAGCGCCAGTAACTGCAGCAACTCAAGGTTCACCAGCTTTACGCTTAATTTTAGCATTCATTCAGTGCAATGCCACAATGTTGTTTACATCATCGTATTCACCTTCTGGATCAACTAGTGCATGAACTCAACCGAATTCAGATTCTAAACCGTATTCATTGTGTTTAATAATTGCTCCCGCTACATCTTTTCTATATATAGCTGAGTTTGTTGCTGATACTGGGTCTGCTTTTTCTCATATAAATTTTTCTTGACCTTCTGTTAACTTAATTAATTTATTAACAATTTTGTTTGGTTTTGGATCAGTAACTTTTTTTCTTGTTTGGATATGTTGTGATCTTTTTGCATTAGAGGCAGCTCTTTTAACTGCTTTTATTTCTGGTCCTTTATTTGTTGTATTTGCCATAATTTTTAGCACCATCTTTCTAGTCTTAAAACATAATCATTTTAATATTCTTTTTTGGAACACCAAAACATATTACTATTATACACCAAAAAATAGTTTTTTTCTATTTAGCACTCTAATTGTTTTCAGAATTTTTTAAGAAAATCCTTAGTTTTTCTTAAAGTACTCTTTCATACCATTAATTGGGTTTGCTTCTTCCACTTCTTTAAAAGTAAAATTATTGTTTGATAAGTTCTTTAATTGATTGTTGATATCTTTGATTTTCAACCCTTTACCACTTATAAATAATTGGCATTTTTTGTTAAGTTTCAGTTCAATATTTGTTCGAAAGTCATTAACTTTGTCTACAATTTGAGAGATTATTGTGAAGATTGTATTTTTTGTAAAATTGTAAGTTAAAACTTTTTGTTGATACAACAAGTAATCATCTTCTTTAAAAAATGATACTTGTCCATCTTCTATTGTTGAGTCTGAGAAATCTAATTCATTTAAGTTCTCATAATCTATATCCAATTGAGAAAGAACAAATTTTATGTTATTGATTCCGTTTTTTGAAAAATACCCGTAAATATATTTACCATTTGTAATTGGATAACAGAAATCTAATTTGTCATCTACTTGAATAGCTTTATTCACGATTACTTTCGAACAAATAAAGTCATCAATAGCCGAGGATATATTATTTTCTTTTTTGGTAATTGCAAGATGTTTAGCATATACTTCAGAAATTCCAGTGCCTATTAAAAAGTTATAACCCTTATATTCAAATTTGTAATTTATATCCTTTTTGGAAATACTTGGGTAAATCAGATTTTTCTTATCAACCAATTTCATAATTGTTTCTGAGAAACACCTTTGTTTGTAATCTAAGAATCCACTTGAGGAAGCATCTGTTATTTCTATAATATTTTCATGAATTAAACTGATTAAAATTCATCCCTTCAGCGTTGTTCATTCGCTAAGGTTCTCATAATTTGCATTTTTAATTTTAAATATAGGTAAATATCCACCATTTATCAATCCATTTATTTTTTTAAGTTTTTTCTTTAGATTTTGTTCGACATTGGATGAAACATTATCAATTGGACAATATCCTTTATCAATTGGTCTCTTATCTTGGTCCAAAAGGATCAAACTGTGACCAAATGATGATAAAAAGACTTTCGTATCTCTTGGATTGTTTTTCAACACTTCATCAAATATCTCATAGATTTCAGGCATAATATTCTCTACGATTATACGATTGTTATAATCGTATAAAAACTCATAGTTAGGTCTCCTTTTTTTGAAAATCAACTTGCGTTTTTCGTTATAAACTTCAACATTTAATGCAAGAGCACTGAAATTAACATAAACTTCGTTCATTTTTTTACCTCGATTTTAAATATTTTATAATAATAAAAGATAAAAAAAACCTTTTTTAAAGGTTATTTTCTTATTTTTAGTCTTTCGATTATTGATTTGTATCTTTCAACATCTTTTTTTAATAAGAAGTTTAGTAAGTGTCTTCTTTTAGCAACTTTTTTTAATAAACTTCTTCTTGAAGTTATATCTTTTTTATGAACAGACAAATGTTCAGTAAGGTTTGATATATCTGTTGTAAGCAAAGCAATTTGAACTTCTGCTTTTCCAGTATCTTTTGGATTGCTACCAAATTCGTTTAGAATATCTTCTTTTTGTTTTTTTGAAACCATATTTCTTTCCCCTTTTAAACTTGATTGAAAAAGTTTAAACAAAGCTAAAATTTAGGGAAAATCATAGCAATGTAAAAACATCAATACCGAATAATTATAGCAAATTTTTTTATTTTTTATAAAATTTTAATATTTTTATGCAATATTTTTTAGAGTGCATTAGATTATCGATTTTAAAAAAATTATTTATATATTGAACTTTTAACTTTTTGTTATCAATTTCAATTTTATAAGTTCCTTCTCTCAATTCTAAATTACTATCAACTATTGAAAACATATTTTTTTTGTTCGAATTACTAATGATTTCAATTTCTAAATCCCGTTTGATTTGTCTACGAACTTTCCTTATCAAACCATTTTTTAAATAATATTTGATGTTCGATGTTGAGTATTTTTCACATCGTCTGTATATAATTACATTTTCAGATTTAAAAACACTTATTAAATCCGAAACATTCCCTGAACTCTTGTGTCCAAAAGTAAAATCACTTCCTACAATTATCTTTTCTACAAGAACCTTATCTTTTAAAAAAATAATAAATTCTTGTTTTGAGGTGGCGATTGTTTTATCGTTTACTTGAATCTCAAGAATAAAATTTGGTTTGTAGGAAGATGAAATTAAATCATATTTTATGTGATTTGATTGAATGATAGTATTTTTATTCCTTAAATAATCTCTTATTTTTTTTGAAAATGTAATTACACCTCAATCAAGATCATATTTTTGGGCTATTTTTTGAGCTCTCCTTAAAATTTTTTGATGGTATTTATGTAATCCATCGAAAAAACCAATACAAACTACTGTCCCCTTTTGAAAACTGAGATTCTCGTTTTCTTCAAGGTTGGAGTTAATTAATACCATTAAAATTTGACCTTTCAGCGTCTGTTAAAATTGCCTTATCATCAACTTCTCATAATCCTCTTTGACATGCATAAAGTTCGTGTGCCACTCATCGATATATTGCTATGACATTTTTTTTGTCATCAATTATAAAAACAATTGGAACGTTTATATTAACTAATGTGATAGCTTTACCTTGTTTTATATCTTCAATTTTATGGTATTCTATCAGAGCTTGTTTATTTTGAATTAATCCATCATAGATAGAGATGATATCGTTCTCAGTCACTTCCTCAATAGTTTTTGCTTCAGTTAAGAAGAACTCACCAGAAGCCACTCTTTCTAACTCCTTGACTGTACTAATCGTTGATAAGTCTTTTGCAATATCTTTTACTAAACTTCTTATGTAAGTTCCCTTACTACAACTAACACTAAGCTTAATTGTTCCTAGTTTTGAATTATAATCTAAAAGCTTACAACTATTTATCGTCACAGTTCTAGGTTTTATTTCAACAGATTGATTATTTCTTGCATATTCGTATAACTTCTTACCCTCTACTTTAACAGCAGAATAGATTGGTGGATATTGTTCATACATATATCCATCGTATTTATTGACAACATCAGTAATTTCTTTTTTACTGAACTTTCTTGGTGTTTCTTCTTTCAATACTGCTCCAGTGATGTCATTAGAATCTGTTTGAATAAATAATTTCATTGTAACATTGTAAATCTTATCTTTACTCAATAAGTAATTTGAAATTTTAGTAGCTTGGTTAACAAGTATTACCATTATCCCTGTCGCCAATGGATCTAATGTACCTGCATGACCAATTTTCTTTATTTGGAATTTTCTTTTTAGTTTTTGTATTAGATCATTTGAAGTTATACCGCTTGGTTTATTTATTAAATAAATACCTGATTTTTGAGACATAAATACCTCCAAGTTGTCTAATCACATTTAACTTAATTATACCCTCTACTGTCCTATTTGAAAAGGAAAAATGGTCATATTTATGTTATAATATTTACAATTGATAAGCGGCGGGGTGATATTGTGCGTATAAAATCAGATTTTTATCGTGAAATCGAAGCAGAATTTAAAACTATTGCCGAAAAAGAAAACTTGGGTGGAGGAGCAAATCCTGTAAGTAACTTGAGCACTCAAATGTTTTACTTGTCCAAACATCAGTTCAACTCTTTCGATGATTTTGATCAAGCAGTTGTTAGTGAAGTAGCAAATACAATTCAATCACTTGAAGACATAATTGTTAAAAAAGCTTTATCTTACCAACAATTGGCTAAAGAAACCTATAATCAAAACATTGACCCACAAAAATGAGTGGATTATGCTCAAAGTGAAGCATATAAACTTAGTTATGAAATGTATGATGAAAGAGAATTAAAGTATTTAAGACATTTTCATATCATTTGATTAACATGAGTGTTTTGTGATGAAGAATTGAAAAAATTGAGAATAAAAGCTAGTAGAGATCTTTATAGACATATCGGAAAAACAGCTGAAAATGTTCATATCAAGCGAAGAAATGACCTTATGAAGCAAAAAGATAAGTAAAAACAACCTTAGATTAGGAGTATAGTTCTCTAAATATATTTTTCAAGCTCGTGAGAATAAAATATACTTAGAGAATTTTTTTATTATAAATGAGAATACGTATACGAACCAAATTATATATCGGTACTTAGAAACTAATAAAGCAGATGTTAGATTTTAAATAGTTTATATGTATGCATCAAAAGTGCAAGTACTTTTATAATTAGTCGAAATATATAAAAGATTATTAAATCCCATGTAAAGCTTTAATTTGTGTAATTAATATATCTTAACTGTAATCACACCTAATATCAAGGTGAGTTTTGAAATCTTAGTTCTAAATTTATATAATAGAAAAAAAGTTTTATCATGTAAGCAAATTATATGAAGATCTTGCTAAGAATAAAAGACTCTTTTTAAATAATGTTTATTAAAGGTATACAATTAATGCTTATTTGATTGCATAGAAAAACAGAGTAAAATTTAATTAAATTAAAAAAACTAATGTTTCACAGGAATTGAACATTGTGATCTTATTATATGGATTGAAAAAATGTCCTAATTAACTATACAATATCAATAATTATAGATAGTAACTTTAAAGATAATACATTTATTTATTGAGCATCAAGTTAAATGATGATTCTAACCTATGAAAAGTTACAAAAATCAAGTTATTAAAACTCGTAGAATATATTTAACGCTGTAAATAAGTTGTTATAATGTGATACATTTTGGTTTTTAGTGTGTTCTAATATTTAACACCAATTTGTTTTAATTCTTCAAAAAGCCTTTCATTATTTTTTATATTTCATATGCCTGCTTTTTCGTTAAAGATAAAAGAAGTTAGTATCGGATAAGGAAATTCTTTATCTATTAATCTTTTTATGCATTTAAAATAATCATTTTTTAAGTGCAAAATATTTTCTACAACTTTTTGTTTTCAAGGTTTTTCATATACAATCCCAGAATAAATGTCGTTTAATTCCGGAATTATGAAATTATAAATTCCACCTACACCAACTTCTTCTCCTTTATTTTTCTTATCATTTGGGTGTTCAAAAATTTTAATATGTAAAACGAGATGTTCTAATAGGTTACAATAAACAAGTCTATTTGCTTTTTGATATTCAAATTTATTCTTTATAGCTCAACTAGGTGTAGACAATAATATTGCCTTGTCTTCATCAATATGGTGTATATAAAGACCATCCTTACCTCTAGTGATTTTAGTATTTTTCTTAGTACATTCTAAATCTAAAAAATAATCGCCTGGTACAGGACCATACTTTTTAATCAAGAAGTCTACACATTTACTATAATTCAAATCTAATAAATATTCTATTTCCGTCATAATATAACACTCCTTTTATTTTATATACACGAAAGATTGTGGTGCGGCACTTATTCCAAATTCAATCAATTCTTTTGGCTCATTAAATTCCGTATAATCATATATTTCATATGCAATAGCCTTATTTTTATTTTCATAATAATCATAATAAAATTTTTTATCTACTCCTGAATAGTCTTTAGTAAATTTTCATATATTTTTCGGAGTATCTATGTGAACTTTACTAATTCTCGCAACCCCTACAACTTTGGAAATTGGGGCTGTTGCATATATATAAATTTCATTTTCACTAAACTTTCTAGCTTCAACTTTTCTGAATTCAAATCTCTTATTACCATTTTTGATATTTTGTATATGTTCATTATGTATTGACATCAAGATTTTCATTATTTTTCAACCTCTCTAAAATTAATTTGTATATTAATTCTCTATTTTTAATAGCGTATGCTGGTAAATAAAAATTTTCTGGTCAAATCTCATTTTCTCTTAACCAATTATGAGTTACATTATTCCCTTCACCAAAAGATAAAATATGAAAAAATTTAATTACTATTTTTCTACCACGGTTAAATTGATCCTTTAACTCCTCAAGCGTAAAAACTGATGTGTTTCCAACTAAATTTAATCATGCATCAAATTGCATTTTATTTCCGTCATGAACTTCATTTACTATACCGACACCTGTAACAACAGAATTAAAAGTTTTAGGTGCTATATCACTCATTCTGTACTCCAATAAAAAATCTCCATTTTTTGGTAATTTATGATAACTTATTTTTGATATATATGTTTTACTTATACTAATCGACGAGGTATCAAATTCTTTTGATTGATTTTCAACATTCAATAGCTTATTATCAGGTAATAGTTTATCATGATAAACAGCTTCTAATGGGATTAGATAAAAATCTGAATTTTCGTATAAGTTTGAAATGGGTTCTTTGAAATACCATTTATAATTTTTTTTAACTGTGTCCATTGTTTTATAACTAAATTTTGTCATTACAATCTCCGCGCCTTTAGTTCCAGTATCAATGAATCCTCATGATGATAAGATATTATATAATAAAGGTTGTTTTTCTTTAAATAAAGTGATATATGCTTCATCAATATTGTTTTTTTCCATTTCAGCAAAAATTATATTAATGACTGACTCAGATAATCTTTGTGATTTATTTGAGTCATCAATTTTTAGTGTTGATATTTTAATTC
This sequence comes from Spiroplasma endosymbiont of Megachile willughbiella, assembly GCF_964273395.1. Classification (NCBI taxonomy): domain Bacteria; kingdom Bacillati; phylum Mycoplasmatota; class Mollicutes; order Entomoplasmatales; family Spiroplasmataceae; genus Spiroplasma; species Spiroplasma endosymbiont of Megachile willughbiella. The sequence continues at coordinate 448,174 of NZ_OZ187005.1, read as the reverse complement.
TCTTTTTATTTGATTGAAAAGGAACAATATCTTCTTCTATTTCATTCTTAATTTGCAACATTAAAAAAGCCTTTATATTCGAAAAATTATCAAATTTCACATAAGCCTCAAAGTTTGCACTTGCTTTTTTGTTGAATCATTTTTCAAAACTATTTTTACCATAATCTTCTCTTAGAGAATCAAAGAAACCATCCCCTAATCTTAAACTTTTTAATTTAACTTTTTTTAAAACTTCCATATTTCATTACTTCCTATATGAAAATATTAACATAAATTTATCTTTAATAAATTCTATCAATATTTTTAACTTCATATTTATCAATAGGAATTATTTTTAATTTTTTATCCCGCTGGTTAGATTTTAAAACTCTCAATCTTACACCTTTATCGATAGTAATAAAACTGAAAATACGTTTCAAAACGATAGTATCAATGACATAAAAGAGTTTTAGTAAATATTCTCTTATACTAATAAATTCTTCAAACATTAGTCCTACTACGTTATCACTCTAGTTGTTGCATCAATAATCAAGTTATTATCATATTTACAAAGCATTTGATTTGAATCTATGCATTGATTTTATTAGTATATTTCAAGTTATCTTCAAATATAAAGGAAGATTTAAACTCAAATAGTATATAAAAAATATTTATACTACATAACTGCAAATTTCAATAATTCCAGTTATAAATTGCTTATTTAAAATTGAAAGTGCTATTTGCTTGATTATATCTGTGTACATTTAAAAAACAAATGAATGCTGCGGAATAACTTTCTTATTCACGGTTAATCATTAAATAATTAATATGATTATCATTTTGGCTTCAAAAAAAAATTTGTGTTTATTCAAAAAAATATAGTAAGACTTTGGTTGAAGAAGTTATTTATGCATATGATAAATAGAACAACCTTTGATTAGGTTGTTTTTTCTTAATTATCATTTTCAATAATCCAATCTTCTGGGTTGATTTTTTCTAGTATTGTAAGAATTGCCTTTATAGTTATGTCAAAATTAGCTTGCGAGTTGAATGGATATTTTTTATCAAAATAAGGTATTAAATAACTTATTTTGTTTTGATAACTTGTTAATCAATTATGAGCAATTATATTAAGATCTTCCATAGCTTCTCTTTGATATTTAGTTCTAATGTCTTTTTTCAAATCATCTGATAACTTAGTATATAAAGAAGCTCCTAATTTTGTGAATCATTTTTTAAACATTGCATAATTAGAAAATCCTGTAATAATTTTTGGGCTTACAAAGTATCTTTTACCATCACTTTTAGCCTTGTCCCAAGAAACTTTTGAATATCCATCACTATTAGAGTATTTTGATGATATATCATTAAGATCATCATAATTTTCCAAGTCAAAAATTCTAAAACCGTCAAAATATGTGATTGGTTGTCTAAATGAGGTTTTTGTATTTAGAGAATACCTTGAAACACCTTGAAAGATTTCGTAATCTTCAAACTCTAAACTATTGAAGTAATAAGTATTGGTATCTTGAAACTTTATAAGTATAAAATAGAATAAATTATTGATTTTTATCTCTTTAGCAAATCATTTTTTTAAATTCTTTCTATTCATAAATTGATCAATATTAAAACTAGACCCTTCCCTTGCAGTTTTACTCTCTACATAAGTATTTATTGTTCTACATAAATATTCATAAAATCAAGTGATAATTGCATAATCGATATTATAGGTGTACTTAAATTGTCCACCAAGAATAAAATTTAATAGTTTTTTGAATTTAAACAAGACTCCGTTACTAATATTATTAGCTTTAATAAAATCATTTGTTAATTTTGAACAATAATCTTTTTCTATGTTCCCATTTCGATTTGCGTAATCAAAATAATTTTTAGAATCGTGATTTCTAATCATCAGAATTATTCTAAAATATATTTTTATATTTTTAAACTGAGTTGAGATAACTATATAGTTATCGTTTCTTTTGATAGAAAACTTATGAGGAAGCTTTTTAAAGAAATCTAATACTTCATCATGAGCTTTTTTCATATCAAAAGAGTTATAAGTTATGTATTTTATCAAAGCAAGATCTAAATCTATTACATCATCATTTAAAATATAAGAGTTATAACGAAAGTCACCTAACTTTTCAAAGTGATAATCTGAATTATCCGTAGTAGCTTTAATCTCAAAATAACTTTCCTTAATGTAATTGATTAACTCTTTATTTAAGGATAAATTTTTATTTATAGCTATCTTTCATTGGGCACATAGATTTGGTTTAGACATTAAAAATCTCTCCTAAATTTATATCGTATTTATAAAAACTTATAAAAACAAGAAATAAACCAATATTATTATCTGATGGATAAACGTTTTTGGTAACTATACGTATCTCTAAATCATCATATAATTTTTTTCTTTTTTTCATAGTTATATTAGAATTTCCAGTTGTATTTTTTAAATATGGTGTTGTATCATATCAGAATAAAATATCGTTTTTTTCGTTACCATCTTCAAAAAAGGTTTCAGCCATTTTCATATATTTTTCCAAAAAACTTTTTGTACTAGAATAACTATTATTATATACTCATTTTAAATTTTTGAGTTTTACTAACGAATATAACTTATCAAAAGGTTTACTTTTCTTATAATATATATTCTTAGTCTCAAATAACTCATCTAAAATTTTATTTTTAGGAAAAAGTTGATAGAAAGCATATGCTAATCATTCCTTAAAATAATTATTATTAATCAGATTTCATTGCAAATCTTCCATTATTTTTAGTTTTATAAATCAACGTTGTTTGGCAGTATATTTTTCTCGAAAGTTTAACCTTATATAAAAGAATAATATTTCAAGTTTTCTTAGGGTTAACTTGTTAAGTATTTTATAAGTTTTAACAAAGTTTAGTGAAAAAGATTTTGAATACTGATTTCTACTACAAATAATTAAAGGATATTCATTGTGAGTAAGAGCACCACGTATAATTATCGAAAAAACTATTTTATTTTCTTTAATAAAATCAATTTTAACTGAATCTGTATGATAAATAAATTCGTTTTTGATGTATTTAGCCGGATATTTTTTAATAAAATAGCCAACATTTATATTATCATTAATGCGATATTTATCTCTTAGTGTCTTAAGTACAATTTCGTTAACTTTACAAATTTCACAATCAAAAAAATGATCTTTTGTTTTTATTTCATTTTCATAAACAAAATAATTTTTCTTGCTTACATATTTTATAGCTAACAAGTCGACTTTGAAAGGATTGTCAAAATTAAAAACATTCTTGATAGCATAACTACCATGTTTTTTTATTCTTACATATTTCTTAAGCTCATTTTGAATGAACCTGATATTTTTATCGATAAACCTTTTTAGTTCATTAGGTAAAGAAACTGTCTTTAACTGTTTGTTTATCAATTTTATATCCGTTGTAACAGAAAGACTTTGTTTTTTCTCAAACATAGTTTACCTCTTCTCAATACTTAATTAATCATTCTTTTCATAAACAATCGCACTAAGCGCATAAATAGCGGCAGTTTCCGCTCTTAGAATATTATCACCGAGCGATACTGTCTTATAATTCATTTGTTGTAGTTTTGATATTTCATTTTCACTAATTCCGCCCTCTGGTCCAATAATTATGTTGATAGTTTCTCAATTAGTTTTTAGAAAATGTTTAAAACTCTTTTCATTCTCTTGCTCTCAAGCAACAAGTTTTAGATCAGAGTTGATATTATTGATCTTATTGATATCTCTTATTATCGAATGTATTTTAGGAATAGTTAATCTTTTAGATTGTTTTGCAGCTTCAACACATATATTTTGTCAGCGAGATAATTTACCTTCTTCTTTTTTTGGATCTATGTTAACAACATTTCTTGAAAAAATAACAGGATAAATATTATCAATCCCTAACTCAGTTGCTTTTTGTAAGATTAAATCTCATTTTTGTTCTCTAATTACTCCAACAATTAAGTTAGTGGTCATTAATGATTTTTGGGCAGAAAGTTGTTTTTTTATAATTGCTGTACATTCATCTTGAGTTACATTAAATATTTCACATAAATACTTTTTTTCCTCAAAAATACAATAAATTTCTTCCCCTGTCTTTAATTTTACGACATTTCTAAGATGATGTAGATCGTCACCTTTGATAACAAACTTATCCCCAAATTTTTCTTCCAAAAAAAAACTATGCATTTTGTTATCTCCTATTTAGATTATTATATAATAATTATCGAGGTGAATAAATGAATTGAATTCTATTTAATAAATTTAATTAGAATGGAGATTAAAATGAAAAATACTGATGACATTAATCAAGAGGTTGATAATCAAAAAGTAACTGTTCAAGATAAGATAAGTTATGATTTAGATAATATCGACTTAGATTATGAAATCAGCAAACTTTCTAAATTAAATAAACGAGCAAGAGTTAAGAGTGAAACACTTAATATAGCCCTTGTCAGTTTGTTACTAAGTATTTCTACAGCTGTTAGCTTAATCAATGTAATTATACCTGTCCCATTAACAACTATAAATTTGGGATTTGTATTAAAATATTTTGTGATAGCTATAAGCTTTCAAGTAGTTGGCGTATACTGGGGTATGATAACAGGTTTGTTAGATGGATTATTACAATTTTTAATTTGGGGATTAAGCCCTTTATTTAGGTTTACATCATCATTAGGTCTAATGATTTGGGTCCTAATGTTTTGATTGTTATTTGATAAAATTTTTAGAATATATTATGTTGAAAGTCGAATATATAAAGTTATGTGTTCAGTTTGTGCTGGAACAATAATTTTATTTGTTCAACCATTCTTTTCTGCTTTGCTTTCTTTGGGTAGAGCAGCCATTGAACAAGATACATTATATGGAATGTTCGTCTTTGTTAATACATGAATTAGCTTAATGGTTTTTGACTTATTTGCTATTATATTATTCACACTCACAACTAATAGAATTCAGTTCATTGTATCAAAGTTTAAAACATAAATTTATATTTAAACAAACGATTATAAACAAAAAAATCTAACTGGAAATTAATCATTACGATTTAATTTATGGTTAGATTTTTTTTAAAACAAATATGTTATCGTTATTATTTTATGTCCTTCAAAATTTCTTCAATTTTGTTAGCATTTTCCAAAGATTTATCGTATTCAAAAACTAGTTCAGGAACTGATTTCATTTCAACTTTACTTGCCAGAATCATTCTGATTTCTTTAAGATAATCATTGATTTCTTCTTGAACTTCTTCTTTATCTGCATTTATATCTAAAAATGAGTAAAAAATCTTTGCGTGACTCATATCACTAGATAATCTAACTTCGTGAATTGATAGAGTTTTTACATATTCACTATCTGGAAACTCTCTTTGTAAGATCAAATTTAATTCTCTTAGGATTGTAGATTGTGTTCTTTCTAGTTTAATATCTTTTGCCATACTATTTCACCTCTTCTACCTTGTATGCTTCAATGATATCATTTTCTTTCAAATCATTAAAGTTTTTGATAGTTATTCCACATTCTTGCCCCTCACGAGCCTCTTTGATATCGTCTTTTTTTATTTTAAGTGAAGATAATTCACCTGAATAAATAACTATACCATTTCTTAATACGTGTACTTTCGACGCTCTTGGAACAGAACCAGAAACAATTCTACAACCAGCAATAGTCCCTACTTGTGAGTGTCTAAATAGTTGTCGAACTTCAGCCTCACCTAGTGATTTTTCTTCAAAAACTGGGTCTAACATACCAGTGGCTGCTTCTGCAATTTCTTCGATTAATTTGTAAATAATATTATGCAACCTGATATCTACACCATCTTCTTCGGCTTTTTGTCTAACTTGAGCATTAGGCCTAACATTAAAACCATAAATAAGCGCATTAGAAGCTAGTGCTAAGGTAACATCACTTACAGATATAGCACCAACAGTTGCACGAATTACATTGACTTTTACTCCTTCAATACTGATTTTAAGCATTGAATTCCTTACGGCTTCAACAGTACCTTGCGTGTCTGCTTTTAAAATGATATTAATAGATTTTAGCTCACCAGATTCAATTTGATTTTTAATAGAGTCTAATGTAAAACTTTGATTTTTTTGTCTAGCTTCTGAAGCTTGTTTTTCTGCTTGAGCTTGGGCAATAGTTCTTGCCATTTTTTCATCAGAAACTACCATGAACTTGTCTCCAGCTCTTGGTACATCGTTTAATCCAATTATCAAAGCTGGTTGACCAGGTAATGCTAGCTTTATTTTGCTTTTATTTTCATTTTCTATATCTTTAATTGCACCAAAAGTTCCCCCTGCTATCATTATATCTCTCAAATTCAAAGTTCCTTGTTGAACTAAAATTGTTGCAACAGGTCCTCTTGATTTGTCTAAATGAGCTTCGATAACTGTTCCTTTTGCATACTTATTAGGATTAGCTTTTAAATCTTTAAGTTCGGCAATTAATAATATCGTTTCAAGTAAAGAATCTAAACCTATTTTGTTTTTTGCAGAACCTTCTATGAACGGTACTTCTCCACCGAATTCCTCAGCCACAATACCATATTTCATCAATTCAACCTTAACCTTATTAGGGTCAGAATCTGGTTTATCTATTTTGTTTATAAACACTATAATTGGAACTTCTGCTGCTTTAGCATGATCAATTGCTTCTTCAGTTTGGGGCATAATACCATCATCTGCAGCTACAACTAATATTACAATGTCAGTAACTTCACTTCCTCTTGCTCTCATTTCTGTAAAAGCTTCATGACCTGGAGTGTCGATAAATGTAATTTTGTTATTTTTTAATGTAACTTGGTAAGCACCAATATGTTGTGTGATTCCACCGAACTCACCTTGTGTTACATTGGCATTTCTTATTGAGTCTAATAATGTAGTTTTACCGTGATCGACATGACCCATTATTGTCACAACTGGTGGTTTGTTTTTTAAATCTTTTGGGTCATCTTTTACATCAAATGTCTCAAAAATATTTTCTTTTGTGACTGCTGTTTCTTTCTTGAAATCGTATCCAAACTCTAGACACAACTCTCCCATTTGCTCTTCTGTTAACATTTGATTTTGTGTGACCATACTCCCGTTAGTGAAAAATCACTTAACAATTTCGGCTGCACCTTTGTTTATTTTACTTGCAAAGTCTGCAATTGAAAGTGGTTCTGTATATACAAAAACACCATCAATTAAACCGGTTTGTTTGGTTTCTTTTAACTTGTTCTTTAAGTTAGCGGTATGAGCTTTAGACTTATTTTTGGCTATTTGTTTATTTTTTTGATTTTTTTCATTTTTTGCCATAAAATCATCTCCTTGCTTATATATTTTTTTTGATAAGTTTAATAAAATTGATGTCTTCTAAACCAACAGCTTTCACATTTTTTCTTCCAACTGACTTATTTAGTTCATCTGAGTCGAATAATCCATTTATGATTTCAGTATCATAGAAACTGCACTTGTCATTTATTTTTTTTAATTGACTTTTACCCATATCCGAAGTTGTTAATACTAATTTAATTTTTCTTTGTTGTATTTTTTTGAATAATTGTTCACCATAAACCAGTTTATTTGCAGAAGATGCCATACCTAAGCAATTAAGTAAGCTTTTCATTAATCTCAATTGTTTTTAATTTCTTCAATTAATAGATTATATATTTCATCTTCAACTTTAGTTTTTAAACCTTTTTCAAGAATTTTTGTTTTTTTAATTTTTTCTACTGAAGCTATTGTTGGTCTAATATAGATTCCTCTACCATTTGCTTTTCTTGTATTATCTATAAAAATTTTACCTTCTTTATTTTTAACAATTCTAATTAATTCTAATTTCGGATACATTTTATTAGATGCAACGTCTTTTCTCAAACTAATATGTTTATTTTGCATATTATTCTTACCCTTCGTAGTAATTATCATATTCATCAGGATCGATTGTTAAATCATCGACATTGCTATCTTCCAAATCTTCAAAAGCAGCAATATTAGATTGAATTTCATCTATCGAAGCGTTGCTTTCGAAAAGTAGTTCATCTTCAAGATCATCTTGGAACTTATTATCATTGTATTTAGGTTTGTATGGTGTTCTTTCCCTTTTTTTATTTACCTTATTTAAAAAATCAGGGTTTGATAATTCATCTTCTGTAATATTTCCATTTCAGTGAATTTCCATACCTTTTTCTTTTGCGTTATCTAATGAAAAAATATTGATTTTCATGTTTACAAGGTTTGCAACCAATCTAGCTGCCATACCTTTTTTACCAATAGCTAATGATAATTGCTCATTAGGTACCACGATAAAGCATTCATTTTCTTCTTCATCAATCTCGATACTAATCACTTTAACTGGTGCCAAAGAATTCATAACGAAGGTCTTGCGATCCTCATTTCAAAGAATAATGTCAATCTTTTCTCCATTTAGCTCTTTTGAAACGTCTTTAATTCTACTTCCAGCAGCACCAACACAAGCACCTATTGGGTCAACACCTTCTTCATATGAATAAACAGCTAATTTAGAACGTTTTCCAGGTTCTCTAGCTACTGATTTAACCTCAATAATACCTTCAGCAATTTCAGGTACATATGTTTCAATTAATTTAGATAAGAATTCAGGGTGGATTCTTGAAGCTTGTATTTGAGAATGTTTATTATCCTTAGATACTTCCTCAATATAGAAGCAAATTCTATCACCTTCATCGAAATCTTCCCCAGGAATCATTTTTTTATTTCAAATAGGAATAATTGAACCATCAACGTCTATCAAGTAGTTGGTTTCTGTAACATCTTTTACAAACCCCCCAACAATCTCATGATTTTTAGGTAAAAATTCTTCATATATTTTATTTTTTTCACCTTCACGTATTTTTTGTTTTATTATTTGACCTACTTGAGCAACTGCAAGTTTAGAAAAATCTTTATTGAATAAAACTGGTTCATAAATATTTTGACCAATAGTTACATCATCACCATATTTTTCTTTAGCAGCGTTTATTCCTATTTCTAATCACTCATCTTCAATTTGTTGAACAACAGTCAATTCTTTAAAAACTTTAATTTGTCCAGTTACTTCATCAATATCAACTCGCACGATAGCTTCTGGATCAAAGTATTTTTCATAAGCTTTTTGAAAACCTTCTCTAATTCCTTCAAATACTAAATCTTTTTCGATTTTTTTTTCTTTTGCAATTGTATAAATTGCTTCTAATAATTTCGCACCATCAATCATGGTATTTTAATCCTCCTAATATATTATTTATATATATTTCGTCATTATATCACCCAAGAAATAGAAAAGAAGACTTACGTCTTCCCCTCCTTTTTGAATCTGACAATTTAATTATAAATCAAAATTTCTAAAATATTAAAATAATTTAGCGTTTTTGTGCATATTTTTGATACAAATTAACTAATTAGATTAGCTATATAGTTTGTATCTTTAAAAAATTACTTAACTTTAAAACTTCGATTTTTAATTATTAATCAACTTTGCTTGTTTCTGGTTTGATTGTTATTTCTTTATCAGCGAAAATTCTTTGTGTGATAACATCTTTAAATCCAATATTAAGTTTTACAACTTTTTCTTTTGTTGGGTACTCTGCTTCCGCATTAAATGTTATTTCACCATGGTAAATTCTTTTGTTATCAGCATTTTGTTTCAATTCTGATACTTTTAAAGTTTTATCTATTTGAGTATTATCTGCATTATTGAAATAAGATTCAAATGCATATTTTGAGCTTAAATCTTCTGGCAAAATGATAAAAATAGTTATTTTATCAGTTTTTGATGTAAATTCAGTTTTATCTAAAAATCCTAATCTTTTAGTTGTTGAAAATTCTGGTATATTTTCACTACATGATACTGCTAAAGTACTTGAAGAAGCGGTTAAAGCAAACGCTCCTAACATAATTAATTTCTTCATATTTATTCCCTCTTTCTATTTCGATAAATAAATTTGATATTTATTTACAAATGAATTATATCATATTAAAACTAATTTTATAAATGTCCTAAATATGTGGTAAACCATATATTATTAAAATGCAAATTTAATAGAATGAAAAAAGTCATTAAAGATTGATATTATAAACTTCAAAATTCTAGGGTCTTAAATACAAAATATTTAGTACTTCAGTCTAAGTAATAAGAAGAAGCTTTATTTTTTATTATTTTTATATATTTTTTCATATAAGTTAGGGTTTTTCTCGTTTTCATTAATATACTTCAAATACAATTCTTTCAAATTTTCTTTTTCACCATCTACATATTTATCTAGTAAAACTTCACCTTTATTTATCAATATCAAATGATTAGTTATTTTAGCAAAATCTTCTATTTGATGTGTTGTAATAAAAAAAGTTACTCCTTTTTCGTTCAATTCTTTGACTAATTTCACAAAATAATCTTGAGAAGCGATATCTAAATTAGCTGTAGGTTCATCCATGAATATATATTCTGGTTCATTCACTAAAATTGCTGCAAAAATAGCTCTTTTTTTTCAACCAGCGGATAATTCTTTTAATTTTTTGTTAAAATGCTCCTCTAAATTGAAGGATTCTTTTAATGATTCTAACTTTTCTGCCAATGTTTTTTTGTCTACTTTATAAATTATACCAACGTACTCAATATATTCCTTTACAGTTAAAGTTAAAGGGATATTGTTGCTATCAGGGAAAAAAGCAAACTTATTTAGATCTTTACTAGTTAGTTTATTTTGGTTTGTTTTTATTTCTCCACTATCATATTTTAGTTCCTGGAAAATTGATTTAATAGTTGTGGTTTTACCTGCACCATTAGGTCCACAAAATAAACATATGTCATTTTTGTTTATTTTGAAACTAATGTCTTTGATTGCGGGTTTTTTATTTTTTTTAAATCTTTTACTTAAATTAATTACTTCAATCATATTTATCTCCTTATTCTTAACTGATTATTGTTAATTTCAATTTATAATAGTTTAATCAAATTATAAAAAAGCTCACAATTAATAAGAAAAAGTAAAATCCTTCATAATTGAAAATGACTCTTTTTTTGCCTTCATAATTTAATATTTTATAATCTGTATTTATTATCGGTATAGTTTTTTCTTTTAATGATCAATATTCACGTCCAAGAGTGAAATTATTATCATCAAAGTAATTCCCAATATTTTGATAATATAATCCTTTGTTGTAATAACTTCCTAATCTTATTTGATTAAATAATTCTATTGGATTAAGATACAAAAGTGTTTTTATGCTATTTATTATTTTACTATTTTTATTATCGATCAATATTTCTATACTATCGACACCATTTTCACGTTCTATCGAAAAATTATCTAATGACTGATACGACGTTGAAATCAATCAATACATAGCAATTTCTTGGACTGAAGTGTACTTATTTAAATCTTTGTGGTCTCATAAATTTATATCTATTTTAGCTAAATTATCATCAATATATAAATTATCGTTAAAAGTATTATTAAATATGAACTTTTGTGAGAACATTTCTAGATTTTTAAAAAAATCTTTGTAAAGTAAGTTATCGTCATAATTATTGAAGTCTTTTAATATATTTAAAAAATAATATGGGTCAAATGTTTCGATGGTTATAACCTTGTTGTAATAAAAATCATTTAACTGTGAATAATTCGATATTAATGAATTAGGATATATTGTTTTATACCGATCATGAATGTAACTTATAAAGTCAAAAAACTCCTGATTTTCACTTTTTATTCTATTTAAGTAATTATCATTTAAAAAGTTCCCTTGACTTACAGTTTTATCTTTAGTTGAGCCTATATCAAACTTCAAGTTTAATGAACTTTTCAAAAGACTATCTTCAAGTATACTATTGGATAGTTTATATAGATCATCAAAAATAATGCTTTTTGTATTTATTTCAGCAGAGTTTTTAATTGTATTAAAATATGTTTGATTTGATTTTAACAGGACCGGCATTAAATATAAGACTAATGGCAATATCAATAATGATGATCCAAAAAGTATGTAAACGACGTAATCTTTTATAAAGTTAAATAGAAGAAATGTAAAGCTGACTGTAATTATAATATTCAACAAGTAAAAGCTATATTTATTTAATGTTAAACTACTAATATGCTTGAAACTTTCTTTTATGAACAACGTACAAATATATTCGCAAAATAAGCATATTAATAATGTACTAATACAATAAGTGAAAATAATGATTAGCCTATATAATATTCCATATTTTAGTTTTACTCCAGCCTTAATCTCTAAGCTTAAAATTCCTTGATCTTGATGCTTTTTAATAAAATAATATGTAAATACAAAGCCTAAAATCGTAAAAAGAATATTTGATACTATAGTTTTAAAATAAATTATGGAAACAACATATTGAGAAAGTTCGGAAATAGAACTTTTGTATTTGATATTATTAGAGGTTGCTAAAACAACTATAATTTGCATTACAGTCACTGAGATGAATAATAAAAACATTATCAAAATGAATTTATAGTTCTTGATGATTTTCTTAAATAAAAAATTCATTATTGAAATATTATCTCTAAATTCTCTCATTCTAGATCCTCCTTTAAATATCTAACTTTATTGACTAACTAAATATCTTCTAAAACTTAAATAACTTGGAGCTATTAATAAAATAAACAAAAGTAAATATACTAAATAAGTTTCTACATAGTTAGTGATAGTAACTTCAACTTCTTCTATATCATCGAAACTTATATTAGAGTTTTCGGGTTTACTTGCAACTTTATAATATTTGATTGAATTTGGTATTATCATTATAGGTAATGAACTTTGGTAAACTGATTTACCAAAAGTTTTGTAATAAACATCACTATTATCTTCTTTATAATCTCCAAATTGTAAAGAAGATAATTGATTAAATGGGTTATAATTTGCTTGTTTTTTTAGCTCCGACAGATTTTCTTGAAAGCCATCATCTAACACTAAATTAGAAAGATTTGTTTTAGCAATACTGTACATTTCAAAATAAATTAAAGATAAAAACCAATAAAAATCAATTTGATCTACAGTTTTATAATAATTTTCAGAATCGTTCAAAAATGAGTTTTGGTGGTCTTCGTTTTCATTAATAAAATTTTCAAGTCTAACTCTGGAAATATCTATTGAAGAAAAACTAATTGAATCGAAAAATTTTAAAAACTCTAATGAGAATTCTTCTAAAGTTTTCAAAAATAAGTCATACTTCGGTTCTTTATTTAAATCACTCACTTTTTTTATTAAATTATATAGGTAATTTTCATTAACTTCTGATGATTTCATGAATAAAATATTCATTTTATAGATATAACTTTGTTTGATTTTATGATCGTTTGATTGAGAATCATACTTTTTAAAACTACTAATATTGTTTTCAAAAATTTTGTCAAAATGTTTGATTAACTCAACTAAACTTGGTTCATCTTTAAAAATATCTGTTTTTTCAACAAGATAATGATAATTACCCGTTAACAAGGCTGTGGCATCATCTGTTTTAGTACTTGAATAAATTTTATAAAATGATTTATCAATATTTTTTAAATTTTCATCATTTTTCATATTTGTATCGTAATTATGATAACGTTTCAATCCAGAATATTTACCCATCACTTCATAAATTTTATTTGTTTTGTCATAATTTGAGATACCTATTATTGGAGAAAGAGATAATAAGGTTATAAAAAAAGAAATTACAGGTAAGCTAATTTTTTTATTTATGAACAAAATTAAAACTAATGTTATAGAAAATACAATTATTGAGTATAAAAACAGAAAGGGAAAAGTTTTAAAAATTTTTAAGGCTGCATCTTTATAGTTTTTAATTATTGAAATAGCAATTAAAGATTCCAGTATGATAAATATCGATAGTATTGACAAAAGATAAATTATGAAAGTCGATATTCTTTGTAAGAATATGAATTTTCAACTTATGCCACCTTTAATTTCTAAACTCAATTTACCATTTTCTTTATCAATCAAAAATAATAAAACAGTTAAATAAATAATTAAAATGCCTAAAAATATCAAATCAAAAATATTTTTGACAGAAAAAAATGAATTAAAAGTTGAATATCCAGAAGCAATAGTTTTAGAATCATTAAAAAAATTTATAAATGAAACAAGCTCAATTACTATTGATAAAACCACAAATAGTGTGCTTAAAATTCAAGTTCATTTATTTTTAAGTGGTTGTCTCAAATTATAAAGAAATAATCTGTTATTCATACTTTCACCATTTACGCTTTCGTTTTTATAATATATAAATTTCCACTAAATTATAAAATACATTTATATATTTTGTAGTGGTTGAACCATTTTTAAATCTATACATTCCATTATATTTAACTCTTAGGTTTAAATTATCCTCAAGGACAAAAGCAGCGTTTAGAAATACCCACTTGTCATATGTTCCTACTTCCTTTTCAAAAGTAAAAGTACCAGAACTTTCAAATGAGATTAAACCGATTTCAATATTATTTCCTTCTTTGATCTTTAATTCCGTTTTTTTCTTGCTATAAGGATTATTTAAAATATTTGCATCACTACTTATTGAACTTAATAGAACTTCTAAATTCAAATAACTATTATAAAAATTGTAACTATTTCCATTATATTCGTTAATTCCGATTCTAACATCAAATCTCGCAGTTAAAGATGTATATTTATTTTTTAAGTGAGCATTGTTATTCACACCAATGTTATTTGTGTATACTTTAACGTCTCTTGATGTAAGACCACTTTCACTCAAACCACTTCAACTATTATAATCACCTTCTGAAATTGGTGTCTGTTTATTAAAATTTAAATTAATTTTGCTATTTTTAAAATTTGATTGAAATTCTTGGTTACCAATATTATTATTTAAAACACTTTCATTTTTGAACAAACCAATACATACGTAAAAAGGCAAAAATAACATCAAAGCTATTCTAAAATTTTTTTTCATTTTGACCCACCTTTTTTTGTTATTATACATTAATACAAACAAAAATAATCATAAAAATTTCTTTAATTAACACTTGCAAAGTGATATATTTTATAGATATTTAAGACTTTATGTGTTATTTGATAAAATTATCAACGAAAAAGTAAAAAAGTTTGCAAAAAAACTAAATAAGTATACAAACAATCTTAATATGAAATACTTAACTTTAATTATAAATTATTAAAATAGTCTTTGAAATGTAATATCTCACATTTTTTAAGGGCCTTGTAAAATATAATTCCTCTTATTTACAATAATGTAATCAAAACAATAAAGAAAGCAAAAAAAGCAAAAAATAACCAGACAATAATAATTTTTTTAATATAAAAATAACTAGATAAATAAAAAATTATTGTTACATTGGAATATGTACAATGTGTTAGTAAGTTATTAATATCGATTTCAGAACAAATAAAAATATGTATTAATGAGGTAAATTAAAAAAAACAAGTTTTTTATAAAAACTTGTTTTTAAAATGTTATTATTATTAATTTTTTAATCCTCGACAGTATAAACACAATCTAGTTGACGATAAAGATCATCAATTTCAAAACCATACCCAACTATGAATTTATTTGGTACTTCAAATAGTGCCTTATAAGGGTATTTGAATTCAGGATGATTTTCCTTCTTAGTTGCCAAAACTACAATGTCTAATGTTTTTGGATTTAAATCATGTAGATATTCATATACTCCAGTCATTGTTATTCCAGTATCGATGATGTCCTCAATTATCAAGACATGTTGGCCTTCAATAATTGGTTTTATCACTTTTTTATGAAACTTTAATTCCTTAGTGGAATTAGTACCTGAATAGCTAGAAACAACAATTGTATCCATTTTTATAGGCATTTCAAACAGTTTTACAAGATCTGCAAAAAAGAATACAGCTCCATTCATAATTGTTATAACAGTTAAAGTCTCATTCTTATATTTTTCATTTATTTCTTCAGCAAAAACTTTGATTTTTTCTTGTATTTCATTATTACTAATTAATAATTTTAGATTATGTTTAAATTCCATATTTCTCCTTAATATTTTTATATTTATTGAATGAATGCGTAGGCAATAAAGTATAGAATAAATACTACATCCAAGAATCATAATAGAGGGTGTATTTCTTTGGTTTTTTTAGTACCAATACATCCGATAGTATAACCCATTAACCCAAGTGCTATACCATTTGCTATTGAGTATGTTGTTATCATAAATATTATTGACAAGAAAGCACCAAGACTAATTTCTGGTTTTTTTCACTCAATGTCTATAATTGATTTCATCATTACAGTTCCGATGAAAACAGTAGCTGCACCACTTATACAACTTGGCATCATTTTAAATATTGGGAACAATGCTAAGCTTAATGCGAAACAAAGTGAAGTTATGATATTTGCAAATCCACTTTTTGCACCTTGAGATATACCAACACAACTTTCTACATAAGCTGACATATGGCTGACACCAAGTAAAGATCCACCAATTGTAGCTCCTGCATCGATAATCAATGATTTTTGTGTTAACTCAGTATTTAAACCAGTAATACGATTATATTCGATGTTTATAGCTTTTAATGTTCCAGTTGCATCGAAAAAGTTTAATATAACAAATATAAATATTGATACATAAATTATAGGTTTATTTCATATATTTGTATTACCAAATTGAGTAAATGTATTTTTCAAGTTATATCAAACTCCATCAAAGTCATCATAGTTTCAACCCACTCATTTAGCAGATTTAAATGATTCTTGTACAGCTTGATCATTTGTTGTATTTGCTAATATAATAGCTAATATAAATCCACCAAGCATCATAACGGCTACTGGTGCAATAAATTTTTTGAAATATAATAAAACTGATCCAAATAAAATTACTGTTCCTAGTATTATACCTGGGTAATTTAATTTAAAATTTGATAATTCTGCTGAAGGAATTCCTCCACTAGTTTTGAATCAACCAATGTTTGTTAATCCAACGTATGCTATAAAAAAACCAATTCCTACACCAATTGCTAAGTGTAATGAGTGAGGAATACTTCTTATTAATATTGCTCTTAATTTTGTAATTGATACAATTGTAAATAATATTGAAGATATTAGGGTTGCAATCAAAGCACCTTCATATCCAATACCGTTGTTTGCTATGTTAAATGTAAACATTGCATTTAAACCCATACTTGGTGCTAGTCCAACAGGTAAATTAGAAAATAAACCCATTACTAAAGTTGCAATAAATGCAGACACGGCTGTTGCAACAAAAATACCACCAGCATTCATGTTTGCTCCACCTTCTACAACACTTTTAGCTTTACTTAATATATCTGGTTCTACAGAAAGAATGTAAAGCATTGCTAAAAATGTACTGAAACCACCAATTATTTCTTTTTTGAAAGTAGTCTTTAAATAATCAAATTTAAAGAAACTTCTGCGCTTAATTGATTCATCAAGCTCACCCTTTGTTTTATTTATTTTAAAATCATCATTTTTTTTGATTTTATCCATAAGTCCTCCTTAGACTATTTTATTTGAAATGCGAGATGAAAAAAAACGTCTCACACAAATAAACAAATTTATAAGTGTAATTAATAGAGACGTTTAAAAATAAATGCTTACAGTAATAGCACTAATAGAGTTAGATAGGTCTAACGTAGAGACGCCTACCCTTTATGTAGGCTTATAAAAGTGACTATTAATTACTCTTTTATTATAAGGGTATTTTTTTTCAAATTCAATGTGTTAGTTGTTTTTATATAAATTATTCTATTGAATTCAATACAATATAATTTAACCTAAAAATACTAATTATCTACCTTTTCAAATACCGAAGTATTATATCTAGTAATGCTACCTGGGGTTGTTGGTCGATAACGCCAACCTTCTTGTGAATTAAATTTTAGGTTTACAAAATCAAGTTGATAAAGTATATTTATACTTTCTTCACCGGCCGCTCCACCACCAGGTACGCCTTCTAATGATGGGTTATTTGCATAGTTTTTGAAATAGAGTCCTTTTTTAGAACCATCATCATATTTTAATGAGACAGCATTATACCCGAAATCTCATTTATAGGTGTTTTGGTTTCCATTCAATAATAAATAATCTTTAAACGCTTTAAGTTCATCCAATACAAGGCCAAATGTTTTTGAAATTTTTGTATCAAAATAAATAATACCATTAGAATTAGCTCAAAAATCTTTGCTAATATCTCAGAAATTCTTATTTATTTTTTCATTTTTTCCTGTGAACGCACTTAAAGCTAAATCATTTTTAGTTTCTCTAATACCAAACGTTTCTTTATAAGATTTTACTCCATTATATGAATTGAAATAAATTGAAGCAAATAATTTTGAGTTTTCAATTGTTTTGTTATCTTGATAAATATCTTCTTTTTCATCAATTGCATAAGAGGTCAACAATTTAAAATCTGGTAAGTCGTGTATATAATTTTTACCTATATGAAATTGAAGTCCAGTAAGCTTAATATAACCAATCTTATTAGCTGATTTAACGGCATCGGTGTCTGTTTTTAAGTTATTTTTTTTCAAGAAATCAAAAGTATTTTGTTTGTGTGAATCAACTCATGTTGGTGCATTCGTATTTATATAGTTATATAAACTTTCGTCGATTGTTTTTTGAGTACCTGATACTGATTTTGTGTCAGTCGATTTTTTATCTCTAAAAATGTAGTCATATAAATTTTGACCTTCTTTATTATCTTTTCAATTGTAGTCTGTGGTTTTGTTAGCAACAAGTTCCTCAACTCACTCTACTTCTTTATAAAGATTTGAGTTATCTTTAAACTTTATTACTCCTTGACCCTCTAACAAACTATTTTTATCGATATATTTAAGAACTTGACTTGAAAAAGTGTTTGTATTTACGTAGTTTGGTAGTAATTTACTACTTTTATTAAAAAACTTATCGTCTTTTTCTTGTTTTATTCCTAAAAGATTAGCATTCAAGTGCGTCAACTCTGCTTTTTCAAATACCTCATTTTTTAAATTTTCGACTAAGTTTTTTCATCACCCTACTATTTTAGTGTCGCTTGTTTGAGAGTATTTCATTGTATTTTTTACATTATAACTTTCAATAAAATGATCTCTTGTTTCATAATTAGCAACAAATTTATAATCACAACGAACGCTGATGATTTTAAGTTTTTCACTATCCTTAGGAAAATCTATTTTTAATGTGTGAAAGTCAAATTCTATATCTTTCAAGACTTTTTCTACGTTTTTAAGAATTGAATCATAGTATGCTTCATTCTTTAGATTTTGTATCTCATTTTCTATAGTTTTATAATCTACAAGATGTTTTACATCTGTTTTTAGGTCTTTTTTTTGTTGATCTGTTAAGTTATTATTTTCAATTTTTGTTAACAAATCATATTTTAAAAAACTATTTTTCATTGCATTTGATTCATGTTCGAAAAAATTTGAAATAGTATTTTCAACTTGTTTATTGATAATAGTGCTAACTTCATACTTAAACTTTTCTATGATTTTATTCAAAGATTCCTCTTCTTCAGTAGTTGGTGGTTCTTTATCGATCCCATCCTCACCCTTATTGTTTGTGCTGCAAGCAATAATCTGAATACCAAAGTAACTTGCCATAGACAAGGAACCAAGAATAGTTAAAAGCTTTTTCACGATTATCTCCTTTATTTATACAATGAAGAAGATAACAAAAAAAAAAAAAAAAGCAATTAACATAGTAGTTACTTGCTTTCATAATCATATTATAAATTTAGCGACACAAAAGTGACAATTATTGTTGATTCATTGAGAAGAAATTCTATTTTAGAATCAATGCGTAGTGTATTATTAATGTACTTATTTAGTAAGATAATATATAAAATTAGAATGCTTGTTCAAAAATTGAAGTATCATATCTTTCAAAAGCACTAGGATATTTAGGCTGCCATCTTCATCCTTCGGTAGAATAAAACTTCAAATTTAAAAAGTCTAAATTTAATCTTATATTGATCCCTAATTCTCCAGCTGCTGCACCATTAGGTTCATTCTTTATATCATTATTAACCATGTATCTATAGAAATAAATTCCCCTATTAATTTTGTCATCGGCTTTCATTACAATATGATAATCTCTATCAAATTTTCATTTAAATGTACTTTGATTACCTAACATTAATAAGTAGTCTTTATATTTGTTTAACTGATTTAAGTTTAGGCTCATAATATCAGACAATTTTTTATCCATATATATTTTTCCTTCATTTTTAGAAGGTGCTAGTTTATAAATCAAATCTCATAAATTTTCTTTTATTTTTTCGCTTTTACCAGTAAAAGCTGCTAAAGCGTATTGATATTTAGTAGGTTTTATACCAAATATCTCTTTGTATGCGTTTATGCCTTTTAAAGCATTGTAATAAATAGATTGGTTAAGTGACGACTTTACAAAACCTCTATTATTTACATAAATATTTTCTGTTTCATCTATTGAATATGATGTAAATAATTTAAATTCCGGAAGCTCTTGTGTATAATTTTCTCCAATTGATAATTTAAGTCCAGAGAAAAATATATAACCAAGTTTTATTGCAGAATTGAAATAACTAGTTGTATTATCAATTTTCAACTTTTTTGCAAGTTTTTCGGCATTATTCTTAAATCCCGAAGTGTAATGATCTATACTTCTACTCAAATGGTAATATAAAGCGTTCTCAACTTTAATATTATTTTCTCCCATTTGCTCTGTTATTAAATCTGACTTATTTCTAAAAATCAAATCGTATAAACCTTTACCATTAAAATCTTTGTCTTTTCAATTATAAAACTGTGAGGTATTATTAGCGGATAATTGTAAATTTCATTCTACTCTAGAAAAAATGTCTTTTTGATCTTTAAAAGAAAGTTTACCAAACTGACTTAATTCATTGTTGTTATCAATAAGTTTTAGAATTGTTTCTGCTGATTTACCGTTATTAATATAGTTTGAAATATATTTATTATCTGTAAAAAATTTATCATTAGCATCATTTACTTGTAAATTTTTAGATGTTAAATGTGTAATATCAGATTTATCATAGATAACATTAGAAAGTTCATCCATTAAGTTCTCTCATCAACCAGTTATTTTTTCATTATTTGTTTGAGAGTAATTAAAACTATTTTTGACTCCATACTCTTCGATTATTTTATCTTTATTTTTAAAGTTAGTTACTATTGAATAATCAAAGGTGATATTAGAAATTTTGATTGTAGATTTATCTTCTGTATATTTTATATTAATGGTGTCGGTACGTATTTCAATTCTTTGAAGAACTTTTTCAATATCTCTCAATAATATGTCATATTTGGGATTAGATTTAAGTTTTTGTATTTGAGTGTCCATTATATTATAATTAATTTTATTTTTTAAGTCTTTAATTAAGGCTTCTTTTTGTTGATCTGTTATGTTATTTCCTTTTATTGTTTTTAATACATCATTTTTTAAGAATGAACTATTTTGTGCATGACTTTCAAGCTCAAACAAATTTGATTTTGTTGCATTTAGCTCATCATTCACAATTTTATTTATATCACTTTTAAATTCTTCTATTAGTTTATCTAGTGACTCTTCTTCACCTGTTCCTGGTTTTTCAGGTTTTTCAGGTTCGGTAGGGTCTACTTTAGTATTATTTTTTGTACTACAAGATACTATTTGTGTACCTATTAACCCTGTCAGGGATAAAACCCCCAACATCGACATAAGTTTTTTCATAAAAAATTCTCCTTATATGAATATGTTTTTTTTTGATACAAGGCAAGTATGACAAAAAAAAAAAAAAAATCTACCTACAATAATGGTTAGATTTATGTCGTGGTTATTTGCAAAAAATGAGCTAAGGAATTTAGATTAACATAAACGAAAATAAATGATATTAAATCAAGCATCAATAACTTTTTTACAAGTTATTTATTTTGTTATTAGCTATCATATTTTAAATTATAAAAAAGCGTTTAAAATTTTTTAGGTAACTCTTTCAAATAAACGCGTACCATTTCGTTGAAAAACATTTGAGCCAGCTGGTTGCCAACGTCAACCATCATATGAATTAAATATCAGGTTCAGAAAATCAAGCTTATAATCTATTTCTACCGATTTTTCTCCAGCAGCTAAACCACCGGGTACACCTTCTAAAGATGGATTCTCTACAAAAGCCTCAAGAAAAAAACCTTTTTTGTCAGTGGTATTTCTATAACCATAAGTAAAATAGGTCTTTCTTCCAAAATTTCATTTATAGTTATCTTGATTACCGTTTTTTAATAAATAATTATATTGCTCTTTTAATAAAGAATGTGTTAGGGATAAAACATTATTTATTTCTTCATAAAGTCATCAAAATAATTTACCATCTGTAAAGCCAATTTCATTTACGGCTATATCTCATATATTTTTATTAAGAGAAGGATTAGACCCCGTGAATGCGCTAAGTGGATAAGAAAACTTTGATTTTCTAATACCGAAAGTATTCTTAAAGGATTTCACTCCACTCAAAACATTGTTATAAATCGATCTTAGTAAGTCAGAATTTTCTATCTTTTTGTTGTTAACATATATATTTTCATTTTTGTTAATTGAATACGATGAAAATAACTTAATTGTAGGTAATTCTTGTGTATAATCATCAAAGCTAATTTGTAAACCTTTTAAATATATGTATCCAAGCTTATTTATAGAATTTGTTTTATTGCTGTTGAGAGATAATTTATTAATTTGAACATCAAGATCTTTTTTATAATTTATTAATCATTTTTCTGACTCCGAATTT
The DNA here is from genome assembly GCF_964273395.1 of Spiroplasma endosymbiont of Megachile willughbiella. Lineage (NCBI taxonomy): Bacteria > Bacillati > Mycoplasmatota > Mollicutes > Entomoplasmatales > Spiroplasmataceae > Spiroplasma > Spiroplasma endosymbiont of Megachile willughbiella. The sequence goes on along the minus strand of NZ_OZ187005.1, from coordinate 425,425 downwards.
ATATAGTTATATATACCTTCCTCAAAACTATAATTTGAGTTGCCAATAACTTTATCTATTTTTGATGAAGTATCACGAAATATAAAATCATAGGTTTTTTGACCTGTTTTTCCATCTTTATAATCATAAGTACTTGCACTATTAGCATTTAATTCCTTTGTTCATTCAACATTAGAATAAATATTTTTAAAATTTTTAAAACTACTTTTGATTTTATTTTTTGAGTCTAATTTCTTGTCAAAATATTGGGTAACTTCTTTTGCAAAAACTTCATTATTAATATAATTTGGAAATAGGTTTCTATTTTTAGAAATGAATTTATCATCTGTTGTGATACCTAGTTTTTCAGGTGTTATGAAAGTAAGATCGGTTTGATTTCAAACTTCTGTTACTAAATTATTAACAATATTTTCTCATCATTCAACCAAATCTTTGCTATCGGTAAGTGAATAATTAAACTTATTTGTAAACTTAAAGTTGTCTTTTGTGTGTCAATTATTAAAATAATTTATTTCAATTGTATAATCAAATACAACATTTATAATCTTAAGTTCTGAGAATTTCTTTGGCATTTTGATTTCAAAACTTTCATAATCAATTGATATTGGACTAATTATATCGTTAATACCATTTAAAAATAAATCGTACTCAGATCTATTTTTTAAACTTTCTATCTCATTAGACATGTCTTTGTAGTTTATCTTATTTTTTAAGTCCTTAATTAAAAGTGGTTTTTGTTCATCTGTAATCTTATTACGACTAATTTCATTTAAAGTATCGCTTCTTAAAATGTCATTTTTTTGTGCGTTACTTTCATACTCAAAAAGTTTAGATTGGGCAGAATCTAAACTTTTTTTGATTATTGAACCAACTTCATTTTTAAATTCAGTTAGTAAATCAGCTATGTTTTTATCTAAGTCGCTAGGAATAGACATATCGATATTAGGATACTTATTTTTTGTTGAACAAGCAATAGTTTGTGTCATTGTAAAGCAACTCATATAAAAAGCACTGAATAAGAATAAAATTTTCTTCATTTTTCAATCAACTCACTTTGTAATATTTTATCAAATAACTTAAAAGTTTCCACACTGCTTAATGTTTTAAAATAGTTTTTTACTCATTAAATTAAATAGAAAAAAATTCCCCATAAGGGATATTAGTAATTAAACACTAATGTTTTGTGGATGTGTAACATTTGTTCAGTAGAAGTAAAATGATCGACTATTTGCAAACCAAATTGTAAAGCGCCACCAATTGAACTACCTGTTATTACATTACCGTCTGCAATAGCACTCATATGTGGTTTTTTTATCGCTTTATCTAAGTACTTATCACATCCTGGGTAATGAGTTACTTCTATGCCATCCACTAAATCTAAGAAACCTAGAATTTGAGGTGCAGCACAAATAGCTGCCATTACTTTCCTTAACTTTGCTTGTTCTTTTAATCCTTTCAATAAGTTATCACAAGACATTAAATTATCAGTTCCAGGTTGTCCACCAGGTAAAACGAAGCAATCATAATCATCAAAGTTTATCTCTTGAATTGTTTTATCAGCCATAACTTCTATGTTATGTGATCCTTTAATATTTTTTTTATCATTTACTGAAATAATATCAATAACTGGAAAAGTTCCTTTAAAAATTTGTTCTGCTCTTCTTAATACATCCACAGTTGCTATCATTTCAGTTTCTTCAAAACCAGTAGCAACAAAAACCGCTATATTTGCCATATTTATACCTCTTTCTTTCTTAATTATAACTAAAAAAAATAAGTTATAATTAAAACGGGTGATTAAATTGTCTGTTTATAGATTTACTAAAGAGTTTCTAAAGTTACTGAAACCAGAAAAAAATTATGATCAAATTTCTAGAAAAGATGCTACACATCAACTTATGCATAATAATCGCTTGAAAAATGTATACATAAGGACTATAAAAAATTACAAACAAAAAATGGAAGCATTATTTTTCAAAGATAGAATAAAAATGGAAGCTGGGTTTAGAATAATCAACTCTCATGGTTTTAACTCTTTTGGTTTTAAAGAAGAAGTCGATTTAGTTTTTTGCGACAAAAGACACCAAGTTATAGAAACATATTCAAATTTCAGAGTGAATAAGATGACTAGATATGTAGAAGGAACCTACTCTATTTATGTTTTAGCACCAAATTCCAATAAATATTTGAATATAAAAAATAATGACATATTAAAACTTTATAGATAAAGTCCCACAAATAATATTGTGGGACTCTTTTATTTCTTATTTAATGCATCTTGTTTAACTTTGTCTCAAAAGTTGATAGCTAAGAACTTGTCAACTACTCTTCCAGAAAAATGGAAACCCTCAAAATAAAAGTGTAACTTATTAAACCTTAAAGCAATATGACCTATTACAACCGCCATGAAATTATAGCCATCATAAATCAGTTGTTCACCAGTTTTATCTCTAAACTCAGGAAAACCATATTGTTCATACATAGCTTCTCTCATAGTTTCTACTCCGGGATTGAATCAAGTTGTTAATAAGTATTTTCTTAGTCGTTCTATTTTTTCAATACCCATTGGTCCTAGTTTTAATCATTTACTAATAACAGTTTCTTCAAAAAATAATGCGATTTTTTTTACACCTAGCTCTAGACTTGGGAAAAATACTTGAACAGGTTTTTCGCCCTCAATTTCAAAGTGACATAGAAATCAAGGTTTATCAAAATTAACAACGCCGATTTGATTTGAATTTATTTGATAAATTTTTTCACTCATACTTTTCTCCTTATTCAAAGGTAATTATAACATAATATATAAAGTAAGTTTTATGTGGTTATGACGATAAGATTTTGACGATAAACTAAATTGAAATGATATCTATTTTATATTTATACATTTATCATAAATTCTAAAGATACCCATTTAGTAACTTATAAACATATTATGCCAAGTATAAAGACATCTTGTATAATCGATAAATCATATTTACCTATTACTAGTTTAGAGTTTATATTTCCCAATTTACACATGTTTATTTATTACCTAGCCATAACATTGATTGAGACAGTTTAATGTAAATTGTTAACAATTGCAGGAACCAATAATTAATTAAATCATTTAAACATTGCGTTAAATGGTAAATTGATATTTTGTTTAAAAAATATTTTTATTTAAATTTTAAGTCTTAAATATAATCTATTAATATATCTAAACTTGTTGCATATTTTAAAATATTAGAATTTTTTTACATTACATCGATTAAATTAACTTACAAATAGTTAAAACTTGATAAAAATAACTAATATAAGATAAATATAATGAATAAATATTTATTGTAAAAAAAGAAAAAAGTTATTTGTAGTAATTACAAATAACTTTAACAATATATTTATTAATCCAATTATAATGGTAAGTCTTTTTTAGTGAACACGAAGTAAGAAGTAGTATATAAACCAATTGAAAGGATAAACATAGATAAATATTGTCCAAGATACTTTCCAACTTGACCAACTTCAGTGTAATCAATTGTAAATAGAGTATTCAATGAGAAGTATTTTAAAAATTCTACTGATTCATTAATTTTACTTACAAAATATAATACATAAAATATAATAGCTATTCCTCCCGCTGTTGCTAAAGAGTAAGCTGATTTATTAAAATAACAACTTGAAAGAAAACTGATTGAAGACATCAATAAAATTATTAGAAATAAACCAATGAAATACATCCCTATTAATCCAAAATTAATTTCTGAACCTTTTCCTAAAATTCCAATTGTACTAATAGAAGTTATGAACAGAATAAATATACTTAGAACTAAAAATGATATGTGAGTTAACATTTTTGTTAATAGAACACTTTTTCTAGATTGGTTAGTTGTAAGTAAATTTACCATTGTCCCTTTTTCAACTTCACCTGCTACTAAGGAATTACCAGTTACAAGAAGATATACTAAAATCAACAAATACGCAATTCCTGTTGTGCTTGTAATCAAAGATGTAATTGCCCCATTTATAATAATTTCTCAACTAACCCCGCTTGCAACCTTATCTAAAACCGATTGATTGTTAAACATAACCGAAAACACAACAATAGACATTATAGTTGGTATTATAGTCATAAAGAATCATAGCCAAAATGACTTTCTTGAAGTATCTTTTATAAGTTCGAATGAAACAAATGATTTTTTGGCACCCGACTTTAGTTCTATATTATCTAATTTCTCTATAACGTCCTTTTCAATTTCATTTTGGTAATATTTCATAAAATATTGTTCAAGATCTAAAGGATGCTCTTTGATAAACTCAATATCATTATGTGAAATAGTTTGGATAAAATCATTGATATCCTTATTTTCTACGACAACAAACATTATATTATTTTCAAAACTTTTTACTTTTCATTTATGAGAGATTATTTTTTGTTCATCTACTTCATTTTTGAATTTAATTTCATAAGTTTTTTCTTCATTATATTGAATATCTTTGACATCAACAGTAGAAACTATTTTTCCTCTTTTTATTATTGCAACATAATCACATGTCTTTTCTATTTCTGAGAAAATATGTGATGATAAAATGATTGCTTTACCTTCTTCTTTGGATTTTTGAACTAACTTAACGAACTTGTCTTGCATTAAAGGATCAAGTCCAGTTGTTGGTTCATCCAAAACAATTATGTCTGGATTATGCATTCATGCAATAACTAATGCTACTTTTTGTTTCATTCCCTTAGACATTTTTTTGATTTTCATATTGGGATTAAACTCTCAATAGTCAATAAGTTTTCTAACATCATTTCAATCTGACATGTTTCTTAATCTAAATATTTGTTTTAACAAATCAATTCCTGTCATATGAATTGGGAATGATATTTCTCCAGGAACATAACCTAGATTTCTTTGTACTTTGTTTGAATCAACTCAAGAATCATATGAAACAATATCATTAATTAACTCTTCATTTTTATTTTTATATGTTATATTTGAGCTCCCGCTATCTGCTTTTATAAATCCCATCAAACTTCTTATTGTAGTGGATTTACCAGCACCGTTAGGTCCTAAATAACCAAAAACTTTTCCATATTCAACTGTGAAATTAATATCAAATATACCATAGCCTGATTTGAATTTTTTATTTAAATTTTTTACTTCGATTGCTTTATTAAGCATATTAAACCTCCTTCGAAATATTTTTTTCTTGTTAATTAATATATGAAGGTTTAAATTTGTCACCCCTAGAGATGTTATTTAATTTGGTTATGCTAGTAAAAAAATATTTGTAGATGTTATTACCTTTGAAAATATTAAAACGCAAAATAAAAATTTCTTTCAATAACAAAAAATGAATGTATGTACTTAAAAAATGACTATGGTTTTCATTTTTATAGTCTTTAAAATTCTTTTCAATTGCAAAATTAAATTCATAAGTTCAAATTTCTTTCAATTCAAAGTTTTTGTAATATTCATATAATTTAATTCTAATTAAAAAATAGACAATCAAAGAGATATTTACTGGTAATCTATTAATCAAGACCTTACTGTAATTATTATAAGAGTCTTTGATATTCATAAAGAATAATGTAAATCATAGCAATAGGTTTAACAACAACAAGATGACTTCGTTCAAAGATTTTTTATATTCTATATATGTGTTTTTGTAAACCTTTAGTAGCTTGAATCTTTTAAAAATTAATATTCAAAACATAATTTGAATAAATCAAATGAAGCCAATTGCAAAAATATAAATCGCAAAAATATAAGGAAGATCACTTAAAAGTAAAATAACTAAAATATTAAAAATACTTCCCAAAAGGAGTATAAATTTCAATGTTAAATTTAGATTATACTTTTTCACACTAATCACCTTAAAAGTTATATTATCACAACTTTATTAAAACCATATAATTTTCATAGAAAAAAACTACTTAATAAGTAGTTTTTGAAATATTTTTTATATTGATTGTTTTATCCCGTCATTAATGAACTTGGAGGTTCCTTACGAATCTTTCTGGTTGTTATAATTGTTGATAAAATAAACATACCAACGACTAATATTGTTGAGACAAACGGTGCCCACCAAGTGTAACCAAATGGAATTGCAATGAAATTATTATTTATATATGTTGTTACTCCGAATATCACTAAATAACTTGTTAAAACACCCGTTACATAAGTAATCATAGAGAATAAACTTACAAATCCAAACGAGTATTTAATTATTTTTCAGTTAGAGTATCCAAGCGATTTCATTATGATCATGAACTTTTTGTATTGGTTTACATAAAGATCAGCAATCAATGTTGTTGCTAACGAAGAAATAATAATTATCATAGATATAAATAAGGTACCTATTGAAATAATCAGTTTAGATATTTGGTCAATAAGTGCTTGTTGTTGTGATAAGAACTCGGTATCTGTCGTTTCAACCCATAGTTTATAAGTGCTATCACCATTTATAGTATCTTCACCAATTTTTGGATTTCTTGAAAAAGATGCTTGAGTTGTTAAGAAATAAGGTTCTTTTGCATTAGAATAAACTCCATTGTATCAAAGATTTGGTCTTATGCTTTTTTGTTTATCGTTTGTTCCATATATTAAATTATTTGAACTCTCATTATTTATAAGATTATTAGGATTAACATAGTCATATGTATTAACTTTTACTCCATTTTCTGTGTAACTACCATTATTTTGTGAGTTTTTATCCTCATATTGATAATTGAATGGCAAGTACTTGTCAATAGAATATCCATGTACTAAGTTAACGATATTTTGATCAGCGATGATTAAGTTATTACCATAAACTTTAAGGTCTCCAACTGATTTAAGGTTAATTTTTTTTATATTACCCCCAGATATTTTGTTTCAATCCATAGTTTTGTTTGCGATGGCAAATGGATTATTTTGAGATTTAAATGATTGTCACAAAAAGTTTTTGTAAGAATCTGTTAATTGTGATAATTCGATACCTGTAAGGTTTGCTTTTGGTTTCTCATATTTACCCCTTACATCGTAATGCAAAGAGTATGGTCTTATTCAAACATAATCATTGCTTTTTGTTGCGGGATCGATATTTTCCCACTGTTTAACTGTGTCTTTTGGAACATTATCTCTATTGATATAACCAAACCATTCAGAAGTATCTTTATTTCCTAAATTTTTAATAGCTTCAAATCTAGTTGCTTTTGATTTAGGTATGAATAATGTTATATTGTCATATTGATAATAAGGTCTTATTTCAGCTTTAAGAGTTTCATGTTCATTTTCGTCATATTCACTTTGTAAATTAAAGAATCCATAAGAATCTTTAACCAAAGAGTTAGGAATAACACCATTATATTTTTCGAACCCTTTATTAGTACCATTACTGTAATTGAAAATAGGTGCATAAGTCATCTTATTAGCTGAAAGAGCACTAGCTCTGAGTCAACCTTCATCCTCTTTTAGGTCATGATTTAAAAATTTTTGATAATCTCTATCATCATACATTCAAGCTTCATTAGGTATATTGGTTTGATCTTCAGACAATACTAAACGATCTGCATTGAAAGTTAGTTTATCTAATAAATCATCTTTGAAAGGATATATTAATTTTGCTTGACTATTTGTAATAGTTGGGATTGTTAATTCCCCGTTATCTTTATCGTAAACTTTAAAATTATCAATATAAATATCTTGATTTTCTTTGCCATAGATGACATCTTGCAATTTTCTTGCTTTATACTCACTTAAAAATATATTATTTTTAATATTAGAAAAGTTGTATGCATTTTGTGTTGATTGAAGACCAATAATAGATAATTTATTATTATTAGTCTCAGCATTAATTTTTGTATATAGATTATCTACAGTTGGAATATAATTGTTAATTGTTCAACCAAATTTGAATTGATTTTGTCTGTTTTCAGACTTGTTAAAGAAGTTTTTAATGTATGAAGGTGTTTGAGAAACAATAACATCTAGAATTTGCTCTTTTCAAGTACCTTCTCCTTTTGCACTAGTATTCATAAGTTGAGCAATTATTGGTGGAAATGTACTAGACAATAAATCTGATGCAGTTTTTACCTTTTCTTTTCTCGCCATAAATTCATCACTTTTGAATTCATTAGAGTGAATAATTCAATCTAATGTTTTTTGTATTTCTCCAAGAGATATACCTTTTCCTAAAAGTTGATTGATATTATTACCAAATATGCTACCAATAATTGATACTAGGCTGTTATTGTCTTCATTTTGGTTGTTATTGATGGAGTTTGATAAAGTTTGATAAAGTCATTCAGATTCTAATTTACCATCCTTAACATTTAGGGTTAAATGTGGTAATACAGAAGTATCTGAAACTCCACCTAAATTTGATGGTGCTTCTGAAATAGATTTTACTTCATCTCCAAAAATACCTTTTGAATCATATAAATATTTATCATATTCTTCCACTCCCTGCCAAGCAGATAAAGATGTTTTTGACATCGGTGCATTACCAATTGACTCAACATTTTGAATATTATTCGCGTATTTTACATTTTTGTAATAATTGCTTAGTGCAACATCAACGACACCAAGAAGTGTTAAACAACCAGAAACTATAAACGCTGATAGAAACACCATAGCGCCTGTCAATAAGGTTTTTGAAAATCCAGAAGCAGCTAACTCAATACTAAATCTTGTTGTGAACTTAGTTCTTTTTGTAAGTTTGAATTTAAGATTATCAAGAAATTTTATACGTTTGACAACGTCTTTTTTATCCATAATTGTAAGGGCTGGTTTTCTAGTTAAAATGTAAGCTACTAGGTATGACACTAATCCAACCAACAATCCAAACAATAGAAATGCAATCAAGAATGATTGTCAATTAAAAATAACTTGTCAATATACACCACCCATATAACTTAAAAAGAGTCGGGCAATGGTTTCTTGGGTAAATGCAGCAGTTAATCAAGCTACTGGTATAACAAAAATCATTATAAAGATCCCATATCAAACATATGATAATGAAATTTCACTAGCTTTTGCACCTAATGATTTTAAAATTCCTATTTCACTTGAATTCATTTCAATAGTCTTTTTAACTGTAATACCAGTTGCAACTAAGGCAATTATAATAACAACACTGCTTAAAATTATAGAACATAACTTGAATATTTCGACAACTTTTGGAGTTAGTTCTCAATTATAGGCAAATGGTGAACTTGCAAATTTAGTGAATTCCTCACTGCTTTCAGAGCTATTAAATTTTACATCCTCATCGTTGCTTAATTTGTTTAAAGTTGATAAACTTTTAACTATTTCAGATGGGTTATTGAATTTGCTAGCTACGAATCTAGACATGTTTTTATCCAAATTCTTTTCGTTTGATTTGTTTGTTACTAAAGTGTACAAAGTTTTAGTAATTTGTTTTTGAAAATCTCTTGAAATAACACTTTCAAAAGTTGCATCATTCCCATAAACAATCGCTGTTTTAGCACTATTAGGTATCGCTTCTAGAGTATCGCTAATTGGAAAATAACTAAGAGGATCTGATGCTAAACCACTTACAATAAATTCACCACCACCAATAGTTAGATTTTGTCCTAATTTTATGTGTTGTGCTTTTGCAAATTGACTATTTATAATAACTTCATTTTTATCTCTTGGTTTTCTTCCTTGGTAAATTGTTAATCGTTCACTTCAAAGAGGATCCAAAACTACCATACGATATCTTATTTCAGTTAAATTATCTTGAAAAAGAAACTCAGCTCTTTCTTCAATATTTAAATCACTAGCTTGCCCAATCAATTGATTACGCAAGTAATAAAGTTTTGGTGTACTTACTTTACTTCTTGTGATGATATTTCTATCTGTAAAACTATTAAAACTTGTATCATATGACAATACCTCATTTAAAGTTTCATTTGGGCTTTCATTTTTAAGTATTATAGATTGATTTGTTGTTCCAACACTTCCAACAACTCTATCTTTTGAATCTAATTGAACTAAAAATTGATTTAGCGAACCTCTCGCACCAAATTCATAAAGATCTTTTGCCTCTTGTAACACTAAACCCTTGTAATTTAAAACAGCTGATTCATTTAGATTTAAAGTTTGTATTCATGGTTTGTTCTTTTTACTGACTACCATTTCTTCAATTTTTTTATTATTATTGTTTGTTTGTTCTCCATAAACTCTACCAAATATGAATGCAAAAAGCACATTCGCAATGGTATCGTTGTTATTGTTTAATCATTCAAAACCAGCAGCCTTTTGATAATTATTGTTGAAGTTTTCTTTGACACTTTCTAAAGTATTGTCTTTATCATTTGAAATTGCCTGGTTAACATAATATTTTATATAATCACAAGTCATATAAAATATTTGACTTAAAACAGTTTTTAAAGAAGTATATAGATAAATATCATAGGGATTCAAATTTTCTTCATTGTAACCCTTTACGGAAAAGTCTTCAAACTTGATTAAAGATTTTTGCTTTAATTGGAAAAATGGAGAGTTTATCAAATATGGTGCGGTTTTTTTATCACTACCAATACCATCTTTGCCATCATATTTAAATAGATCATTTAATAACAATCTTTTAAGTTCTTCTGAAGAATTCATAAAATAATTTTTTATTGGTTCTGGTTTGTTATCAAATTCACGGTACATTCAACTACCATCTATATGATTAGTTCAACCATCTTGATTTGGTGGGTATATTGTATTACCATTCAAACCATCATATTTATAATCAAAAAAACTCTCTAAAAATTCTTTTGATTTAACCATTTCAAAATAATATTTTTTAAGTTCTCCATTATCAGAAAAACCTTTTGTTAAAAAAGTTTCTCTATAAGTTGATTTATAATCATTGGTTAGACTTTTAACATTCTCGTCATTTTCATACATACCGAAGTCAAAATTACTTATATTGAAATTGTAATTCACTCCAGAATCAAGACTATTATATGAACTACCATCACCAAAAGTTTTTGTTAATGATTGAAAATTAATGAAGTCCATCATTGGTACAAATTTCGCATCTTTTTTACCATTGGCCTTAACACCGACATCTTTACTAGAAATATAATCAAAACGATCCATTTTATTCATAACTTTGTCATACTCATTTGTTAATCTCTGTGATAGAGAAAGTGAAATAGTTAGAACAAAAGTTGATATAAATCCTAAAATTATTATTATTATTAAAAATTGTATTCTAAATTTAAATATTCCTTTGAAACCTTGTTTTAAATATAATGCTAGTGTAGATTTTCTTTTTTTAAACATATATTCCCCTTATATTTTTTAGTATTTACATATGATTATTATAAATACATTTTTAAATTATTAAAGTTTTATATTAAATAAAAATATTATAATATAAATATTAAAATTGTTTTAAAAGAGGTTGAAATGAAAAAATTACTTATTATATTGTCATGTATATCAATTGGAACATCAACAGTTTCAGTTACAGGGTGTACATTGGTTAATTATGAAAAACAATATATTGCCAACAAAATAACAAATCTTGTTAATGTTTCTAGTACACTTCTACGAAGTGCTGTAGTTAATGATTCTTCTGGATTAGACAATGACTATTTACAAAGTATTCTTCTACCTAGTAAAGCAAAAGATATGAATACTGCTTTTGGTGAATCAAAACAAACAACTATGGAGTCATTAAGTAAATCTTATTTCAAAAGTTCATTTAACACAGAGAGCATAAAAAAATTGGGAGAAAACTCAAATTTAACACTTGGAGGTAAGAATGCTAATACTTCCATAGATAAAGTTATTGATTATGGATTAATTTTCCTAACCGCTATTAAGTCTAGTGGTGGTATAAATACTCGCTTAGCTGGTTTTTTAGAAGGAGCCCTTCCAATTTTAGCTAATCTTATAGTAAAAGATGGTAATGTTAACCTCCCTATTCCTGATGATATTTTGACTAACATAAGTAAGAATGCAGGTTCACTTGCTAAAGCAATTACCTTTTTATCTAAATCTGGGCTATTAAAAGGAATAATGGATAACTTTTTGAATGTACCATTTTTAAAAGCAATCGAAAATAAAGAGATCGGAAATATTATTTTAAGCGTAATAACAGGACTATTCAAAATATTCAGAAATTTCAGAGAGTTTGAAAACTACATAAATAACGAAATGTTCAATGATTTTCCACAAAGAGAAAAATTAACAAATAAAGACATACAAAACTCAATAGTAATAAGAATAAACAACATACTTGTTGATTTAACAGGTAAAGGAAAAATAGAGTCAAATAAATATAAAAATATTGTAGGTGATAATGATTTTCTAAATAATATAAGCGATTCAGCTTTAGAGTTAATTAAAAATATAAATGATGTAAAATTTCTAAATATTATTTCTCACATCGATGATTTATTTTTCATAATCGGTGGGTTTCTACAAATAATTGGTTCTATTGATTTTGAAGATTACACTCCAACTGATTCAAAACATTTATATGCTACAAATGAAAGTAATAGCGTTTATCTAGAAAACTTACGAAATAAACCTTTTGAGAGTTTTTCATTTAATAAAGTGATTAAAAACTTAGCAATCGCAACAAGTAACGTTGATAACCCAAATGGAATTCAGATGCAAAAGCTATTAAATTTAATTATTTACTCAGGTGGAAGCGATATAGAGATAAAAGGTAAAAAATGGGATTTTAATAGTATTTATAATTTACTAGTAAAAATAAAAGGTAAAGAACAGGGCGTTCAATCGCCATTAGGTATATTAATAACTGGTCTAGGAAATGGGTTAGTTGGTAGTTTACTTGATCCAAAACTAGCAGAAGGATTAAAAAGTTTAAATCCTGGTTATCTTATAACCCAAGTGGTTGATAATATTACTCAGAATACTAATACTAGTGGTTTATTCCCGCTTATAAAATCATTATCATCTTCTATAAATTTAGATTATAGTCAAAATAATGAAAAAATGGTTAAACCTTTTAGTGCTCTTTATGACGAAGATTCAACATTATTCAAAGAGTTATTAAATTTAGAAATAAATAATAAAAACTTTAATCTAAGCAATTTATTTAACGCTACCATAATGGATGGCATGACTATATCCGATTACCTTAAAAAATTGTATGAAGAATTTTCTACATATGCACTAAATAAAGAAACAATCCAAAAAAGTACAGATAAAATCAAAGAAGGAATTGAAAGTATTTGCAAATTGCTTACAGAAAAAAATATCGAATTAAAAGAGAATGATAAGATTTTTAAAACTGGCCTATCTTCTTTAGAAGCAGCGATGTACACAACTCAATATAAAGGACTAATCTATACAAGTCCTAATGGTGTTGTTTTAAAAGGAACTAAGGCTGCAATGTACCTTTTAGGTTATAGACAAGATAGTAATACATTTGAAAGTGACTCTATTTTGGGTGGAGCAGAAAAGATTTTTGCAGATGAAAATGTGAAAAAAATCGTAAACGATGCTATTGATTCATTAAAATTAATGCAAGAGAATAAACGAAATTATATTAACGACAATTTTAAATCATATTTAAGTGAAAACAACTTCATAATCGATGGAATAGAACATGATGGATTTGAAAATAATAATGATGCAAAGATCAATTACAATATTATATATACAGATCCAAGAACAAAAAAAGTAACCAAATATGCAGTTAAAATTAAACAAATGAATTATATGGAAGCTTGGGAACTAGAATCGATTTTAAAAATAAATTAAAAACTTGTACAAAAGTACAAGTTTTTTTAAATGAGAATCATCATTGTTATAATTATTGAAATTAATCCAACGGGTAATAAAAATCAACATAATCATAGTTTTGATTTCCACTTAGATGCATATCCTTCTTTTCTAATTTTTGGTTTCTTTTCTTTTTTTGGAGGAACAATTTTTATTTCTACCTCTTTTTGTGAATTCAATGGAGGTGCTTTTCTTCAATTTGGGTTTTCTTCTATAGGTTTTAACTCTTCGTGTTTTTTTTCATGTTTATGTGGAACTATTTCTTTTGCCTTTTCTAAATCTTCGTCAATTACTTGTTCTTTTTCATTATTAGCCAGTAATGGATCATCAGATTCAGGTAAAATTTCTATCACTCCATTTGTGGAACCTCTCAAGGTGTCAATGAAGTGTTTGGCAACATCTTTGTTAGGTGTTGCAAAAGTTATTCCATTACCAAAACTATCGCTTTGTAGTGAAACGTAATTAAGTCCTTTTGGAGTCTTTGCTAGTTGTAGTTGAATTTTTTCCAGTCGATATGAATCAAAAGGCAAATACCTTATTTGTGTATTACTATCATTATCAAGAACTTCCAATGTAAAAGTTCTTTTTGTGGTTATAAAAACAACTCCTAACATATCATCATCATATCTTTTAAAGCTTGCTCAAAGAGCAGAAAGTACTTCTTCATTTTCGTTGAAGTACGTTTCCATATTACTTCAAACTTTTTCTAGTATGTTCTTGTAATTTGGCATTCAATTGTAACCATTCTTGGCTAAATCTTCTACTATTTCTAAACTGGTTTTCATCTTAAATGCCTCCTTTACTTATTTTATTATTTTTTATTAGTAAATTTATAATAAATTTCTTTTAATTTTTTCTCATAAGCTGAGTGTGGTTTGAATTTAAAATACTCACGGTTTTTTATTTCATTAGGAAGATATTGTTGTTCTACTCAATCATTTTCAAAATTATGAGGATATTTATACCCTAAACCATAACCTAGCTCTTTTGCGTTTTTATAACTAGTATCTCTTAAAAAATTAGGAATTGGTGGTGTATTACCTTTAGCTACATCATCTAGTGCTTCATTAATGGCTAAATACGATGAGTTAGACTTTTCACTTAAAGCCATTTCAATAATAGCCATTCCCAAAACTAATCTTCCTTCTGGCATACCAACTTTTCTAAAAACCTCACATGCTTGGTAAACCCTAGTAGCTATAGCTGGATTTGCCAAACCAACATCTTCATAGGCAATAATTATCATTCTTCTCATCAGGGTTTCGTAGTCACCTAATTCCATAAGTCTAGATCAATAATGTAGTGCGGCATTAACATCACTTCCTCTTATTGATTTTTGTAGCGCACTCTTTAAATCGTGGAATTCATCACCAACACCACTACCTCTAATGTAAGACTTATTAAATATTGCATTTATAATTTCAACATCTATTTTTTGATCTTTGTATAAATTAAAGATGATTTCTATTGCATTAATAGCAACTCTTAAATCGCCATTTGCATAATTACACAAATGTTCAAATGCATCTTTTTCAAATTGCAAGTCTATATGGTTGTTTTTCAATATCTTTACTAAGCCATCTTGCATTTCTTCCAGAGTGATATTATTTAATTTCATTATAGTACATCTGCTTCGAATAGCTGGATTTATGACAAAAAAGGGATTTTCGGTCGTTGTTAAAAATACAGTAATCTCACGTGACTCAATAAACTCTAATAAAAAATCTTGGATGTTACGATTCATTCTATGTATTTCATCAATTAATAAAACTATTTTTTTATTTTTTGAATTTTCCACAATTTTTAAAAGTTTATCTTTTTTGTCATTAGCAGCATTAAAACAAATATATTCTAAGTTCAAGTCATTAGCTAATGAGATAGCCATAGAGGTTTTTCCGATACCTGGTGGTCCATAAAAAATGATGTTAGTTATGAAATTTTTTTCTTTCATTTTATAAATTATTCCGTTTTTTTTATTTAATAAATGTGTCTGACCAACTATATTATCCAAAGAGTTTGGTCTCAACAAGAAACTAAGCGACTTAACCATATTTACCTCCATACACTATATGTATCATACCAAAATAAAAAAACCAATTTCTTGGTTTTTCTAATTAATGTGATGCTTCATCTGGTTTGTTTGAAATTGTTGCAATTGGTAATTCAGTTGTGAACTCTTTTGCTTTTACACCAAAAACGTGTTCATAAACTTGCTCATATTTTTCAACAGGAACAATTTCTAATTCATTTCTAACTTCCTCTGGAATATCATCTATATCCTTAGTGTTTTTAAATGGTATCAATATTTTTTTCAAACCACTTCTATGAGCAGAAATTGATTTTTCTCTTAATCCTCCGATTGGGAAAACTAATCCTCTTAGAGTTATTTCACCAGTCATACCAATATCTTTTGGAACCGGTTTATTTGTTAAGGCTGACACAATTGCTGATGTTATTGTAATACCAGCACTTGGTCCATCTTTTGGAACAGCTCCTTCTGGAACGTGGATATGGATATCGTTTTCTGTGAAAACTTCTTTAGGGATATCAAAGGCTTTATAATTTGCCTTTACAAAGTCATAAGCGATTGTTGCAGATTCCTTCATAACATCACCTAATTTACCAGTTAAAATTAATCCACCTTTACCAGGGAAATGATTTACTTCAATTGGAAGAATATCTCCCCCGAATTGAGTGTAAGCTAAACCAGTTACTACCCCAACTTGTGGTTGTTTTTCTTTTTCAGTGTGCTCAAATATTCGTTTTTTCAATAGCTCGTTAACTACTTGAGGAGTTACTTCAAGTTTTTCTAGTTCTTTATTTAGCATTTTTACTACAAATTTTCTTGTAATAGAAGCAATTCATCTTTCCAATTGACGTACTCCTGCTTCACGAGTATAATGCTTGATTATTTCACTTAAACTTTCCTTAGTAAAGTTTAATTGCTCTTTTGTAACAGCATGATCATCTAATACTTTAGGTACCAAATATTCATCTGCTATTTTTAATTTTTCTATTTCTGTGTAACTAGATAACTCAATAATTTCCATTCTGTCGTAAAGAGCTTCAGGAATATTATCAGGATAGTTTGCTGTTGCAATAAATACAACATCACTTAAATCATATTCTTCTTCTAAATAGTGATCAGAGAATTTTGAGTTTTGTTCAGGGTCTAAAACTTCTAACATTGCAGAAGCAGGGTCACCTCTATAATCACTAGCCATTTTATCAATTTCATCTAGTAAGAAAACTGGGTTTTTAACTCCTGCTTTTTTCATACCTTGAATGATTCTACCTGGCATAGCACCTATATAAGTTTTTCTGTGTCCTCTTATTTCTGATTCGTCTTTAATACCACCTAAAGCAATTTTTACAAAACCTCTACCCATTGATTCAGCAATTGATTTTGCTAAACTTGTTTTACCAACACCCGGAGGCCCAACTAGAGTAATGATTTGTCCTTTAACTTTATTTGTATTTTGTTTAACAGCAAGATATTCGATAATTCTTTCTTTTACTTTTTCTAAACCGTAGTGGTATTTATCAAGTATGTTTCTCGCAAACTTCAAATCAGTTTTTTCTTCTGATTTTTCTCATCATGGAGTTTGCATCATTCAATCAATATATGACCTAATTATGTTAGCCTCACTAGAAGCTGCGGGAAGTCCCTCATAACGATCAATTTCTTGTAAAATTCTTTTTTTAATGTTTTCAGGAAATGGTTCATTATCAAGGCGTGAGCGATATTTTTTCATATCATCTCCTTCACCATCCATATCTCCTAATTCGTCTTTAATAGCCTTTAATTTTTCTCTTAAATAAAATTCTCTTTGTTGTTCATCAACTCTTGATTTTATTTTCTTGCTAATAGAAGTCTCGATGTCAGCAGATTGACGTTTTTCATCTAAAAAGTCATTAATAATTGTAATTCTCTTAACTGGGTCCAATTCTTCTAATATAGCTTGTTTTTTTTCTATTGGCATGAAAGGCATTAAATGTGCTGCACTATCAACTAAATAACTCGGATTTATGTGTGGACCAGTGTCTTTTAGTATGTCTTCCATTTCAGAAGGAAATTCATCTTGAGAAGTAATCATAACTTTGATATATTTTGTTATTTTATCTAATGCAGTTTTATCTTCGTTTTTGTTTAATTCTTTTTCCTCGTATTCTGCAGTGTAATAATCATTTAATTCAATTGATTTAATTTCTGTTCTTGAAATTGCTTTAATATTAACAGTTAAAGTACCATCTTTTCATTCTTTTTTAACGCTAACCTTCGCTAATACTCCAAATGTGAATAAATCTTCAATTTTAGGATCATCTTCAAGTGGTTTTTTTTGCGATACGATTAGGATTAGTCCTTCGTGATTAGCTACAGCTTCTTTAACCGCCAAGGTAGTTTTATCTCTACCAATTTCCAAAACTTGTTCAAATGTTGGATATACATAACTTCCACGTGTTACAAGTAACGGTAATTTTTTACTAATATTCATCTTTCTTCCTCCTATTTCGGTACAAAATTATATTATCACAAATTTTAGCACTTGCAAGGTTTAAGTGCTAAAAAATAAAAAAAAATACATTTTTTTATGTATTTTATCCATTATTTTCATATAAGAAAGTAACTAATTTTTCTCTTATAATTTCTTCTTTAATTTGTTCTTCGGGTAAGATAACATTTTTGATGTAATCTAACTCAAGATTAAATTGACTTGCTAGCATTTGATACTTAGCATCTAGTTCTTCTTTAGTAGCTTCAAATTTTTCGGTATTACGCACTTTATCAGTTACTAAATAACTACAAATTTTACGTTTTGCATCATCAAATAATTCTTCTCTAATGTCAGCATCAGTTAAACCTGTTTGTTTTTTATATTCTTTCATTGTAAGTTTTTGACTTAAAACTTTACTTTCAAACTCTTTAAATAAGTTATCAATTTCTTTGTCAACTACTGACTTTGGTAATTGAATATTTGATTTTTCAATGATTTTATCAATGATTTTATTTACAAAAGTATTCTTTTGAATATTAGTTTTTTGTTCTAAAATTTGTTTTTTGATACTATCTTCTAACTCTTTGTAAGTTTTAATGTTTGGTAGATTTAAATCCTTTGCCAACTCATCGTCTTTATTTGGTAGAATTCTTTCTTTGATAGATTTGATATTTAATTCAAATTCCGCTTCTTTACCAGATAATTCCTTTGTGTAGTCAACAGGAAAAGTTACTTTTATTTTTGTTTTACCTAACTTTTTACCAATCATAGCATCTTCAAAACCAGGAATCATATTGCCAGAACCAATTATAAATTGGAAATCGGTACCTTTTCCACCTTTGAAACTTACCCCATCAATAAATCCTTCGAAGTCGAACTTTACATTGTCCCCTTTTTTGATTTTATCTTCTGGTCCTCTTTCTTTTTCCATAACAAATTTTTCTCTGTATTGATCGATTGCTTTTTCTAAGTCTTCGTTTGTTACTTCAATTTTCTCTTTAACTAGGTCTTTTGATTTTAAACCTTTGTATTCACTAATCTCTATTTCTGGTCTTAAATCAAATACAAATTCAAGTTCACAAGAAGTTTCAGATACTTTTTTTGGTGTTGGAACCGGTGAATTAAAAGGTTGAATGTCAGTTTTTTGCTCTTTAGCAAAGTCTCAAGCCTTTGATAAAACTGATTGAACTGCTGCATTTAAGTACTTAACTGGTGTTAAATATTGTTCAATTTTCTCTTTGGGTGCTTTCCCAACTCTGAAACCAGGTATTTGAATTTTTGCTGCCGCTTTATTTTTACCTTTAGCAACTGCCTGTTTTCATTCTTCTCCATCAATTGTTACAGTTCATATACCTTGCACATTTTGTGCAGATTTTTTCGCACTAAATTTCATATTATTATTCTCCTTTATAATATTGACAAAATTAATTATATCAAAATAATACGATTATATAATAGTTTTAGCACCTAAGTTTAGCTCCGTTTTGTGAAGGTTTTCCTCTATATCAATAAGTTTTTCCTTGGTAGTTGCAATATAACTTGCATTTTCATCAACTACGGTTGTACGTATAAATAGAACCGCAATGTCACCAATTAACTTAAATAAAAAAGATATTCAGTTTTGAAACTCTATGTGAATTTCTTTTTTGATTTCTTCTGGTCCAAAATCTATATATAAGTTGATTAGTTCTATTAAATATTCTCATTCATTTAACTGAGCTCTTATCTTAAATCCAAAATCATTATCAACTTCTCTCGCTAAATTTAGAGACCCTAAGTTCTTATCGATGGAGTTTAAATAGTTTTTTGATAATAATTTATTATAAGATTTTTGATTTATTTCCATATCCTTTGATAATTGTTTGAATAATTTTTTAATATATTTTCCATGCTCGTTGCTTTTTATTAGATCATTAATATATGTGTTTAATTTTTCTTCGTAATTTGTTGTTTTCTTAAAGTTTTGAATAATAGAATGCAAGCAGCATCAACAACATAGTTCAATATCACATAAATCCGATAGAATCACGCAATTACAACTTTGAATATATTTTGTATCACAATTACAACATTCCATAATGCTCCTTTTAACTTTTCTTTGTTTGAAAGTTATTAACCTTTTATATTATAAAGAAAATTTAGTACTTGTAAAATATCTTCATCAGTATAATCGTGTAAGTTCGAGTTTATTTCTCTTAGTGTTTTGATTATTTCATTTTTATCATCAAATGTAAGGAGATTTGATATTAGTGTCATATCAACCTCAGATAAAGTTTCTTTTGGTTTCATTAATAGATTATTTTCCAGTTCTTGTTGATAGTAAATTATCAATTTCGCTAGTTTATTGAAATATGTATAAAATATAGCCTCAAATAGCTCCAATTTAGTTTTTATTTGTGGTTTAGAATCCGTGTTATTCTTTTTTAGAATGACAAAGTATTCTTCTAATAAAGCATAGATTAAAATGGGTAAGTTCAGAACCAACTTTTTTTCATCCATAGGTATCATTTTATTAATTGTTCTATGATCTTGTGTTATTGCAATAAGCATATTTCTTAATGGTATCTTTCCAGTATCTATTTCCCATCCCCCATTTGATCTAATCATCTCTAATGTAGGACCTCAAATAGAAGTTGTTTCTGATTTAATAAGCTTGAAAATAAGAGTTGTAAAAAACACTCTGATAAGAATGTCAATTGTAACACCAAAATTTCAATATCTTGCGTCGTCAGGTAGGAACTCTATCGAACTCACGATATTTTCGTATTTTAAGTAAATATCTATTGGTTGGCCTTGTAATAAATTTTTTAATGCTATTGTTTCTTTAAACTTTTCGTATTTAATTAAGTTATAAGTTGTTTTTTCTAGATTATTATTGTCCATATTTGACATGAACTTATTTATTGAATTCAACTCTTTGATCAAAATTTTATATTTACTATGATAATTTATTTCTTCATCTTCATTCATGTTTTTTAAGAGCGCTAATAAATTGTTTTTTAAATTTTCATCTTGTTTGAAATTATTATTATAGACCCACATTAAAAAATTAGATTCAATTAGTTTGATGGTTTTATTTCAATCAATGCTAGTTTTTTCAATTATAAATGTATTGTTAAGAGATTGATTATAAATTTTATTTAATTCTTTATTAACGTACTTATAATCTAAATAATAGTTTTTTGCTGGTTTTGTTAAATAATAATTTCGTAAAAGACTTTTAATATTGTCAGCAATTAAAATATCATTAGAAGCTTTTTTATAAGTTCAATTAAAATTTTCAAATGCATTAAAAACTTCTGCCTCAGTATTTAAGTTATTTTTATAAATAAAGCGATAAAACTCTTTAATGTCTAGTGTTATAAGTTCTTTTATAGATTTATCGTGATTAAAGGCTACTATCTCTGCTGAAAGATAACCAATAGTTTTATAAGCCAAGTTTATTGCTTCTGTTGCTGTATAAAACATAATTACCTCCAAGTTAGTATAATTATACATATATTTATGTACTTCAAAATAAAAAAAGCAATTGTGTGGTTTTTTTGTGTATTTAATTTTAATCTTGTTTTTGACTTTCTTTAGTCTCGACTTTATTATTTGATTTATTAGGAGCAACTTTTTTAGGAACGCCCATTTTTTTGTCTACCTTTTTTTGTAGTTTCTTACGTTTTTTTCATAATTTCTTATGCATTTTAGGAGTTGTTTCTTTCAATCAACTTGTTATATTGGAAACATGGTATTTATTTTTTATTGAATTTCAAAAAATGTAGTATTTATTTATTGGATTAATTAATTCATCAATTGGGTATCTGTGGCCATAAAGACTATAGTCTTCAAGTACTAGCTCTTCAATTGTTGGTGTTTTATCGATTTCTTTTATTCAAGTTTCTTTGGAAGTTGTAGTTGGCTTATCACCAGATTTTTGATCTCTTGGATTACCGTAAAGTTCTTTTCACAACTTCTCTTTTTCTCTTTGTTCTTTTTCATAATCTCTTTCCACTGGAGTGAATTGATTATTCTTTGCAGCAAATAGCTTTTCTTCGTAACTCAAAGGCTTCTTATTATCATTTTTAGCTTTTGTTGTAGTACTTGAGGTTTTTTTCTCAACAGATTCAGCTTTATTATCTTTATTTAAAGTTTTTAGTTCGTTAGAAGAGTTTTTATCTTTTATATTAGAATTAATAGCTTTATTCTTTTGAAGCTCTTCTCTTTTTTTCTGATTTTCTTTTCTTTTTTGTTCTGCAAGTTTTTTTGCAGCTTCTTTTTTAAGCAAAGCTTCTTTTTCTTTTTTTTGTTTTGCTAACTTTTCTTCATTTTCACGTTGTAGTTCACGTTCACGAGCTTCTCGCAACATTTTTTCTAATTTATCATTTATCTTTGGTGTTTCAGGTTTATTAAGTTTTGCTTTTTCAGCTGCTAATTTTGCGGCTTTTTTACGTTCTTCGTCAACCTCTTTTTTTATTAGAACTTCTTGGATTTTTTTGATGTTTGATTTTTTTTCACTGAATTCCATTTTTCTCATTTCTAAGAGTAATCTGGTTCTTGTATCTAAGTGTTGGGTATCTTTAGATTTAATTTCAGCTTCTTCTTTAGAAATTAAGAATAAAATAAACTCCATAATTTCTGATCTAATTGCGGGTTCATATAACTCATACTCTTGCGCAAATAAAGCGATGGTTTGTGTAGTAAGTTTTTTCTCAATCAAACCTTTGATTCTTAATTTAGTTTTTTCTGTTATTAATGTGAAGTCCTCGGGACTACTTTTCTTATCAATGACTATCATACTTTTATACCTCGGTTAGTTCTTTCTTTTGTAAAGATAATTTAAAAATGATTTTTTTAGAATGTTGCCTTTAAATATATACTTCATTTTTAGATTAATATTATTCTAATTATAAACTAATAAAAAAATAATTACATTCTTGTTAATTTCATAAGTATGTTATAAAAAAATGGGTTTGTTTAAAACTTTTACCCATCTTTTTCTATTTAAGATTTTCGTTGAATTTTTTGCTAATTCTTTCAACTTTTTCTCTTCTTTTTCTTTCCTCAATTTGTAATAGTCTTTCTTCTTCATCATCTAATCTTGAAAGTTTCTTAGCTTTTTTAGCTAATTTTAATGATTCATCAAATAACTTTTCATCGTGAACTCTTGTAAAGTAAGCTTTCATTTTTAACTCAGTGTTTTTAATTAACTCTTGTTCACGTCTTATTTCAGCATCTATAGATGCGATTTCTGATCTATATTTAGCGTCTCGTTCTACTCTTCTATCACGTTCAAGTTTTAAGACTGTTGCAACTCTTTTTTCTTCAGATCTTCTCATTTGTCGCTCACGCATTAACTCAATAAGTTTTTGGCGTTCTTGCATCCTTCTTAATCGATCTGCTTTTTCAATTGCTTTTAAGTTTAACTCGTCACGTTTTTTAATTCTTCTTAATTCACGTTCCTCAGCAAGTCTTCTAGCACGCGCTACTATGTAACTGTTTGCTCTCTCAACTTTCATCATATTAATTCTATGACGTCTCTCGTTACGAAGTTCACGAAGATATTCAATTTTTTCAGTCATTTCATCAATAGCTTTACCTTCTCGTCTATTTGACTCAAGTAACTCTTGCATTGAAGGTCTTTTCATATAATCATAATTCATGTTGTAATGACCAATTGGTTTTATTTCGTGATAAGGTTTTGATGATTCACCTGTTTTGATATCAAAATTTTGTTTCCCATCAATAGAATTTCTTTCGGTATTAATAAAAACTTCAAATCCATCTTTTGGGATAATGTTTCTTTTATCAGGTTTTATAAGTTCATCCTTTTCATTATATGCGATAGGCTGATTTTTCTTTTTTAGTGTATGAATAGAATTTGGTTGAATTTCAGAATAGTTTTGAAAGAAATCAATTCCAAGTTCTAGTGCTGAGAGATCTTTTTCATTTTCATCTCTAATTGGTTCCACAGCTTCAATATTATTTATAATATTAAACTCTTCTCTTGACATATTTTCATTAGCAACATAACCATTAACATTATTTTCAGTTACTTTTGACTCAGTTTTTGTCTCTTCTGATTTATTTTCATTATCTAAACTACCATTAACAAATGCTAATAAATTCGGATCTGGCTTAGCTTCTTGCGTCATTATCTCGGTCTCTTCATCAACAAATTTGTTTTCTTCAACATTTTGATTGTTTTTAAATGAATTATCCAAAATGCTTTCGGGCTCGATGATTTTTTCTTCTTCTTCAACTTGCATAGTTACATCATTTAAAATATTCTCGATTTCGTGTAAGTTTTTACCAGTTTTAGGAGTTGCTGTAAAATTGAATTGTTCACTAGTTACTTTTGATTGATAACCAGCTCTACTCATAATTTCTTCTTTTGTTAATCTTCCAGAATTGTTTGCTCCTGGAGAAAGTCGAGACATAAAGTCTTTTCTTTTTTCAGCAGGAGACGTAGCAAGTGGTTTAACATCTAGACGTTCTTTTCAACCAGAAATTCCATCTGTAGATTTTTTTTGACCTCTTGTATAATTTTCTCAAAAGAATTTAAACAGTCTGTTAAATTCAGCTTCTCATAGTTGTACCAAATTTATTTTTCTTGGATCTTCATCAGGTAAAGAATCAATTCTTTCAAATGAAGTTATTAATTTTTTATAACTCTCATCAGTTTGTAAATTATATTTATGAATAAGAGCTAAAGACTTTGGACTAAATGGTTGAAATATATATCCAAAACTTTCTACAGATTCTGAATTATTAGTTTTTTTTGATGCCGATTTTTTTGTTGCTGCCATGCCTTATTCCTCCTAATTATTTATAAACAATATTATTATACACTATTTTAGGTCGATTTTCCGTGTTAAGTTAGGTTTGAAGCTATAGCTTATTATATTATTTTATACTAAATGAATTCTTATAACCAACATAAATTGAACATAGTTATTTAAGTTTCTTTAATTTTAAAATAAAAAACTCTCTTTATAAAGAGAGTTTTTTAAAGTTTTATTTTTTTCCATCTTCATCAGAGAAAATCAAATCAAAAGTAATATCATCTTTTGTCATTGTTGTGTATGATACTTCTCCATCTATCATGTAAGATACTTTAAATTGACAATTTCTAAATTTCAGTTTAAAACTATTGTATTTCTGGAAATCGGAAGTTGAAAGACCATAATTAGTTGGGACTCAGTTTTCATTTTCTATTGAATAAAACAAGAAAGAATACTCCCCTTTTAATAATTCAACGTTAGAGTTATCTAAATCAGTTTGGGGAACTCCTAATGACACTAATATTTGTTTTAAACTTTTATTTAGTAGTGTGGACATTTTTAACTCAGGAATTATTTTGTTTAAAGCTTCATTAGCGGTTGACAAGACTTTTTCTCTAATTGTTCCTGCAAATGGCTTAATTAATCCTTTAATGAAATCACTTAGATCAGATTCATCGATTAATTTTATTGCATCGACATCTTCAATAAAATTAACATTCATGTTAGGTGATAAAATTGAGTCTTCAATATTAGTAGCGCCTGATTTCTTAGGTGTGATTATTGAATTAAAGATGTTTAAAGCAATATTTGTAGGATTAAGAAGAATCTTGTTTAATAAATTATCTAAGTAATCATTAATCATTCTATTTCGTCCTGCTACTTCTACTGTATACCAAAATTCAAGTTTGAGGTACCAGTTTCCATTAACACCCCTTTTATTTTTATTAAAACCTATCAGTGCATTAAATAATAAACTATCAATATTTGTCTTAGCTCTTGCTACACTCAAATTATCTTCGTTATTTTTTTTATTTATAAGTTTCAATGCATCACTCATATCATTAAAAAAATAACTTATCATGTTATATACAAAATTATGACTTTTTTTATAATTATCGGTTGAAAATAAGTATTTCAATAGTTCACACATATTAGGTGCGGCACTAATTAGTACATTCATAAGACTTAAATTATTTTTTCCATTAGTATTTCCAATTTCCAGTTTCATATCTTCATTACCTAATGAAGATAAATCTAAACCAAGAGTATCTATTAGATTAATATTTAGAAGGTCTTTAATTTTTACTTTAGTTTTGTTATCCCCTTTTATATTAGGTATTTCGATCTCTTCAGGAAGGCCAAAAGATATCAATAGCTCGCCTAATTTTTTTACAAATTGCTTCAAGTGATCTTTGAATTCATTTTCGAAAGACTCATATTTATTTTTACCGGCCACAGAAGATGGATCAACTTCTGTCAAATTATTTAAATTCATATTAGAAATGCTTTTTATTGGTTTCATAATTTCATCCACCAATGGTATTTCGAATGATGACAATCTATCGAGTAACTCAATGAAACTATACAATGTTCCAAGAGTTATCTTAGTTACTGACCCACCAATATTGAAAGAAAATATAGCTAAATCAACTTTTGCCGAGTTGTAATTACCAACAGTCTCTAAACTATTACCATTTATTAGATTTATCATGCTCATATAGATATCAAAATACCCAGTTGATCATTGGATTGAATTAGTTTTTAGGAGTGTATCTAAATAGTATAAATTAACTCTAGCTTTCCCATATTCAATTTTTATTTCTTTTTTTGTTGTACCATTTGCTTCATAACCTTTCATTATAGGCTTAGTGAATGAGTTATCTTCAACAATTTCTAAATGAAACTTATTATCTTCTAGAATAATTTTTTCTTTCAATTCCTCCAAAAGAGTTGCTTTTAAACCAGCTTCTGATACACCTTCTACTTTAGAATTGATAGTAAATAACTTAGAAGACTCAGCATTAAACTTGTCAACTACTTTTTTTGATGATTCCTTTATATAGCTTCCGTCATTTTTCTCATTTTCATCACCAAAGAGACCATTATAGTCATTTTTTGTACCACAACTAGTCACAATATTTAGTGGTGTAGCAATCAAAGTCATTGATGTAAAAAGTAATAATATTTTTTTCATAATTTCCTCCTAATTATTTATCTGTAACACTAATGTTGGATTAACCCTTGAAATTTGTCTATACCCAAACAGAACGGTAAACAAATAAATAGACATTACTATCACAATTACTAAAATTGGTCATAGATAATAAAAGTTAAATGGTATTACAATAAAGGAATTACTTGAAATTGCATTTATTACCGAGTAAATTGAGAACCAAGCAATCGCAAATCCAGTAAATATTGTGAATGTTAAAGGTGCTAAGTATAATCACAAAACTTGTCCAACTACGTATCTATTTGTATAACCTAGTACTTTCATAGTTGCAATAAATTGTGAGTTTTCGTTAATTATTAAAATAGTTGTTAAGAGAATTATAATTGTCGAAATGAATAATGATATAAAACTAAGAATGTAAGTCATCATTTCAAGTAAACTTCCAAGTTGGTCTAATTTTGCTTTTTGATCATTCAAGGAGATAGTTTCTAGAACACCGGGTTTCTGATAACCCTCTTTAAAACTTGATGTTTTAGTACCATCATTGTTATAGATGGTAGTTTCTTTTCCAATAAGTCCCTGAGTACTATAATCACCAAACTCTTGTGTTCTTGAAGTATTTATCCTTTCATCATTGAAACCGTTATTCAAAGTATACTTGTAATTGAAAACGGGGTATTGGTTTTTAAAGATTTTTCAAAGAATTGAAGCCCCTTCTTTATAACCATTTTTGTCATTATAGTCTTCTGGTAAATTCAAGAAAGTTTTACAAAAGTCATCATAAGGATTTTTAGCGTCTGTGTTATAGATACCGTTTCTTCAAGAAATAACATTATCATCGAAATAAGTTAGTCAATTAATTCATTTTTCAGGAGTTAGATCTTCAAATATATCGATATTGTCAAAGTTTTTCAAAGCATCTTTTTTATATCATTCATTTATGAAGAAATTGTTGAAAAAGAACTTTTCAGCTTCATCATATCCAAGGATTTTATTGGCATTTTCATTAGAAATTCATG
This sequence comes from Spiroplasma endosymbiont of Megachile willughbiella, assembly GCF_964273395.1. Lineage (NCBI taxonomy): Bacteria > Bacillati > Mycoplasmatota > Mollicutes > Entomoplasmatales > Spiroplasmataceae > Spiroplasma > Spiroplasma endosymbiont of Megachile willughbiella. The sequence continues at coordinate 397,243 of NZ_OZ187005.1, read as the reverse complement.
ATTTAGGTTCACCATATCCATCTTGTATACCAACTACAACAAATTTCTTTTGCCTACTTAATAGCGATGATTTTATATTTGATTTAGAAGCAGCTTCTTGTATTTCGGTTTGATTACTAATTTCAGATAGTGATTTTGGAGCTATACTTTTATCACTAATAGTTGCTGTTTTTATAGATTCATTAGTACTCCACCCAGTATCTGTCTCGTTATATGCATAATAATTTTTGTTATACTCTGTTAAATATTGATTATCACCATTCTTATTTTGAATACCCATTTTTACCGCTTCAAGTGAAATAGGTTCATTTGAATTATTTGTGATTAACTTTTGATTTATAGTTATTTCTAAATTATCTTTCACATTAACTGAGAGTTTTTTAGCAAAAGTTTGATTAACAATTATTGGTATGTACTCCTTATAATTATCATTAAGATTTTTAAATAAGTTTTCTTTAATGTCTCTATTTTGTGAATCTATTAGTGAGACTGCCTTAGTTGAAGGTTCTAAACCAAGAATATTTATATTATTTTTACTATTACCAACTTCAAAAACACCGTGCAACATAGTTCCTAACTCGTCGTTTTCCTTATCAAAAGGAACAACATTATAGGTGATGTTGTAATCTTCATTTTTTAGAAGTGCTTTTTTCGTATTGTCTTGAACTTGACTTGTTTCTTTTTGATATATAGATTGAATAAAAGAGGTTCCTATCTTACCTTCAAAATGAATTCAATATCAGAGTACCAAATATGTATTAATTTCTTGTAACTCATCGATATTTAGATTCTCAAAATCTGTATTTGAAATAGGTTTTCCCTGAAATGATAACTCACTAGTTTTTGAAGAGAAATCGTTTAAGAAATTTTTCAAGAGTTTTGTTCATTTAGTGTTTGTATTATCAATCAACAAACCAACATCTTCAGTAGATGCAAATTTGAATGGTGTTTTAACTTCCTTATTGATAACATCAAAATCGTCAATAATCAGAATTTGAGTATTGTAATCAATTTTTTCTAGCAACTCTGCACTCAATGCGCCATCTTTTATAAAGTTAGAGTTAACTTTTAAAGGTAATGCATTTATGCTTTTTTTATAAAAGTTTATCAACTTTTGAGAAAGTGCAATACCTGCTAGTTTTTTATATTTTGGATCAATAGTATCTTTTACTTCATTTGATTTTTCATAAACAATATTCACTAATTCAGAATAGTCACTTCATTGATTAAGTATCGACGCTATTGCTTTATAAGGTCCAGGGAAATTATTAGAATCTGGTATAGAAATATTGTCCAAGAGTTCTAAATACCTGATTGATAAGTTTTTTCAGTTAGCGTAATTATTTTTTGATAATTCGTTTAACACCAGTTCAGAATCAGGGTTACTTTCAACAATTGGTATATTATATGAATAATAATTTCGACTAACATCACCAACTATTAAATCTTTTAATATTTTATTAAAATCATAAGTTGGTTTGCCTTCGATATCGATCAAAGGATAAGATGTTATATATTTTTGTTTTTTCTTATTTGACTCACTAAAGTCTTCAACAATATTCTTACCATTTAAATAACTTCAGTCATCTTTTTTGTTCGGGTTATATGTTTTCAAAAAAGTCGATGGGTTATTTGCAATTGGGTTTGTATATTCAACAATATCTTGATAATTCAAACCTTTAAATGATTCTTTTTTATTATTAGAAACTATTGTTGGTAACATTACAGAAAATGAAATCAAGATTGTCGAGATAAGTAGAATCAACGTTGAACCTAACACTTTAACCTTAGAACTAATCATTAGCGCAGCATGTAGTTTTGCGCTTTTACTTGATTTTTTATAGAATCCTTTATAAAACCTATCAAGTCAAGAAAGTTTTTGTGATGAATCTCCAACAAGTAAAACGATGGCTTTATTATTCAAAACAAGAAATGCGTTATAAAAAGAAATTAAAACCAAAATCACTATTGCCCCCAATAAGATTACTGGGGCATATTCGGCACAATAAGTAAATTTTCCATAACTTATATTAAAATAACTCGAAAAGGCATTCACAAATACTTCTTGGAGTCCAACCATCATTAAATAAGCAATTATAAAACCACCCAAAGCGACTATGATTGGTGTAATCAAGAAAAAATTTATTAGGTTCATATTGCTGCAACCCAAAGCTTTAAATGTTCCCATCTTACTTTTTGTATCTGCGAGTTGCTTTTTGATAAGTAAAACGGTAACAAACAAACAAACTAAACTAATAATAACCGTTGTAACAGTTGATAATACTTTATAAATATATAAAACATTATTCAAGATTGTTACTCTTGAAAAAAACTTATACGAAGGGTCTTTATTTGAATAAAAAAGTTTCAAATTGTCAGTTGAAATATTACCACTCTTAACTCATTGATTATTAAAAGCAGAAATTTGTTCAATGGTGTTTTTTTCTCTATCTATAAAAGAACCTGAAAAATATATTTCACGTTCACTTTCTGAGTTTGCAACTAGTTTAGCTTTTGAAAAATTATAACTATAAAGATAATATTCTTCTGAAATACTTTCTAAAGTTAATCCAAAAACTTCTGGAGATAGGTAGGCAATCATCTCCTTAGAATTATTGGGTAATGATTTTGTATTATTGATAGATGGATACACAAAATCAATTGATGAACCTGTTCCGATAACTTGGAATCACATTATACTTTTATAAACTGATTTTTCTATCCCATTTATAGGGTCGTTTATATCCTTACCAATTCCGAATGGTAAATCATGAATATCTTTTTTCACCAATAATTGATTTCCATATTGGTCTGGTACTAATCTGATAATATCTCCTAAGAAAATATTGTTTTTCTTAGCAAATGTATCTTGAATTATTATTTGATGCAAAGCTAAACTTTTATCATTAGAGAAATTTTGACCTGAATAAACAACTAGTTTATCAACGTTTATATGCTCCTCTAACTCCTTTTGTTCATTAACTTTAACTATACTTGTTTTGGTAACACCCTTGATATTAAGTTCTGTCTCACCATTCTTTATATTAGTAAATAGTCTACTTTCTGTTCTTGATCAATCAAAAAAATTCTTACCTTTTATTTCACCTTCTTCATACTTTTTACCTTTGTTAGATATTACATTTAATAAATACTGTTGATATAAATCTTGATTTGAGTAATTTAAAATTGTCTCCCCACCGATAATATCATTCTCGTTAAATGAAATTTTAGGGCTTTTTTGAGAATCAACAACAAAATCTCTTAAATTAGATTGAGTTGATAAATTATGATAATTTTTTTCAATCCGTTGGTAAGCAACGTTCATAAAAAGACAAGCAATTAAACTAATGGCTATTAAAAAACTAAGCCCAATTAATTGCAAGGGGTTTTTAAATGAGTTTTTAAAACCAGACTTGATTACTAGTCAACTTAAGTTAGATTTTTTCATATTAACTCATATCTATTGATTCGATAGTTATTTTATAACTAATATCGATATCATCACATGTAGTATAGTCATCAAGTTGATTAGAGACAAGTACCTGAAACTTTATTTTTTCATTTTTGTCAGACCCGTTTTCTTTTCAAAAATTAACTTTAAAAGTTGTTTTCAAATTTAATGAATCATAATTACTTGTACAAGCACCGTACCAAGCTCTTTTTCTATACGGAATTTTTATTGGATTGAATTCTTGCATTTTGTATTCTTTTTTATTACCATTTATGTCATTCAAAGGAACACTCAAAACTTCATTACGAGCTTGTTTATATTGATTAGTGTCTATTTGTTTTGAAGAATTTATTTTTTCAGTTTGAATTGAGTATTTAAATTTCAAGCTAGTTTTTTTAGCTAAATTTTTAACATCGTTTAATGTTAAAGGAAATTCATATTCACCAATGAAAGTTTGATCTCCGTCATCGTCGTTTCTATGACTTGAGCCTATAGTTGGTGAGGAGGAAATTCTTGATTTAGTTTTTGAGCTAGTACCTTGAGGAGTTGTATTTTTAAAATCAGAAAAATTATAGTTATCCTCTTTATAAAAGATTGTTACAAATTTAACAATAACTTCTCCAAAATATTTTAAGGAATTATCTAACGCTGATAGTTTTATTTCTGAATAAGTTGGATTACCTATATTAAGGTTATTTTCATCGAAGTTTTTACCATTCACGTCTTTAATTTTATTTATAATATCTTGTCTATTTCTTCAAAATACCTTATTAAGATTATCCCTTGGTATCATGTTTTTAATATCTTTTCTAATAATCTTGAAGTTCATTTTTTCGTTACCAGTCATATTCTTGATTCTTAGGTCAAATCTAGTGTTAATTTTAGAGTCTAACTTAGTAAATTTGTCTTTAACAATATTGGAAATATTTATATCAAAATCACTTTTAATGTATTTTAGTAACGGATTAGCTTGTTTTAAATTTGCTAGTATTTTATCTTTAGAGTTTGAATCATCATAGTCATCAATTCCACCAATATCAGTTGTTTTTAATATTCCGCTTAGTTTATTACATTTATAAACTACGTTGATTTTACCCTTTAAAGCAAAATCATAAATATGAAATGTTGAGTTATCTAACTCGATTTCTTTTTCAAGAACTAAACTCTTGTTTTTTTCTTGTAAATATTTATCTAATAAAGGATTTTTTTCTTTTAGTTTACTTAAAATTGTTGATTCATCAACTTTATCCACTTCTCCTATATTAGTTACTGGAATAATAGCTGCTATATCATCAATTGAATAATTAATTACTGATTTAGAACCCTTTTCGAAAGTTATGTCTTTTAAGTACAAAGAAACGTTATTTAAAGTTTTTGAATCTTGGTTTAACATTACTTGGTTTTTATAGTTTTTAAGAATTTCATTTTTTTCAATTACTTTACTAATGATCACATTATCATCCAAGCTACCAATGCTTGATTCCAATGTTCTTTCTAAAATAACACCATCCAATGAAGTTGGTTTAAAATCTATATTAACTTTGTCACTGTAACCTTTTGCAGATAACACACCTTCATATATATTAGATAGTTCTAGACTTAAATCTTGATTTATATTTACATTTCTTAAGTTTTTATTCATTTTAATTAGTTTATTAAATATGGTTTCTGACTTGATGTTTTCTACACTTCCAATAGATGAAACGTTGATTATTTTTTTAAGAGAAGAACATCTAAACTTTATATTAATAAAGCCAGAGTAGTTTTTTATAGTTATTTTTCCGCTATTTAAAGTCATTGAGTTCAAATATACTTTCTCTTTTACTCCCGGATTTGCTTTCTTAAAGCTAGTTAAGATCTCTTCTTCACTAAAATCACTTATCAAACCAATATCAGTATACAATTTAAGGTCTTGTATTTTTTGATAACCTTGGTTGCTTTCTTCTAATTCCTTTGATTTCTCATCTTCTTTTTCTGAATCAGGTGTGATATTTTCGTTTTTGAAATTATTGTCTGTTGTATTAGCAACATAAATACAAGGTGTGACAGCTGCAGAAGAAGAGAATGTCATCATGCTTATAAATAATAATAGCTTTTTCATAAATAAACTCCTTTAAATATTGATATTCAATTCATAACCTTACAAATGAATGATTACCTTGAATCTAACAAATGTCAGTAACTAATCTTATTGATAACTACATGTTTAATTACCAAACAAAGTAGTCTTGATTAGTTAACCTTTTCAGTAATCTACTTCATTACCTTTGTTATAGTGAATTTAAAGATTAAAATCAACTCTTTTGGAGATTTGTATTTTTCTTTTATAAAATAAAAATTTTTTAGAGAAGAAAAAAAACAAGCTAAGCTTGTTTTAAATAGGAAATTAACGTTTTATATAGGCAAAAGCCACGTTTTTAGGTCTTATTGATAAAGTTTTATCCATTGAATCAAATATTAGGGAACTTAACTTTTTCTCACTTGTTGATAATTTGTCAATTGAATCTGTGTAAATTTTTACTAAAATGAACAATATATTATCGTAATGCAAGTTAACACGAGCTTCTACTTTAACTGGAGTGTTTACATTATTCGTTACAACATACTCAATAATTTTTTTAAGTATTTTTTCATCTATTTCAAGATTTCCTCTTGTATTTCTTTCCATTACAATATACATCAATTTTACCCCTTAGTTGCTAATTAGCTCTTCCTGAATATTTACCGTCATTAGTATTTACAATTATTTTTTCTCCATTTTTAATAAATAGCGGAACTTGTATTTCTAAACCTGTTTCAAGTTTTGCCTTTTTTTGGGCACCACTAGTTGTATCACCCTTTACGGCTGGTTCAGCTTCAACAATAGTAAGTTCTAGTTTTTCAGGAATAGAAATACCTAGCACTTCTCCTTCATATTCTGTTAATTTAACCATTGTTCCGTCTGTTAAGAATTTTAACTCTCAAGTTAATTTTTTAGAAGGTATTTCAACTTGGTCATAAGTTTCTGTGTCCATCAATACACAATTGGTTCCATCATTGTAGAGGAATTGCATATCTTTCTTTTCAATCATAGCTTTATCAACTTTATCACCACCGGTGAATGTTAATTCAACTCTAGCCCCTGATCTTAGGTTTTTAACCTTAACAGTTACTTTACCTTGTTGTCTTCCTGTTTTAGAAAATGAATTTTCTAAAACAACAAAAATATTACCTTCATATAAAAACGTGCTTCCTGGTCTTAAATCATTTACTTGCATAGTATCTCCTCATATATCAAAATCTACATTAATTATATCTAAAAAGATTAAACTTTAAAATATTAACCTAAAATTAAACCCATTTTGAATGGTGAATTAGGTTGGTTGTAGCTACTTGCCGCAACCATTTTTTTACCTGCTATTTGTAGTTCAAGAATTATGATAAATCCATTATTCGAAGCTACTACAATACCCTTATTATTTACTGAAACTATTTCTCCTGGTTGAAAAATTTTTAAAGGCATTGGAAATATATCATTTTCATCTAACAATCGCGCGGATTTAATTCTTAACCTTTCATTACCTAGGAATGTAAATGCTATCGGTTTAGGGCTTAAAGCTCTTATAAAATTGCAAATATTTTCGGATGTATCATCTCAATTAATTTTCTCTTGTTCATTTGTTAAGTTATAGGCAAATGTAACTTTTTTCTCATCTTGTTCCATTCCTTTGATTTTGCCTTCTAAAATGTTAAATAAACGTTTTTCGATCATTTTTTTACCTAATATAGCCATTTTATTGAAGAGTATTCCTGAATCATCACTTGAGTCAATCTCAATTTCTTCTTGAACATAGACTTCACCAGCATCCATTTTTTTTATCATTTTCATTAAGGAAATACCGGTTTTCTTTTCGCCTTTCATAATAGCATATTGAATTGGACTTCCCCCTCTATATTTTGGCAATAATGAGGCATGTACGTTAATGGAGTTTTTAAATAATTCTAAAACTTTTGAAGGAATAAATTGCCCAAAAGCACAAGTTATTAAATAATCCGCATTCAAGGCAACTATTTCATCATAAACATCTATTACTTTTGTTGGCTGTAGAAGTTTATAACCCTTTTCAATTGAATATGATTTAACCGGAGAAAAAGATAACTCTTTTTTTCTTCCAATAAGTTTATCTGGTTGTGTAATTACACCAACAATTTCTATTTTTAATGACTCTAGTCCTTTCAAAATACTGACAGCTATTTCTGGAGTTCCACAAAATATTACTCGATATTTATTCACTTAATCTCCTCTTCTCTAATATTTTTTCAATTTCTAATAGGTAATCCTTATCGTAGTCTTTAACATATTCTATAATTTTTTGTAAAACAACTACCATAGCTAATGTGTCTCTATCACAATAAGCAAGCATATCTGGTTTAAAAAGTTTGTCTCATTTTTCTTGACTAAAAGAGCCATCGATAAATTGTCTAAAAACCTGGCTAGCTTTATCTCCTTTATTTATTCTCAAATCTTTATAACTTAATTTATCATTTAGCACTGGTTGGGTTCTTTTTATAGAAGAACTTCCCTTGAAATCTGGATGATAAATTAGTCAATTGTCTTGACTTAAATTAAAAAAGTTTCATAAATCAATAGTGTTTTGTCTAATATATTTTAAGGGTTTAGAATATTTAGGATATTGGAAAATCAATGATTTTAAAACCATTCTTTCAAAGTGTTTGTTATACGCTACATACTTACCGGGACCATAAGAAAAAGAGTCTTTAATGAATTTTTTTACAAAATTAGGTCGTGGGTCTCTCTGAAAATCTTCAATATGATTAAAGTGTTTCATTGTTTTATTAGGTTTTTTAAAATCAAATTTATCATCCAAAATTACATGTATAGAATATTGAAAAGGAATTTGTTGGTAAGTTTTTGATTCATTAAAATTCGGCATTGCTCATTTTGAAGTTTCAAAGTCATACATATAAATCGGATATTCATAATAATGACTTAATAAATCTAATAATATCTCATACCTTGTTAGGTCTATAATATCAAATGAAGTTATTGTTTTGGTCTTAGCATACTTATTTGTCATTTTAATGATTCTGCAAATGACGTTATTAAAATATTTTTTTCCTTTTGAATCAACCCATTTTTTGTCTCATGGATCTTCAATATCTTCCATATACACTACATTTTTGGTGAAAAAGATTTCAGCAGCTTTTTGTTTAAAGCGCGATATATCAAATAAAGTTGCTTTATTTTTGTCAATTCAACGAATAACATGGTGACAATAGACCTCTTTTTCTTTGAAGTTAGCGTTTTTGTAGTCTATACTGTATTTACCACACTTGATATTTGCTAATATCTTCTCATTTTCAAAAGAGTTTGAGATTTCAGAAAACAAATCTTCAACGTCTGTCTCATCGATAAAATTTAGAAAAAATTCTATAAAAGATGATTTATATTTCTTATCATAGAATCTGTCCACAATGTTAAAAAGCAAATCATAATCTATGTCACTTACTTCCTCATATTTTTCATCCATAACTATATTATCGAGTATCGGCTTTATATTATCATCATAACTGATAATTTCTTCTTCAACACTCTTATCAATCTCTTCTTTATCAACTAATCCTACACCTCTATAATAGTCTTTGTTTATTAAACATAAACTTACTTTGTCAACAAAATAACCAGCTTGAGTTAATACATAATATTGATAAAATAAATCGAAAATATGTTCTGTTTTTCATTTTGAGGATGCTTTAACCTCTATAATTTCAACTCGATTGTTTCCCTTGTTGATCAAAATGTCACATCTTACTCGTAAATTGCCATCACATGCCTCAAATGAAGGTTCGAAAAGCATTTTACAATTTGAGTCATTTAATAAATCTCTTGTTTTTTGGATTGTATCTTTGTATCCTAATGATTGAAAATCAAAGTATGAATAAGAAGTATTTTCTGCAATATTTTCTTTATATAGTTTTTCAATGAAATACTCTCTTGCAGCTTGACCAATTTGATTACCATCAATGATAGTTTCAGCATCCATCGGCAATAACTCTAGTCCGTTAATGCTTTCCATCTCTTTCAAAATCAAATCTCTTTGTTCTATTTCTTCATCAGACAGATTATCACCTTTTAATAAGTGTTCATATAGACTTAATGGATCAAACCCACTAGAATTCTCAAAATCATCTTCATTGTTTATTTCATCATTCAAAAAGCATTCATAAACTTTATTTTTTTTAAGTTTTAAAAAGCTATTAAAGTTTTCCAAACTATGATAGATTCAAGCAACTTTATTACAAGTTGTGAGATACCTTTTAAAATCTTCTTTTGTTACTAGGCCCTTTAATTGCATTAAAATTTCCTCCTATAGTTAATGATAATGAAAAATAACATACTTTCGTTACGAAAATATGTTATTTGTTTCTTTTAGGCACAAACTTAACTGTAGTTGCTTTCACAACATCATCAATTTTGTTTGTATTATCTTTACGTTGTTTAGCTTTTTCTTCGCGTAAAGCTTGCATTTCTTCTTTTTCTTTTAGTTTTTGTTCTTTTGCTTTTTTAGAGTCTTCAATTTTCATTAATTTTCTTTCTTCTTTAGAAAGTTTTATTTTTTTCTCAGCAATTGCAATACGTCTTTTTGTATCTTCTAGATCCAATTCTGTATTAACTTGTCATGAAGTTGTGTATGATTTTTTACTAGCTTTAGTAGTAATTCCCTCAACTTCATATGCTCTTGTATACATTAATTTATTTGTTTTTGGCTCATACATTTGAACAACAACATCAAATACATCACGATATTTATACTCTGGTCCTTTTCTTGCGTATACTTTTTCATATTCTAATTTGATATTTTTCAAACTTTGTGTTTTTGCTAAATAGAATTTTATTTCATCTTTTACTACTCTTTTTCTATTTGCTTGCTCTTTTTTTTGCGCTTTTTTACTTGTTATCGATGAAACAATAACAAAAACTATTATAATAACAGCTACTACCCCAATAATGATTGAAGTCATCATGCTTGAAGAAAATAAATTTGGTGAAAAATTCATGTGTTTACCCCTTTATTCTACAAAGTAATTTTATCTTACTTTAAATCGTTTTTATTGTTTAACTTATAACTTTATCAATAACACCGCCACCAATACAAACATCGCCATAATATAAGACTGCTTCTTGCCCTTCAGTTACAGCGCGAACGTCATCTTCATAATCCAGTTTAATTTTTTTGTCATCCAAAATAGTAACAGTAACTGATATATCTGGTTGACGATACCTAAATTTAGCAGTGCAGTTGAAAGTTTTTTCTTCAAAATAATTTTTGTAATCAACAATAAAATTCATATCAGTTATAATACACTGTTTCGACTTTAAATATCCATCATCAGACAATTTTGAAACGTAAAGTATTTTATTATCTATATCCTTACCTGCAACGTAATACGGTTCTTTTTGACCACCTAAGTTTAATCCTTTTCTTTGACCAATCGTATAGTACATTACACCAATATGCTTACCTAAAACTCTTTTATCTTTTATATCCACGATGTCTCCAGGTTGGTTTGGAATATAGTTTTGTAAAAAACTTGTAAAATTTCGCTCTCCAATGAAACAAATACCTGTTGAGTCCCTTTTTTCAGCAGTGGGTAAATTGTATTTCGATGCCAACTCTCTAATTACTGATTTTTTGTAATTATACAAAGGAAATAATGTTGATTCTAACTGTTTTTGTGTTAGTTGACACAAAAAATATGACTGGTCTTTATTATTGTCTTTTCCGCGGAGTAATTCAAATTGACCGTAACTATTTTTTCTAACACCTGCATAATGACCCATTGCAATATAATCTGCTTCTAATTCTACTTGAGCATAATTGAGAAACTTATCAAATTTAATATATTTATTACACAGTATATCAGGATTTGGAGTTCGTCCTTTTTTATATTCATCGACGAAATACTCAAAAACATAATCTCAATATTCTTTAATAAAATCAACTCTGTGGATTTTGATTTTCAATTTATCAGCAACTGCCTTAGCATCATTATAATCTTGTTCTTGGGGACATATATCGCCCTCAAATTTATTCCCTAGAACGTCGTTATTTAAGGTACTATCTCAGTTACGCATAAACAAACCTTCAACATCATATCCTTGTTCCAACAAAAGAGCGGCTGTGACACTCGAGTCAACTCCGCCACTAAGACCAACTATGACCTTTTTTTTCTTCATTTTATTTACCTTTAATTCCTTTAGCTAATTTTTTTCTTTCTTTTCTTGATAATTTATTATTGTTTTTAACACTTTCAAACCATTCTTCAAAGTCATCAAAACTTGGTTTGTCAAGAGTTGCTTTATTTATATTTTGAGCATCAACAACTAGCTTATTGACTAATTGAGTAGTTTCCCCAGTTTGGTCAAAAAATTCTTGTTTTTGTTTTTCTTTATTAGGGTTAGTGTCTTGAGATTCAACAGCTTTATTGAAATCATCTGTGCTAAATGAATTATCGTAATCTAGATTATTAACTACTGGTTTAGGTAGACCTTTTTTGAGCGCTAAAAAACTATTGACTAAATCCATTGTCATTGATTTCTTTTTATCATTTACTATATCAAAAAATTGATCGATTTCAGTTGTTGTTGCTTTATCTCTTAAAGCTTTTTTGAAGCTTTCTTTTCTTAATTGTTTTTCCAAAACTCTTTGTTTTTTTAATTCTATATCTTGGTTATGCTTTTGTTCTAACATAGCTTGTTTGCGACGTTTTTCTTCGAAGTCCCTCAAACGTTGTTGTTCTAAAAGTTCTTCTTTTTTTCTTAATAATGCTTCTTTTTGTCTCTGTATTTGTTCTTTTTTTTCTTGTCTTTGTAGCAACTCCTGATTTTTATTAAGTAACTCTTTTTGTTTATTTATTATTTCTTGTTGATGCCTAATTGCTTCAATCATTTGAACTTCAGCTTCTTTGAGTTTACGTGCCTCTTCAAAAACACCCATTGCTTCTCTTTCAAGTGTTTCTTTATCTTCTATTCTTGAAAAACCTTTTGTTTCATTTTTATTTCTATGTATATGTTTGTTGGCAAATGTACTGTCATTACTTTTTGAGCGAGGTAAATATAATTCTTCATTATTAAGATGTTTTTCCAGACTCTGGTTTTTATTTAACTCTCTGTTTTCATATTTATCATATTCTCTAGAAGTAAGATTATAATTTTTATCAATACTTTCTTGATTTAAGTTAACATTTAATTTTTCAAGTAACTCTTCTTTTTGCAACTGCTCTTTTTGGTAACTTAGTTCTCTTAATTTTAATATTTCATTAGGTAGGTTAGATGGTCTACTATTGATACTTCGATCTAAAATATTAAGTGACTCAAATGTTCTGTCTTCAATATCATCTTTATTAAAATAAATGCTATTAGATTTATTTTTCTTCAAAAAATGTGAGTTTGCATTTTGCACTAATGATATTTTAGGCTCTGCCTTTTTTTTCTTTAAAGCAATTGTTTTATCAAAATCTAAGGAGATAGAAATACTGTCAGAGTTATCGTATCAAACATCTTCGACTGGATTAAAACTTTTTTTATTTGCGTTATCGTCATTGATTCCATTACGTTTGATTTGTAATACTTTTATTTTATCTGCCATAGTTTTTGTCTCCTTTTATTATTATACAATACATATTTATATTTTAGTCCATTAGTAAATAGGATAAACTTCAGTAAATTTACTCAAAAATATTGAGTGATTAAAAAAACCACTCTATAAATAAAATAAATTAATAGTGCCAAATAAATGTTTGTTAAGAGAGTTAAAAAAATATATCCATAACGGATATATTTTTAATTTTTGATATTATTGGAAGACTTGAACTGAGATATTTTTTGGATCTCTTCTAAAAGTTCTTTTTCTTCTTTAGAAACTTCTTTTGGTATAACAATGTTGATTTCTAAAATCAAATTACCACGACTTGATGATTTAACACCTTTGAATAACCCGTGATTTTTCAAAATTAGTGTATCAAAGTTTTTTGATCCTTTTGCTATTTTCACATCCAATTGGCCATCTAAACTATCAACTTTTATAGTATTGCCAAGTAAAGCATCCAAATATGAAACGTTTAGTTTTGCTTTAATATCATAGTTATTAACTATTTTTATATCACCTGTTACAGATAAATCTATATTAGCGTAAAGATGACCTTTTTCTCCACCCTCAACACTGTAATTTCCAACATTTCTTAAAACAATTTGTTGACCCGGAGTTAAACCTTTAGGTATAGGTAACTTGATTTTTTCGCGTTTTAAGCGAGCTCCCTCTCCCTTACAACTCTTACATGGGTTTTTAATTGATTTCCCTTTTCCTTTACACTTAGGACAAGTTTGTTGTGTTTGAAATTTAGCTATACCCATGTCTTGCAGGATTGTGACCACTCCGTGACCATTACATACCTCACAAGTGATAATATCGCTTGATGATTGGGCCCCAACACCATTACATTCATCACATTTACATACAAGTTGTAATTCTACTTCTTTGTCTACACCAAATAACAACTCGTTTAATGTTAAAGTCAAATCAACAACTACATCTTGACCACGGGCTTTTTTAGAACTGCGTGAGCTAAATCCTGAACTGCGTGAGCCTCTACCAAAAATATTAGAGAAAATATCTGAAAAGAAGTCGTTGCCACCACCCATATTTGAGAAGAAGTCACTAAATCCTGAGAAACCACCGCCAAATCCGGCACCCATTCCTTGAACTCCATCGTGACCAAACTGATCATATGTTTTTCTTTTTTGCTCATCAAGAAGCACTTCTGCTGCTTCTGTAGCTTCTTTAAATAACTCTTCGGCATTTTCTTCTTTACTTACATCTGGATGATATTTTTTAGCTAACTTTCGGTAAGCTTTTTTAATTTCATCTTCAGTAGCTGTTTTAGAAACCCCTAGAATTTCATAGTAATCTCTTTTTTTAGGCATATTGGGCCTCACTTCCTATCTTTAAAAAACAACTTTTGCGAAGTTGTTTTTTAAAACTATTTTTTATCTTCTTTATTTTCATCTACTGACTTTGTTTCTTCAGTTGTTTGTTGAGCTTGAGCGGCTGCCATTTCAGAAGCCATTTTCATAGCTTGCTCTAATTCATTCATTTTTTTCTCTAAGCCATCGTAATCTTCTTTTGCAATAAGTTCTCTAATTGATTTAGAAAGTTCTTCAGATTGTTTTTTCTGATCTTCTGGCATATCTTTTGTTGAATCTTCGATTATGTTTAAATAACTTTCTGCTTTGTTTTTTAACTCGATATTTTTACGTTTTTTGCTATCTGATTCAGCATTTTCTTCAGCTTCTTTAACCATTCTTTCAATTTCAGCCTCACTTAGACTTCCAGAGTTTGAAATTGTAATTGTTTTTTCTTCATTTGTATCTTTATCTTTTGCAGTTACCGAAACAATTCCGTTAACGTCAATTTTAAATGTTACTTCTATTTGAGGTACACCCTTTGGAGCAGGTTTAATTCCAGTTAATTGGAACTGTCCAAGAGATTTATTATCTGCAGCCATAGGTCTTTCACCTTGTAAAACGTTAATGTCTACTGCTGGTTGATTATCAGCTGCTGTTGAGAAAACTTGTGATTTTTCTGTTGGGATAGTTGTGTTTCTTTGAATCAAAGGAGTCATTACACCACCCATAGTTTCAATTCCTAAAGTTAAAGGGGTTACGTCTAATAGTAAAACATCAGTTACGTCTCCAGCCAATACTCCACCTTGGATTGCAGCTCCCATAGCAACAACTTCATCTGGGTTAATTGTTCTGTTTGGTTCTTTTCCTAATAATGATTTAACCAAAGTTTGAACAGCTGGTATTCTGGTTGAACCACCAACCAATAAAACTTGATCAATATCAATTGATTTTAGTTTTGCTTCTTTTAAAGCATCTTCAACAGGTTTTCTAGTTCTTTCAACTAAATCTTTAGTCATTTTTTCAAATTCACTACGTGAAAGTTTTGTACTAAAGTTAACTGGTCCATTTTCATTCATTGCTATAAATGGCAAGTTAATTTCTGTTTCTAACTGACTTGATAAGTTAATTTTTGCTTTTTCAGCTTCGTCTTTAAATCTTTGTAATGCCATTTTGTCATTAGAAAGATCAATTCCTGATTCTTTTTTAATTCCTTGACCAATTCAGTCCATGATTTTTTTATCAAAATCATCTCCACCAAGATCATTATCTCCTGATGTTGATAGTACATCATAAGTTCCATCTGCTAACTCTAGAATTGAAACGTCAAATGTTCCTCCTCCTAAGTCATAAACTAAAACTTTCATTTCTTTATCTTTTTTGTCGATACCATAAGCAAGTGCTGCTGCTGTTGGTTCATTTATAATTCTTTCAACTTCTAAACCTGCAATTTTACCTGCATCTTTAGTAGCTTTACGTTGTGCATCATTAAAGTATGCTGGTACTGTAATAACTGCTTTATTAACCTTTGTCCCTAGTTTATCTTCTGCATATTTTTTTATGTATCTTAATATTTCAGCTGATATTTGTTCAGGTGTATATTCTTTACCTTCTAATTTAACTTTTTTAGAAGTTCCCATGTCACGTTTAATTGATATCGCTGTATTTGGGTTTGTAACCGCTTGTCTTTTAGCTGCTCCACCAACTATAATGTCACTATTTTTAAATGCAACAACTGAAGCAGTAGTTCTTTGTCCTTCAGGGTTTTCCAATACTATTGGTTGTCCCCCCTCCATAATTGCAACAACAGAGTTTGTTGTTCCTAAATCGATTCCTATAATTTTTTCTTTTGCCATATTTTTATACCTTCCTTCTATTTTGCTACTTTAACAGCAGCATGTTTGATAACTCTATCATGTAATTTGTATCCATTTGATACCACTATTGCTATTTTTCCGCTTTCAACCTTGTCTGTTTCAACCTGTTCTATTGCAGAGTGAATTTCAGGATTTAAATCGTCACCAACGTTTACTGTAATCATTGATACACCTGCATTCGCTAATGCTTGATCCATTTGATTTATAATCATTTCAAATCCCATCAAGTAATTTTTAATTTCAGGATTATCAGGAGTTGATTTCAAAACACTTCTAAACATATCGATAGCAGGAATAATTTCTGTGGCTATTTTTTCACCACCATATTTTCTTACTAGTATGCTTTCGTTTTGAAATCTTTTAACCGTATTTTGATTGTCTGCAATTGCCATTAATCTAGATTCCTCTAGCTTTTCAACTTTATCGATTAAGTTTGCAAACTCTAACTCAAGTTTATCTAAGTTAGAAAGTTCTTTTTCCTTTTCATCTTTTTCCTTGACAGGCTCAACTTTAAATTCTTTTTTTATTTTTTTAAATAAATCCAAAACGTTCTTTTGTTCGTTTTTGTCCATCGTATTATTCTCCTTCTTTGAATTTGTCTTCTATTTTTTTGCTAATCCATTCTAAAAGATCAGAAACTTTATCATATTGAATCCTTTTAGGTCCAATTAAAGCCAGAGTACCTTTTCCCCCACCTTCTGTGGGGAAGTTAGTACCAACAACTGCTATATCATCGTTTCCTAGACCCGTCTCAAAACCAATTGCTACTGATGCCTTGTTGGCATTTTTATTTTGAGAATTAAACCACGCAAATGGCGAAGTACTCTCTATAAACTCTATAATTTTTTTTATTTTTATTGGGTCATTGAATTCAGGATTCTCAAGTAGATACTTAACACCACTTGTTTTAGATTGTGAAGTACCTGTATGTAAAAGTGCATTGATAAAAGTTTGGAGAATGAATTCATACTTTTTAACCTGTTGTTTTAAAACTGGAATGATAGCTTTTGATTTAAATTCTATCTCTGAGATTTTTGAGTTAACAAGTCTTTCATTAAAAAGATCAATTGATATTTTTAACTCTTTCAAAGTTACTTTATCTAAGTTAACAATCTTATTTTCGATTTGACCATTTGACAAAACGAAGACTACTATTGAACTAGAACCAGACAATGGTACTAATTCTACTTTAGATAATACAACTTCTGTTGTGTTTCTAGATGTTGCTACAACAGTTGCTAACTTTGTCATTTCACTTAATATCAATGAAGTTTTTTCTAGAACTTGATCAATAGTAGAACCTCTTGTTTTAAAAATATTTTCAATTTGAAGTTTTACTTCTTCCATATCATTCGACTTCATGAGGTGATCAACATAATATCTATAACCCTTTGTAGAAGGAACTCTACCAGAAGAAGTGTGTGCTTTTTCTAAGTAACCTTGTTCTTCCAGAAATGCCGATTCATTTCTAATTGTTGCAGAAGATATGTTAATTGATAGTACTTCTTGAATTCTTTTTGATCCAACAGGAGAAGCTGATTTAATATATTCTTCGATAATGGATTGTAGAATTTGTTCTTGTCTTTCAGTTAACATATTAACCTCCTTAACAATTCTCTTTAAGTTTATCAATAGCACTCTAAATATTCAAGTGCTAATTTAATTTATTTGATGTAGAGATAACAAATCTACCATCTTGTACATCTATAACATAGTTTCTTTTTGGTTGTATGTCATTTGATACAATTGCTCTTGCTATTACTGTCTCGATATTCTTTTCTATGTATCTCTTAAGTGGTCTAGCACCATATTCTCTAATATAACCTTCATCAGCGATTTTTTTAATAGATTCCTCAGTGAAGTTTATAATATATTCATTATTTTCATAAACTCTATCTTTCAGTTCACTTAAAGTTTTTTCTATAATTTCTCTAATGATGTCTTTTGATAATGGATTAAATCTTATTACATTATCAATTCTATTTAAAAATTCTGGTCTAAAGAATTTTCTTAATTCTCCTTCAATGACCTTTTCGTCTACTAGTTCGTTTTCTGTTGACATAAGATATTCTGAACCAATATTTGAAGTCATAATTATTATTGTATTTTTAAAATCAATAGTTTTACCTAGTGAGTCAGTTATACGTCCATCATCTAAAACTTGTAGTAAAACATTGAATACATCTGGGTGTGCCTTTTCAACTTCATCAAATAATACTATTGAATAAGGTGTTCTTCTAACAGCTTCTGTTAATCTACCACCCTCTTCGTACCCAACATATCCTGGTGGAGAACCAATCAATTTAGAAACAGATTGTTTTTCCATATATTCACTCATATCGAGTCTTATCATTTTTTTTTCACTACCAAATAACAACTTAGCTATGCTTCTAGCCACTTCGGTTTTTCCAACACCAGTAGGTCCTAAAAACAAGAAACTTCCTATAGGCTTACTTGGATCTTTAATTCCACTTCTACTTCTTAATATTGCATCTGCAACAGCTTCTATTGCTTGATTTTGTCCTTTTACCATTTTTCTTAAACTTGTAGGCAAGCCTAATAGTTTTTCTTTTTCAGATTCCATTAGATTTTCAGTAGCTATTCCAGTTCACTTAGCAATAATAGATGCTATTTCTTTTTCTGTTACTTCCTCAGAAAGTAACTTGCTTTCATCTTCAACAACAGCTTGTTTCAATTGTTTCTCGATCACAGGTAAAAGTGAATATTGAATTTCACCAGCTCTTTGGTACTTACCTTCTGATTGAGCTTGTTCAAGTTCTAATTTAAGTTGACCCATTGTTGAGCGTAGCTGATTAATTTTTTCATGAGCTTTCTTTTCTTCTTCTCATTTATCATTTAATAATTTTTGTTTTTCTTTTAAAGCGAATAATTCTTTTTCGTTAATAGCTGCTCTTTCAAGAGACTTTTCATCAGTCTCTTTAGATAATGCAGCTCTTTCTATTTCTAATTGAACTACTCGTCTATTTATTTGATAAAGTTCAGTTGGAACAGACGCAAGTTCTGTTTTGATTGTTGCGCTAGCTTCATCGACTAAATCGATTGCTTTGTCTGGTAAAAATCTATCTGAGATATATCTATTACTCAATTGAGCAGCTGCTACTAAGGCGTTATCGTGAATACGTACACCATGATAAGTTTCAAACTTCTCTTTTAATCCTCTTAATATTGAGATTGTTTCTTCCACTGTAGGTTCTGAAACATACACTTTTTGAAACCTTCTCTCAAGAGCTGCATCTTTTTCTATATATTCTCGGTATTCTTTAAGCGTTGTTGCTCCAATGGCTTTTAATCCACCTCTGGCAAGTGATGGTTTAAGAAGGTTAGAGACATCCATTCCACCGCCTCCACCAGTTTTACCTGCACCAACTATAAGATGTAATTCATCAATAAATAGTATGATTTCGCCATTTTCTTTTTGAATGGCATTCACAATTCCTTTAATTCTTGCTTCATAGTCACCAAGGAAGCTTGCACCAGCCATAACACTACCCATATCTAATTCTAGAATACGTTTATTTTTAAGTACACTTGGAACATCTCCTTTATTAATTCTTTGAGCAAGCCCCTCTGCAATAGCTGTTTTACCTACACCAGGCTCACCTATTAAAACTGGGTTATTTTTTGTTTTTCTACTTAATATTCTGATGACTCTCATTATTTCATCATCTCTACCTATAATAGGGTCAATTTTTCCTTCTTTGGCGTCCTTTGTCAAATCCCTAGTATATTTACTTAGTATTTCAGGATCATTTAAAGGGTCTGGTCTTTGTGTAAAATCCATAATCTATTCCTCCTGATTAGCACTCTTATAGTGATATTGCTAATCATTAATATATTGACATTTTGTTTTAGCATTGTCAACAATTAAGTGCTAATTTTTTTTTTTTTTTTTCACCAATCTAACTAGAATAATAAGAAAACCAGCCAGATATTCTTGCATAAAATCACAAAAAGAAGGCTTATGCCTTCTTGTTTTTTTTCAATAACTTATAGATTATATTGATATATTAATCAAAATTAGGGTTATTATTCAAAGAATCTTTGTAAAAGGTATTAATTAATCCTCTAACTGAGCTTCCGGTTGCTCTATTTTCTATAGAATGAGTTCCTGAAATATCTAAATGTATAAAGATAACATTCTTTGGAACAAACTCATTTAAAAAAGCAGCTATAATAGATGGATTATTACTATCTATATCTTTTGGACTACTTGTATAGTCTGCTAGAACAGAATTTTTAATTGAGTTTTTAGTACTTCAATGAATTGGTAAAATCCATAAATCCTCACCAACTAAGTTGAAATACTTCTCATAAATTCTTGCTCTTTTAATATTATTAGTGAAACACCCTGTTATATGCTTTCCTAAAACGGTTTTCATAGAGCTTCCTAAAGTGGCGATTGTAATTATTTCCCTTGGCTTGTATTCGGTGCATGCAAACGAAATTAGATCAGCTAGCACTATTCTTCCTTTTAAATTATTATCTTCAATTTGAATAGTTTTTTTATTGTGTGCAATAACAATATCACCCGACTGTATAGAGTTTATGTTATTAATTTTCTGTATTATTGGAATCAAACAAACAATATTTAGTTTCAAAGATAATTTACTACATGCATCAATTGCAGCAAATGCATTAGTAGCACCACTTTTATCTAACCTTAATATAAAGTCGTCAATATTATATATGTTTATAGATTCGTCACTAGAAGTAATTCCTTTGCCGATTATAACAATTTTTTCCTTAGAACAAGTGTCGCCATTGTATTCAATTACAAGAACCCTAGATTCTTTGTTGATGGCTAATAAACTAGCCATTCCATAATCTAATAACTGTTTTTCATTATAAGTCCTTAATGAAAGATTTTTATTTAAAATACAAAGTTTTTGGATGGTTTTGTAAAAAATATCTGTATCTCCTTCTAAATTTAAAACACTGTCTGCTAAATTACAGGCTAAATTTTGAGCTTCATAGCAGACTTTTAAAAAATTAAAATAAACAAAGTTCTCTTCAGTAAAGTTGCTTTTATAAAATCAAAAGTTTTTAGGTTTATTCTTGTTTATGGTTTTCTTTGAATATTTTTTTCCATAATTCGAATAAACCAAATTAAATAGTACCGCAAAAGTAGAATTTAAATCTTTGTCTGCTATCAAATTAAAATCCAGCACAACATTAGAACTAATATCCATTACTAGATCATTAATAACATTATATTTTTCAGATAATGTTTTATTTTTTAAATAACTTAAATTGAAATAATTGAGATTATTCTTTTTATAAAAAACAAATTCCTTTAAATCCGCATCTTTTTGAAGAATAACTTTTTCTATATCTGATGGCAAATCTTTCACAATAAATATTTTCATAATTTTCTCCTTGACTCAAAAGTTGAGCAAAATGAGGATTGATTAGTTCTTTTAAAAAAATAAAGGTTGCTTAATCAAACCTGTAAAATTTAGTTTCTTTATTAATAATTGGTTTAAATAATATATTTAATCGTGCTTCTCAGGTAAGTGATTTAACAATGAGGCAAATACAAGATTCAAGATTTGAAATAATCCCTCACCTCTCAAACTATATAAATTTCAAAGCTGACTTTCATTAGATTCAAAAGTTAACATCATATCTATATTTGGATCTTCGAGTGAGTTTTTCTTTGTACCTATATGAAGTCATTTTGCATTGTTACTTTTGGCCAACTTACCAATAGAAAGAACGGATTTATTCAAGTTTGATAGAGAAATAGTAATAAACAGGTCATCTTCATTAGAAATATTCCCTAAGGAAATTAAAGTTCTGTAATCTTGTTCTAAAAAACAATTTAATCCAAGAGCAACCAATTTATTTTTAAAATCAATAGCTTGGTTGTAATTAATATTAGAAGCTGCTATTATTATTTTTTTCGCATTTTTAATAAGAATAGACGAAGCTTCAATTTTGTTTTCATAAATCAGCGACTTGATAGATTGTCTTTGAAATTTTAAAATTGAGAAATAAAAATCATAAAATTCATCTAAATCTTTTCTGTATAAATTACGGATTACTATTTCATGATTGGAATATATATAGTTATTATTTAAGTCGTTAACCACTTTTCTAAACTCTGCAAATCCTTGAAAGCCAAGGTTTCTGCAAAACCTAAAGATAGTAGCTTTGCTTTGACCAGTACCTTCAGATATTTCTTTTAAGTTTATTTTTTCACTGTTATCTAAATTTTCTAATAAATATTTAGCTATCGTTTTATTATGTTGATTCATATCAGGCATACTAATTTTAATAAGTTTAAATACACTTCTTAACTCCATCAAACCACTTCCTTGCAAACATATATTAACTAAATATAAAAAAAATACCTACTATTTTTTTAAAACTTAAAGTTTTTTCAATAGTAAGCATTTGTAAATTTAGTTCAAATATGCTTTTTTTATATTTTTTCTAATGAATAAACAAATCATTTGCATAAAAGTAGAAAAAATAATCTTGTCCATTTTTTTTCTTTTTCTTGTTAAATTTTTTTCTTTTGTTAATAATTCTTTTTCCAAGAGAAACATTTTTATTGGTAAATAAGAACCTTGATTGTTCATCAACCGCTCATTCGTATCTTCAAACGAATCAATCATTTTAATTTCTAGAAGATCCTTTAATACTTGTTTTTCTTTTTCAATGAAAACAATTCCCATATCTTTCAATATATCAAAATCAAGTAATAGTAGTGCCATGTTTCAATCAAAATTATCTTTATTTTTTTTGTTATGCAAATTATGCCTTTCTTTTTTATCAATTGTTAATCAAAGATTAGGGTCATAGCGTATTTGATTAGTGAACAGTTTACAAGCTGCTTTTAATCTCACGAACTCTGCTATAAGGTCCAAACCTTCAAAATGCTTTTCAAATATGTTAACCGTTTGTTTTTTAATTATATAAAGTAAACCTTTTAATATGAAACAATTTTCAAAATCTTCGTTAATTGCTTTACTCACCTTTTTAAAACAGACATTCTTGATAGCATCTATCAATAATAAATCATATTTTTTTTCTATCCTAGTTTGCGGTTCGTTTAAAAAATCAAGTGTTAGTGGTATTGGATTTGTCTTATTATTTGTTGTTAATAAATGTAAAAATATATAACTACTTGATAGATTTTCATACGTATTTATATTTTTCTCCATAATAAGCCCCCTATAATTACTATCGTGACTTTACAGATATATTAACAATATTTTTATGGAATAAATTTGAAATTTTTATCTAAGGGTTTACATAAGTTCTCATTAACTATTGAATTATATCCGAACTTTTTCGCATCTAAATATGTTTCTTTAACACAAACATCGAGCGCCAAACCACAAATTTCTATGAAGTTTATATTTCTTTCAATAAGTCAATCATTCAAAGTTGATTCAACATTTTCAGAAACATAAAAAGCGGAATAACTATCCGAGAAACGATCAGTCCCTTTTTTAATTATCAAGTCTGCATCACTAGCATCAACATAAAAGTTTGAACCATTTTGGTCGACCAAACAATGCTTACCTCATAAATCAAAAGATACATGATTATTTGGATGGAAGTCACCTGAAAAAACAATGTAATCGTTGGAAGATTTGTAATCTGCTATTCTTTCTAAAATTCCTTTTTTTAAAGTTTCACCACCATCAACATATAATTTTCCGTTAGGATCAGCGAAATCAAATTGATAATCTACTACAAGCAATACTTTTTTCATTATAAAAAATCTATTAATATCTCGTTTAAAATATTAAATCCTTTCGTTGTGCATCTTAATTTGTTATCTACAATTTCTAAAAGATTTTCTTTTATTTTCTTTTGTATTAAATCATAAAAATGATTATAAGCATCAATGTTTTTGCTAACAGTAATATCAATGCCGTCAATCATTCTTAAACCCATCATTAGGATTTGAAAATAATAATCTTCGGTGGTAAGTTTTTCATAGTTTTTGGAATACTTATCTACTTTCCCCTTATTGGAAGTTAAATAATAATCGCCATCAATTTGTTCAAAACCCGTAGCACCTACTCCAACACCAACAAAAAGGGAGTTATTTCAATAGCTTGTATTGTGTTTAGAATATGCTCCATTTAATGCGTAATTAGAAATCTCATATCTTTTATAACCTAATTTAACTAAACCTTCATTAACAATATCGTCAAATAATTCATCATTGTCTGGTAATTTAAGTTGTTTTTTTCCTCATGCTGAATCTTCTTTCATTATCAATGAATACCAAGATATATGTTCTGGTCTTAAAGATTCAATATAGTTTAAATCATTTTCAATATGTTCTTTCGTTTGATCAAATAAGTTGTACATCAAATCAATACTAATATTGCTAAAGCCAAAACTTCTTGCTAACTTAAACTTTTCTATCGCCATTTTATTATCGTGGATTCTACCTATTTTTTTTAATAACTTATTGTCAAATGTTTGAACTCCTATACTTAGACGATTTATATGATAGTTCTTATAAATCTCTAGTTTCGATTCTGTTAGGGATTCAGGGTTAATCTCAATAGTATATTCAAATTCAGTCTCTTTGACAAGTGGTTTTAATATCTCACATAACTTAATTGTTTGCTCCTCGTTTAAGCAACTTGGTGTTCCACCACCAATATAGATGGTTTTAATAAATTTTAGTTTCTCGCCATAACTATTTATTTCAGATTCTAAATTCTCTAAGTAATTAAAAATCGCCTTTTCCTCTTTTGGTTTAATAACCTTTACAAAATCACAAAAAAAGCAAATATGTTCACAAAATGGTATATGAACATATAAGCTTTCAATTTGTCTATTTTCTATTTTGCTGCTCATGGTTTAAGTGATAACCCTTTTTTCTTTCTAAATATCAATCAAGGAATAACAATTACAAATAATATTAAAGCCATTGTAACACAAAATATAATTAAGCATCTTCTATTAGCTCTTTTTTTGATTTTAGTTATTTCTTGTTGTGGAATTATTTCATATCCATAATATGAAATAATATTATTCTTTCTAGATCTTGATGTGATTATATTCAAAATATGTGCAGATAGCATTACCAATAAAACAATTATATTAACAGTGATATCTGATGAAAATGATTTTGTAACTTTACCGATTTCCCAGAAAAAGAAATGTAATGGCTTATCACTATCATGCATAGCTTGGAAACCGTATAAAATACCCAAACTTATTGAACCACAAATATAAGTTGAGAATGCAATTCAATTAATATAAATACTTCTTGATAATAAAGAACGATAATTTCTAGTTATAAAATAAGGCACTTTTTCGATTCCATAAAGTAATCCCTGTTCATATTTTTTGACATTAGAATGAAGCAGAGTGTAATCAGATGTACTGATACCAAAGAAACATATCGATATGATAAGAAAAAAAATCGAAAAGAACGGATACATAACTTTTTCATAGTTAAATCCAAGTCATTTTGAGTCTTTTACACCAATTGTTTTGTAATAAATAGCTAACATAAATGATGTGACAATTATGCCAATAGTTCCTAATAAAAATAAAGCAAAGATTCGTAGCTTCTCACTTCTTATTTCACGGCCAATTGCCGCTGGTATGATGTTAGCTTTTTTCATTCTTGCTTTATAACTTAAATCATTGTACTGATTATAGTTATTTGAGGGTTGCATGTTATTGTTATAATTTTGATTATATCCGTATTGATTATTTTGGTTATAAAATTGTCTATTATTTGTGAATTCTTTATAACCATAATTCATATTATTGGCTGCATAATGTTGACTATCGTATCTTATTTGTTCAGGAAAATTAGGTTGAAATTGGGGTTGAGCACCATAAATTAAATTAGGTTGTAATTGATTATGGTAGATATCATCTTGAGCATATCTATTTTGATAAGGTACATTTTGAGCATAATTATTTGGAATGTAATCATTTTTTTGTAAAATGCTTGCTTCATTATTATAAAAGTTATAGTTTTCTTCAACTGGTCTTGGTGGTATTTGACCTCCATAAACATCTTGTCTTGGTTGGTAGTAGTTATAAGGTTCGTAATTTAGATTCTGTATATTAGCATTTTGGTAGTTGCTTGGAGGTGTCATTTGGTTGACATTTGCATATTGTTGCGATGCATTGAACTGTTTATTATATGTGTCAACTTCTTTTTCTCTCAAAGTGTTATTTCTTGGTAAATAATAACCATCGGTCATATTTTTTTGATTTACAAGGCCATTTTGGTAATTAGCAAGTTCATTATTAAAAGTGCTATTAAACTGAGGCGTTGAGTTATTAATTTGTTGAATGTTTTGATTAAATCCATATCCATTATTTGAATTAACGTCAAAAGCACCAACATTATTATGTTGGTTCTTACTTTCTTTGTCTACAGTAGATTTAAAAACATTGAATAAACTCATAAAAAACCCCCTTTTATGAGCTGTAATAAATTATTTTTGAGATTTCATATATTTTTTTATTTTAGCCAACTCAATTTCAAAGTCATTTCTTAGTTGTTCAAACTTTTCTAATCTTTTAAAATCCTTAGCGGTTACTTCAGTTTTTTCGTATAAATACTTTCTATTTTTTTTCAATAAAACGAAAATATATAAAATTAAAGAAGTTAAACCAATTATAGCGAAAATTAACAAAATAACCCATAATTGAACTTCGAAATTTAATACTTTAAAAACAGTACTGCTAGCTAATCACATATACGATCACCTTTATATTAAAGCCCATAATTGCAAACTACCCTATCTACAATCAATAAAATATTAACATAATTGAAGTTCATATTTCTATAAATTCTATCAAAAAAAATAGTTTTCAAAGTTATCAACATTAAATAAAAAAATTCCATAAATATGGAAATTTTTTATTCTCAACTAGCTACTAATGCATCAATAATATCGTTTTTTCATTCAATAACGTCTAGGTCATTAACAAAGAAATCAATGAATTGATCTTTAAAAGTAACGATTAAGTTAGCTGAAAAGTCTGATGCTTCTATTTCTAACTCTTTTAATTTATTAATTATTTCTTCTGGATATTCAGGATTAAATGCGATTGATTCAACACAATCTTCTGCGAAGTCCTCTGCATTATTTTCATCCTCTAATGCTCCCATTAATGCTGCATAAATTTCATCTTCGCCAACTTCATTAGCTTTAACTTCTTTTGCGATATCTTCTAAAGAGCTACCGCTTTCTTTTAGTTTTTCATAAACATTTTCTATTTCTTCTCCGAATAAAACGACTGCAAAGTACAAACTCATTCCAGCAATTAATTCTTCAAACATTTTATCAGCTGTTTCGTCAGGTAAACTGTCGATATACTTGCTAATTTCATTTGCTTGGGTTTCTGTCATATATAATTCTCCTCATATGTTTTATTATCTAATAAAAATATAATTTAGTCTATCAATTTACCAAAATATATTTTGTTACGCACAATTAAGGTCGTTTTAAAGTTGGAGGAACGGGTGCACTAGTTCTCTTATGACTAGATATTTTATGTAGATATTTTATTCGTTCCTCAACATCCATCGGAACAGGTTTGCCAAGT
The DNA here is from genome assembly GCF_964273395.1 of Spiroplasma endosymbiont of Megachile willughbiella. NCBI lineage: Bacteria > Bacillati > Mycoplasmatota > Mollicutes > Entomoplasmatales > Spiroplasmataceae > Spiroplasma > Spiroplasma endosymbiont of Megachile willughbiella. Next base: position 369,375 of record NZ_OZ187005.1, on the reverse strand, counting down.
AAATAATCGTCTATTAAATCATAACCAAAGCCTATTTCTTCTTCATCTGTTTGATTTTCTCATAAACTAGCTGTTGGAGCTCTGTTTATTATACTTTCTGGAACTCCTAATATTTTAGCAGCTTCCTTAACTTCCCTCTTCAAAAGATGAATTATTGGTAACAAATCAACCCCACCATCTCCGAATTTAGTGAAGTAACCTATATGTCATTCATCGGCATTATCAGTACCTAGAACCAAATAATTTTTGGTTTGTGCTATTGAATAAAGTGTTGTCATTCTTAGTCTTGCTTTTGAATTTGCTAATGCTAAATTACTTTGTTCAACCCCACTAGCATTAAGAGCTAATTTGATAGTCTCAAAAGTATTTGTCAAATTTACATCTATACAATTTAGGTCGAGTTTTTCTATCAACTCATTTTTACAATTTTCATCCAACACCGATGAATTACATGGCATTCACACTGTCAAATAGTTATCTGGAAAAGCTTTTTTAGCTAATGCTGCAACAACTGCACTATCTATACCACCGCTAATTCCAACAACTAAGCCAGAAACTCCTGTATTTCTAACGGTCATTCTAAGTCAATCTACTACTTCATTTAAATATTTTTCTAAATACATAATTTAATCCATCCATTCTAATTCAATATCATAAATTTTAACCAAGTCACCTTTTTTAGCGCCTTTTTCTCTGAGTAAATCATAGGCCCCGATACGCTTTAACTTTTCATTGAATAATAATAAATTATCGTGAGTGGAGATAGGAGTTTTTTGGTATATTTTATAAACATCTTCACCTTCAATCATTCATTTTCCATTACCTAAGTTTTTAACCTTAACGTCTTTGGTATCTCCTTCAAAAGTATAAAGTTTAAAGTCAGCTTTTTTTTCATCGGGAATTAACCACAAGGGTTCATCTTTCACAACTTCTAACAAAGAACCGATTTCCATTAATAATTTATCGATATTATACTTATTCAAACCCGAAACTTCAATTATAGTTTTATCTTTATACTTTTCTTTGAAATAAAGTAGATTGATTTCAGCTTCTTCAATATCCATTTTGTTTGCAACTATGATCTCAGGTCTCTTTTCAAGATTTAGGTTGTAATTTAGAAGCTCCTTTTTTATCAATTCGTAATTTTTTATGACATCTTCAGAAACATAATTACCAGACATATCAATAACATGACAAATAATTTTACATCTTTCAATATGTCTCAAAAATTCATGACCTAACCCTTTACCAAGACTAGCGCCTTCGATAAGACCTGGTAAATCAGCCACTGTGAAGGTTCTACCTTTTTTATCTCTTGTAACCCCTAGTTGTGGGTTCAATGTTGTAAATGGATAATCAGCTACTTGTGGTCGGGAGTTTGAAATTGCTCTAAGCAACGTTGATTTACCAGCATTTGGTAAGCCAACAAAACCAACATCTGCTAAGACTTTTAATTCTGCTTTGATATTTATATTAACTCCTGGGTCACCGGCTTCAAAAATTGTTGGTGCTTTATTACGTGAGTTAGCAAATCTTGCATTTCCACGGCCACCCTTTCCACCTAAAGCTAATACTTGTCTTTGTTCGTTATGGTCGAAGTCTGCTATTATTTCGTTTGTATCTGCATTGAACAAAACAGTTCCAACCGGAACTCTAACTACTATATCTTTACCATTTTTCCCATGCATATTTTTAATATCACCCTTGTAACCATCTTCAGCAATATAATACTTTTGCAATTTCAAATCTAAAAGTGAAGACTTTCCTTCATCTGCAACAAAAATCACATCTCCACCTTTTCCACCATCACCACCGTTTGGTCCTCCGTTTGCAACATATAATTCATGACGAAAAGAGACGGCACCATCGCCACCTTTTCCAGATTTGATATTAAAATAAGCTAAATCTACAAACTTCATTCTTTATTCCTCTTCAATTGAAGAAATTTGTATCTCTCCATCTATTAATTGTTGATAACAATTATCGCAAGCAAAAGTTGGCATCCCAATAGATGCATTGTAATCATCAACTTCTTGTCATGCTTCTATTGGATCTTCCATCAGTTTATCTAGTTCTTCATCAGAAATGCTTGGATTATTTTCTAAAGCGTCAAAAGCTAAATCCCCCAATGATTTTGGTGAATTTGATGCCACATATCCTATTTCATCGATTCCACAAACCGAACAAGTTATTCCAAATAATTGCATCATTATATTTTTTGTGTCGTGAAACTTTATGAAGTCTTCTTCGTTAAATGTTGTTTTTTTCATGTTTTTCTCCTAAAATAAATTATCAAACTCGTTTAATAATATCATTGCTTTTTCATAATTGTAATCAATATTTTCGAAATCTCTTAATTCGTTATTTATTCCTAATGAATTTTTTGCAGTCATAATTACACACACCAAAATTTCATTGATTCCATAACCTTCAAATTCAAAGTTGGGAAATATACTGTAAAGATATGATTCTGCAATATGTTTACAAATATTATATAGTGTTGGATTTTTATCATAAACCAAATTATTTAATTTTATATCAACCTCGTTGATAACCTGATTAAATTTTGAAACATCAAAAGTAGCGGGGTTTATATTAAATGACTTAGCACCTTTTTTTACAACTAAATCTACATCTAGTTTTTGTTCTAATAAAACCAAAATTAGAAAAGTTTTGAACTCATCCTTAACAAGGTCAGAAACTAAATAATCTTTAATATCAGGCAGTATCATTCTTGCATTAAAACTACGCAAAGCGTCGAAAGCTAGTAATTGAATTTCTTGGTCTAATACTTGCTTCATTACAGAAGATATTTTATTTAATGTTCAAATAGAACCATCGTTATTTAGATTTGAAGATAGTTCGCTCTCAAGATCTTTCAAATAGTTTTGCAATTTACTTTCTATATCGCTAGGTATGTAGGGTACACTTAGTTCTTCTTTTATTAATTCCAGTGCTTTCTCAAAATCTCTGTTCTTGATATTCTGTTCAATCATTAAAATTAGATTATCGTAAAAATTTGCACTCATCAAACCACCTACTAACACAACATATTATACAATACTAATATCGATTAAGAAATAACATACTTAAAAAAGAAAAAACCATTTATCATGGTTTTTATAGTTAATTACTTAACTGCTTTTTTCATAGAGTTTTTTAATGCAGCATCTTTTGTTTTAGAAGTAACAACTTCTTTAATACGAGCAGCTTTTCCTGATAATTTTCTTATATAGTAAATTCTTGCTCTTCTCACACGTCCACGTTTTAAAACGTCTATAGAATCAATAATTGGTGAATGAACTGGAAAAGTTCTTTCCACAAAAACACCGTTAGAGTTTTTTCTTACACAAACTGAGAAAGATATTCCACTTCCTTGAGTTTTAATTACAACACCTTCAAATGCTTGAATACGATACTTTTCACCTTCTTTAATTTTTACATTAACTCTTATTGTGTCACCAGATGTGAATTCTGGTAAATTAGAGTTTAATTGTTCATCAATTAAAGATTTTGTGTTTTTTGATAACATGTTCATAACTAATTTTCTCCTTTCGTATTTTTTAGATTATCGATAAATTCGATATCTGTTTTTGATAAATTTTCATCCTTTAATAGGTCTGGTCGTTTAATATAAGTATTTCTTAATCTGCCTTCTTGACGAAACTTTTGAATGTTTGCATGATGGCCGCTAAGCAGTACATCTGGGACTTTTTTGCCCCTAAAATCCACGGGTTTAGTATAAACTGGATGATCCAATAGATTATTTTCAAAACTATCATTAATGTGTGACTCTTCAGAAATAACACCCGGAACCACTCGAGATATTGAATCAATCAATACAAGACTAGCTAGTTCTCCACCAGTTAATACATAATCTCCTATAGAAACTTCTATATCAACGTAGTCAAGAACTCGTTCATCAAAACCTTCGTAATGCCCACAAACTATTATTAGATGTTTATGCTTTTCTATATAGTTTCTAGCAAATTCTTGTTTCCAAGTTTTACCTTGAGGGCTTGTTAAAATTACTAACGAATCCTCGGTTTTACAAGCTTCAATCGCATTCACAACTGGTTCCACCATTAAAACCATACCTTTTCCACCACCAAATTGATAGTCATCTACTTGATTGTGATTATAGTTTGTGTAATTTCTTAAATCAACTACTTCAATCTCTATCTTTGTTTTATCTAAAGCTCTTTTTATAATAGATTCAGATATATAAGATTTAATCAAATTGGGAAATAAGGTTATTATTGAAAACTTCATTTAGATAAGCTCCGTTATATTCTTCAAAGTAATTGTTTTTGACTCGTAATCAACTTTTTCGACAAACCTGTCTACACAAGGAACTCATATAGATTGATTATCATTATTCAAAACTTTAACCAAATCCTGTGCTCCATTATACATAACATCAATAACTTTTCCATAATTACTATTTTCAAATAGTACATGAAAATCTATCAATGAAGTATATAGTTCAAATAAATCATCTTCTTTTAAAAAGTAAACTTCTCAGTCTTTATAAGTTAATGCCGTATTGATATTGTTGATGTCTTTTAATTTTAAAATATGCTTGTTATTTGAAATATAAAACTTTTCAACACAATAAACTTCAATACTATTTGACTTATCTTTCAAGAAAATCTTTTTATTGAGTAAATCCTTCTTTATTGATAAGTCACTATTAATTCATATCTTAAGTTCACCTTTAATACCATGTGTTGAAATAACTTTTCCAACACTAATTAGTTTTTCTTCAAGGTTACTCATAAAACTCGACCTCAATTTCAACTTTTTTCTCTTGAATCGAGAGATTCAGATTCATCGAATCTTGTAAAGATTTAATTATTCCCAAAATAGTTTCTCTTAAATTCATTTCAATTTTATCTTCGATAACTAAAATGAATTCGTAGGTTTTCTTAGTTTCAATTTTCTCTTTTAGAATATAGATAATATCTTTGGGTAAAAGATCCGAAATAAAATCATTCAAGATCTCGTATACAATTTTCATTATTTACTCTCGTCTTTTTTAGCTACTTTAGTTTTAGCCACTGTTTTTTTAGCAACTTTTTCTTTTTTTGGTGCAGCTTTCTTTTGTTCCAATTTTGCATTGTGCAAGTCTGTCATTACACCTTCTTTTGAAAGAATGTTTCTAACAGTATCGGTTGGTTGTGCTCCTTGTTGCATTCATTTTAGTGCTACTTCTTTTTTAAGATCTACAACACCATTTATTGGGTTGTAAGTTCCTATTAACTCGATGTATTCACCATCACGTTTAACACGTGAATCTGAGGCTACAATTCTGTAAAAAGCAGCTCTTTTTTTACCAGCTCTTTTTAATCTTAGTTTTACCATAAGTTCCTCCTTACTCTATATAAATACATTAATAATAATATATTAATAAATTAGGTTGTCAAGTATTTTTACTTAACAAAGTATTTTATTTGAAAACAAAAAAAACACCAAAGGTGTTTTGAATTCATAATGGCGCCCACGAGAAGATTCGAACTTCTGACCCTACGCTTAGAAGGCGCATGCTCTATCCTACTGAGCTACGTGGGCATCAACAAGACAAAAATATAATAACAAAAGAAAGTTATTTTTGCTATCTTTTTTAGTCTTTTTTTCAATTTAATAATTTTAGTGGTAATTCAAGTGATGATTGAAACTTCAAAGTTAAATCATCACTATTTGATTTTTCACCTTCATAATTTAAACATAGTTTTTTGAAATTTGCAAAGATATTTTCAATTAGAGTAGTTGTTTGTACAGTGTGTCCTAATGGATGTGGTCCAAAAAGTATAATGACATACTTTATCAATTCTTCCAAATTGTAATCAAAAGATCTTGCAGTTTCTGGTTCGATTGATAATAAAAATGTTAATACTTTTCCAAGTTTATGCAAAAGAACATTTTCTTGTAATTGTTTAGAGTTATCAAATTCAATTTGTGAGGCTTCGATCAATTCATCCTCGCTCATAAAGAATGTCCCTTCATTCATATTTTCAAAGCTTATTCTTTCTTTAAATTTATTTTCCTTAACCTCTGTAAATAATTCTAAGATTTCGACATAAAGCTTTCGTTTCTGTTGAACATGATTATCAATAACTTTAGGTAAATACTCATGAACCAAAAGCATTGTTCTAATTTCAGAAAAAACATATCAAACAATTTCGTGAATTGTAACTAATTTATTGAAATCTACTTGTATATGTCTTGTTCCCTTTGATCTAATGTATGTTTTCAAAATTTTGTAGTTCATATGTTGATGAGAAAACGGTGATAATACAGCTTTAGATTCTGATGTATAGTCATCCAATATTTTGTTGTTTGCTTGAATTTTGTCTAAGTATAAAAAGTAAGGTAAATAATTTTCTAGCATCTCAAATACCTCTCCACCATCCGAAAGCATTGTAACAGCTGTTATTTCATCTTTCATTAAAATTGTTGTAACCTTAGTTAACTGAAAAAGTGCTTTGAAACGCTCTTTCATATCAAAATCATCTCATTTAGATGCTGTAAAATTACTTAAAAATAAACTTCACTCTTCATCATTTTCAATCAATTCAATTGTTTCTTGAAGATATTCAACTTCTTTTGGTTTTCAGTCTCTGCCAGATTTATATTTTCTAATCAAATTATCTCTTTGGTAATATTTATGGACTCTTTGAAATAATCCTTGTTTTTCACCATTTTTTATTAGATTCAATGTAAACAAAAATGGATATAATGCACTAGTCTTAAGTTTTCCATCATCAGATTCATGATTAATGTCGTATTCATAATTAAACAAAGCTTCTCTTACATAGGCTTTTGATATTTTAATCAAATCTTTTGGTTTTCTAAAACAATAGTTATTGATATAAGGTAAAAGTAGACCTGAAATCAGTTCATAAACTAAATTTTCAGTTTCTTCATCTTTAATTACTAATTTTTTCGGTTTTTCTTTAACAAATCTATATCTTACTTTATGTAATTTTTCAATATTTTCAATAATATATTCAGCATATTCCTTAGTTTCTTCTAATGGAATTTCACTGATTTTTATACCTCTATAAAGGGTATATTGTATGACTCCAAAATATGTTAAAGGATATAAACTAGATATTAAGTCTTTTTGTGTAACAATATAATATTTTAATTCTGCGTTATTCTTTGCAATGATATGCAAACCATATCAAAACAAACTTTCCTTTTCAAAATTTTTCATTTTCACCTCTAAATAGACTTGATAATTTTAGACCAAAGTTGTGTTCAATACAATTATTTTGTATAAATAAACTAATAAATGAAATTATTACCCAAATTTACAAAATATTATTTTTCTTTATAAATTCTTTCATACTAGAAATTGCTCTTTGTGAGTATAATTCTCTCTTTTCCTCTTTTTTAAGTTTATTATCAATCACCATATTTTCGACTAAACTTCAGTTTGCTTTCATAGGTTGAAAGTTTTTTTCACTAGTTGTTATTATATAGTTTTGTAAAGCACCCATAACTGTATCTTTCGGGAAGGAACAAAGCGGTTCATCATTAATCATTTTATAAATATTAATTGCAGCTATAATGCCACTACTACAAGACTCTACATATCCCTCAACCCCTGTAATTTGTCCTGCAAAGAATATATTTTTATTAGTTTTCAATTGATTGTAGTTATTCAGTAATGCAGGAGAGTTAATAAAATTATTTAAATGCATAACTCCGTAACGAACAAATTCAGCTTTTTCCAAGCCTGGAATTAGTTGAAAAACTCTTTTCTGTTCTTTTCAAGTTAAATTAGTTTGAAATCCTACCATATTATACAAATCATCTTTTGCATTATCCTGTCTTAATTGCACAACTGCAAAATTTTTGCTCCCATCGATATTACTCAATCCCGCTGGCTTTAGAGGACCAAATCTAAGAGTGTTGAAACCTCTTTTTGCCATAACTTCGACTGGCATACACCCTTCAAAAAACTTTAAATTCTTTTCTTTATCTAAGTGCTTTTCAGCCAACTGAGCATTTACCAACTCATCATGAAATTTTTTATATTCTTCTTCAGACATCGGACAGTTTATATAATCTTCCGTTTCTCCTTTATCATAACGATTTTTTCTAAAACAAATGTCCATATTTATAGTATCTTTTTTTATTATCGGAGCAACTGCATCATAAAAATAAAAATACTCTTTACCAAGTAACTTTATAATTTCATTCTGGAGGTTATCGGTAGTTAGTGGTCCGGATGCAATTAATGTTATCTCATCATCATCCAAAGTGACTTTTTCCTCATCCAGTATTTCGATATATTTATTTGATTCTAGTTTATTTGTTATATAGTTTGAAAACTTTTCTCTGTCAACAGCAAGACTTCCTCCAGCTGGTATTTGAGCATAATAAGCCGCTTCTAATATCAATGAGTCAAATAGTTTCATTTCTTCTTTTAAAGTACCAACAGCATTCTTATTATCTAATGATCTAAGTGTATTCGAACAAACAAGCTCTGCAAAAGAATCGAGTTTTTGCACTGGATTTTTTTGCACTCTTTTTATTTCAAATAATCTTACGTCAATTTCTCTTTTTGCTAGTTGTCAAGCAGCTTCACAACCCGCAAGACCAGCACCAATAATATTAATTCTCTTTTTCATTACTTAATTATAGCAAATAAAAAAATGGCATAGCCATTTTTATTCCATTAATCCAGCTTCGTAAAGTTTTTTGAAGTGTCCTTCTTTAGTTTTTAGCTCGTTGAATGTACCTATTTGTACAACTCCTACATCTCTGGCTAAAACAATTATTTGGTCGCAATTTTTTATAGTACTTAACCTATGAGCGATTGATACGGTTGTTCTATTTTTCATAAGTTTATCTAGTTCATTTTGTATTTCTTTTTCAACAATATTATCTAGGGCACTTGTTGCCTCATCTAAAATTAATAACTCTGGATCTTTTAAAATCATTCTAGCAATTACTAAACGTTGTTTTTGACCACCAGATAACATAAACCCTCGTTCACCTAAAATAGTGTTATAACCGTCTGGTCAAGTCATTACTAACTCATGTAATTCCGCCTTTTTAGATGCTTCAATAGCTTCCTCTTCAGTTGCATTGAAATTTCCATATTTGATATTGTCTAGAACAGTTCCAAATAATATTTGTGGTTCTTGTTCAACATAACCAACTTTATCTAAGTAAGTAGAAAGTTTAACTTCTTTTAAATCTATATTATTGTTTATTAAAACCTTACCTTCACTAGGGTCGTAAAATCTTAACAATAGTTTAGATATTGTGGATTTACCACTTCCTGTTTCCCCAACAAAAGCATAACTCTTTCCATGTTCAAATTTGAATGTGAACTTTGGTAATATGATTTTATCTGGTTTTTCTGGATATCTAAATTCAACATCTTGTAAAATAATGTCTCCACTAATTTTATCTATTTGCATACCTTCTTCTGGTTCATAATGTGGATCTAATATAGATTTAGATCTAATAATTTCATCAATTCTGAACGAAGCTGTCGATGCTTGCACAACCCCAGCAGTAACTCTAGCTAGTTGCATAATAGGACCAACCATTGTACCAACACCACTTATAAATGATGAAAGTATAATTGAAAGCAATTGCGTTTGGTCATTGTATAATAATGCCGCCGAGATTACAACAACCATTTGGATTGAAGAAATACCAGCAATCATAACAGTAATAATAGTAGACTGCATAGAGATAAGACTAAAAGATTTTTTATAATAATCATTGTGAATTCTCTTAAATCTTTCAGTTTCATAAACTTCAGTACCTGAAGCTTTTATTAGTCTAATAGTTGCAATTCTATCTGTAACATCACCATTTATATTTGTTATAGAGTCTCGAACTTTAAACATAAGTTTTTTTACTATTCCAAAAGTTGAAAACATTGTTATTAATATTATTAACATCAATGCTACTAAAATTCCTGTTAATTTTAAATCTATTGTTAATAACATTCCAAGAGAACCAAAAAATGTAAATATAGCTGATAACAATGTAACAGGAACTTGTTGCGCTTGGTCACCAATAATTTGTGTATCTGAGACTATTTTTGTAAGAATTTCTCCTATTTTTTTATCAGAATAATAACTCATATCTTGTTTAACAAGTTTTTCAAGTGCTTTATTTCTTAGTTCTATTTCTATATTTTTACCCATAATACCAGCAATAAAATTGGAAATAAAAGTAAATAGTCCTAATGCTACAAAAAGTGCTAACTGAAAGTAAATTCATTCTTGTCAACCAAGTTGTAATCCAAAAAAGTCTGTGTAATAATTCTTTGAATCTAATAATTGAGAATTTTCGTATCCATTACCTCTATAGTATACACTTAATGAGTTTTCATTATTTTTTTCTAAAATAGAATTTAAACCATTTTCATCAATACTTCCACTACCAATGCGACTAGCAACGATAGCAGGAATCATAAGGCAAGCCATCATGTTTTGTATTATTTTTGGTCCTACAACGGTAGTTACAGCAGACAATCCAGTGATTATAAACAAACTAAAGGCAATTAAAGGGTGTCTTTTCAAATAATTAAAAACTATTCCAAAAAATGTTTTACCACTTCCTTTATTTCTTTTGGTTTTAAAAGTTGGGTTTGAGGATGTTTTATCAGGGTTTTGAGTAACTAAAGATTGAGAGTTCGAGCTATTGTTATCATTATTATTCATAAGAACCTCCGCTTTCTTTCATATTTAATAATTATTATGAACCTATTTGTAGAAAATACAATTGAATATTAATTTTTATTAAAAATAAAAAAAAGAGATTTTAAATCTCTTTTTTCAATTATTAAATAAATCTATCATTTGTGTGTCGGGAATAAAATGATTAGTTAATTTAAAAATTATTAGGTATAAACCTTACAAGTGTGATATTTCTACCACGAAATTATTATACCACTTTAAATGTCGTTTACTATATCTTTTGCAGTTTCTATCAACTTTCCACCCATCTTGATCAATTTATTGGTTCCATTTAGCTCACCAGACACAGATGGTATAGCAAAAATATCTTTCCCTTCATTGAGAGCACAGTTGATAAGATTATTAAAATTATCAGCTTCTTTAAATTGAACGAAAACAATACCCTTCGAAAGTCCACATAATAATCGGTTTGAATATTCAATATAATCATCTGTTTTATCTTCACTAACCTCATAACACTCACAAATGAATAATATGTTTTTATGTTCTATATCTAATGATTTATCTAAATAATCCTTGATTCCAGATTTTAAAATGAATATAGTTTCAAGTGACTTCTCTTTGCATATATCAAGAACCTCTTCATTTACACCCTCATTCTCGTTAGTAATTATTAATTTATTTTCTTTTTTCAAATCAGGCAATAATGTCGCTATTCTTGTTTTTCCATAGTCATCTATCTCTTTTCCGCCAACTATACCAACATTTTTTGCATAATTACCTATCAAATTTATATCTCCTTTATAGAACAGTACAAATGGTGGCTTATGTATATATTTTAATGAGTTTGGATAAAATGGGCTAAGAATGGTTATAAAATTACAATTTATTTTTTGTAATACATTTGTTATTTCTTCTTTTGAAATGCGTTCTTTTGTATCTAAAGCTTTGTAAATCTTATCTCAGTTTCCCCTATATTTTAGTGAAAAGTATAGCAATACATTTTCCATTTAAGCTATATGTATAATCTTGTTGGCAACTATTTCATTACCATAGGTAACGCTATCAGTTGAACCAAAAGATATTATCCTTCCTTCAATTCCAACAAAAGACTGATCATAATATTCATACTCATCACCCAAAACATTACTTCATACTTTAACATTTATAAATTCGTCTGTTATTATTCCATCTTTATTTTTATAATTTCTTGGAACTCTTAAAATAAATTTAAACAGCTTTTTCTCTCCATTTTTTGAGTTGAAAACTAGCTGCGGAGTCCCCTCTATTTGTCCGATTATATTTACATTATTCATAATAATTTCCTCCCAATGAATATATCGTCTGTAAGCTTTGAAATATAGCAGGAAAATAAAAAAATCATTTGGACTTGGTAATAACTCAAATCTAAATGACTTTTAAAATACTGATATTTAAAATAAGCGTTTATCTGTTCACCTATTCTAAATTTTCACCTTTTTTGTAGGAAGCAATTTGATCGATAAATGCTTCTTTCAAGTTTGCTCTATCAACATTATAAGAGTTTTCAAGTTCTTTTAATGCCTCTAGTTTTTCTAAATTATATTGTTTTTTAAGATCTTTTGTAATTTCTTTGTCTGATACTTTAGTTGCATAAGTTTTCTTTATATTTTGCAAGTTTTCAATATATGCTTCTTTCGTTTTTTTCTTAGACAAGATCAAATTTTGTTTTAGTATACCTTTATATCCGAGTAATGGCGAGTCTTGTTCTATAAGACCTTCGGACTTCGCTACAATTGGTGCAACAGCAACAGCACCAAGAACATTAGCCCCAGTTCTTCCCATGTCAAACAAACCATCTAACGGTGCTATGAAGGCTAAAACAGAATCAGTAAACCCAGGAAAACCAATACCACCAATTACACCAACTGTAACTACTGTAGCAGTACCAGGGACTCCAGCAATACCAAGAGAAGCAATAATAGTTACTAAAAGAGATATTAGGAAAAATCCGATGAACCCCATTTCATGAACTACCGAACTTGAATCCGTACCTGTTCATAAAATACTTGTTGCTAGGCCAGCTTGGACACCTGCACAAGCTATTAGACCCATTGTTGTAGAAATTGGTCCGATAGTATTTGCGGCAACTTCACCAACTTTTAAATCATTTTTAATAGTATCAATTGTAACTGGTAATGTTGCGTTTGATGATTGAGTTGCAAAACCTTGTATAAGCGGTCTTCAAGCACTTTTTCATCACCCAGAAACTTTCATACCAGATAAGAAAATTAATAATGTCAATCAACCAATAGAGATTAATATCCCTAGATAACCAACACCAATTACTTTACCAATTACAGCAAGCATACCTATTGGTCTAGTTACAATCGAAACAGTAATCATAGACATAACTGCTAATGGCATGAATTTCATAAATGTCATCAGAATTGATATGATTATATCTCATCCAGTGTCCATAGCTTTTCTAACAGCTTCCATCTCAACACTTTTTCTTTTAGATAGTATTTTTACAGATAAACCAGCAAGTGCACCAACAACCATAACTGGAATTATTGAACTTGCAGCCATTGTTGAGAAAAAGTTATCTGGTAAGTATCCTCAAATTATTGATGGCAAAGGAACTAAGCTTTTTCCTTTTTCAGAATTAGTATTATTATCAAAAACAGATAACCCTTCTACTTTACCGACATTTGTTAACATTCCAAGTGCAAATGTTACAACAAAAGCAAAGGCTACATTCAATAGAAGAAGTCCTATACCCTTGATTGTAATTATACCGACATTTTTAGATGAAGGTTTTGCTGTAATTTTAAACATTGCTATAAATACGATTGGTATAGTTAACAGTTTTACCCCGTTTATAAATATTTTACTGAAGAATTCAGCTCAAACTTTTAGTTCATATACTCAATATAAGTTATGACTACTATATTCGTAATCCTTATATGCATTTTGATCAGGGAATCCAATAATTGCTTGTAAACTTAAACCATAAACAAGCCCGATACCAAGTCCTATCAACACACGGTACATAAATTTTAATTTTATTTTTTTCAAGAATATTCATAATGAGATTTGTAACGTTATAAAGATTAATATTGTAACAGCCGATTCTCATCTACTAATTGCTAAAAAATCCTTTAATATATCAGTCTTTTCTGCTAAAAACATATTATCCCTTTCTTTCATTTTATTTTAATATATTAGATATTGCTATATGTATTATGTCAGTTGTTTTTGAGAACGGCGGCGAATAAACTAAATCAACTTGTTCCAAATGTTTATCGATAATGGTTTTATTCCAAATCATAGCTGCTAATGCATTAATTCTCAAAACAGCTTTATTGCTACCACACATTTGTGCGCCAATAATAGTTTTATCTTTATTATTCATAATTAATTTAAGATAAAGATCGCTTTGTCCATTAACATAATGAGTGAAGTCTTTATCTTTTATAAAAATTGATTTCACATCCATATTTTTTTCTTTGGCATATTTTTCTGTTAAACCAGTTCTTGCCACCTCTAGATCAAAAATTCTAATAATAGAACTTTGAATTGATCCTTCAAAACTAATATTTTTACCAACTATATTATCAGCTATAACCCTTGAAAATTTGGAAGCTACGGTTGCTAATGGGGAATAAATATCTTCACCTGTTATAAAATTTTTAGAAGTGGCACAATCTCCACCAGCATAAACATCTTTTATATTAGTTTCTCCCAGTTTATTCACCAATATAGCTCCATTATTAATTAATTTAAGATTGGTGTCTTTTAGAAACTCTGTGTTAGGTTTAAACCCTACACATAAAAGAACTGCTTGTGTTTGTATAACTTCGCCGTTTTTCAAGACTACACCAGAGACATTTCCATTCTCATTTAATATTTCTGTGACCTGTGCACCTAGAAAAACTTCAATTTCTTTCTCTATTAGTTTGTCTTTTATTAATGTTGTTATCTCAGAATCAAAACTTTTTGAAGATAATTCTTCTTCCATTTCTATAAGATTTACTTTTTTACCTATTTTAGATAATGTTTCGCACATTTCAAGGCCTATAAATCCTCCACCAACTATGGTGATCTTTTCTATGCTATCTTTATTTAAAAGTGCATTTTTAAGGTTTTTACCATCTTCTAAGGTTGTTAAAGTAAATACATTGTTTGTGTTTATACCTACAATGTTAGGAACTATAGGTTTTGCGCCAACAGCGATAGTTAAGTAATCATAAGAATCTGCGCCATCTTCTAATATTACTTTTTTGCTTTCGAAGTCAATTTTTTTTACTTTTTTATTTGAATGAACTTGTATGTTCATTTTTTCGAAGTCATTGATAGTTCTTGCCAACATCAAGTTTTCATTTTCAAACTCGTCGGCCACATAATAAGGTAGTCCGCATGCTCCAAGTGAAACATAACTTTTATCTTGATAAACAGTAATATCTATTTTTGGATCATTACGTCTCAATCTTGCAGCGACTCCCATTCCTGTAGCACTACCGCCAATAATTATAACTTTCATATCCATACCCCCTATGGTCTCCCTAACAATTATTATTATATCTACATAGGTAAAAAAAACGAAAAAAAATATAAAATTTTGAATTTTATATTTCTAAAAACATTTTTAAGTTTTTAATAAGGTTCTTGCATTTTTCCTTAGCATTCTCTAAGGTTTTATCAATTGTAACAAAATAAATCTTTATTTTTGGCTCAGTACCGCTAGGTCTAATGGCAAATCAACTGCCATCTTCAAAATAAAATTTCATAAGATTTTGACCTGGCATATTATATAAACCATTGATATAATCTTCGGCATATTTTAATTCTAAATCTCCAAGTTTTTCAAAATACTCGCTTCTTAGTTTTTCCATAATTGGCTCAACTTTTGATTTAATTTCTTCTGGTTTGAAGTTCAAGTTTTCTGTATAAGTGTAAAAATATCCGTATTTTTCATATAGTTCAAAAAGAACATCAATTAAAGTTTTATTTTGTTTTTTATAGTATCAAGCAGCCTCAACCAACATAGTAGTTGCTTGGATGCCATCTTTATCTCTAGTTGAGGAGTCCAATACATAACCGTAACTTTCTTCGTATGCAAAGACAAAATTTAAGTTCCTTTTTTCTTCTTTTAAAATTTCTGAACCCATTCACTTGAAGCCAGTTAAAGTTTTAATTACACTTACTCCATAAGTTTCACTAGCAATTCTATCACCTAGGTCACTAGTAACAAAACTTGAATACATTGCAGGATTTTTTGGTAATTTATTATGTTTTTTTAGTTGGCTCAGTTTTCACTCAATTAATAATGGTCCTGTTTGATTACCATCAATTCTTATTCATTCCCCATTATGGTTAATTGCACAACCAATCCTATCTGCATCTGGATCTTGAATAATCATTATCGATGCATCGTTATGTTTTTTTCCATATTCTAATGGAATAGTTCAAGCTGGTTCAAATTCAGGATTGGGGTTACCAACGTTTTTAAAAGTTGGGTCTTCAAAAGAATGTTCTGCAACTTCGATCACATCATATCCAAACTCTCGTAACAAAGGGGGAGTAAACTCAGTTCCTGTACCATTAACAGCTGAGTAAATAACTTTGAATTTGTTTCTATCTTCATTTTTGTAAAATTGTAAATTCTCAATCATTTTTTTGTAATTGACAATTACTTTTTCATCTACAATATTCATTAATGATTCATCGCACTTATAGTTTCAATTAAGTATATCCTTTATTGTTGACATCTTATCTGCGATCACTTTTGTTTCTTCATCTATTAATTGACAACCAAACTCATCATATATTTTGTAGCCGTTATAATTTGCTGGATTATGACTGGCAGTTATCACAATTCCACCAATAGCATTCAAATCCTTTGTGGCGAACGATACAACTGGTGTTGGTTTCATATCATTGTTTTTAAATAAATAAGCTCTTATACCAAAACTGGTTAATATTTCAGCTGCTAATTGAGAAAATTCTTTTGAGTTTTTTCTATTATCATGACCAATTACAACCCCTCTTGATAGAGAATCAGGGTATTTTTTTATTAATAATTTAGCATAACTTATTGTTACTAATTTTATAGTATATGAATTAAATCTTCCTGGTCCTGGCCCCAATATTCCTCTAATTCCAGCAGTACCAAATTCTAATTGTAAATTAAAAGCATTTTCTAATTCATAATCATCAGCTGCTAACAGTTGTTCTTTTAACTCAGGAACCATATTTTTAGCATTTATTCATTGTGAATATAATTGACTATTTTTGTCGAACTTCATTTTTTTTCTCCTTTATATTAGCCACTGGTTTGTAAGATACCCGATGAATATCTAAAATTCCATATTCTTCAAGTCTTTGAATGTGTTCTTTTGTGCAGTAACCTTTATGTTTTTTAAAATTATACATAGGATATATTGTATCAAAACCGTCCATCAAACGATCTCTATACACTTTTGCAATGATGCTTGCAGCAGCGATTGTTTGACTAAGATTATCACCCTTAATAACTTTATACGTTTTATACCCACTTAATTGTATATCTTCTCCATCAATTAAACAAACATCTGGCTTTATTTTTAAATCTTTTATGCTTTCTAGCATTCCTAAAACACTTGTTGCTTTAGGATTCAATTTATCAACGATTTTAGCATCATATTCTTTAATAGAGCAGTCTATAGAATTTTCTAGAATTTCGTTGTAAAGACTTTCTCTTTGTTTACTTGATAATAGTTTAGAGTCTCTTATTAGAACATTATTATAAGAAGGTTTTAATATTAAACTCGCTACAACAATTGGACCTGCCATCGCACCTCTTCCAACTTCATCACTTCCTGATATAAATTCCACATTTTCATTGTTCCTTATTTGTTGGTCAAATAAATATCGTTCATTTTTTATCATTCAACAGTTAAATCACTTTCAATTGTTGAATCTACATCAACTTCATCAACCAAAGTTAAACTTTCGTAGTTTACCTCAATTGGTTTTTCAAAAGAGATTTTTCCTAAATTAAGGTTCAATAAATCATGGACGAATAGTTCGATAGCTCTCTCTACATCAGCTATTGAATCTAAAATGATAAATTTATTTCTTTTAGCAATTTCTTCAAAAATTTTAAATGTATCATCGTAATTAATTGGTCTAGATATAACTTTATTTATTTTATACACATCCTCAACCAATTTTGGATATGAATTATAAATATAACGCATAAGTTTAGTGGCAAACCTTTCTTTTGGAACTACTTCAATTCTTATTGAATTAGTTGCTGCACAGTTACAAGCAATTGTTTCATTTTCAAATTTTGAAGGTAGTATTCCAGGTGTATCGATAAGCGTTATTTTGTTAGTCATAATAATTCTTTGCATACCGCGAGTTACACCCGGTTTATTTCCTATTTTAAGTCGTTTACCTTTTGAGAGTTTAGAAATTACAGTAGATTTACCAACGTTTGGAATACCTACCACTAAAACATTTATTTGTGGATTTTCTATTCCCCTTGCCTTGTCTTTTTTTTGCTTTTCAATTGTCATTTTTTCGATAAGTTTTAATATATCGTTATAAATAGGTTGTTGTTTATCTTTAATTACATAAACAACATTGCCACAGTTAAAAAAATAGTCTTTTCATTGTTTAGTTACTTCATCATCAGCCAAGTCACCCTTAGACATTAAAATCAATCTAGGTCTATTGTTAAGTAACTTTCTAAATAAAGGATTTTGAGTTGAAAATGGTGCTCTAGCATCAACAATCTCGATCACTAAATCAACAATTGAGATTTTAGCTTCTATTTCTTTTATACTCTTATTCATATGTCCTGGAAATCAATTGAAACTTGATTTTTCATTCATAGAGAACACCTCCACATATCTTTAATTGTAACGATAAAAAATAATAATTAAAATTCTTTTTTAAATTGACAACTTATAATAAGTTTTACTTATGATACGGTTCTTTTCTGATTATTTTAATTGAGCGGTAGATTTGTTCTAATAGAACTACTCTAACCAAATTATATGGTAATGTTAGTTTACCGAAACTTATTTTATTTTTGATCAGTGTTTTGAAATTATAACTAAAACCGTCGCTAGGCCCAATTATAAAAGTGACATTGCCACCCTTGAAGTCCTTAATATCACAAATTGTTTTAGCGAATGCCTCGGATGTTTGTTGAATAGCATCTATTTCCAATAAAAATATATTAGGGTCATTGATATTTTTAATCTTAGTTTTTATCGCTTCTTCATTTCTTGCCATGTTAGTTTTAATATCATTTGTACTACTCTCTGTGATCTCCACTATATTTATATCGACAAACTTTTTCAATTTATTTAAATATAAATTGTAGATTTCCAGATATTCCTTGCTCATTTTATTAAAACAAATAATTTTGATATTTATCATACATTTCTCCAAGATTTTAAATATACACTAATCATATAACATTTCGTAACTAACGACTAAAATAAAACAAGTTTATGGTAAAATATATTAAATTAGATTTTGGAGGAAATTTATATGTCTGAAAGAAAACACTTTCAATCTGTATTGGATCTAAGACCTCAATTTGAAAATATAATAGATGCATTAGTTCCTGATATTCAATTTTCATACTCAGCAATTTTGAACAATTCAACTATACAAACATATTTTAATATGATCTCATTAGAATATTACGGTTACGAATTTTATCAATTATTGAGATTAAATAAACTAGAGTTTAAGTTAAATGAAAGAACGCTAAATTTAACAATATTAGAAATGGTATATAACATAGTTTTGCAAATAGTTTCTAGAAAATGAAGATACTCAGAGTATATTGCTTATGATATGTACATATTACCACTACGTATTCAAAAATATGTAAATGCAATGAATTACAAATTTATCGAAACAGAGATTGAAAATAATAAAGTGGTTTTTAAATTAGTAAGTCAAAAAGAAAGAATCATTTCAGAGAAAGTAATAGAAGAGTATCAAGATGATAGGATTAACAATATAATTCACCAATTTAGATCGGCTACAGAACACGAAATTGAACTAAAGTTAGCTTTATTTAAAAATATTGCATTATTTATTGAGGTTGGTAAACCTATAATGTATCAGAAATTTGGGAATAAATTTGCGGATGATTTTTATAGCCAAGTTACAATATTAGATAAATATAAATCCGATAGTTTAACCGAAAAGCAAAAAAAACACATTGCTAAGGTTGTTGATGATTTATTTAATATTTCAGTATTATTAGTATTACTAATGAGTGATTCTATGAGAGCTGGAGTTTGATCTAAGATAAGTGCAGAAGAAAAACGAAAAAAAGAACTTGATAGAACTAGAAGAACTATTGAGGAAGCAAATCGAAGACTACAAGCTATTAAAGAACAAGAAGCTTCTGACGTGAAAAGAATAGGTTCAATTAAAAAGTAAATATTTCCTAAAAGTTATGCATTTTAAGTATAACTTTTTTTATTTTCATAAAAAAACTTTGCTTATATTTGAAATTTAAGCAAAGAATAAAATATTAATATTTTGTTGTTATTACTTCCCTATTTTATAAGTAACCATAATTTTTCCACCATTAATTGCTTTATACACATTTGAATTTTCCTTTATAGAAACTTGAGCATTATAATCAAACATATAATTAACCTCTATTTCATTAATATCTACATTTTTATTCTTATTTTTGATAGCAGCTATAATAGTTTCTCTATTTTTATTCTTAATAGTTCCTAAATCAGTAACAGTTAAGTCTGTTGATAAATCTTTAAGGGTTGCTTTGACAGAGAACTCGATGTTTATTTCAGAACCAGCAGCGATTTGGTTATATACTTTTGATTCTTTTTTAACTGAAACTTTTGCACTTTTATCTGTTATTGAAGATAAAGTTAACTGATCAACAACAACATTCTCATTTTTTTCTTTGATAGCATTCATGATTGTTTTTTCATCTTTATTTGCCAACTCACCTAATTTGGTAACAGTTAAGTCTTTTGATAAATCTTTAAGGATTGCTTTGACAGAGAACTCGATGTTTATTTCAGAACCAGCAGCGATTTGGTTATATACTTTTGATTCTTTTTTAACTGAAACTTTTGCACTTTTATCTGTTATTGAAGATAAAGTTAACTGATCAATAACAACATTCTCATTTTTTTCTTTGATAGCATTCATGATTGTTTTTTCATCTTTATTTGCCAACTCACCTAATTTTGTAACAGTTAAGTCTGTTGATAAATCTTTAAGGATTGCTTTAACAGAGAACTCGATGATTATTTCAGAACCAGCATCGATTTGTTTATATACTTTTGAGTCTGTTTTTACTGAAACTTTTGCACTTTTATCTGTTATTGAAGATAAAATTAACTGATCAATAACAACATTCTCATTTTTTTCTTTGATAGCATTCATGATTGTTTTTTCATCTTTATTTGATAAATCACCTAATTTGGTAACAGTTAAGTCTGTTGATAAATCTTTAAAGGTTGCTTTGACAGAGAACTCGATGTTTATTTCAGAACCAGCAGTAATTTGGTTATATACTTTTGATTCTTTTTTAACTGAAACTTTTGCACTTTTCTCTGTTATTGAAGATAAAACTAACTCATCAATTATAATATTTTTATTTTTTTCTTTGATTGCATTCTTTATTGTTTTTTCCTCTTTATTTGCTAAATCACCTAATTTGGTATTAGTTAGTACTGATGATAAATCTTTAAGGGTTGCTTTTTCTTTTGAACAAGCAACCAATGAAACTGGACCTGCTCCTATAAGTGTTATTGACCCTAATATACTTAATAGTTTCTTCATATTTTTCAACTACCTCCCAGTAAATTCGTTTAGGTTAAAACCCGTTTGTGATATTAACAAAAAAAAAAAAAAAAACATATGTTTATAAGAAAATATGTTTTTTTAGTTAGTAATAATTATTTTTAGTTTTAAACTGGTTGCTTTGTTGATGAAATAACTAATTCTCTAACAGCAACAGATTGAGGTAACTCGTATGTATAAAGTATCATATCCGCAACTACTGACGTCTTTAATCCACCGTCCAACTTAGATTTTCATTCATTATATGTTTCGATAGAATCTTTATTTACTGTGTTTGAAATAAGATTAGTATCAACAAGAGCTGGTGCTATTGTTGTGACTCTTACATTATATGGTGCTAGCTCTTTTCTTGCTTGTTCACTAATAGCATGAACTGCAAACTTTGTACCATTATAAATTGCCCTGTTTTCGGAGGTTCATCTACCAGCTACACTACTAATATTTATGATAGTACCTGTTAATCTTTCTTTCATATCATTAATCACAATATGCATTCCATTTAAAACACCTTTTACATTAATATCTACCATTTGATATTGTTGTTCAATATTCATGTCAAATATTTTTCCTAAAGGCATAATTCCTGCATTGTTAATCAAAAGATCTGTTTTACCATAAGTATTTTCTGCAAATCGAACAGCACTTTCAAACGCCTTTAAATCTTGAACATCAACACTTTTACAAATAGTATTAGGTAAATTCAACTCTGTCAGTGGTTCCAATCTTCTAGCCAATAACAATAAAGGATAACCTTTTTTTGAAAAACATAACGCTAATTCTTTACCTATACCAGAGGATGCTCCAGTTATTACTACTAATTTTTTCATTTAAAACCTCTAAATATTTAATTATTCAAATATTATCTCATTCTACCTAGGCCACCCAAGTTTGGCATTTTTCCAGACTTCATTTGTTTCGCCATCTCAAGAACTTGTTTTTTTCCTTTGTCAAATTGATTAAGTAAGTCATTGTACTCTTTTTCTGTTCTTCCTGAACCTTTTAAAATTCTTTGCTTTCTTGTGATTGCTTTTAAAATTCTAGGGTCACGTCTCTCTTTTACTGTCATTGAGTCCATTAAAACATTAGCAACAAATAATCGTTTTTGCGCTTGTTCAATTTGTGTTTCATTGATCTTCCCATTCATCCCTGGCATCATTTTCATTAAGCCACTAATGTTACCCATTTTAGCAAGTTGAGCTAATTGGTTTCTCAAATCTTCTAAATCAAATTGACCAGCAAACATACGCTTCATTGTTTTTTCCATAGTTCTTTGGTCTACAACAGCCGCTGCTTTTTCGAATAAAGTATCAACATCACCCAATCCTAGAATTCGGTCGGCCATACGTTTTGGATGGAACTCTGCTAACGCATTTATACCCTCACCCTCACCGATAAATTTAATTGGTAACTTAGTTATATCCGTAATAGATAATGTAGCACCCCCACGCGCATCACCATCTAGCTTGGTTACAATTACACCACTAAGTTTAAGAGTTTTGTTAAATTCCTGACTAACATTTATAATATCTTGACCCGTCATCCCATCGACTGTTAAAATAATTTCTTGTGGTGAAACAGCTTTTCTAATATCATTTAATTCTTTCATTAATGTTTTATCAATTTGTAGTCGTCCAGCAGTATCCAAAATAATAACATCATAGTTATTTTTTTGAGCGAAATCAACTGCTTCTTTAGCTGTTTTTACTGGACTTTGTTTTCCTTTTTCAAAGGTGTCTAGATTATTTTTATTACCCAATTCAACCAATTGATCAATAGCACCTGGACGGTAAATATCTAGACCTACCATTAATACCTTCTTTTTATATTTCTTTGATATTAAATTACTCAATTTACCTACAGTTGTTGTTTTACCTGCCCCTTGTAAACCAGCCATCATGATTATTGAGGGTTTTTTATTGATTTCAAGTGGAGTATTCACCTTACCCAAAATTTCAACAAGTTCTTCATGAACTATTTTTATCATTTGTTGATCGGCTCTTAAACCATCTTGAATGAATTCTCCTTGACTTTTATCTTCTATTTTTTTTATGAATTTTTTGACTACATCAACGTTTACGTCCGCTTCAAGAAGAGATAATCTAATCTCTCTCAAGACTTCTTTTATATTATCTTCATTTAAAGTTGTCTTTTTTAAATTTTTTTCAATAGACTTTTTCATTCTATTAGCTAAAAAATCTCCAAATCCCATTTTAATCAACTCCAATCATCTAATTAATTATAGCATATAAAAAAATGACTAAAATCGGCTTTTAGTTTGATAATAAAATAAAAAAACCGTTTAAACGGTTTTATACCTTTAGAGATTGTCTGATTTCTCTAATCAAAGTGATAACTATCTCTCCTGGTGTTCTGTTAATAGATGATATTTTGTCCTTGATTTTGTAGACTAATTTTTTCAGTTCATAGTCATCTACTAAATTAGGATTAACAATTACCCTTATTTGACGCCCTGCTTGTAACACATATGCTTTTGAAACACCTTCAAAACTTAAACAAGTTTCTTCGATCTCTCTCATTCTGTGCATATATTCCTCTGAGTTATTATTACGAGCTCCGGTTCTAGCGGCACTTAAAGTGTCTGCAATTGCTACAATTTCTGCATAAAATGATTTTTTTTCAACATCACCATGATGAGCTTCAACTGCGTTAACAATTATTTCATCCATTTTTACTTTGCGCAATAATTGAGCTCCCAATGAGATATGGGAACCTTCTTTTTCGAAGTCTATTGCTTTTCCAATATCATGTAATAAGCCTGCCAATAATGCTGTATCTTCATCAAGTTCAAGCTCGGCTGCTATTAATTTAGAGAAAG
This sequence comes from Spiroplasma endosymbiont of Megachile willughbiella, assembly GCF_964273395.1. Classification (NCBI taxonomy): domain Bacteria; kingdom Bacillati; phylum Mycoplasmatota; class Mollicutes; order Entomoplasmatales; family Spiroplasmataceae; genus Spiroplasma; species Spiroplasma endosymbiont of Megachile willughbiella. The sequence goes on along the minus strand of NZ_OZ187005.1, from coordinate 345,021 downwards.
TTGCTACTTCGATTGAATGTTGCAAAACATTTTGACCATAACTATATCTAAACTTCAACTTACCTAAGGATTTGATAACCTCAATATCCAAATTATTGATTTTAAATAGCTCCATGATTTCATAACCAGTTTGTTCGAAAGTTTCTTCCAACTTTTGTTCTTGTAATATCAACTGTTCCTCAATAGCTACGGGTTGAATTTTTCCTGATTTCATTAATGCCTCTAATGCTTTGTAGGCGATTTCTCTTCTTATTGGATTGAAAGAAGATATGAGAATTCTGTTAGGAACCTCATCAATGACAATGTCAACACCACCATATTGTTGGAAAGTTTTAACATTTCTACCTTCCCTACCTATAATTTTTCCTTTTAAATTATCGTCTTCAATTTTGAAAATTGTGGTGTTTTTTTCTGTTGCAACCTGAACAGAACATTTTTGCATTGCATCAATCAATATTTCATTCGCTCTTTGTTTAGAATTTATTAAAAGTTTTTCTTCTTTAATTTTTAGTTCCTTTGCTAAATCTTCAATGTAGGTTTTCTCTGTATATAAAATTAACTTCTCTTTAGCTTCTTCGACATTCATTTCAGATGTTATTTCTAAAATAGAAACTACTTGATCAATCTCTGTTGATAACTTGCTTTTCATTTTTTTTACTTCTATTTGGGATTGAACAAGTTTTTCTTCTTTGTCAGCAACTTCTTCTAGTTGTTCAAAAAGAAGTTTTTTCTTTTTAATATAATCTTTTTCTAGAGATTCTAACTCCTCTTTTTTCAAATCGATTTCTTCTTCAGCTTTAGCCTTCATTGCAGCAATTTCAACTTTGGTATCTGCCATTGCAGTCATTTTTAGCTTTTTTGCGTCGCTCTGTGCTTTTTTTAAGACATTCTTGTACTTGCGACTAAACAGTATATATATTAGTGCGGTTGTAAGTAATACTGATAGCACAACAAATACTGTTATTATGACAATGAATGTATCGTTTTCTCATGTAAATTTCATCTATGTTACTCCTAACTGATGAAAAGCGGTTTTGTAATTCAACACTTTAATTATATACCTTTGAATATCGAAAAAGCATATATCAAAGCAAAAAACTATTTATATGAGATTTCATAAGGCTAATAAACAAAAAGACCTAGTTGAAGGTCTCTTTTATTCCAAAAGCTTGTAAAAGCATTAGAGTTTAAATAATATAAAATGCTTATATGAAATCTTTTTATTGTATTTTATTTGTATCAAGAACATTATTTTTAGATTTGTTTTTTAACAAAACTAATCCAAAGATTGTTAAAGTAGTAGCTAATATAGTTAACACAAATACTACTGGAGATACCAAAATTAGGAAAAGTGTAAATACTCACGAAATAATGCAAAGAACTATTTTAGAGTTTTTGAAATAAATGCTAGATAAGATTATCGAAACCAATGATAATGATATATAAATTGATATAAAAGAGATATTTTTCGCATTTAAATCTAAAATGAATATATTGATTATTTGTTTAATGATACATAGGATAGACGACAATATTATTATTACCTGTGTAACTTTAAAGTAAAACTTATTTTTTTGTTCTCGATTATAATCAAAACCTTCGTAATAATAAATAAATGTTATTAGACCTAAAATTAGTAACCCAACTGCTATTAGAGTTTTTATAACATTAACATCAGCATTTACAAAGTTATCTATTGCAATACAAAATGTAGCACTTAGAAAATTTAAAATCAAGAAAGGAATTAATGATTTATTTTTTTTATTAATTATTAAAATTAAACCATATATGAAGGTTGCAATTAATAAAACTAAATTAATGGAAGTCGCAGAGATTAAAGAAATGAACCTATCCACATTATCATTCTTATATTTATGATCAAGATAAACGGGGATATTAACCATGTAACCAAAGAAAACATTTACAAGAACTGCTACACCTAGCATGATTATTAAACCTACTAAACATTTTTTGTAGTTCGGTGTTTTTTTTATCATATTATTCCTCCTTTATAGTTGTATTGATAAATTAGTTCCGTCATCTTACTTAACTTAGAACAAAGACATTTAATATTGTATTCACCACCCGAGCGAATAATTTTTTTTGTATAGTAGTACTATAGTAAGTAGTTTACTTATTGAAATGTATAATAATGTGATTAGACTTATTAAATTTTATAAGATGCCCTTAATAGTTTGGTTAGTTTATCTAAATATATAAAACAAATTATTCAAAAACATAATATAAACAATTAATAAGAAAAGTTAAATAAACTTTTTATAGATGACATAATTCAAGTATATTTAAAGTGAAGTCAAAAGTAATAGTTTAAGTTTTGATTTTTTTTACTTATTTAAATTAATAACTAAGATATTATTCTTGATTGAATGATATTATGTTAATAATTTGACAGAACCAATTTTTATTTTATGACTTAAGCTTTCATATATTTATTTTCATTATAGTTGAACTTATCGCATCTAAATTTAGTAAAATATCATGACTCAAAGGATTATTTCTAAAGACTTACTTTTTTTTGTTTATTATTATGTAAAGTCTTTGTATTACATATATATAAATATTTTAAGCTTCAAGTTATCAAAAAGATTCTCTCTTGAAGATTATCAATATTAACGTCTCTTACAACTTTGTTAATTTATAATTATAAATCTTATAAAAAATAATCAAGTTAATACAGTTGACAACTTTATTATTTCCTCCTATCGATTAGAAATTACTCTATATTTAATTACTATTGCAGAGTAATTATGAATTCATAATATTTGAATAAAAAAAAATAGTAGAAAAGATAGTATTTAATTACTAAATTTAAAAATTAATTGTTCTGTTATAGTTTTTATAACATTTAGATGTACTTGTTAATATTTACCTAAAAAATTAATATTCTTCAATATGTAAAATTCATGTAGAATTATAAAAGTAAAAAAAGTTATTTTGTAAATATGAAGAATTAAAAATATAAGAAAATGTTGAAGATTTATAGACAGCGATTTATTGAAGATATCCTTTAGTAAGTTGATCAACATAAGAAACTCAAAATATATAAACAAAAGATTTTTTAAACTAGGATTTGAGAATGATAAAGATATATTTTAAATTCTATTTACAAATTTCTAAAAAAAAAAAAAAAAATCACACTCCAAAAGTGTGAAATGAATTTATTTTTTAATAACAATAAGTTTCTTTGAATCAACAAATTTCAAAATCAATTGGTATTCTTTACATTGATTTATTATTTCATAACTTCGTTGATCTTATTTTGAATTTCTAGTAACTTATCAGGATTTTTAATCAATCAATCTCGAACAGATTCTTTTCCTTGCCCTATTTTCTCTTCGTTGTAAGAATATCAAACACCAGCTTTTGTCAAAACATTATAAACAGTTGCAAGCTCAATAACTTCTAATTCTCTATCGATACCTCTGTTGTAGTTGATTGTTATTTGACAAGTTTTAAATGGTGGTGAAACTTTATTTTTTACCACTTTTATTTTAACTTTGTTAGCGCTTGGTTCACCATTATTCATAATAGTTTCCCCTTTTCGAACTTCTAATCTTACTGAAGAATAAAATCTAAGTGCTCTACCACCAGGTGTAACTTCAGGATTTCCAAAAATAACACCAACTTTTTCTCTTAATTGATTAATAAAAAGAACGGTTGTATTAGTTCTTGAAATAATCCCGTTTAGTTTTCTTAAGGCTTTTGACATCAAACGTGCTTGTAGACCGATTTGTTGGTCGGACATTTCACCATCTAATTCAATTTTTGGCACTAAAGCAGCAACAGAGTCAACAACAACAATGTTTATTGTGTTAGACTTCACCAACATTTCTAAAATATCGAGTGCTTGCTCACCAGAGTCTGGTTGTGCAACTATAAGATTATTGATATCCACTCCAAGATTCTTAGCATATCTTGGATCAAGAGCATGTTCTGCATCAATAAAAGCTGCTCTTCCACCTAGTTTTTGCGCCTCAGCAATGGCATGCAAAGATAAAGTCGTTTTACCACTTGATTCAGGTCCATAAATTTCAACAACTCTTCCTTTTGGATAACCACCAATTCCAATAGCTTTATCTAATAAGAAACTTCCAGTTGGAGTTGCTTCAATTAGAGAGTTTGCTTTGTCTCCCAATCTCATTATCGAACCTTTACCAAAAGTTTTTTCAATATCTTTTAATACAGCTTTAAATTCAGGATCATCATATATATTATTTTCCATATTTAAAATAGCCTCGTTTTTTGTTTTCTCAAAAATTTCTTTTATCATATCTTCCTCCCAATACATATATCGAGAGAAGAACATATTTTTTTACGTAATCCCTAATTTATTTTTAATTTTAGTTAATAATAAATTTAAAGCTTTTTTTTATATTTTTTCCTTGAAATATTTTTGTAAATATTCAATTCGAAGAGAAATACTTCGTCCTTAAGCAGGAATCCAACATATGATAAACCACTTCTTTGATTATGTAAATCAATTGGAGTAGCATAACCTGTAAAACCAACAACCACATCTGTGTTTAAAATATTTTTGGTTTTGTGTAGCATTTCTTTCAATGCTTCTATTGATACTGAAGAATATTTTTTAATTATTTCTGGTTCAATCCCAAGCTGATTAATTTTAAATTCATCACTATAGCATATAAAACCACCTTTATATACCGTGCTTGCTCCTGGAATATTTGATAAATCACTACCAAATAATCCGCCTGTGAATGATTCACAAGAAGAAATTGTATAATTATTTGCTTTTAAAAAATTAAATAATTTTTTCATTTCCACAAATCCTTAAAAAATATAATGAGACTAATCTGTCATAACCCACGTTCTGTACACAATTGTGCATCAACTATCTATCTATCGCTAAATCAGCGATCCAATTTTTCAGTTCAATTCCCGAAAAACTAGCTCCTCTACCAAAATTTGAGTTTCTTGCTTGTGGAGTTTACCCGTTCCATTTCACTATTTCTAGTTACTCGTCTCTGTGGCACTTTAAAGACATCACCATATGAAAAATCACTTAGGTTAGTCTTGTCGTCATCATAAAAGATGCCTAGGGTTATTTTTTCCCCTAGCACAAACACTACATCCATCTCAGGATGTGCAAGCGTGGAGTTTCCTCTATATTCTTTTTCAAATATAGCAGTTGATTTCAAACCAATCTCACCATATATTTTACACTATTCTTTATTAAACTTCCCTTTTTCTAAATTAGAAATTCTTTCAATTAATGCACTACTTCCCAACCCTTGTCTTGCAAGTTCCTCTTTTTGTTGTTCATTTAATTTTAAATGTGCCATTGTTGAACTAAGTTCTGACTTTAGTCTAGCAATTTTATCAGTAAGGTCTTTAATTTTCTTTTCTTGTTTTTGTTCCCTATCAGCAAATAACTTATAATCTTCTGCTATTATATCCAAGAATGCATCAACTTCTTCTACTTTATAACCCTTATATTCAACTTCAAAATCTTTTTGTAAAATATCTGTCCTTGTCAATTTTATAATGTTAGCCATAATTACCCCTTTTCTTCACTTTGAAATATTATATAACGAAATTTAGTTTTCAATCTATTTATTAATTCACAATAATAGCAATCAACATTGCTGTAATCTTTATGGAGGTTTCTATATGAAAAATAGTGCAAGATTAATATCAATAATAGGATCAATAATATTTTTTATTTCAGCAATTGTCACATTAATAAATGATCATTCAAAACGATGAAGTTTAGCAGAAGATATTTTTGTAATCATATTTTCAATCTTTTTGATTGTTATTTTGATAATAAAAACTAATCGAAAATTATCATTGTTGTGGTTCACACTTGTCTTATTATTTGGTGTTGTTTATATCATATTATTATTTACAAACTTTAAAAACCTTTTATATTTATCACCAGGTATCGTTTGTTGTATTGGTGGGATAATTGGATTAGTAGCAGTAGCAAAAGATTAAAATGAGTTCTTAAATAACTCATTTTTTTTATAAATAATGTAATTTGATAAAAGAAATCGGCGATATTAATTATGAGGTGATAATTTGATACTAAAAAATAAAGGACTTTACTTAGAAAGTGTCATAAACTATACACTTGAAAAATATTCTAATGATAGTTTAGCCTACTTTTATAAAATACCTTTGAATTCTACGTTAATTTCTGTTGATAACAATATCCTAAAGTCAAAGCTTACCAAAAACGTTTTTTGTGATTATATAGGTATATATAAAGGAGCCTATATAGAATTTGAGGCGAAAGAAACCGAGTTAGACTATTTTAATTTATCTAACATAAAAAAAAGTCAATTTGAAAAGTTAGAGATTGTTTCTAAAAACTCAGGGGTTTCATTTATAGTTGTTTATTTCCATAAGTATGATAAGTATTATGGATTATCATGAAGTAGTTTGCTAAATTTCAACACAAAAAAAATCAGTTTTGACTGATTTGAAAGAAATGGTTTCGAGATTTTTTTTGATGGTCGTTCACTAGGTTTGATTGATTTTATTAATCATTTAATCAATTGTATCTAGTCAACTTTAAATTATTTTTTTTAATATAATCATTAATTGTTTTTAATAAATCTTCAAAAGTTGTTATATTATTGTTGATTATTATTGATAGTAACTTTGGTTTTGAGATTCCTTTTTCGATATACGAAATTATAAGTTCAATTTCTTTTGCTTCTAGTTTTCTACCAATTAATTCTTCAATAAACAAATAATTAGTGTCATTGGTTAAATTTGAATTTTCTTCTTCAAGTTTAACTATTATTTTATTAAACAATGGAGTGAAGTCTAAAGAAGTTTTCTTACCTTTTTGTTCTAATTTTATTAAATTATTTACCAATAAGTTGTTAATTTCTTTTTCAATAATAGATTTTTCAATAGACATATATTTAGACAATTGAGATGGAGTAAAGTTTTTTTGTTCTTCGTTAGATAATTCCATAATTATTAATATTATTGCAAGTTGGTTTTCAGTTATAGATAGTTTTGAGTAATTGAGAATTAGTAAAGTTTTTTTATTGATTAATCCTTTTCTAAAAAAATCAAACACAGGGATTCCACCTTTCAAAAAAAATAAAAGTTGCTTATGCAACTTTTTTTATTAGTGATTAAATAAATTATTTAGCCACAGCTTCTTTAAGTTGTTTTGAAACTTTAAATTTCGCTACTGTAGTTGCAGGAATTTGGATTTTTGATCCTGTTGATGGATTAACACCTTCACGTGCAGCTCTTTCAGTAGTAACAAACTTTCCAAATCCAGAAATTGAAACTTCTTCTTTTTTCACTAAACATGAAACAATTTCGTCAAAAATGAAACTTACCATTTTTTCTGCCTCTGCTTTAGTTGAGTTAAAATTTGCTGATAGTTTTTCTGATAATTCTTTTTTAGTCATGGTTATTACCCCTTCTATCTATACCTATACTACCTTAGCGTATTTGAAAAAATCGTGTATTAATACACTAGGCTTGCCATTATTATATAGTATTTTATACATTATTTCAAAAAAAGGTGAGGAAATTTTGTGCTTTTTGATGATTTTATAAGCTAATTCACAAGCGGCCACACCCTCCACCGTATTTTTGTGAGTTTTTAATACATTTTTAGCATTGTCTTTTTCTGCAATTTGTAAACCTAATGAAAAGTTTCTTGATTTAGGAGAAGTTGCGGTTAATATTAAATCTCCTAATGTGGCAAAATTCATAAAAGTTTCTATTTTAGCTCCAAAATGTTTAGCAATATTGTATATTTCGGAATTGCCTATTGTAATAAGTGATGCTTTTGAGTTATCAGATCCGGCAAAACCAGTTAAAATTCCATTTGCGATGGCTACAGTATTTTTCAAGGCAGCTGCTATTTCACAACCTATAATATCTGTTGAAGTTTTAACAAAGAAGTATTCATTTGAGAAAATATCCGCCATTAATTGCGCCACTTCTTTATCTTCATTACAACTCATAACGCAAGTGGGTTTTCGCATTATCACTTCAATTGCAACTGATGGGCCATAAATTGCACCATATGACTTCATTACACCTTTGTTTGATAACTTGGTTTTTATTTTTTTACTAAGTACATCTAAGTTTTCGCTGTCTAACCCTTTTGATACATTTATGATGTGCATTTCTCTTTTTCCATACTTAAGAACATTATCTAAGGCATTATCTAAGGCAAATGTTGGTGTTGATAAAATTACTATTTCAGCCTTTTCCATAGCTTGTGCAAAATCGTTGGTAGCGATAATATTATCATTAATTATAAGGTCTCCAAAGAACTTTGAGTTCAAGTGTTTTTCATTGATATCGTTAATTTCGGTATTATCAATTCCAAACATAATAACTGAGTGTCCATTATCCGATAAAACATTAGCAAGGACAGTTCCATAAGCACCGGTGCCAACTATTGCTATTTTCATATTTTTCATTCTTATTTTCTCTCCCTAAAAATTATGTTGATTGGTACTCCTGAAAAATCAAATTGTGATCTTATTTGATTTTCTAGAAAACGTTTATAAGAAAAATGAACAAAAGAAGGATTATTGACGAACAACACAAATGTTGGTAAATAGGCCTCCACTTGTGAAGCATAATAAATTTTCAAACGACCACCATTATGATTTGGTGCTGGATTTATTAGTTGAGCTTTGTTGAAAATTTCGTTTAATAAACTTGTTCTAATTCTCTTCTTGATATTATCTCTCACTAATTCAACTATTTCAAATATTTTATGAACTCTTTTATTTTCTTTGGCTGATATAAAAATGACTTTAGCATAATTCAAATACTTGAAGTAGGCTTTAATCTCCTCTTCTTTCTTTTTCATCGTATTAGATTCCTTATTTTTAACTAAATCTCATTTGTTTCCGATAATGATTATTGGTTTATTTTCTTCGTAAGCAAAACCACCAATATTTGTATCGTGATCTGTTACAGGTTGACTAGCATCCAACATTAATATAACAACGTCTGCTTTATTGATGCTTGTTAAGGACCTTAAATAACTATATTTTTCTAAATTTTCGTATATTTTTCCTTTTTTTCTCATTCCTGCTGTGTCAATAATAGTATAGTTTTTACCTTCTACTTTTATTTTGGTGTCAACACTATCAATAGTGGTTCCAGCAACTTCAGATACAATCATTCTTTCCTCACCAACAATAGAGTTTACTAGGCTTGATTTACCCACATTTGGTTTACCAACGATAGAGATTTTTATATCATCTGAGTTCTCATTCATAGCAAACTTCGGCATTTTTGCTGTTATTGAGTCTAATAAATCACCAACCCCAATACCATGTGTTGAAGATATGAGACAAGGTTCTCCAAAACCAAGAGTCATAAAAGAATATGACTCATCATATGTTTGTTTTTTATCGTACTTATTAACTGCTAAAATTACTGGTTTTTTAGTTTTATATAATATTTTTGCAACCACTTCATCTTCTAGTGTTATACCTTCTCTAAAATTAATTACAAAAACTATTACGTCAGCTTCTTTGATGGCGATTTCAGCTTGCATTTTGATTTCTTTTGCGAATGCTGTATCTTGAAGGGTGATACCACCAGTATCAACAATTATAAAAGGCAAGGTCAATCACTCTGCATTTCCATACATTCTATCCCTTGTAACACCTGGTTTATCTTCTACTATGGCTTTTTTTTCTTTGATAATACGATTAAATAATGTAGATTTACCTACATTTGGTCTACCAACAATTGCTACAACACCTTTTCTTGACATGCTTAACCTCTTTCTTGATTTATCGAATGAATGTGTTTTAAGACTTTATCGACAACTTCATTAAAGGCTAAATCACTAGTATCAATTACTCATGCATCCTTTGCAATTTTTAGCGCTCCAACTTCTCTATTCATATCAGATTCATCTCTTGCTTTAATTTGGTTAAGGAGTATATTGTAATCCACACCTGATAAATTATTTTTTTTATTTTGTTCCATTCTTCTTTGGGCACGAGCCTCAGGCGAGCAATCAAAGTAAATCTTTAAGTCAGCCTTTGGTAGAACTACAGTCGTGATATCACGTCCAACCATTATATTCCTTCCATTTTCTACCATTTGTTTTTGTAAAAACACCATTTTCTCACGAACTTCACTTATAGTTGCAATATATTTGATATTTTCAACAACATCATAATCATTTATATATTGCGAATAATCATTGTCATTAATTTTTATAAATGAACCATCTATATCTACTGAATTAAGTTTTTTCAATAATTCAATAATTTGATCTTTTTTAGAAAAATTAACATTGTTTTGTAAGCATCATTTTGTAAATGCACGGTACATTAGACCAGTATCTATAAATTTAAATCCTATTTTTTCAGCCACTAATGACATAACTGAACTTTTACCACTACCAGCAGTTCCATCAACTGCTATATTAAAATTAGTTTGCATAATAAGAACTCCTTATAAAAAATATGGTGTGATAATAGAAACTATCATTATTATTATTGCCATTATTATGAATATCAAAACACCTTTAAATCTATATTTTTTCTCATACATTTTTCAATCTTTCATCAGTAGTGCTTGAGCTTTTTCTGTTTTATCACTCACTTCTGATAACATTTGCATAGTACTTCTTGTGTCTTGACTTCTAACTTTTTGCACAGTAGCCATAGATATCTCTTGTTCCACCCTTTTATTTAATTGTTGCTTTTGTTTCAACTTATCAATATTTATAGTAAAAATTTCTTCATTTTTTTTCAAACTGTTGAAATAACGAATAAACTTCTCATTTCTAAGTTCAATTTGTTCCTCTATATCACTATTTGGCATATTATTAGCGGGTGTTTCTTTAGATTTTATTTGTTTAAGGTCGTGCATATCTTTTCTAATCTCGTATTTTAAGTCCTCAGATATTAAACTAGTGGACCTATCTTTATCTAAATACGGTTTTTCGATTTGATGTTTTTTATCAAATATATCCAACTTTTCTTTAAAATAATTTACATCTATTTGTTTTAACTTTTCAAAAGTTGCACTTATTATTGATTTTTCATTATGAATTTGTATGTTATATGCTATTTCTTTATTAACTTGGTCATGAATTTGTTTATTTCTTTCCATTCTTGAAATCATATCCATACTTCACCTCTAATCAACATATATATTATAAATTAATTATGCCACTTTTTAAAATTTTGTTATGATAATGTTAGGTTAAGGAGAAATTTTTATGAAAAAAACTTGAATTGACAAACCTTTATGTATTGGTTGTATGGCTTGTGTTGAAATTGATGAAACAGAAACTCTCTTTATGGATGAAGATGGTTTAGCCGAAGCAAAAGATAATGATCTTGAACTGGTAGAGGCCCAAATGGTCTGTCCTACTGGTGCTGTAAAAATTGGATAAAAAAAATCTAGACAATGTCTAGATTTTTTTAATAATATAACTCTTTTTTATGTTTTTTTAACATCTCTCATATTTCAGATTCAAACTTTTTAGTACCATTTATTACAGCTAATAAAGGTGATTCACATATTTTAGTAGGAAGTTGAAGAGTGTCTGCAAAATACTTGTCAATACCCTTAATTAAAGAAGTACCGCCACATAAGGTTATACCATTTTTAAATATATCACCAGCCAATTCAGGTGGAGTTTCTTCAAGAACTTGTACGATTAAATCCAAGATTTTAGCCACACTTACTTTTAATACTTCTCTAATTTCTTCTGGATTGAGTTCTACTGTTCTTGGAAGACCAGAGACAACATCTCTTCCATAAACATTCATCCTTCTTTCATCAGGATATTTAGCTAATGAACCAATGTTAATTTTAATACTTTCTGATGTTTTAGCTCCAATATCCAAACCATATTGTGAACGCACAAACTTACAAACTTCGTCATTTAGGTAGTTACCAGCAACTTTGATTGATTTTGATAATACAATATCACCAGAACACATTACTGCAATATCTGTTGTACCTCCACCACTATCAACTATTAGTCTGCCGGTTGGAGCATTAATATTTACACCACCACCGATGGCTGCCATTTTTACTTCTTCTTCGATAAATACATACTTCGCACCAAAGCTTTGACCTATTTTCTTAAGTGCATTTCGTTCCAAAGTGGTTACTATTGATGGACAAGCTAAAAGCATAACGCACTCTTTTAAAATTTTTTCTAATCTTAATCTTGAGAAAATAAATTTTAACTGTGCCTGTGTTGCTTTTATATCTGTAATTACGCCATCAACCATAGGTCTAACTATTCTTAGATTCTTGTTACCTTTTCCAATCATCTTATAAGCTTCTTCACCAACTGCTACAATTTTGTTCTCTTTAATTTTATAGGCAACGATTGAAGGTTCATTATAAACAATACCTTGGTTACTAATATAAACCAGTGTAAAAGTTGTTCCTAAATCCATTCCCACAAAAATGTGTTTTTTACTATTTATCATATTTACCTCCAGCGAAGAAATGAATAAATCAATAACTTCCAAGTAGATTATAACATTAATAAAAAATAATTCCGTTAAATAGGTTATGTATGGAAATAATTTCAATCATAAATACATAAAGTTCAGCCTTCAGTTGGTTATTGTTTTATAGTTAATTTATTGTATGAATTTCAATACGCTCATGTTTTTCATTCTTTAACTTTTTTCTATAGGCTTTATTATTCAAACTATCATTTGAAAATTGCAAACTTAAAAAACAAAAAATCTAAATTTGGCATAAAATTGTTTATATAATGCGTATATAAAAAGCTAAAAATAATATAAAAAAAACTTGATGTAAAACATCAAGTTATTATATTAGTTGTGTTGTTATTTATTTTGAATTAGAATTTTGATTATGCTTTTTTAATTGGTCATAAATGTAACTTTCGTGTCTTTTGGTTCCGTTGATAACTGCCAATAAAGGAGATTGTCCTATTTTTGCAGGCAATTGTAATGTGTCACCAAAGTATTTATCTATCCCTTTAATCAATGCAGTTCCTCCACAAAGTGTCATACCATTTCTGAATATGTCACCAGCTAGTTCTGCAGGTGTTTCTTCAAGAACTCTAACAATCAAGTCGATAACTTTTGATAAAGGTATTTTTAAAACTTCTCTAATTTCTTCGGGTTTGATTTCGATTTCTCTAGGTAAACCAGAAACTATATCACGACCATAAACTTTCATAGTTTTTTCGTCTGGATACTTTGCCAAAGAACCCATTTTAATTTTCACAGTTTCTGCTGATTTTATTCCAACTTCCATACCATATTGTGATCTTATGAACTTCAAGATTTCTTCGTTTAAAACGTTTCCAGCAACCTTGATAGATTTAGAGATAACTATATCTCCAGAAGCGATTACAGCTACGTCAGTTGTTCCTCCACCCATATCTACTACTAATTGACCCATTGGTGCTTCAATATTAATACCACCACCAAGAGCTGCCATTTTAACTTCTTCTTCTACAAATACTGTTTGAGCTCCGAAAGAAGTTGCTATTTTTATTAGAGCACTTTTTTCCAAATCAGTAATAACTGATGGACATGCTAGCAACATAACAGAACCTTTTAAAATCTTATCCAATCTCAATCTTGAGAAGATGTATTTTAATTGTGCTTGCGTTGCTCTTATATCGGTGATAACACCATCAACCATTGGTCTAACAATTCTTAAATTTTTGTTACCTTTACCAATTAGTTTATAAGCTTCGTCTCCAACAGCCACAATTTTATTTTCTTTAATTTTGTAAGCAACTATTGATGGTTCATTATACACAATACCTTGCCCACTTATATATACCAATGTTGACGCTGTACCTAAGTCCATTGATACAAAAATCGGTTTTTTTCCTGCCATATTTCTTCCTCTTTTCAATATAATTAAATAATTTTTAACTACCAATAGATTGTACCAAAAAACCCTTAATTAATGAGTTTTAATTAAAAATCTCGTGGTGCAATTTTATCAATTGTTTTATAAATTGATATAAATATTCCATAGTTTAAAGTAAATTTTAAATAATTAAAACCAATCAAGATCAATGCAAAAGGTAAAGTTTTCAAACCTTCAGCTCCATATAATTTAAGTAAAAAAGAGAAATTTAAAAAAGTATTTCATAAACTAGTTAGACTAATTACAATTAAAGATACAATCAATAGTTTTATATAAACTCCATACTTAACTTTTAGTACAACTTTAGTTCTGAAAATTCATGCAAAGAGAATAAACATCCCCAAAGAGAAACTATCACTTAAATTCATAGCCAATACTCCTATTGGTTCAGCTAATGGGTCAATACCGATAAATCTCATTCAAGTGGCAGGAAACACAAGTAACATCGCATAAAAACCATTTATAAGTTTTCAACAGATAAGGAATGAGAAAAAACTTATTTCAATTCTTAAAAAATTATAAATCGGTATCAAACTAAACAAAATAACACTAAGCCATGACAAAAATAGATTAAAAGCCAGTAACATTGCCATAATTGTTATTCTTTGAGTATTAAGTCGAAAATAACTTTTCCACCTATCTTTTTTTAAATTCTTATCTTTTAAAATTATATTTTCCTTGTCTGTTGGTAAACTTTTAAAGTTTTTCATAATTCCCCTTTTTCAATAATTTCGCAATTAACATAGTAATTTTACTATAAAATTTATTTGTATAAGGAGAAATAAATTATGAAAAATAATGTTATTGAAATGATAGTAGAAATTCCAAAAGGAAGTTCTAATAAATATGAATATGATTTGAAAACAAAAAGCATAAGTCTTGATAGAGTTTTATATGGGGCTAATTTTTACCCAGGTGAATATGGTTTTATAGATGACACTCTAGATTGAGATGGAGATCCTTTAGATGTTATAAGTTTGGTAACTTACCCAACAATGCCTGGTGTGAAGGTGAAAGTAAGAATCTTAGGTACAATAAAAATGATAGATGCTGGTGAAATTGACACTAAACTTTTCGGTGTTTTTAATGATGACCCAAGATTTGAAAGTTACCAAAAATTAGAAGACGTTCCACAACATTTAAAAAATGAGATTGAAAACTTTTTCTTACAATATAAAGCTTTACAAAAAAAAGAAGTGCGAATTGAAGGATGAGGAGACCTTGATCACGCAATTAATGAAATCAAAGAATGTAAAGAAAGATTTTTGGAATATAAAGACAGATATCTTAAAGATGGAGGAAAAGAGGAAATATTAGCAGAGTGGAAATCTAAAGGTTTAGGTCAAGCTTAAATAATCAAAAAACTTTGGAAATAATCCAAAGTTTTTTGTTGTTTATATTTTATTACCAATAATTATCTAATGTTTTTAATATTTATTTTTTAAGTTCTTCTAGTATTTTACTTGCATAACCTTTAATTTTATCAGCGCTTAAAGTAACATCTATACCTTTGTTAGCAAGTTCTGAGAAATAATATTTAGATGAGCCTATTACTTTTTCTCCATTTTTAAATAATTTCATAATAAGGTCATATAAATTTTTATTTACTTTATTACCATTATCATATGAAATTTTACCACCAAGTCATTTTGTAGTTCCAGATCAAGTTTTTTTATCAGCTAGATTAACATCAACAAATTTTCCGTCTTTTTCTTCTGTCACTCCAATATCTTTATACTTTTCTAAAACCTTGTTGAAGAAATTCTCGTTTTTATTGTATTTTTCTAGGTGTGAGATTGCTAATACTGTTGAAGACACAATATCTTTTTCAGCTGATGTTATGAACTGATCATTAAACTGTGGGTATACTTTAATTTGATCAGTATCTACACCTATAACTTTTGTGCTAGCTTTACGTTTCTTAATAACATTTAGTAAATCCCCTGTTTGTGGACCAGCAACTGGTAAAACAACATTTGCCTTATCAGTGTTTACCAATTTATCAGATATACCTTGTCCAGATCCTGCTAAAAAACTACCAGAAAAATAATTAGATTGATCAATTGCAATACCTTCATTTTGAGAATTTGCTCTCGATACTTCTACATTCAATAATTTTTCAAGACTTCCGTCTTTCAAATTAGGATTTATTGCTTTAATCATTTCTTCTATATATTTTTTATTTTCTTCATCTTTTTTAAATTCATTATAGAAATTTATTGAAGCCAAGAAACCATGCATAAAGTTATCAACTGCAAAACCATTAGGGCTACCACCAAATGTAGCCAACACTAACTTACCATTACCATCTTTATTATAATTTTCGGTTGCCAATGAGTAAATTATTGATGCAAACCCTGAGTAAAACGCTGAAATATCTGCTCTAAACAATAAACCAGTTACGTTATTATGGTTTTCATTACTATTATCTATAATAACTACATCATCTATCAATTCAGAAGCTTTTTTAAGGCGTTCACCACCATGCTTATAACCCGGCAATATCAAGGTTTTCGCTCCAGCTGATTTTGCTATTTTATAACGATTATCAAATTCTTGTTCATCTTTTGGTTCACTATATCCTATACCATCATATTTTTTATCTAAATTATCATTAATACCAAGTAAGTTCATTATTTCATTACCTGCGTTATAACCACTCTCATTAAAAGATTTATCATTGATTTTACCTGCATCGGTTACCAAGTAAACATCCATTCAACCCTTATATTTTTTTCCACAAGAAATGGCTGAAGACGCACTTGATACCAATACTGTAGTTGCCATAAGACTTGTTAATAGTTTTTTCATATTTCAATCCCCCTTTTCGTATAGAAACAAAATCTGTTTACTTCACAAAAAACCTTAAATTATTTTACTAATTTAAGGTTCCTTTCCAATCTAATTATATGTTGATAAATGTAAAGAGACTTCATTTAACTTACGACCTAATTATACTTTCAAAAATTAGAAATTCACAAAATATTAAATAATTTAAAAATAATTATTGATTTTTCACAAAAAAAATGAGAACCATACTCATTTTTAATATTATTTAAATAAATTTGCTTAATTAAATGTTTAAATATTTGAAAGATATTTATTACATTAAGAACAAACACTTATTAATAGAGGATTTAAACCTCTGTGAATTCATCCTTAGCTACTCACGCTGTTGTACCCACAACCGCTAGTGAGAACAATGAAATAAATGTTAAAAATAAAATAACTTCTTTATCAGATGACTTCAAACCAATACCTACTATCAATATCATAATTAGGTCAATAAATATAACAACTCCTACTAAAAGATGGGCATAATTTGCTATTTTATTGAAACTATTATTTCCATTAGCATTCATGATGATAATTATAAGACTAACAAAAAGTCCTATTGCTGAAAGCGAAAGTAATAATAATGTTCAAATTATCATATTTTTTTCTAGGAAACTTCCTTTTTGATCATCTAAGAATGAGTAAAATGGGTCTCCATACTGGTCTTTTGCTGCATAAAATACTACAGTAGTAATCAGTAGACAAGAAAAGCTTGCAAGCATTGCTATTCATGATTTTTTCATAAAATTTTTCCTCCTATTAAATAAACATAAATTTACTTATAGATAAATTATACACTCTTGTTATTTTAGTAATGAGGGTAATTTAATGTTTTTTTTGATTTTGTTTTTCAAGACCAAATTATTAAATAAGAATAACAAAAAACCTCAGTAATTGAGGTTTGAAACATTATTTAAATTGTTTTATTATTTACCATTTTTAAGCGGTAAATTCATCTTTTGCTACTCATGCTGTTGTTCCAACTACTGCAGCAGAGAAAACCACCACAAGAGCAAATATAGCTGTTGACATATTTGATACAGGTTTAACAGTTATTCCTGATACTAAGATCATAATAGCAGAGAATAAAACTAATACCGCAACAAAAATATGAGCATAGTTTGCATATTTATTTAATGAATCATTATCTTTAAAGTTTAAAAATAAAATCACTCCACTAACAATCAATCCTAGTATTGATACTGCCATTACCAAGATTGCTCAAATTTGCATTTGATTTGATGGGAACTTACTTCCTTTTAAATAATCATATAGAAAAATTGAACTATCCTTTAATGCAAAAAATAAGATTGAGATGATTGTCAGTACACCAAAACTTGCACACATTGCTATTCAAGATTTTTTCATAAAACGTTCCTTTCTTATAAGAAACCAAAGGCTTCTTATGAAAAAAATTATACACCTTTAAAGTTTCAACACTTCGTTTTTCACGGTATTAAAAATTTCTTTTAAAATTTAAAATGTATTTAGTTACTAAATGCAAACAAAGGGTCCTAAGAATTTTGTGTTCTCTGTTTTTTGATTAAATCTAAAAATTTCAAAATTGAGTTTGTTAAACTCAAGTGAATACACTCTAGCTGCTATGATATCAGTTTTATAACCAATACACTCACTATCAACAAATGAGACAATTTCCCTTTCATATTTTGTTTCTAATCAATTTTTACCTTTTGTAGAAAAGTATAAACAAGAAATTATTATAAAAAAAGTTAAAAATGAAAGTGCTTGGAAAATTGGAATCCTTATTAATCACATAAATATTCCTTCAATCATTATTCTATCTTCTGAGAAAAAGAAATACATTATGAAAAGCATCATAGAGATAACTGTTGTTAATGAGTAAATAAAATAAGCTAGTTTAGGTATTACCGACCAAAACAAATTAAATTTTTTCAACTCTTTATCATTTTGATAACGTTTTGTATTATATCAAATACTTGCTAGTAGATAATCAATTTCGTATCCAACACTAGGCATCACCCATCTAGGTATCGTGATTTTTTTCTTTTTTTTGTTTAACATGTTGAAAATTCTTGAATAGTTATCTAATACTCCATATTCGATAGTCAGATCCGGACACTTTAAATACTTCTGAAAGTTCTTTATGAGTTCTTCAATTTTTGTAGTAGATATATTTATATCTGCAGAGTTTATTTCTCTTACTTTAATTCTGGAATAAACTAAAGTATTGTACAGTTTCAAAGAAAACAAGGTCAAAAGTGTTAATAAAACACCTATCAATAATATTTTATGTATATTTTCCATTAATTTTATTGCTCCTTTTTTTAACGCTTATACTTATCAAATAAATATTTAATTTCAGGCTTTAAAGTATTAACTTTTTTCACATCATAAACCGATTTTATATTCCTTACAATACCATGACTAGCCATGAAAGCATTCACAAAAAACTTCCCATCCTTATAGTTTATTGGTTTTAAAGTTCCACCAGCTGTTAAACCGGAGGCAAAAAACCTTGTTCTATTATCCGCTACTAAATCTATATCTGACAATATAGTTGTGAAATCGATATTATGTTTTGATAACCATGCTGATTCTTTTAATATTCTATTTTTAGTCTCTTCTTCATTTGGTCAAATATCTTCATAAGAAACTAAACGACATTGCATCCTACAACCAGAAGCAATTGCCAAAGAAGCCATCAAACATCCTTCAGGAGCACCTCCAATACCATAAACAATATCAGCTTCACCATTTACAACATCAATAGCAGCTAAAACATCACCATCTTTTATTAGTCTAATAATTACACCAAGATCATTTAATTCTTTAATGATCTTTTGGTGTCTTGGTTTATCTAAAACAATACATTTAATATCTTTTCTATTGACCTTTAGTTGCATTTGTTTAATTATTTCTATTATTCCTGAGTTTAAATCTAATATTTCATTGAACTCACTGCTAACAAATACCTTCTCCATATACATTTCTGGAAGTTGTAACATTGTATTTTCCCTGGAAATTGCAATTGTGGAAATACTACCTGCAAAGTTATAAGCAGCGGGATTGGTACCCTCAATTGGGTCGACTGATGCATCAAATATTGGTGCATCATAACTGCTTGGACTACCTAATATTTGGCCCACAAACAACATTGGTGCTTCATCCAACTCTCCTTCACCATTAACTATTTTTAATTTGAAACCCTGCTCATTCTTAAGCATTACTTCAAAAGCTTCGACAGCTGCTTGATCAATCTTATTTTTATCTTTCAAACCAATATATTTATAAGAAGCAATTGCTGCTAACTCAACAGTGCGCAATAAAACAACATCTTTATTCATTTAAACTCTCCTAATCAATTACTATTATAACAAAGAAAAAACCAAGTATTTTTTTAATAAGTTAAAGGAATATAAAAAAATCTTAATAGATAAGATTAAAAAATATAATTTTTTTAGAAAATGTTTTGTCAATATCACTTTAATGATATTTGTTAAATCTTAGTCCTATTAAAGTAATTATAAATACCATTAAATCCAAGTATCTTTTTTTATTTTATAATAGCTCATCAAGAAACTTGAACCAAAGTATTTTCCAGTATCTAAGATTTCCACTTTGAAGTTAGTATCTGTAATATCAACAATATTTATGTCATAATCTAATATTAAGTTAGCATTAGGATACTTTGCATTTAACAAGACTTTGATTGTATGTCGATAAACTTTGTAATCTGAAGAACGATAGGTAAATATTTCACCTAAATTTCTATCTTTTATGATTTCTTCAAGGTTTCCTAATTTATCTAACTTGTTATAATTGTATGTTATTTCAACTTCACCTTTATATGTAGGATTATCATTTTTTGCTATGATTTTTACTTTGTTATTTCCGACCCAACTTAATAAATAGTACATAAGTTGATAATCCAAAGATATATTATTCAATTCATTTATTTTCTCAAAAACAACATTAACATCCCTATTAAAACTATCAATATATCCATCGATTTCTCCGATGTTTACCATTTTGATTTCATCCTTCAAATCTTTTTTATTGAATACAGTTTTATCATTATCAATTTCAAAATATATACTACATCCAGTATTATGTTTATACGGGATTACTGGATGACTATTCGCCACACTTAAAACCAAAAAATATTTCTTTTTATCTGGACTATAATAAGGTTCGTTACTTATACCATTTCGTATATATTCAGTGTTAAAATGAGGATTTTCTAGCATAAGTTGTTTTAAAAAAGCGTCAACATCAATTTTGACCTGCCCGTTGTCGTTTTTGGCACCTCTTATTAAACCGAACTCTTTATTTTTGATTGAGTTTGTTAACGATACCTTCTCTTTGCCTTCATAATTTACCAAAACTTCTCCTCGGAATGTAGAATAATTACTATTTGATTTAATAATAGCTGATGTTGAGGTTATGTTTGTAACTATTAAGGCATCTGAGATGGATTTATCAAAATTATCATTGTGAAATGATGCAGCTTCAAGTATCTCTTCACTTGTAAAAACACTCTTTTGTGAGTAAATTTTACCTAAATAAGTCTTCTTTATTAAATTCTTGACTTCAATACTTTCCACTTTTTTGTAATTATAACTGATAGAAACTTCTCCTTCATACTTAGTTGACTGAGGGTTTGCACTTATCCTTGCACTTGATTCATTCACTTCTGATATAGAAATATCATCAAAGGTAAACTTAGTATTATTAATATCATTAATTTTATTTAATAAAATGCTATTACTAGGTATATTTGTATTATCTTTTATGTTTCCTAAATTAGTTTTAGTTATTAAATCTGTTAAGTTCCCTTTTTTATGGATGTATTTAAATGTTAACAAGCATTCTCCAATCACATTTTTTCCATTACCTTTTATTCTAGCATTAAAAACAGTTAGAGTTTCATCAACCAACGATATATCACTTGAATTCAAATCTAAGCCGGTATTAACCTTATTTACTCTAGCAATTAATAATGGTAATGAAGGAAGTTCCTCATAACCTTCAAATTCTCCTAAACTAGTATTTATTGTTCTAAGGTCCTTTAAATTTTGATCATCGTTTTTTATTTGAATACTACAACTTAATGTTTGGACTGTACCGATTAAAAATAAAAAGTTACTGCTGATTAATATTAAAACTTTTTTCATTACTTATCTCCTTTTAGATAGTATATCAATATATAAGTGTTTCTTAATTTTAGATTAACCTGATAAATTGAAAACAAATTTCATAAACTTAACTAATTATAAAAACCACCTTAATGGTGGTTTTTATGATATATTTACTTAAATTTCAACGTTGTGATAAACTTCTTGTACATCTTCAAGTTCATTTAATTTATTTATAAGCTTATTAAACTGTAATTTTGTTTCTTCATCATTAATTTTAATGAAATCATCAGCCAACATAGTAGTTTCTGCCAATTTATAATTCTTTAAACCCGCTTTGTCTAAAGCTGTTTTAACTGCATTAAAAGATTGAAATGATGCATATACCATTGTTAATCCTTCTTCTTCAATAACATCATTAACTTCTGCATCTGTGTCCATCAATAATTCTAGAACTTCTTCAACGGACTTTTCTTCAAACGCAAACAAACTAGTAGGTTGGAAAGAATGAGAAACCGAACCTGAGTTGGCAATCTTTCCCCCGTTTTTATTAAATGCATCCCTTATTTCTGCTATTGCTCTATTAACATTACTAGTTAAAGAGTCAACAATTATCATTGAATTTCCGGGTCCATACCCTTCATAACGATTAGAAACGTAATTTTCAGCTTCGCCACCCTCTGCTTTTTTTATAGCCCTATTAATTACATCTGTAGGAACTTGTTTTGATTTTGCTTTATCAATTGCACTTCTTAATGCCAAGTTTGCCTCAGGATCAGAACTACCATTTTTTGCAGCTATATAAATTTCTTTAGAAGCCCTTCCATAAATAGCAGATTTCATAGCTGCTGTTTTTTCCATACTTTGTTTTCTTACTTCGTGAGCTCTTCCCATAAATATTCCTTTCACATAATTTAAACTAATTTATTTTACCAAATTGGGTTCAATTTCGTATATTTTATTCATAATAATTTCCATTTTTTCTTCTAAATCGTCACTTTCAGCATCGACAACTAAGAAATTGAACATATGTTTTCTTCTTTCGAAAAAGTCATCGTACCTTTTATTTAGTAACTCCCAATACTCATAAGGCGTTTCTAGTTCTTGAATTCTTCCTCTATCTTTAATTCTTTCGATAGCCTTATCTGTTGATAACTTCAAATAAATAACTAAATCAAACTCTGACTTATATCCAAGACTTGGTATTATAACTTGTTCGTAAAAATCGGTGTAAGTTTTGTAATCAATATCGTTCATGGTTTTTAAATCATGATTAACTGTAACAAAAATTGGATCTTCAAGAATTGTTCTATCAAAAATTACATTTTTTAATGATTTTGCTTCTAATAATTGTCGACTTCTTGCTGTTAACATATAGATTTGCATTTTAAAAACATTTGCTTTCATGTCTTTGTAATAATCATCAAAATAAGGGTTATTATCAATTGGTTCAGGAAATATTTCATAACCAAGTTGCTTTGAAATTAACTCAGAAATTGTTGATTTGCCAGCTCCTACAGTTCCAAATAATGCTATTCTCATAAATTACTCCTTATTATTCTTTTTAGATATTGAATTATAAATGCCGTAGAATTGTTTAATTTCGTGTGGTTTTAAACTTCTAAACTTACCAACTTCAATATCATTGATTGTTAAAAACTCTATTTGCGTTCTTTTTAACTTTTTCAAATTTATATCGGCAGCTATTAACATTTTTTTAATATGATGTTTTCTACCTTCGGCTATAGTTATTTCAACTATTGACTCATTATATTGATCATCATATTTCAGTAATGCAGCATGTATTGCTTTTGTTTTATAATCTTCATCAATGATAACACCGTTTAATAAGTTTTTGATTTGTTGTTTAGTTACTTTACCATCACAAAGCGCTTGATATGTTTTTCTAAATTCATACTTTGGATGCATCACAAAGTTAGCAAATTCTCCATCGTTTGTCATTATTAATGCACCACTAACATCATAATCCAACCTACCTACTGGATATACCCTAATTTTGCTATCTTTAAAAAAGTCAGCAACAGTTTTTCTTTCTTTAGGGTCATACATAGTAGTAACAACCAATCTTGGTTTATTAAATAAATAATAAACTTTTTCTTTAACAATTTCTAGTTTTTTATTATTAATTTTAATCTCTACATCACAATTAAATTTCGAACCAAGTTCTGTAACTACGATCCCATTAACTTTAACTTTACCGCTTGTGATTAAAGTTTCAGCTTGTCTTCTTGAACAATAACCTCTTGTTGCTATAATTTTTTGTAAACGTTCCATATAACTAATCTCTTTTGAAAATATCTTTTTCTTCTTCTATTGTTTCTTTTAACTTTGGTAAATCATCAAGGCTATTTAAATTAAAGTACTTTAAGAAATCATCAGTAACTTTATACAACATTGGTTTCCCTAATTCTGATGATTTACCCGCTTCTTCAATTAAGTTTCTTAACTTTAATTTATAAAATATCGTCTCGCAATTAACGCCTCTAATGTCCTCGACTTTAGCTTTTGATATTGGGCCTTTGTAGGCAATAATAGACAAAGTTTCGATGCTTGCAGTTGATAACTTCGCTTCTGTTTTAATATTAGATAACTTAGCATAATGCTCGGCATTTTCTTTTTTGGTTATCATCCTGAATTTATTTCTTGCAAACTTTTGAATATCTAAACCACTGGCTTCGTCACTACTATATTTATCTTTTAAAGCGTCAAGTATTTTTTCGATTATAGAGTCTTCTTCTGTGTTTAAAATAAACTTCAAATCATCTATTGAGACACCATCATCTCCATTAACAAAAAGAAGCCCCTCTGTAATTGCTAATTTTTTATTAAACTCCATAGGTATTATTCCCTTTCACTAACTAAATAATCAATTATTACATCATCAACTTCTTGATAAATATAAATAATTTTTTTAGACGCTAAATCTAAAACAGCTAGAAATGTAGCAACTAGCATTCTTAAAGTAAAATGTTTCTCTTCTATCAAATCACTTAGTTTTATTTTTTTTATTCTATTTTTTTCTAAAAAATTTCTTATTTCAACAGCAATTTCTTCTGGTGATACATCTACGTTTGTCAATGTGTTAGTTTCCATTATAGTTGATTGTTTTTTTTCAATAGCTTTTAAAAATATTTTTGCAAACTTATCGATATCAATATTATTCGGCGCTAATGGTAAATTATCATCATCAATTTTAGTTATCTTGAAAACAGATTTTGGTTTACTATATACCTTTAAAGAATCCTCTTGTTGTTCTTTGAAAAAGCTTGTTACTTCTTTGATCTTATGATATTCCATTAAGCGTGATAATAATTCTTGTCTTTGATTTTCTTCATAATCTGAATCAACCTCAACAACTTCCTTTGGGATTAATAATTTCGACTTCAGTTCAATAAGATATGCAGCCATCACAAGGTATTCGCTTGCAACTTCAATATCTAACTCTTCACACTTTTGAATATATTTTATATATTGATTTGATAATTCCAATAAATTGATATCCATAATATTCAATTGTTTTTCCTTGATCATATGAAGCAATAGATCTAAGGGTCCGTTGAAATTATTTAAATTTAAAGATTGTCATCGTTCCATATTTATTCCTTAACTGTTTCGCCTTTTTCTTTAAGTTTTTCCAAAGTCTCAATTAGTTGTCTTTCGGGCTTTAAGTATTTATTCAACGCTATCATTATTCTACCGACAATTATAAATAATAAGTCTATCGAAAAAGAAATATTGTACTTAAAACTAGGGTCTGCGAAATCATGTTCCAATACATTTCTTAACCTTCTAATATAATGTCAAGCTTTTGATATAGTTATTGTTTCGATACAAATAGTTAATTTTTCATGATCAATTAAACTATTAGTTAGAAATCCGATATCTTTTGGGAAATCTACAAAAAATTTCAAACCATTTTCATTATAATCACTTTTTATGTTTTTGTAATATTTATCATTTAGGTGCCTAGCAATATATGTAAATTTATCAAAAACAGTATACAAATATTTGAATGTCTCGTTTTGTTGGTGAAACTCAACTGTATTTATGCCAAACAAAGTCTTATAATCAGACAATGAGCTGTATTCATAGGTTTTTTCTAGGAAGTAGCGAACAATACTTTTAATTTCGACAAAGATTTTGAAATCGAATATATCTCGATCACTATATAATGCTTTTTCTAATGCTTTTTTACAAATTTTTATGTAGTCCGCAATATGTTTTATAGTTAATTTTATATTTTCGTTTTTAGTGATTTGTATATTTAAATAACGTGCACTTTTTTCACAATAATGTACTAGTCTCTCAATTATGGCATCTTGTTTGAAAAATGTTTCATCTAAATATTCACCTATTACATCAACATAAGTCAAAAACTCATTACGAGATTCATAGCTTTTATGAGTTAGCGCATCATTAATTGCAACTATGTCCCGCAATGTAATTCTTTCTGCCACTTATTTCAACTCCTATAACTTTAATTATACTAAAAAATCCTTGTAGTTAAGGTTTTTTGAACTATATAAATTAAAATAACTAAAATTTGTATTTAATTAATATGTGTATAATTAATATGAAACTTTAAAAGCAAGATTGCAATTAAAGATAATGATAGAACTAAAATATAATTTGTAGGGGGTTAATAATGTATAAAAGAACTGAAACCAGGCCCGTCTATGTTGGGAAAATTCAAATTGGTGGTAATAATAAAGTTGTAATTCAATCAATGACTACCTCAAAAACTCACGATGTGGATGCAACGCTTGAAGAAATAAATAACTTATACAAAGAAGGTTGTCAAATTGCTAGAGTTGCTGTGCTTGGGATTGATGATGCAAATGCACTTCAAGAAATAGTTGAAAAATCACCAATACCAATAGTTGCAGATATTCATTTTAATTATAAGTTTGCATTGATAGCTGCTGATTCTGGATGTGCAAAAATTAGAATTAACCCTGGAAATATTGGTATCGAGGAAAACACAATTGCAGTTGTACAAAAATGTAAAGAAAAGAACATACCTATTAGGATTGGAGTAAACTCAGGAAGTTTACCAAAAAAATTAGTTGAAAAATACGGATGAACTCCCAAATGCATGGTTGAGGCGCTTAGAGAACATATAGAGATTTTAGAAAAGTATGAATTTTATGACATAATATATTCTTTAAAAGCTACAGATCCATTAATGGCAATTGAAGCATACAGTCTTGCTTCAGAAATATGAAATTATCCAGTCCATATAGGAATTACAGAAGCAGGTAGTCTATTGAATGGGGCCATTAAATCTAGTTTTGGAATCGGTTACCTATTATTCAGAGGTATTGGAAATACCATTAGAATTAGTTTAAGCGAAGACCCTGTTATGGAAATAAAAGTAGCAAAAAGATTGCTGAATTCGATTGGTTTATTTGATAATATGGTTGAAGTTATAGCTTGTCCAACTTGTGGAAGATTAGAATTTCAGTTACGAGAAGTAGTAGCGGAGATAGAATCATTTGTTGAAAATTTACATTTTCCATTAAAAATTGCTATTTTAGGATGCGTTGTTAATGGTCCAGGTGAGGCTTCGCACGCAGATATTGGAATAGCTGGAGGGAAAAACGGAGGAATCATATTTAAAAAAGGAAAAATATTTAAAACCGTTTCCCAAGAAAAACTTGTTCCCGAATTAAAATTGTTAATATTGGATTATTATGAAGAATGAAAAAGCAAAAACCAGAATAGTATGGACTAATTAGTATTGAATATCATTTCAAATGATATTTTTTTTGACTCTTTAGGATTTAATTTTAAGATCTTGTACTTATTTTTTAAATCATGATCACTATTTCCACTCTTGTCAGGCATACCACACCACGGTTCTATACAAATAAATCCACTATCATTATTATCTCTTCAAAGACCCAATGTTGAATAATCATTCAGGGGTAGTTTAAATTCAAATGAATCATTTTTATATAGTAAATAACTTGATCTTAGGGTGTCACAAAAATAAGACTTTGATTCAGAAAAATCAACATCCTTAATGATAATTTCCTTTCACTTTTTTTTATTTTGTTCATCTTCTAAGTAAAGTCCTTCTGGAGTGAATGAATCAAAGAAGGTTTCTTCTGATTCTAAAACTATTTTTGAGGAATCATCAACTTTAAATGCTGGATGATGTCCGAATGAATAATACATATCAACATCCTCAACATTTTTTACAACGAAATCAATGGAAAAAACATTTTTAGCGACTTTCAAAATTAAATCTAGTTCAAACTCAAAAGGATAAATTTTTGAGAATTGACAATTAGATGAAAACGATAATACTGCGCAGTCGTTATAAATGCTTTTTATTGTCCAATTATTTATATTTTTCATAAAACCGTGTCTTGGTAAAGGATATTTAACGCCATTATATTTAATATAACCGTTAATAGCTCCACAATTTGGAAATAGCAAGGGTCATGTTTTTTTTCAAGACGAATTCTGTTGATAGCAAACCTCATTATCTTTGAACTTCAAACTAGTTATTTCAAAATTGCAACTATCGGCTTTAAAAGTAATATCTAAGTATTCATTCTTTATTGTATACATATTTAAACCTACATTTCATTATTATCTAACTCATCGACTTTTATTTGAGTTTTGGTTTTTTCAATAACTCTTTTTTTAAGAATTATTTTTAAATTTTGCACTGCTAACCTTGGGTTAATGTAGTCTGCAAAAATATACTTATGAGTAAAATAGAATATAAACATAGCAAGCAGAACTAACAGCGAAGAGAGAGTCATAATAACAGTGATAGAATCAATGAAACTCTCGTAGATTATACTATCGTTTGTTAATAGTTGCTTGGTTTTTAAAATTTCATCTACTGATTTAAAATACTTAAACACACCTACCTTAGAATTTAATAAGGTTTCTTCAATAACTTGATTCAAAAACATACCACCAAATAAAGCCGATCCAAAAAAGCCTGTTACAGGGTTTTTTGGTGCACGATAATTCCAAAACATACAAAAGCTAAATAAAGAGTAAATTATTTGTGTGTAGCATACCCCTATTAGGATATTTAAAATCATAAATGTGAAAGGATTTTTATTGAAGGCTAACACTACGTACAATAAGAATAATGTAAAAAAACTTGTAAATAATAGATACTTCTGATTGAAATGTGGAGTTGCAAATTTGAAGATAAGATAAGAAATCAGCACTGAAGGAATAATGAAATTGAAGTCATATAATCTTAATAGTGTTTCTACAAGGTCATTTGAGTAACCATTATAAATGCCTTGGAAGGCAATAAACATTTTTGTTGTTAAGGACATACTTAAAGTACCTGCACAAGAAACTAAAAATGTAATTATATAAATAGTGAAAAAATTTCAATTATTCTTTCTGGGTAATTGTGATCGAATACTTTCATCAAAAGAGCTAGCTAAATTTTTATTCTCCTTTTGCGTAAAATTTAAATATAAACATATAGGTATAAAAAGTAGAACAAATAAATTGGTATAAGTAAAATTTTCAGAAGATAACACTATTGTTTGAAGTTGCCCTATAAATGTACCTAACAAACCAGAAAAACCAATAATTGTATAAATGACTCAAGTAACCGGTAGTGTGTTTATACGATAAAAATATTGTTCATTTAAAAACAAGTAATGTATTGTGGATGTAGAAAGAATAAAAGCATATAAAATTGAATATATAATGAAGACGTATATATTGCTAACTTTTAGAAAGTTCATCAGAAGTGTTAATAAGATAATACTAGCATAAGATAAATACATTCATAATTTTCTACTTTTTATTATACCTGTAATGAATGTAGCAAATGGTTTAAGTATTATGATAAATATTAAAGATATTATCAACAAAATTATTAGATATGTTCTGTTTTCTAAACTTCTTGCCAATGAGTCTTTAAGGTACACTAACTCGTAGCCTAATAAACTTGAACATAATCAAAATATTGCCACTTCCAAGCAAAAAAGTAAAGCATTTTTTGATAACTTCTCTTTTCGTAACATAAGTATTACAATTGTAAAGCAAATGCTAATGATGATTGGTGTTAAAACTGTAATGTCTCAATATTTCATTTCATACCTCGATACTTAATCAACTATTATTTTATTACAAATTTTCTATTTTAATGAGTAAGATTTATATTGTTATATTTGTATTATTGTTTTAAAATTAAAGAATAACTATCTTTTACTAGATAACTAGCTAAATTAACGTTTAATATGGTAAATACTTTCAAAATTAAAACATTAACATTTAGTTAGAACGATATTAAAACGAAAAAGAGGTACACATATGGAAAAGAACGAAAAACAAACGAAATTAACTTAAATAAAAGCGAAACTATTTGCAAATTGCTAGTAACAATTAGCGCTAGTATTATAGTAGCAATTAACTTAATATTTTTAATATGAATCATTATCTTAATAAATAATAAAATCACATTCAACTCAACAGAGATATTCTTAAGGAAATTTGCTCCATCAGCAAAATGATTTATATTTGGGTTTTTAATATCATCAATTATCATGTCTACATTAGTTATTCTATTTATTAATCTTAAAAAGATAAACTTATACTTGCCAGCATTATACTTAGCTATCTTCTTGGGTATTGCATCAACTATTAGAGCATTTGTCTCAGAATATTATGGCATATTGATATATTTACCAATTGGTTTATTAATATTAATACCTAGTGGATTTTTATATTATAAAAAAATTCAACTTTCTAAAAAAAATAAAAAGGTTATTCAATAATGAATAACCTTTTTATTTAACTATTCTTTGTTGAAAAATAATTCAAATATTTGTTCCTTGATAATTTTGGAAAATCTTTTCTACATTAGAAAGAATAAAATTATGGTCAGTATCAATAGTTTCTCTTAATTCTAAAGTTGTTATTTCAATTGGTCTCTTTGAATCTTGTGTTAAAGATTTAAATGTATAATCAAAGCATTTTTGTTGATCTAAAAAACTATATCTTACTTTTATCTCCGTAATCATTCTTGAGTCTAATTTTATTTCCAAAATACTGTAACTTTTCATTATTTGATTCTGCCTTTCTTTTAAGTTTTGCTACAGATTATTAAAGTTTTAGGGGAAATTTATTTTGTTTAATGTGTCATATTATACGGTTTTTCTATGTTATTAACGTGTTTTGTTAATTTTTTTTCTTCTTTCAAGTTCTTAATTTCTTTTTTAATTTTTTTCATATCATTATGAACTTTAATTAAGTATAAACTTGATTCATTATTAAACTCTTGGATAGAATCAATTACTTCAATCTTAGATTGTAACTGAAAGTTATAGAATGCTAATTTCTTATATTGCTTATTACCAACTGAAACTCAATAAATTAGAGAAAAAGTAATAAAGACTAAAAAAAGAGCTGGAGTAGCAATAATTATAAGTACATCTGCAATAAAATATACAAGATTACCATCATTATAGTTTGATTGAAAAAGAAAAAATTGCTTCAATATTTCAAACGAAATAGTGTGCTCTGGTGAATTAATATAGAAGTTAGCAATCTTCATAAATAAACCAACTATCGGGGTTATTAAGAAGATAACAAACACTGTAATCAATCAGCCGGACATATTTTTAAATTTTCTGTATATTTTAGAGTTATTTAACTCCGTTTTATCAAAGTTTGAGTTATTTCAAAATAAAGTATTACTCTTTTCGTTACTATCTTGGATATACTTCTCGTCCAAAGCATCTTTTATATTTTTTTGTTTATTAAAATTATCTAGTAGTTTTTTTGTATTAAGTGGTCCAGTTTCAAGTGCTTCAAAATGTTTTTCTTTGTATAAATTAGCTTTCTTATTCAAACTTTTTATTACGGTGTTGTCAGAAGTTGAGCTATTATTAACTGTTAATTTTTCTTCAAATTTTGTCTCATAGTTATTTTCATTCATTTTATTTATGAAATTACTATCAGCCATTCGTTTTTCTCTGTAATTTTCATTAATATTGGCAGTCTTATCTGAATGATTATTATTTTGTTGTTCTCTTACTATGAAATGTTGCTTCTGTTGACTTAAGTTTTGCTCACTTGATTTTATGTCAACTATGTTTTCGCTTTTCACATTGTCATACATATTTTGTGATTTATCTAGATTTTTATTTAGAAGTTCATTTGATATATTTTCTAATGAAACTTGTTCTTTTAAATTATGTTCACCTGAGTTGAACAAGTTTTCACGTGCCCGTTCTAGTTCACGATTATTTTCTACATTATTATGGAAAGTTTCTTGTGTATTTGAATTATTCAAAGTTCTTCTTGGAACATGGATGTTTTGACCTGGGTTAGAAAAATAATTTGATTTATGTGAAGCCATTTTCTCTTCTCAAATACCACTATTTTTCATATCAGTTAATGTTTCATTTACTGGCGTATTATTCAAATTTTCATATGTATTAAAACTTCTTCTTGGAGTAAAGTGTTTTTGAGAGTTAGGTGTTTGAAAATTTTCAATTAAACGAGTAGTTTCACTAGAATCAGTTATTTCAGAAAAGGTTATGTCTTTTTTGGGTATATATCTATCGAAATTTGATACATTCTGATTATTAGTTTCCAGACTAGAATGTTCGTCAAAATCAAAAAACTCGTTTGTGTTTACCTCACCAACTTCATCAAATAATGATTTAATGTAGGCGGTATCACCCAAACTTTGATTATGTATATTTACGTCCCCGATATTTTCACTTTGTGTTTTCTGTTTTATTTCAAATTCTCTAACATATCTTGAATCAATATTTAAAACCTCTTGTGTTAATATATTTTTGATTTTCAGAAAACTTAACTCTCCATTTGATATTTGTTTTGTTTGTATATCTAAAATAACTCAATTTTGATTATTATAGACTACTAACACCCCTATTTTAAAGCCCATATTACACCCCTTGTTTTTAGTATATATCAATGTATATTAAATGTAAAATGATTTTAATTTTAAAATTTCGTTTTTACCTTTAAGTGCGATAAAATATACATATAGTAAAAGAGGGTAAACAATGAAAGAAATACGAGTATACAATTATCAATATGATAACTTTAAACTTAAAGTTGGATTAATAGAAGAAAAAATTGCATATATCG
The DNA here is from genome assembly GCF_964273395.1 of Spiroplasma endosymbiont of Megachile willughbiella. Lineage (NCBI taxonomy): Bacteria > Bacillati > Mycoplasmatota > Mollicutes > Entomoplasmatales > Spiroplasmataceae > Spiroplasma > Spiroplasma endosymbiont of Megachile willughbiella. Next base: position 312,034 of record NZ_OZ187005.1, on the reverse strand, counting down.
GTTTTGAAAATGAAGATCTACTAAATTGATTTAAAACTGATGAGTTTGACATAGTTGAAACTAATGAAATTTTAGATAACAAACATTCAAATTTGCTTAATAGTTTCTTTAATAAAGAAATCTTGGATATAGACTTTGATGATTTATATGTAGTCGGTACCGAATTCCAAAAAGAAGTATGAAAAGAATTAATGACAATTCTTCCAGGTTCGACAATTTTTTGCAAACAATTAGCTGGAAAATTAAAAAGATTGGATTCAATTAGAGCTGTTACTAGAGCTGTACAAAAAAACCCAATATTATTATTGATTCCTTGCCACCGTGTTATACCTTATGAAAATGAGGAATACGCTTATAGGGCTGGTGAAGAATGTAAACAAATGCTGTTAGAATTAGAATCTTAGGAATGCTTTAAAACTAAAATTATTACAATTGATATTATTTCGATAAAAAAGATAATTGCCAAAGAGATGTAGATTATATTTACTAACTTGGCTTTTTTTGTTACATTTTTAACTTCTACATCGTTTAGTTTTTCATTATATTTATAAATATTAGTTCTTTCTTGGTGGCAATCTACGTGATATTTTTTCAAACAATCGTTTTCACCAAATATATCAGTTATAAAAGCAGAGTTTTCTTGAATTATTTCTTTGCAATAAAAACAAACTTCCATTGTACTACCTCACTAAAGAATAAATTATATATGCTGCCATTACAATAATAGAAATAACCAACATAAACAAAAATAATACATTGAACGCAGAAAACCTATTTAATTTATCTTTTTTTATATTTTTTTTATACTCTAAAATTTCAATCTGCTTGATATCACCAAATTTTTCGATATAACATTGAGTGTGATAATTAGCAATTTCACCCTCTATATTATCTACAAGAAATTTATCTTCTGCCGTTATTATTATTTTACAAACTGAACAATTCATACATCCTCCTTAAAAGAAAAATACAAAAAATAATGTATGTTAAATACTTATTTTTTGTATTTTATATTGTCATCAAGTCTTTTTCTTTTTCTTTTGCCAAGTCATCTAAAAGTCCTATATATTTATCAGTTAACTTTTGAATGCTATTTTCTGAATCCTTTTTTACATCTTCAGGAACAGAAGAATCTTTTTTGATCTTATCATTAGCATCTCGACGTTCATTTCTAACTCGTATTTTAAAAGTTTCTAATTCTTTAAAAACTTTTTTTACTAAATCTTTTCTAACATCCTCAGTTAAAGGTGGAATTTTAATTCTAATTAAATCAGCTTCTGACATTGGATTTAGTCCAAGGTCAGCCTTGTTTATTCCACTAATAATGTTACCAATTTGACTTCTATCATATGGTTTAACAACTATTTGTTGTGGTTCTGGTGTTGATATTTGTGATGTTTGTTCAATTGGAGTCATAGTTCCATAAAAATCAACCATAACACCTTTTAACATCAAAGCATTTGCTCTTCCTGTTCTAACTTTTGCTAAATAATTTTTGAAACTTTCGATAGTTTCTAACATATTCATTTCTGTTGTATCAATTAAACTATTTATCATGTTTAAATCTCCTTATTTAATAATAGTGGCTTCTAATTCTCCATGAGCAACTTTGATGATATTATCATGTCCATTCATATCGAAAACTACAATTTCAAGATGTCCATCTCTTGATAAAGTTGCAGCAGTTGAGTCCATAACCTTTAAATTATTTACTACTAAATCGCTATGACTTAATGAGTCATAAAAAACTGCTTCTTTGTTAGTGTTGGGATCAGAATCATAAACTCCCTTAGTACCATTTTTAGCCATTAGTAAAGCATCGGCTTTTATTTCGATTGCTCTAATACAAGCTCCAGTATCAGTTGTAAAGTAACTGAACCCTGTTCCACCAGCAAAAATAACAACGTAGCCTTCGTCTAATTTCTCTCTAGCATTTCTATAATTGTAAGCATTTGTAACTGTCTTGATTTCAAGTGAAGAGTAAACTTTAACTTTATCAAATCCAATTTTTCTTAAGGTTGCTTCAAATGCTAAAGCATTCATAATAGTAGCTAACATACCCATATAGTCAGCTTCAATTCTATGCAACTCAAGGGTACCTGCTAATTTACCCCTTCAAATATTTCCTCCACCAATAACTATTCCTACTTGTAGACCTTGGTTGGTTAATTCTATAACCTGTCGGGCAACATCACCAAGTTTATCCTTATCATAAATTTCTTCAGACCCTTTTAAAGCCTCGCCCGAGATTTTCAATAAAACTCTTTTAAATTTTAATGCCATATTTACCTCGCTTTATTGATTATAGCAAAAAATAAACTACATTTTGCTAAATCAAAAATAAAGTGTTAGTGGATAAAATTCAAAAGAGTTTAGTATACATAAAATATGAGTTGCTCAATTATTCCATTTCCATATTATTAACTTGGTTTTGAAAACGTGTTTTCAAGAACTTTAAGTTTTCGCAAATTATTGGAACAGTAATCATATAAATTACATAATCAAACATCGTATTAAATGTATTATAAATTAATGAGTAAACTAGTGTATTTTTTCACTCGAACGCATATGATGGATCAGAACCAATTGCATTAGGATTTAACCAAAACACAACTCCAGCAAGTACTCTTGATAAAAATATAATTATGATGGGTAATGTTATAAATCCACTTCAGAATATATAATTTTTAAATTTACTTTTTGTTAAGTTTGTAGGAACAAACAATGATGCTAATGCTATGCTACTAATTGGTATAAAGTAGTCCAATATATATTGATAAGCAGTATAAATAGCAGTTCCAGGCATAATCAAAGGAACAATACCAGCAATCAAACATAAAGTAATAGATTGTGTAAAAGTTAGTAAAAAAGTTCCAAAAAATAAAGGTATATATTTAATTGATAAAGTAATTCAAAATGGCATTGGTGGTATAAATCCACTAACATAAGACAAAATTAGGTAAACCCCTAAAAGAACACCCATTGAACAAATGTCGAATATATTTCATTTTTTTGGTTTTTTGATTAGTTTGATCTTTTTGATTTGCATAAGGTTAAAAATAACAAGTTCAATGTTTATAGAAAAAATAGCTAATCACAATGATTGTTTATCTCTTATTGGTTGTAATATATATTTCATTAGACTTGATAATGAAAGAATTAAATACATAATAAAAATTGCTATAAACATAAAACATATTAAAATTGTTTCACCAACATTAGGTGCCCTTGTGCCTCCGTCACTGTCAAAGATATTAACGGATAATAATTTTATTGTTCCAATGATTGATAGCGATAATACAAGTATACAACGTACTACAGTTAATAAAATTGATGTAAATAATAGTTTATCTTTAAAATATTTCTTCATAAAAATCCTCACGAAAAAGCAGATTTTTTATGTTTAGGTCTTCCTACGCTAGTATTAACTAGATCAGGTTCTAAGAGTATTTCTCAAACTTCTATTTAGAAGCTACCTCTGCCTTTTACAAATTAATTCTATAACAAAATAAAAAAATATCTCGTTATTTGAGATATTTTTTTATTCATTATTTTTAGTAGTTTCTTTAACTTCTGCCTCATTAGAAGAGATGTTATCATTTTTTATTCCGTTTTCCTTAACATCATTACTAGGTGTCTCTTTTTTCGTAGCTTTTGATGGTGTGCTTATATCTGTAGCTACAAGTTTAATTTCTTTTAATCTCTTAGCAAAGTATTCCTGTTGGCTCATCTCTTCAACTTTATGACCTGTTAATTCAACATTTTGAGCGAAGAATTGACCCAATACACTATTTTTAGAAAGTTTTACTTTTTTTAAGCTTTTTGTTCCTTCTAAATAATTTATAAAGAATTTGCTACTTTTTGTATCACTAATAATGTTATTGATCTTAGAATATTTGATACTTTCTCCCATGAACATAATTTGATCTTCTTCAAATATTATTCAAATATTTTGCGGCATAAACCCTAATAAAAAATATCAAACGCCGCACATTACAAATGCAATTGCTATAAAAGTAATAGTTAGAACTCTTGCTAAATCTGGGTTTTCTTCTAAAAAGAATTGCCCGAAATAAAACAACATCCCTAAAATCACTGCTACAAAACTTAAAGCTTGCATTCCTAATATCGTAAATAAACTTATTTTATTTATTAATTTTTTGTTTTGATTTTTTGTGAACTTATACATATAAATATATGAACAAGCAGCGGGTATAATAATTGATAATAATAATACTACAAGAAGTATTAATAAATTATTTTCTTTAAGAGAACCATCTGTTCCTCATGTGGCTGACGCTAATATCATAAAAACTATCCTTTCAACTGAGCAGCAACTTCAGCAGCAAAGTCTGTTGTCACCTTTTCAATTCCTTCACCAACTTCAAATCTAAACATTTGTTTTAAAGTTGCTCCTTTTGAACTTATAAATTTACCTACTGATTGTTTCTCATCCATTACGAAACTTTGTTCAAGAAGAGTAACTTCGGCAAGTTTTTTGCTCAATTTACCGTTCAAAATTCCTTCTGCTATATTTTCTGGCTTACCAGTAAGATCTGTGGTTTCTTTAATAATGTGCATTTCTGAGTCTTTAAACTCTTGAGGAACATCCTCTTTTGCCAAATATCTTGGTGCCATAGCTGCTGTATGCATACATATATTATACGCATCATCAGCAGAAATATCACCTTCAAATTGTAGTAAAACTGATATTCTGTTATTTGCGTGGTTATAGATTGATAAAGTACCACCTTCAGCAACAGATAATCTTCTTAACTCGATTTTTTCTCCAATAGTTGCAGTAGCTTCAATGCAAGCTTCTTTTATTGTTTGTCCAGAAGCTAATTTAACTTCTAATGCTTCTTCATGAGTTGTAACATTAGAGTTTAGAAGCGCATCTCCGATTTGGTTGATTAAACTCATAAACTTTTCGTTTTTTGAAACGAAGTCAGTTTCTGAATTAACTTCGAAAATAATTGCTCTTGAACCGTTGGTTTTAGCAAAAGCAACACCTTCGGCTGCTATTCTATCAGCTTTTTTAGCTGCCTTAGCAAGACCATTTTCTCTTAGTCAAACTATTGCATCATCAATAACTCCGTTTGTTGCTTCCAAAGCTTTCTTACAGTCCATCATACCAGCTGATGTGATTTGACGTAATTCTTTAATTAATTGTGGTGTAACTGCCATATATTTCTCCTTATTGATCAACAGAAACATTTGTAGCTGTTGAGTTTTCTTCGTTATTATCAGTTCTTGATGAATTAGTGTTGTAACTTCTTCCAGGTCCTGATGGTCTTTGACCTTGAGGTCTTTCTTCGCGTTTTTGTGCCACTACTTTTAGTGTGCTTGGTTGCATTTTGAACCCAGCAGCGTCTGCATAAACATCTACAATGTAGTTTGTTATTATGTTAACAGATTCTTGAATATCATCATTTGCAGGAATTACAAAATCTACCATATCTGGGTCGACGTTTGTATCACAAATAGCGATAACTGGAATTCTTAGCTTTCTTGCTTCTTTAACTGCTATTTCATCAGTTTTTGGGTCTACCACAAACATTGCTGCTGGTAATTTATGCATTTGTTTAATACCACCCAAAGTTTTTTCTAATTTCATTTTTTCTTTTTTTATTAAAATTTGCTCTTTTTTAGGTCTTAAATTAATTTTTCCTGTTTTTTCTTCGTTTTCTATGTTTCATAAAGCTTTAATACGTAAAGAGATGGTTTTCATATTTGTTAAAGTACCACCTAATCATCTTGAGTTTATATAAAAGTTTCCGCTTCTTAATGCAGCTTCTTTAACAGCACTTTTTGCTGATCTTTTAGTTCCAACAAAGATGATTTTTTCTTTTTTCATTCCAATGTTAGTAACGAATTTTTTTACGTCTTCTAACCTTCAAATTGTTTGTTGTAAATCAATGATATGATTTTTATTTTTTGCTCCATATATATATGGTTTCATTTTTGGATTTCAGCGTTTTGTTTGGTGTCCAAATTGCGCTCCAGCATCCCATAACTGTTCTCTTGTTAAATCTTTTGCCATATTTTTTGTTCTACCTTTCATGGTTTTATTCGTTAGTCTTCCATAATGGTTCGAACAACAACCACTTGTTTTATTAAAATAAACAAGCACTAGGTTGATGAATTCCCATATGTGATTGCATACCCATTAAATAAAATACACAACACTTTAAGTATAAAGTTTTTACTAATAAATATCAATAAAAAACCCATAGGGTTTTTTATATTTCTTTACTTTTTCTTTTTGCTTCATAGCAGCTGACTGCTCATTTTATGAATAGATAACTACTATAAATAAAGAAAGGCTGAATTAATGCACTAGCAAAGAAGGCAAATAACATATATAGTGGCATACCAACAGTTCTAAATTCAAAAAAACTATTTAAACTTTGAATTGGTAGCAATGTTATTGCGGTAACTAATATTGCTAAAATCATAAATGTTAACAGGTAGTAATTGAATTTATATTTATCGACTTTCTCAGATCTTTTCTTATACTTAATAGGTAAAAATGTATTGTTATATATTAATGCATAAAATATTGGTCCAAAAATTATTGCAATATACACACCAGTTTTCGCAAATTCTGCAGCGATTTCAGGTGTTTCATGAACCATTATAAGTGCTAATTGATAGTTTAAGATTGCAAAGAATGAGTTGAAAAGAGTTGTTAAGGTAATCTGCAAAATGATGCCTTTTAAAATACTCTCTTTTTTATTAAGTGGTGGCTTATTTTTCATTACCCCTTTTCTTTCTCTTTCCATTCCTATTGGTATTGCTATTATTGTTTCAACAATAAAAATATGGAATAAGATATTGACTGAACCGAGAGCTAGATTTTTATTGATTGCTAGTATTAGTAGGATTGTTATCATCTGACTAATATTTGAAGCAACTAAGAAAGAAATTGAGTACTTAATTTTTTCGTAAACGTTTCTTCCTGAATTAACACCTGAGATAATACTTTTGAAGTTATCATCTGCTAAAATAACATCACTTACTTCCTTAGCAACCTCTGTTCCACTTAATCCCATTGAAATACCTACATCAGCTTTAACTAAACTAGGAGTATCGTTAACTCCATCACCAGTCATTGCAACTATATTTTTTTGCTCTTGCAAATATTTAACAATGACCGCCTTATGATCCGGATTAACTCTTGCAAAAACATTAGTAGTTTTTAATTTCTCTTTTAAGTCTTCTGGAGATAATTCCTCAATTTCTTGACCAGTTATTACATCATTATGTTCATCATCAACTATACCAAGTCTATTGGCTATCTCATACGCAGTTATTTTATGGTCACCAGTAATCATCATTACTCTAATACCACCATCTCTTGCAATTTGAACGGCTTCTTTAACTTCTGGTCTTGGTGGATCAATTATTGCAACAACACCTAAAAATATCAAACTGTTTTCGTATCTTTCTTTTGGTTTAGAAATCGTTTTTGTAGCTAATCCTAAAACTCTCATACCTTGACTTGCATATTTATTAAGTGTTGTTGCTACGATTTCTCTGTCGTTTTCTGTTAATAATGTCACTTCTCCATCGATCAACTTGTGTGTACAATTTTTTAACAGATAGTCCAACGCTCCTTTTGAATAAACTGTTTTTTGGCCTTCAACCAAATTTAAAGTAGTCATCATTTTTCGTTTAGAATCAAAAGGAATTTCATCTAAGCGTTTATTGGTTTTTCTAATTTTTAAATAATTTACTTCTGCTTTCAAAGCTAAATCAATTGTCGCTAACTCAGTTGGGCTTCCAATTTTAGTTTTAGTTACGATTGCATCACTACAAAGTGAAATACAATTAAAAAGTTCTTTATTATCTGTGTATTTTATTTTATTGATCTCATACTCCCTAAAGTTGCAAAAAACCTTATCTACGGTCATTTTATTTTGAGTCAATGTACCGGTTTTATCTGTACAAATAACGTTAATGTTACCCAAAGTTTCAATTGACTTCGGATTTTTGATAATAACGTTCTTTCTTACCATCTTTTTAGTGGCAATCATCAAGCAAATTTTAACTATAATTGTTAAAGATTCTGGGATGATTGAAATTGCAGCTGAAACAGCGATTAACATAAGTTTATTTCATGGTCTCATATTTAATGATAATTCATCTCTCATAAACCATGACATTACAAACAATATAACTCCTAATATTATTGAAACCAATCCGATTATAGTAGTTAATTTTATAACTTTATTCTCTAATGGTGTTTTTTCCTTTTTGTGGGCAGTAATTTTAGTAGCTATTTTTCCTATTTGTGATTCACTCCCTGTACCAAAGACCACACCAAGCAACTTTCCTTCCATTACTAATGTGGACATGAAAGCAATATTTTTTTGATCTCCTAAAACTAAGTTATTTGAATCAATGATTTCACTAAATTTCAAAACTGGTTCATTTTCACCGGTTAATGCAGATTCATCTATCAAAGCCATTTGATTATCAATTATTCTAATGTCAGCAGGAACAAAATCACCTGCATTTACATAAACAATATCTCCTGGAACTAAATCTTCCACATAAACTTCTTGTTTAGTCGAACCACGTAGTGCAAGAATTTTTTGTTTTCCTTTTGAGTCTAATGAAGAAATATAATTTTGTGATTTTACTTCTTGAACTGTTGCAATTATAGAATTTATAAAAACTATTAGAGCAATTATGATTAAACCAACTATATCTGGTGCTGTCAAACCTCCAGATACTAAGGAAATAATTAATGATAAAAATCCTGCAAGCATCATTATCATACTTAAAGGATCTAAAAAGGTCTTTAAAAATATAATTAGAATGCTAGGTTTTTTTGATGAGGGAAGTATATTTTTTCCAAAAGTTTCTTGTCGATTTAAAACCTCCTCTTTTGAGAGTCCTTTATTAGGATCTACCTCTAATTTTTCATATATAGATTCATTTGATAACTGATACCATTCAAGATTATTATCTTGAACTTTTTGATCTTCATTCATGCTTTTCACTCCTTGAAACTAGAAATAATACTACTCTTTTAATTTATAAATGCAAACAAAAATGATGCGGAGAGCCTTCAAACTCTATAAGGATAGAAAAAATCCTTAAAAAACACCCTTATTAATTAGTTTATTCAGACTCTATCAGTACAAAATCTTACATAAAAAAAATAAAAACTGATTGTAAAAATCAATAAATACTAAAAAAGTGGTAATGACTTTTTTACTAAATAAAGACTTTTAAATAAAGTAATGTTCTTGTATCAATAATAAATACGTTAGAAACTAAATAGGTTCATAAAAGAACTTCAATTTTGTTTGAAAAAGGTTAAAAAAACCCAATTTATGAATTGGGCAAAATTTTATTCTATAACATTCTTCTTTATAACTTTTTGATTAATTGACTTTCAGTTTTGATATGCTTTATGTCCTTTTATCATGAATACTAAGGGAATAATCCCTAATCCGCCCATCAATGTAAGAAAAACATAAGAAAAGTAAAATAAAATTAACTCTATCTTAAATTTTTTTGGATTTCCAGTTTCAATTTCGTATAAAATGGTCATTTGGTTGTTCATAGGGCTTTTTAACTTTCTCTTACGTTTAAAAAAACTTAATATAAATATATACTCAAAAGTTAGTAAAATTATAAGACCAACCATAGGTATGACTTGAATTATAGGAGCAAGTCATTCTCCTTTGGTGATATAAATAATCATTCTCACTGAAATTGATAATAATATCAATGAATCAAAAATAGTTATTACAAGAGCTCCTGCTATAAAATAAGTTGCTTTTTTATTAAAACATTTATTATTTTCCATAGTAAACTCCTTTTCTTTCTTTTATTTTTAAAAGGAAGAATTAAATATTTACTCATCATAATGATTTTTTTTGTTTTATTAATTTTTGGGTTTGTTTAATTTCAAAAAATATTCTTTTTCTTTCCAAAAAAGACAAGAAAACTTTTAAATTTAATAATCATTCATTTAAAAAGAATAAAAACTTATTCAACATACTTTCGTTTAGATTAAATCTTAAAAAAATGTTTTTGGTTCTTTTTACAATGCATAAAACTTTTTTAAACACATAGGTTTGTATCAATTTATACAAAGACTTCATTAAAATAAAAAATAGATATAAAATAATTAGAAAAACAATTAGAAATCCCACTAAAATTCCTTGAGGTTGTAACGAACTTGTTATATTTAAATCAAAAAAAGCAACATTCAAACCTTGTTCAAATAACAACAAAGGAATGATCAAAAATATTATTTTTTCAAGATTTTGGTTAATAAATGATAATTTATAATCATCTTTTTTTAAACTTACTTGATAATTCTCCGCTAAATGTTTATTTATTTTTAAGATTATAAAAAAACTATAAATATATAATGAACAATTAAAAATCAAATTTAAATAAAAAGGAAGCTGATTACTTAAATAAGGTAAAAGATTATACAAAAAGGAAATACCAAAAGTTATGCTTAAAGTCTTTTTAAAAAAAATATTATGTTTTAAATTCTTCATACATACCTCGTTTTATTTATTAATTTTAGCAAAAGTAAGAAAGGTTTTACAGTCAACTTTTAGTTTCAAGAATAAAAAAACTGTTCCTAAGAACAATTTTTTGTATATTAATCAACTAATGTAATCTCGTATCCAAGGTTACCACTTTCTGTTTGAGATGGTTTATATTTTCCTTCAGTATATTCCGTTCCCTTATATCCACCAATTTGCATTGCAAGTGGTGCTAAAGCATCCATACCATATATATTTTGTCCACCAGGAATAATTTCAAAAGATGGAATAGCGTCATCATTTGAATAATGAATTTTTGAGAAATTCACTAATTCTTCTATACTAACAGTCTTTTTGAATTGTTCATCCATTTGAGAATATATGTTTTCAACAATATTTTTTTTATTTTTACTATTATAAATAGTTTTATTCAACTTTATTTTGTTTTCTTTTGAATCTTTTATGTGTTCTCCAAATACTATTCTGTTCTCTTCTTTTAATTTAAAATCAAAAGTTGTTGTTTTACTAGTATTTGCAAAAACTCCAGACAACGAAGTTACTCATGCTAGATTTACATTAATTTTATCTAAAAAAACATTTTTTTCTATTCCAATATCATTTGCTTTTCCGATAATTTCCATTGCACCAATGAATAAATCTGATTTTAGGTATTCTATTAGTGGGTTGGCTACACCTGCATTTTGCATTGCAAATGTATATGGTATGTAACCTGGATTACCATCGATTTTGGTATTTTCGTTTGTTTTTATAAATTCTGAGTTTGAGTTATTTTCAGAACCACCATTTTGTTTTATATAATCACCATCAAAGAATTTTCGTTGTTGATCAAAAATACCCTTTGCAACATACATATTTCCGATATTTATATTTTTTAATACAGTTGCTGAGTCTATATTTTGATTTACATCAATAGTAGTAGCTCCTATTGCTCTTTTTGAATCAGCTTTTGCTTCAATCTTATATTTTTTTTTTGTATTCTCTACTTTTTTGATTTGAACATCATCATTAGAAAGATTCAAAGTGTTCATTCAGTTAAATGATGTTAATATAGAATTTTCAGTTATTGCGGTCTCTTTAATCCCTTTTTCTGCATTAATAATCCCATTTTCATCCATATTACCAGCCAATATAGATTTAACTAAATTAGTATCATTTTCAAGATCTACTATTTTATTTTCTTCTGGTTTGACTTCTGTAGTTTTTTGCGCACAAGCAACTACTGTTGCACCGGTCGATGTTACCATTCCGAATGCTGCTATTAAACTTATTAATTTTTTCATTTTATTTTCTCCTTTAGAATTTAATCTTTTGTTATTTAAATAGTTATTTATTAAAAGACATACTACTTGGAGGGCAAAAACCTTTTTTTAGCGTGTTTAAGAAATCGGTTTTTCTATTACTTATTAAACAAGTAATTTCTTCGTTTTTTTGAACCATGAAAGTGTAAATCTCAAGTTCTATATTTTCTTGGCCCAACTCAAATGAAAAAACATCAATACTGAAAAATGAGTTTTCAATGTTGTTTGCTATTAAGAAGTTCGAGAAATTGTCATCTAACTTCAAAAAGGTAATTTTTTTTCTGAATATATCTACTGCTAGCATCAAAAATAATAATATGATAGCAAATGCCACTAATATAAAATCTAATCCAATTATGGAGTATAGAACTTTTGTATTTATATCAATAAACTCAAGGCTTAAAAAATCATAATAATTTAAAAATAAAATTGGAAGAACAATCAATGTAAATTGAGTTAAGTTCTTAATTATTTCATGAGTGGAGTGGAGTTTTTTAATGTTAATGATTTTATATAAACTACTTATCAACTGATAATAAAGTTTAATCAATTCAATTATGATAGCAAATAATAGTGATATTAAAAATATAAGGTTTGTTAAAGTACTAAAAGCAAAGTCAAACATTAAAGGTTTTTCTATTACATTTAGTTCAATAAGAGTGCTTGAAATAATGTGTAAAAATAACAAAACACCAATTGAGGAATATAAAAGTTTTTTCTTTTGAATGTTCATTATTTCACCACTCTTTCTTTGAATTAGTTTACTATATTATAAAAAATTATGTTTCAAAATAAGTAAAGGTTAACTCTAATGTTCCCTTTAACTTTGTAGGATATTCATCATTACCTACTTTTTCTCGTGTTTTAATTGTTGCCGTGAACTTGTTTGAACCTTTCGATTCAATCACTGCGCCTTCAATATTAAGATCGTTTATAAGAATACCCAAAAGGTCTAAGCGAGATGCAAAGTTTAATGTAATATATTGCATAATTATGGAAAAAGGTTTTTTAGATGACAAAACGCCGAGTTCGTTCTTTGCATCTTCTCCAGCTAATTCATTGATATCCTTTTCACCAGGTCAAGGTTCTTCTGATTTCTTAATGTTGAATTCTAATATAATTTCTCCATAAAAGCTTTTTCTTTTTTCTTTATCAAAATCACCAAAATTAATTATAGCTTTATTCTCTTCTATTGTTATATTTGCATCTTCCTTTAACATCTCTTCTGCTATTTCATCGATAAATTTGATTAATGTTAAATTCATAAACATCATTTTCATTAATACTGTTTTTTTGCGATTGTCATTAATATAACCAAGTTTAAGTGTTCTTACTATATCAGGTAAGTATCTTGAATTTGTAACATTCATTTGAAAAATCAATTCATCTTCTAAAGCTAACTTGTTAGTTACTATAAACTTGTAAGTCCCATTTCTTAGTAAGTTATCATCTAAACTTTTTTCTAATAAAGAAGCATTTCTATAAACAGTATAGTTTAAATTATTCAAACTATAACCAGCCATCTCAAAAGCGTTGTTGACATCCTTTATCAAATCATAAGTATAGACATATTTACTAATATCTAATTTGTCTTCTTGAAATTTTTCAAAACCTTTTTTTTGAAATGGATAGACTGGGTCCGGACGTTTTATTTCATCATACGAACCAGATCCTGCACTACAAGAGACCAACATGTTTGTTGATGAAGAAAGCATTAAAATACCTGTAAATAAATTAAGTAGTTTTTTCATAGTTCCTCCTTTTTTACTCTTGAATTGCTAAAAGTAATCTAATTCTTTTAAGTATATTTCAACTAATTGTTGAAGATAAAGTGTATATTACACCTACGATTGTTAATGTTAAAATTGGATATCACCATGTAAATGCAAAGAATGGTAAAACAATTGAAGATTGGTATAAATTAGATATTATGGCTGCACAAACTGCAATTCCAATTCCATACCCAATAATTGAAGTAATTATAACCAAAGGAATATACATACCTATAAATAACTTCAATAAATATCTATTTTTGTATCCTAAAACTTTCATAACAGCTATTATTCTTTGGTTTTTAACAATAACTAAGTTAACAATCAACATAATTATTATCAAACAAAGAATAAGTGCAATAGCTATTATCACATATATAACAAACTTAATATTTTGTGCTATTCTATTTGCTATATTTTCTGCTAAGTCTATTTTTAGAGCATCATTGATAGTTCCTGTTTTGTATGCATTCATTGAACCATTACTTGTTTCACCACCATTTAATCCATAACTTGAGAAGTCTCCAAATTTTTGTGATGAAGTTAACCCCTTAGAAATATCTGAGAACGATGTATCCTGAGAAGTTTTGTAATTAAATAAAGGGTACTCATTTTCAAATAGCTTCAAAATTTTGTCTAAATTAGCAATATCTGATTCCAAAAAGTCCTTAAACTTGTCTTGATAATTTTTAAGAGTATTTCCTTCGTTATTAGTAGTAAGTTTCCATTTATTTATATTGTTTATAAAGTCTTCCATTTCTTTTGGAGTATTTTTAGGTTTTCTTCATTCTTCTAAAAATATTTGAAATAAAACAGCCTTAGTTTCATCAAATTTAGCTATTTTTTTAGCTTGTTCATTCTGTATTCAAGCTTTTGGATTTCCGTATTGTCTAGAAATCCCAACAACCTTATAAGTAGTATTTATAGTTTCGTTACTTTTGAAAACTTTACCTTCAGAAACTTTTTGTGACATAACAGTTGGCTTGATTAAAGACTGTTGTGAAGGGTCAAGGTTGGTATTGTAAATAAATTCGTTTGTTTCTTCACTAATCGATTTATTTTTCCATCCTTTTTCTTTTTGGTCTATTAGTGACCTTGAATATAATTCCTGCTGATTTGTGTAGCCACTACCATTCTGAGCGTTCATTTGCGTAGTATCTCATGAATCTAATTTGATAGGACCTTTTGAGTTGTTTAAAGATTCAATAATATGATCAACAGCGATATTATCTCCAACTTTGATATTTAATTGCTTGGCTAGGGTTTCATTTATTACAATATCATTTAAATTTTCAAATGATGAACTAAGATTTTTTTTGCTTTCATTAATTAAATTTTGTGTTTTATTACTTGGCTCAATTCCATAAATCTTGAAATTAGTACTATTTATAGCAGCATTCAAATATACACCTAAATCATCAGTTTTATCATTATAAGGTATAACATTGAAACCAACATTAAACTCTTTAGAGTCATCAGATAAACTATCATTCATTATTTTTCTTACTTGTTGTGGTGAACTTACATAGATACCTTGCAAGAATCCTTGTTGAAGGTTATTTATAAAGAATGCTTTTATTCAGTTATAAATAGTAATGACTCTTTTACCTACTACTGAATACCCTTCTTTTTCCAAAACATTATAAAAACTTAATTCAAGATCTTTATCTCCTTGAATTTTTCCTTTAGATAAGATTGGTGTGAAATCTGGGTTTGCATTTTTTAGTTCATGTAAGTCATCGTTTAAATCATCTTCTGTTATTAAATCTTTTTTAGTTTGCTCACCGTTAGGACGTATAACACCACTATCTTTGTCGTAATACATGTCCTTGATATAATTTAAACCAATTGTTTTACGATAATTAATATAAAATAATCTTAATTTTTCTAACTCATCAAGATGTTCTTTTAAACTAACTGAATTTTTAATAAACTCAAATAATTGTTTCTTTTCTATAAAATTGTTTAATCCAAAATAAGAGTAATCATTTCAAACACCTGATATAACACTTGTATAAGCTGTGTTTTTATCGACTCCATCTGGAACCTCTAATTTTAAATCTTGATTTGTTAAAAACTTTTTATTTAAGTTTTTATAAAGTAAATCTGTTAGAGTTCCAACATCTTCTTTTGGACTATAAACATCTGCACTAATTGTATTATTTAAGTACATATTGTATAACTTTTCAGAATCATCGGTTGGTAAAACACTATCACTACCGGGATTATAAGTTTTGTAAAATGATGTTGGTATATTATAGCTTGGTGAATAGTACTCAACCTTATTGTCGTATTTATTATCAATATATGAAGATTTTAAATAATTATTAAGTATGCTCGGAGAAACCACACCAATAGTTACTAAAAACGAAGCAATAAGCATTACTGAAATAATTGAAACAAATTTTGAAATAGATGAAGAAAGAATAGCACCTTTAAATCTTGAGTCAAACTTTTTAGATTTTGTTAAGAATTTCTTCAATTTGATTTTAAATTTATTAGTTGTAGATATATTTTCATAATTAATCATTTGCAAAGTTGAGTATTTACTCAATATTATTCAGTAAGTTAATAGCGTAATTGACAATAGTAAGAAAAATAATCCAAATACCAAGGCCGCAAGACCCACTATTGAGGGGTCAATACCAGCAAACTGTATGGTAAAGTAATTAGAAAAAATATTTTTTACTAATACTTGAAATGGTAGACCAATAAAATATCCTAAAATTCCACCAATTAGAGATATGAAGAAAGGATATAAACAGTTTGATATAATTAAACTTCTTGGTGTGTAACCTAGTGAAATTAAAACTCCATTTTGACTAAATGATTTTTCAATCTCATTTTTTAACATAATTACTAAAATTACAATACCAATTAAGATTATAGCTGCAGCTGTTGTGTACATTACTAAACTAAAATACTTTAAAATCTCTCCGAACATAGATGTTCTTCAGTGCATAGAGTAATCTTTATCGTTTATACTGTAAACGATTTTATTTGAGTTTTGTAAAGAACTACTAAAATATGAGTCTAGTCCAACGGATTTAGATTCTACTCGATCTGTCAAATAAGAGTTCAAAATTTTAGATAAATCATCAACACTGGTTTCCTGATTATTAAATTTAATTGAGTAATAAGTTTCTTTATCTTGTTTTGAGACTACCTTAATTGTTTCTTTTGATTGCAATTCAGTACTTGAGTAATTTATTTTGAAATTGTTAATATCAGGGATTACTTCACTTAACTTTTTAATTACCCTCTCGTTAAAAATATTAACAGCATAACTTTTGTTTCATCCAAAGGCTTTTGGATTAACGTATGCTAACCCTTCATTTTTAGCATTCGGTAGTGGAGATGTGTTATCAATTATTGGTGTTGCAAAGTCTGCGCTTGAACCAAATCCCACTACTTGAAATCAATTCATATTAAAATAATCAGAGTTTTTAATTCATTCGTTAATATCTTGATTTTTGTAGTCATCAATATTAACTTTTTTAGTTTTACTATCTTTAACTAAAATTGATGAACCAAATGAGTCCTCGTCGAATCTAACTATATCATTTATTTTTATGTTGTTAGATTGAGCAAAAGATTCAGATAAATATACTCATCTAGTAGTAAGGTCATATAAAGATTTTTCATAACTTTTTCAAGTATCTAATTTCATACCTTCTGTTACTACAAATTTATCAACACTTCTAGCTGTATCTAATCCTATTATTTTTAAAGTTTTTTCGTTATTAAGAGTGATTTTTCTAGATTCCACTCTATCAAAATCAAAACTCCATCCTCTTTTCTCTAAGCTATTTTTCAAGTATGAAAAAATAGCTTCATTTCTTACTTCTTCATTTGAAATTTCTCTAAAAGCATCATCTTCTGTATACTTGTATCCAATATTATCTAAATCCACAATTGCATCATGTAAATTACTTTTTAACGAAAACTGAGCGTTACTGTTTTTCAATCTATTTACAGTTGAATTCGTTGAAGTGAAAACAAAAACAGATAAAAATATTAATAAAATAACCATTATTAGTTGCAATTGATTTTTTATTAAATTTTTAAATGTGTTTTTGAAAAAAAGTTTTTGTCTTTTCATACATACCTCTTATCTATAATTAAAATATACACAAAAGATGCTATTACCTAAAGAAAGTTCTCACTCGTTTTTTAGGTTCGTGCAGTGTATATTTGTTTTTTTCTAGTTGAGTTTAGAAAAATAGCAGTTTTTCATTAAACTACTTAAATTATATTTGGTGTGTATTTCTTGGTGGATCTATATTCTTTTTATATTTATTTAAAAACGATGACTTCATTTCTTTTATTTTGATCATTATGTCCTTATTTTTGTTAACCATATATGTAGAAATTATATGGTCAAAGTCTTTTTCGTAAACTGATCAATTAAAATAAAACATTGAAAAAAACATTGTTTCAATGTTCAATGTTGAAAAGTTATATACAATTTCTATATTATGATTTAGAATTTGTAATCTTTTTATTATATTTATATAAGATACAAAAAGACAAAAAACTATTATGTTCATAATTATAATAAGTGATAGTAATGAAATATAAAAGTATAAAAATCTTATTTCAGTAGTAACAATAATATTTGCGAAATTATCATATAGTGAAATAATTATAAAAGGAGCAATTAAAAATGTTAATTGTATCAAATCTAATATTAACTCTTTTTTAAACTTTAATTCTTTTCATTGAGATGGCTCATAAATCTTTAACTCTATCTTTGATAATAGCTTTATAAATTCGAATATAATTAAAAACAAAATTATAACTAAAAACAGTGTTTGTAGTAACAAGCTCACATTTCTATTTAGGTATTTTAAATAAACTAATCCGCTAGAGTCCCCAGTAGTAATTAAAACTAAATGCAATATTACTAGACTAATAAATACTCTAAAAAGTACATTTTTCTTTTTTAAATTGTTCATAGTGTTAATCACTTCCTTGTATTTTATTTATTAAATATATTTATATAAAATAGGTAAACTTTTACTCTAAGTTATTCTAATTTTATAACATAATCGTTATATATATCAAGAAAGTTATCTTTTGGAAGTCATAAAAGTTTATTAGTTTATTAGTTTATTTTTTTGAAAAAAAAGTGAAATTCTTTTACTATTGTGTATAATAACTTTTAAGAAAAGTTTCGAGGTTATTATGTTTTTAAAGAAATTTGTAGTTTATAAAGGAATTAAATCTAATAAATCAAAGAGATCTTTTCAAATTGTATTTTATTTTTAAATATTGCCAGTCATTTATATATGACTGGTTTTTTTATGAATAAATAGATGTAGGAGGAAAAAATGGAAAATAAAACAGATGATTTAATACTTCAACCCCATCAAAAACCAAAAAATATTGGACAATGGTTAGTATTAAGTTTACAACATGTATTCGCAATGTTTGGCGCTACAGTATTAGTACCAATTATTATAAACGGGTTAGCAAATGAAACAGTTATCAATATATCTATGGCCCTTTTTTGTTCAGGGTTTGGTACATTAATTTATATTGCATTAACGATGGCTAAAGTACCTATTTATTTAGGGAGTAGTTTAGCATATATGACGGTTATCGGATTAGGATGAAAGGATTGGCACAATGCAGTTTTTATCGCTGTATTTGCAGTTGGACTAGTATATATATTAGTTGGTTTCATCATTCATTGAACGGGCATTAAATGAATTAAGAAAGCCTTCTCACCAGTGGTTATTGGTCCTATTATTTGTATTATTGGGCTTAGTGCAGTCAAAAGTGCATTAAGTGATATTGGTTTTATATGAGATTCAACTAAGCAATATCCACAATGATTATCAATTTTGATAGGAATTATAGTATTTTTAACAGCAGCGATGTTCATGTTAAAAGCAAAATCATTTTTAAGAGTTATACCTATATTGATTGCTTTAGTCATAGGTTATGTATTTACAGTGATATTACACTATTCATTATCAGGTTATGGTTATAAATTATTAGATACTGATTTAATAACTAATGTGTCTTCTTGAGAATGGTATCCAAGCTTTAAAGGCATTTGAAATGTGGACGGTTCGAAGATAGGACCTGCATTAGTTGCTATTGTACCTATCTCATTAGTAACTATGGTAGAACACCTTGGTGATCATATAAACATTGGTAATATGACAAATAAAAACTACATCGAAAATCCTGGTATTAGTAAAACATTGATGGCTGATGGAGTAGCAATGGGATTATCTGGATTAATTGGTGGACCACCGAATGCAACGTATGCTGAGAATACGAGTGTTGTTGGTATAACAAGGGTCGCTAGTGTATGGGTTACAGGTCTTGCAGCTTGTATGGCAATAATCATGAGTTTCATAGCACCAATAAATCAAATAATAATTATGATTCCAAAGCCAGTGCTTGGGGGAATAAGCTTAATGCTCTTTGGAATGATAAGTTCTAACGGTATAAAAATTATGATAGATGAAAAAGTAGATTTCAAAAATGCCAAAAATATAATTATTTCATCAGTAGTTCTTGCTACAGGTATCGGAATGAGCATTACTGGTTCTACCATAAAGATTGCAAGTTCTTTTGAAATAACAGGCTTATTCTTGGCAACATTTTTAGGATTAATGTTAAACCTTTTTCTACCAGACCAAGATAATTTAGGTTTCAAAAGTTTGTTCAAAAGAAAAGAAAAAATAAAAAAGACAAAAATAAAAAAATAACATGAAACTTTCGAAAAAAAGTTATGTTATTTGATTATTATAACTATACTGTAAGTACTTTGATACTTGCAGTTTTTTAATTATGCGGCGCAAAAGGATCGACAACAGACAATGTATCTGGGTTTTCTCTTTTTTTCATTTGTTTATCAACAGAATAATGATTACCATTAGACATTTTCAATCAGTCGATTATATCTGAAATTTCAGAAATCTCTTCACAGAAATCAATTGAGAACCACTCGTAAAATTTCACAGATGTGTAATCTTTTTCTGCTTTAGCATTTTCTGTGTAATCATCAGTCATGTGTGAGAACATTTCTCGCATTGACTTATAATAATTTAAAATATCGATTATATTATCGAATTCCTTAACCTCAACATTTATCGAAGAAACTTTGAACTTTTCTCCTCTATCTAGTAGATAATTCATAATTCTTCTTTGGTGAAGAAATTCATCTTGCGCTTGAACTTGAAAGAAATGTGTAAATCCAGGGTAACCCAATTTATCACAAGAATTACTCAAGTTATAACAAGTCAATTGCATTTTCGCATGTTCATTTATATAATTTTGTAAATTTTCAGTAATTGATTTATTCATATTTTTTTCCTCCTTTGTGTTAATGATATAACAAAAAAAAGGAAAATCTATTCCTTTAAAATTTTGTTAATTTAGCAATTGATTTTGCATATATTTCCATCATTTTTTTTAAGTCATCTATCTTAACATATTCATTGTAAGCGTGCATTGTTGATTCCTCTAAATCAAACTCTGCTCCAAAAGCTATCATATTTGGCATTGACTTTGCAAAAGTTCCTCCACCAATAGCTATTGGTTCTGATTCTAAATCACCAGTAACTTCTTGATAAACTGACATGATTTTTTGAACTACGTCACTTTCCTTAGAAAAATAAACACTGTTTTCAACAGCAACCACTTTTAAGTCTATATTTAGTGGTTTTAAAAAATCTCTTAATTTTTCATTTACATCTCTATGCGGATTACGTGTACACGGCACCCTAAAGTTAATTGTAAATCTAAAATCTTCTTTTGTAACTTCTATGATTCCATTACATACAGTAAGTGAACCTGTTTCATCTGAGATATCTCCAAATAGTTTTTCCATATTATAGTCTAAATGAAAATATTCACTTACAAATTGTGCTAATGGATGCTTCAATCCTACTTCATTAATTGCTTTTAAAAGTCAAGATGAAGCTGCCACTCCTTTATGCGGTAGACTACCATGTGATGATACTCCTTTTACAAAAAGTTTATTTTCATCTATATAAGTTTCGATGCTATTTTGTTTTAAATAATTATTAATTTCCTCTAATTTAGGTCCTTTATATGTTACTAAGTCATTTATCGCATTATAAACTTCTCCACCGCTTATCTCAAAGTCTGAACTAAAATTTCCTAATAAATCCACATCGCTTATCCATTTTTCCGCATAAACCACTGGAAAATGTCCATCAGGAACATAACCTAAATCACAAAGTTTTTCATTTTTTACATATGCTTCCATACATTCTCAATTAGTTTCTTCACTTGTACCAAATATGAATCGTACGGTGTAGTCTGGTTTAAATCCGTTATCGATTAAATACTTAAAGGCAAAAATATTTACCATTGTTGGCCCTTTGTCATCAAATGAACCTCTACCATACAATTTACCATCTTTTTCAATTGGTTCGAATGGAGGAGTATTTCATTCTGAAATATTACCAGCTGGGACTACGTCCAAATGACAAATAATACCGAATAATTTGTCAGAGTCTCCATAATCTGCATAACCATATCTATAATCGGGAGCTATAAATGTTTTAAATCCAAATTCTTTACATAAATTTATACAATGATCCAGAACGTTACGTATATCTTGGTCTACTGGGCTTCCTTTTTCTAAATTTTTACGATAAGATGGCATAGCAACCACTTTTTTTATTTCATCCAATGCTTTTGGGAAATAATTATCTAATAAGTCTTTTTTATCCACTTTCATTTTTAATACCTCCTTTTTTATTATATGCTTGTTATTTAAATATTGCGGTGTTTTTTGATTATGTCGTATGCATTATTGATTTGAGCCATAAGTTCTTTAGCTTCGATCGTTTTATTTTTATCTGGGTGATACTTTCTTGCCAAGCTACGATATGCCTTTTTTATAGATTCGTTTGATGTTTCTTTCGTTACACCCAATAATTTGTAACACCTTAAAAGATTTTCTTCATCTAATCTATTTTTATTATCATAAGTCTCATTTCAACTATCACTTTGATGGTTAATTTTTTCTATTATTGGTACTTCATCAATGATTATTTTTGTTAATTTATCCAATTCATTAGAGAAGGTTTGAAAACTTTTATCAACTATTTTTTTGAAAAAATCATCAATAAATTTGACTGAGTTTAAGTGAGTTGTATCCATTATTCTTTTTATAAATGTATTATTGAAAATTTGAAAGCTATGTTCACTGAATTTACGATATAACTTCATCACCGGTAAATTTCTATTTTTAGTTTCTTTTGAAATTTGTTCTAAATATTCGAACAATTCTCTTTCTTTTGAAGCTCAAAAAATATAAAAACTGTTTTGAGTTTTTGATAAAAATTCAACTAAGTTATTATCATTTATGTTCTTTCTAGTTTCTAAAAAGTCACTTTTAAAAGGAAAAATATTAAAATTTTCATAAAAGTTGTGGTTCTTTAAAAAAATTTTTTTATCTGTGTCGTTTGAAAACTTCATTTTGAAATTTGCGAGTTCCTTTTCGACCTTTTTTAAGTTATTATTCTTGATTAAATAAATAAAGACAAATAAACCTAAAGCACAAAAGGCTAATAATAGTGTGATAGAAATTGCAACCAATATGTTCATTTTAACCTCTTTTAAAAAAAGACTCTTTTGTAGAGTCTTTTTTATTTTATTTCTTGTGGAACTACTACAGCACGTGTTTTGTTTTTCCCAAATCTTTGATATTTAACTATACCTGAGACTAGAGCGAATAAAGTATCATCCCCGCCTCTACCAACGTTATTTCCTGGATGGATCTTAGTTCCTCTTTGTCTAAATATAATTGAGCCAGCATTTGCAAATTGCCCATCAGCTTTTTTAGCTCCTAAACGTTTTGATTCTGAATCTCTTCCGTTTCTTGTTGATCCTACTCCCTTTTTAGAAGCAAAATATTGTAAACCTAATAAAAAACGCATTTTAAAGCACCTCCTTTATCTTTATATTTTTTGGATATTGAATTTGAATCGTTTCTAATTGTATTTTTAAAAAATCTACAAACTCTTGTAATAATTTATCGCTCTCTAGGATGATGATAGAAATTTTATTTTCTTCTACTATTATCTCGACATTTTTACCACATTTTTTATCAAACGCATTCAAACTTCCATTAACTATTGCTGTTATACCAGCACAAACTAAATCTTTTCCGTATTTATCTGAGTTAGCATGACCACTAATGATTATTTTAAAGAAACTATTATTTTCTTTATAAAACTCAGCAACTACCATACTATTCCTCGTTTTTAGTTTTTGTTTCAGCAGATTTTGTTTTTGTTGTTGAAGCTGCTGCTTTAGGTGTTGATGTTTTTGATGTTGAAGCTGCTGCTTTAGTTGTTGATGTTTTTGATGTTGAAGCTGCTGCTTTAGTTGTTGATGTTTTTGTTGTTGAAGCTGCTGCTTTAGTTGTTGATGTTTTTGTTGTTGCAGCTGTTTTAGCTGTTGAAGCTACGGCCTTAGTTGATGATGCTTTTTCAGTTGTATTAGTACTTGGTTTTGTTTCAACAGATTTTGAAACTTTACCCCCAACAGATATATCATCGATTTTAACTTTTGTAAATGGTTGTCTATGACCATAAACTTTGTTAACATTTTTCTTTGGGTGATATCTTACAACTCTAAGTTTTTTACCTTTTCCTTGTTTAACTATAGTACCCATTACAACAACATCTTTTACTAATGGTGTTCCTATTGCAGTATCTGTAGCCAACACTTCGTTAAAAGTAATTTTTTGTCCTTCCTCTACCGAAACCTTTTCAATGTAGATTTCGTCACCGGGTTGAACCTTTATTTGTTTACCACCTGTTTTAATAATTGCGAACATATATATTCCTCCAGTCTAGACTCGCCTTGTATGTGAGTTTTACCTTCTTATAACATACAAAAGAGCGGTTGAAACTAGCAACCTAAATTATTTTATACTTTTTTTAAATGAATTACTAACTTTTCTTTAAATTTAATAACAACTATTTTTACGAGAGTTTTTTTGTATTAAAGTAAAGTGAATTTATAACCACCGACAAAGACGATAACATCATAGTAGCAGCTGCTATTTGAGGCAATAAAAGACCAAAAGCAGCAAGAGGTAGACTTAAAATATTATAAATAAAAGCTCAAAATAAGTTGGTTTTTATTTTAAAGTGTGTTTTTTTAGCTATTTTGATAGCCTTAATTATTAGTAAAATGTCTTCACTTGTTATTATGATATCACTAACTTCTAAAGCAATGTCTAGCGAACTAGATAGAGTAATACCTATATCAGCCTTTTTTAATGCTAAAGCATCATTCACTCCATCTCCAACCATTACTACAGTGTTTTTTTCTTGTTTTAAACTCTCTATAATCTTTTCTTTTTCAAGAACTGTTTTTTTACTGTGATATTCTTTAATATTAGTCATATTTGCAATATATTCAACCGGTTTTGCATCATCTCCTGATAATAAAATTGTTTTTATTTTAAGTTTGTTAAGTTTTTCAATTAACGTACTTGAGTTTTCTCTTAGAGTATCACTTAATTCTAAATATCCACAATATACTTCATCAATAACTAAATTCAATATCGAGAAGTATTTATTATCTGACTTATTATAAGGTTTTTCTTTATCTAATAGTCAATTGTTTGATCCTACTTTTATTTTATGTTCATTGACTATCCCACTTAAACCCTTTGATGTATGGGTTGTAAAATTTTCTACAGGAAAAGTCTTGTAATTAGGTAGCTCATTTATTAATGCTTTAGCAATAGGATGTGAAGATTTCATTTCTAGGGATTTTAATAAGCTCAACATATAGTTTTTATCAAAAGTGTCATTTTTGATATTAATTGAGTTGATTTTAATATTTCCATGAGTTAAAGTACCTGTTTTGTCAAATACAAAAACATTTGCTTTTGCCAATTTTTCAATAACATCGCCGTTTTTGAACAAAATATTATTTTGTGCTGCTTTACTAGATCCGACTATAATAGCTATTGGCGATGCAAGTCCAAGTGCACAAGGACAAGCAATAATCAAAGTGGTAATTGCATTTAAAATGACTCTCTCTGAAACATATTTATCATATAGAACTCAGCCAAGAAACGTTACAATGGCTAACATTATCAAGAAAGGTACGAAATATGCCGTAATTTTATCAACAAGCTTTTGGATAGCAATGTCATTAGATTGAGCATTCTTTAATAAATCTACTATTCTATTTATCATAAAATCTTCTTGTTTTTTTTCAAATAGTATTTCAATATAGCCCTCTACCAAAGTGGTGCCAGCAAAAATATTATAATTATTTGCTATATGAATGGGTTTAGATTCACCAGTTATAATAGAATTATCGGCTCACCCTTCGCCATTGATTACTTTTCCATCAATTGGAACTAACATACCATTTTTAACAATAACTATATCATTTAATATTAAATCACTTAAAGAACATTCAATTATTTCATTATTCTTTTTTTTCAAAACTTTTTGTGGGACCAACTTTGAAATCAAATCCATAGAGCTTTTTGCTTTATTCTTAGCAAGACTTTCTAATAATTTCCCCAGTAAAATTAATGTAATTATTGTTCCAGCAGTTTCGAAGAATAAATGATCTCCATGAATATATGTTCAATTATTTTTAATTGATTTATATATGCTCAATGAAATCGCTAAAGTTGTGCTTAATACTACTAAAATATTCATATTTAGTTTTTTATTGATGATCGAATAATATGATGAAATAAAGAATGTATAACCAATAAAAAACTCTATTATTATAATTGTAATAAGCTGATAAATTGGATTATTTAATATAGCAGTTAAAGTACTCTCATACTTAAATAAACCTAAAAACATTCCTAATAATAAAGGAAAGGTTAAAGTGGCTGCCAAAATGAATCTTATCAAATAGGACTTTACTTCCCTATCTCATAGTTTTGTTTCAAAACTTCCAGTTTTCTCTTCAGCTTTATAACCTAATTTTTTAACTAAATCTATTATGTGCTCGCTATTGATTTCCTCATCACACTCAACGATTAAAGATTTAAGTGGTAATGATACTCTTACTTTTTTAATGCCTTGACTTTTAGAAAGAGAGTTATTAATTGTTTTTGCACAATTAGTACAACTCATACCTTCGAGGGAGAATTCTCTTTTCATAAATTACATATAACCTATCTTCTTTAAAATTAGTTTTATATCACTTGAGCTTATTTTAGACTCATCATAATTAATGGTAGCTACTTTTGTTTCTGGATCGACATGGGTAATAACAAAGTCTTTCTCTTTTTTTACTAATTTTTTTATTTTCTTTACACAACCCTCACATTTTATATTTGTTAATGTAACTTGAATTTCTTTCATATATTCCTCTTATCTTGAAATCTTATCAATTAAATTTTTTATTTCCTCAATATATTTTTCATTATTTTTATCACTTTTTACACAACCATCAATGTGATCTGTGATTAATTTTTTTGAAACAGAGTGTAAAGAGGCTCTGACAGCATTAACTTGGTTGATTATATCAATGCAGTATTTATCATTTTCAATTTGATTAATAAGACCTGTTACTTGTCCATTAATAATTTTTAATTGTTTAATTAAATCTAACTTTAATTTTTCTTCTCTATTAGTTTTTGCCATATCTCTCTCCTATACCCCTAGGGGTGTAATTATATTAACATATTTTAAAAAAAGGTCCAAGACCTTTTTTTAAAATAGTGGAAGGGTGTGGTCGACAACCTGATTTTTGTGTTCCAAACTAAGCTTATTCGAAGATGTATTATCCAATTTTATTGTATTTTTTCCAATTTTCATATCTAACTTATCATAGTCATTAGCATGATTAAATAAAAATACTGTTGAAACAATATCGGAATACATATCTTCAACGAACGAGGTTACTGAACTGATTATTGAAGCGATTCCTCCAAATAAAGATCCAGATACGCCAGCACCACCTCTAATTTGATGTTTTTCATGAATAGTTAATTCTCTCATATTTACCTCCAAATATATTTTCGTAAAGATATAAGAATAATTACTATTTTTTATGAAAATCATTATACAAATCTGTTTTATTTAGTTTATATTTTTTTGATACTGACTTAATAGCTTCTTTTTTTGATATTCCTTGTTCAACTAATTTTATTATTTCACCTCGAAAGTCAGTTTCTTTTGAAGTAATTGAGCTTAATGAGGCATTTTTGTCAATGACAATTACAAATTCTCCTTTACATATGAAATCATTTGAGTTCATATAGTTGGATACTTCATCAATGGTACCTAAAATAACTTCTTCATTAAGCTTAGTTATTTCTCTTACGACAGCGATTTTAGTGTCATCGTTCAGTATTTGGTTTAAAAAATTAATTGTTGAAATTATACGGTGTACAGACTCATATATTGTAATCACCGCTTTATAATTCTTGTCATTTAAAAAAGTTATTAAGTCAACTATTTTACTTTCTTGCGCCTTACTTTTTTTATCTAAAAAACCTAAAAAAATATTTTCATAAAAGTTAAAACTTGACATTATCGCTGCATGAATATAAGCAGGACCTACATTAACAGCTGTGACATTAAAGTTTAAAGTTTCATCAATTTTAAGAGCATTAATTATTTGGGTTCCAGGATCAGAAATACCTGGTACCCCTGCATCACTTATAATCGCAATATTTTTTTGCAAAATTAAGTCATTTTTAATTTCTTCTAGTTTTTCATGTTCGTTAAATTTATGAAGTGCTTTTAAAGGTTTGGTTATCTTTAAACTTTTTAGTAATTTTTGACTATCTCGTGTGTCCTCACAATAAATGATGTCTACTTTTTTAAGTACTTCTATCGCCCTGTGAGAAATGTCACTTAAATTTCCTATTGGGGTACCTACCATAAATAACGTTGGTCAACTATTCTTATATGTTTTTTGAATACTTAACATATTATTCTCCCATTTAAAAAAACCTAATGTATAGGTTTAAGAAATTTCTTCAATTGTTATTTTGTATGGTTCTTTTAATTCACGGATTTCCATTGTATCTCCAACTGATCTACCGATCATTGCTTTAGCTAATGGAGATTCATTTGAAATTTTATGTTCAAAAGGATCTGCCTCAATCGCACCTACGATTTTAACAGTTGATATTTTTTTTGTTTTTGTATTCATAAAAGTTACTTTGCTTCCAATTTTAACTTCAAATGTTTTTTTATCTGAACTTTCAATGATTTTAGCCTTTGAAAGCATAGCTTCAACTTCTTTAATACGAGCTTCAACTTCTGCTTGTCTATTTCTTGCCGCATCATAATCTGCATTTTCAGAAAGATCTCCTTGAGCACGTGCTTCAACTAGTTCTTCGATTACTTGTGGTCTTACTACATTAATCAAATGAGTTAATTCTTCTTTAAGTTCCTTAAGACCTTCCTCAGTTAATATAATATCTTTATCTGTCATATTAGTCCCCTTTGTTAACTATGATATTATACATTTTTTAATCAATAATATGTATATAATTTTGTCATTTTCCTTTTAATCATCTTATTATGTAAATTATAGACCTTGTTAGAGGGTCTACAATTATTCCTAAATAAACAAATATTAATCCAAATCCACCAACAGCATTAAAAGCATAGACGATGGTAAATGGTATAGCAACCATACCAATACCCATAGTTATAAATGATATTATTATTGGATATCATAAATCACCAGCACTTCACAAAGCTCTTAATAAAGTCATATTTACAGTATCAACTAAAAGTTTTACAGAGAATATTAAAAGTAATGTAATTCCTCAAGGTCAAATATATTCAGTTGGTGTATTTAGTAGTTTCAACATCGGCCACGATAGACAAATCATCACAATATTAGATATTATTGTGGCATAAATAGCTGCCTTTCAACAATTTATACCAGTTTCATAAGCTCCTTGTCGATCATTTGCACCAATTTTTCTAGCTACAAACACTGATGTAACCGTTCCCATAGCTTGTATAAAAGCGGCAGAATATTGTCCGATATTATTCGCGTCACGATGCAACACTAATCATGAAAATTCGTTACTGATTGGTGCATTTGTTGATAGTTTAGCTATTGCGATTCCTGTCGCAAAGTTACATAAATTTCAAACACCCATTTCGATTGTTATTGGTAAACCAGTTTTAATAGTTTCAACTGAGTATTTTCAGCTTAATTGTTTTTTCTTATTAATTTTAAAATCTATAAACTTAAAATTCATAAACATCATATATATAGCTTGAAAAATCCCAGTTACAGTTAACGAAAGCGCACTATAAACGGGGTTGACATTAGTAGCATATAGAATCACCATTACTACTATCAAATCAATCACATTTGCTAGTATCGCACCAATAGTAACATGTAAGCTTTTCTTCATAGATTGAAGGCCAGCTACAAATACTTGGGTTACTGATAACAACACTAAATTTATGTTCAAAAAGCGATAATATTTTGATACAAAGTGTAATTCGCTTTTTTCATATGTGTTAGCACCTATTATAGGAGTGTCTTTTGCTTCCATTAATTTTACAATTTGCTCTGCAAATGATTCAATAAAAACAAAAATTATTGAAGTTATCATTAAATTTACTATTAGTCCAGATACCACTACTCTAGAAACTTCGTCTTTTCTGCCTTGACCAATCAAATTACCTGCTACTACGATTGTTCCTGTCGAGATCAAACTTGGAATGAACTGTAACGTATTATAACTTAACACTGCTTTTGAAACAGCTTCAGAGTAAACACCACCATCATATCAATTTATAGCTATTAAATTTATTTGGGCAATGATTATATTGAATAATAATTGCACAAAGATAGGAATTGCCATCTTTGTTATATCTTTTAAGTCTTCAACTTTTCAAAAAGGTACTTTTATTTTTTCAAAAACAATAACATCATTCTTAGATGTCTTAAGTTTTGATTTGTCTTTATTATTTTTCATTTGCTTCTTCCTTACCTAAATATTCAAATAAGTTTTTTGTTGTTTGTTTATTTTTTATAATCGCCAATAATTCATCAAAACTAGCAGCCTTAATATTTTTTAAAGTCAGAAAACTTTCGTAAAGCTTTTTAGCAGTTGTTGGACCTAGACCTTTTACATTAGCAACCAAATCATCCTTCAATAGGTTATTGGATTGTCTTTTTCTAAATCCAGAGATTGCAAAATTATGCACTCTCATTTGAAAACTTTCTAACATTTTAAATAATTGTGTATTTTTTTCAAGATAAATTTTCTGATTATCGTGGTTGAAAACATATTCTGTTTTATGGTGGTCATTTTTAACAAGACCAATTATAGGTATGTTGATACCAAGTTTATTAAGTGTTTCTCTTGCTGCGTTTACTTGAATAATACCCCCATCCATAATTATTAAGTCTGCTCACTTACCATGATCATCTTTATCCTTAGAGTATCTACGTTCTATCATATTTTGCATTCTGTGATAATCGTCAGGGTGTTCAATATCAATATTGTATTTTCTAAAATCATTCTTACTCGGAACACCTTGTTTGAAAACAACCATTGC
Source organism: Spiroplasma endosymbiont of Megachile willughbiella (assembly GCF_964273395.1). Taxonomy (NCBI): domain Bacteria; kingdom Bacillati; phylum Mycoplasmatota; class Mollicutes; order Entomoplasmatales; family Spiroplasmataceae; genus Spiroplasma; species Spiroplasma endosymbiont of Megachile willughbiella. The sequence goes on along the minus strand of NZ_OZ187005.1, from coordinate 280,880 downwards.
ACCAGTTACGAACTCATCTAGAATATTTGCTACGTCGTACATTTCTATATGAGATGGGAATTTGGGTAAGTTTAAAGTGTTTTGCAATTCTGTTAACAATTCTTCTTTTGTTAAAACATTTTGATCACTGTAATTAATTTTTTGATATAAAAATTCTTGAGCATTCTTTTTAGCTAGATCTAAAAGTTTTTTAGATATAGTGTCATTTTCATCAAGTACCTTGTTTCCAAATAATTGTTTAAGATCATCCAACTCTATTTCAGAAGGTAGGATAATGTAGTCTGATAATATATTTTTTGCATAAATTTGCATCACAAAACTTTTCATCATTTCGAAAATGTTTTGGCCTTCGTATTTGAATATATCTTGATCCTTAAGGGCTAATTTTCCACCACGATAAAATAATACTGTAAAGCAAATATAATTATCATACTCAAAATAATTGAATACATCTCTATTAAGATTGTCATTTAAATCAACACTTTGTTGTATAAGTGTAAATTCCATATGTCTTATTATTTCTTTGATTCTCTGAGCCTCTTCAAACTGAAGGTTTTCTGAAGCTAAAAACATTTTTTGTTGTAATTTCTCTTTGACATCAGTTGACTTTCCGTCAAAGAAATCTTGAACTAGTTTAATTTGTTTATCATAGTAATCTTTATCTACTTCTTTAAAGCAAGCACCACTACATTGGTTTATATGATAATGTATACAAGGTTTATTTAAATTACCTTTACATCTACGCAATGGATAAATTCTTTCTAATGTTCTCATAATATTTCTGGCACTTGTCCCATCTGGTAATGGACCAAAAGAGATCTTGTTTTTTCTGTCATAATTACGTGTATACAAATACATCGGGTCTTTTTCATTTGTTATTGCAATATAAGGATAACTTTTATCATCATTTAATACGATATTAAATCTTGGCTTATATTTTTTTATTAGATTTTGTTCTAAAAGAAGAGACTCCTTCTCATTATCTGTTATTATAGTTTCAAGTTTAAAAATCTCACGAACTAGCTTAGTTGTCTTAAAATTATGTGCCTTATTAAAATAAGAATTCACTCTTTTTTTTAAGTTTTTAGCTTTTCCGACATAAATGACTTTATCGTCTTTATTGAAGTATAGATAACAACCTGGTTTTTCTGGAATTGTCTTTAATTGTGATGCAAGTTTCATATTGTTACCTCTTTCAATATTATATTTTATACCATTAAAAAAACACATTGCTAATGTGTTTTTTTATAATTCTTCATTTTTTACATAAACTTCTCGTGATTTTGAACCGTTTTGAGGGCCAATTACACCATATTCTTCAAGTTCATCAATTATTTTGGCAGCTCTATTATATCCTATAGAGAATTTCCTTTGCAATAAACTGGTTGAAGCTTTTTGTTCTCTAACAACATAAGACCTTATTTCATCAAACATTGGATCTCTTTGAGAAGAGGAACCACCACCATACTCGTTATATTCGTTTTCTTCAATCATAAACTCCTCATCAAATATTTGAGGTTGTTGATTTGAACAATGATAAACTAATTTCTCTATTTCTTCATCGCTAATAAATGAACCTTGTGCCCTTATTAAAGATGAACTTCCTGGTGGCACATAAAGTAAATCACCTCTCCCAATCAGTTTTTCTGCTCCACCAGAATCTAGTATTGTTCTAGAGTCGATTGAACTAGCAACAGAGAAAGCAATTCTTGCTGGAATATTTGATTTTATTACCCCTGTCAAGACATCTGTTGATGGTCTTTGAGTAGCCACAATTAAATGTATACCTGCTGCTCTTGCCATTTGAGTAAGTCTCATGATAGAGTCCTCAACATCTTTTTTGTTAGCTGTCATCATTAAATCAGCCAACTCATCGATAATGATTACATAGTATGGTAATCTTCTTGAAGGTGCTGACATTTTAGAATTATAACCTTCAATGTTCTTGACACTGTTACTTGTGAATAGAGCATATCTTCTTTCCATTTCATTTATTACTTTTTTTAAAGCACTATTTGCGAGATTCATATCACTTATAACTGGTGCCAATAAATGAGGTATTGAAGAATAAATTGATAATTCTACTTTTTTAGGGTCTATCATTAGAAACCTTACTTCGTGTGGTTTAGATCTCATTAATATAGAAGAAATAATACCATTTATCATAACTGATTTACCACTACCTGTTGAACCAGCAACTAATAAGTGAGGCATTTTATCAAGCTCTCCAAATAACATTTCTCCACTTACGTTTTTTCCAATTGCAAAAAGTAACTTTGAGTTCATATTTTTCAAAGGAACATTTTCAATTACGCTTCTAAATGGGACAATGGCTGCTTTATCGTTCGGTACCTCGATACCAACTGCTGCCTTACCTTGAATTGGAGCTTCAATTCTAACATTTTGATTAGCTAATGCTAATTTTAGGTCATTTTCTAAACTTGTAATACTGTTTACTTTTGTACCTACTCCTGGTAAAACCTCAAACTTCGTAACACTTGGACCAATATTCATATTGTTAACAGTTGCTTTTACACCAAACTGTGCGAACGTATCATTAATAGCCTTGGCTTTTAGTTTAGCTTTCTCTCTAATCTCAAGCAACTCATTTTGAGTGTTTGTATCTGAATTTAATAATTCTGTTTTTGGTAAACTATAACCGGCATTTACAAATATTTCTTTATCAACCGCTTTGTTTGAATTTATTTCAATTGTTTGATTATTATTTGATCTGTTAACAAAACTATTACCAGGGTTAATAATTGACTTAGTAAAAATATCTTCCATAGGAGAAGTATAGTCATCAATACTGTATAGAGAGTTATTTTTTTTCTCTTTTTCCTCGATACTACTATTTATAAAGTCTTCTAGTGAAATTTGACTAGGTCCTTCTTTATTAACTGGTTTTTTAACTAATTCTTTTATTATTTCTTTTGTATGACCGTTAGCACCGTGTGGGGTAATTGAAGTCTCTTTGCTAAACTTTTGTCTAGCTTCCTCAGTTGACACGTTACCATATTTTGACTCTAATGGTATTGTGTAATCAAAATTTTCTTTTGGTTTACGTCTTGGTAAAAATTGCTTATCAAAATCAAACTCATTAGTAACTTGAGTTGGAGCCTTTTGACTATTTATATCACTCTCAACGTTATCATAATTTTCAGTGACAACTTTTCTATACCCTTTAACCCCGCGTGCATAAATTGGTTCATCTCTTTTCATATACTTGTGATCATCAAAGTTAATAGGATTATTAATTTTAGGTACTTCTATATCCAGATTTGAACTGTAAAACTTTTCGTCTGGTTGTTGATAAATTTCTGATGTCATTTCTTTTCTAAAACTTGGTAATTCAATCGTTATATCAGAGTCCTTAATAGAAGAAATTATATCAACATCATTCAGATTGATTTCTTCATCAATACTTATAATATTAAAAATACCTTTTTTAGTTTTAACTCTTACCTTTGAATTATTATTCTTTCCCCTTAACGAAAGAATTCTTAACCTTTTAAACACTCTTTTATGCTTAGGTTTAAAGAAATAAAAAGGATTTCCTGTAAAAATTCACATCATATTAAGAAAGAAGAAGAAAGTTGCCACTATTAAAGAACCATATATTGTTGTATATGAAAAAATTCCTGCCAAAGTTGCTCCTATTAATCCACCCCCAGCTCAAGTGGTAAAATAACTTGTTGGACTTGACCAAAGTAAACTACCTTCTGCATTACCAAAAAATGAGTGTAGCTTTCAAGTTGCTAAATATGATTTGATAGAGTCTTGAAGAATACTTTTGCTTCAATAATGTTCAATAACTAGGCCAGGATTATTTATGTGGTAAGCGCATATAAATAAAACTGAGGTAAATATTCAACAAAACATTATTCAAGTAAGGAATATCATTGCCAAAAATCTTTTTTTTGGCTTAAACTTTATACCAAAATACACGGCAAAAACCACTATGAAAAATAGCAAGTATAAAAAATACTTAAATCAACCAAATGGCAAAGTAAAAATTATATCATCTAATAATTGACCAACTATTGTTATCCTACCTAGTGACATTATATTCAAGAAAAATAAGATTAAAGCTGTTAGAATCCAACCAATAGAGTCAGACCTTCTTTGTTTTTTATGAACAGTGAATGCTTTAGTTCTATCATTATCATTTGGTACGCCCGGAAAACCATTATAATTATTCATAAAAACTCCTTTGTTTATTTGCCCTTATATTTATCATTTTAATATAATTTAGTCTCTATTTTTAATATAAATGAAAATAGAATATATTTAAAAAATTCTAACATAATTAAAGGATAAGTTATAAGTTTTCAAGTAAAAAAAAGAATAAAGTTATCAAAAGATAACTTTATTTAATATACGTTTTTTTTATAAACTCAGTTTTTAGTGTGTTCTCGAACCTCAAAAGCAGCTTCTTTGCTTATAATAATGCTTTCTTGGCTTACTCTCTCTACAATAATCTTTATTGTCTCGACCTCGTCATCATCGGAGTCTTGTGGCCTTCAATTTTCTATTTTATTCTCCGTACAAATATCTTTTGCTCCTGGAATTAGCGATATTTTATACATAGCATCCAGAAATACTAAGGTTTTGTAGACATTATCTGAATTGATCAACGGATTACCTTCTTTTGGTGGATTATTCTTAGAACTTTCGTCATCCAATCATTCCTTGAAAGCCTCAATTTCTTTATTTAAAGAAATAATCAACTCCGTTTTTTCTTTTTCAGTGAGTTTACTGTAATCTTCTTTCCAAAAATCATCAGTTTATTTACTACAAGATACCACAAGAGATGAACTTGTTACTGAGGCTCCGAACACACCTAACACTAATCTTAATTTTTTCATCATTTTATTCCCCTTTAACACTTATATTATAAGTTTAGTTAAAGTAAAATTCTTTTTAAAAAACTAAAAAAATATTAGAGTGAAATTATTAGTCAGTATTATCATTTGAGTTAACGGCGATTGTTTTATTTGTATTAACAACCCTCGTGTTAAAACTGGTTGCTCTTCTTCTCGGTTCATAGAAAGAACCTGTATTGATTTCGTTTACTATTACTAAAACAATTGGTTGCTTCCCTGTGTCTTGTTTTAAAGTTGAACGGGTACGAGATATTATTTCCTTTTTAATTAAGGACATATCGTATGAGTTTGGGTTTATTTTCATAGCCTCTCGGTGTTTATCAAATATATCAATAATTTGTTTTTGTAGAAGTTTGAATATAGGGTTGTCATCTTGTATATAAATAACACCCCTCATTTGAATATCTATTAAAGAGACTAATTCTTTAGTTTTGTCATCCAAATTAGCCCCGATGATAACTGCTCCATCAGTTGCTAATTGTTTTCTTTCGTTCAAAACAACAGCACCAATATCCCCGACTCCAATACCATCAACGTAAACATCGCTAGTTTTAACTACTTCTGAACTAATTATTAATTTTCCATTTTTGTTAATTCTAAGTACTTGTCCATTGTTTATTAGTTGGATATTTTCAGGTTTAATACCAGCTTCTTGTGCCGCTTTTTCAGCACATAAAAAGTCTTTGTACAAACCTTTTATAGGAATAAAACTTTTTGGGTTCATTATCCTTGTCATAAGTTTGATATCCTCGTAACTTGCTCTCATAGATCAAATATTTTTATCACTTAAGGCAATCAATTTTGCATTAGTTCTTGCTAATTCATCTAATATCTCTGCATGTCTTTTTTCAACACCAGCTGCTGGTGGAGTTGCTAATATTATTACATCTTTTTCAGAAAACTCTATAATGTCGTCGTTTCCTGCAGCTATTTTCGCCATTCTTGAATATAATAAGTCACCGGCTCCTGTTAAAATAAGGATACCATCTTCAGATTTAGCATATTCTTCTAAAGAAATAATGTCATTTTTAGAAATTCCCAATGAATCTTGAATGATTTTTGATTCAACAACTTTCACTAAAGTTTTGCCATATATGGCCATTTTTCTTCCTTGCTCTTTTGCCTGTCTTATAATTTCAAAAAGTTTAAATACATCCTCTTCAAATATCCCTAAAACTATTCTGTGTTTCATATCCTTCATCGGAGTTGTAATGTATTTTTCAATTCTATGATTAGGAACAGTATATCCAATTCTTGAAGCAAATTCTGAATCACTTATGAAAGCTAGGACTCCTTTTTCTGAAATCTTAGATAAGTGGTTCATATCAGTTGAGAATCAAGATTGTTCATTACCATCCATTATGTAATCCCCAGCATAAACAATTGTTCCATCCTCTGTATGTAATGCGAAACAAAAAGACTCAGGGAAGCTTGCAGTGGCTCTAAAAACTTCGATACTGTTCTTACCAAACTTTATTATTTCTTTATCTTTGATTATTTTGAAGTTATTTTCTCTATTTTTAATTCTGTATTTAAGATTACGATATTTTAATATTGTTGTTGTTAGCTCATTGCAATAAACAGGAACATCGATATCTCTTAAAATATAACTTATTGATCCTGCATTATTACTGCTTGGGTTTGATAAAAATATTCCCTTGATTCTTTTTGAGTTAGCTTTTAGATAATCAAAACTTGGTATTACAACATCAATACCTAATATACTTCTTTCTGGGAACTTGATACCTGCATCGAAAACGAATAAATCATCATCAACACTAACTATGAAAATATTTTTTCCTCTTTCGTCTTGACCACCAAGTGCCAAGAATTTTATTTCTGCCATAAATTTTCTCCTTACTTGCAAATTATAAAATTTGATTTTTTTATTATAGATAATGTAATCATTCTATAAAAGTTCATGATTACAAACAGATAATTCAACTCTCTAATTATAGGTTATATTTACTTTTTTGTGAATATTTTTAAAATTTCTCTATTATTAGTAGTTCTTTATGCCAAATAATATTTTAAATCGTTAATTTAATTTTATAATATTTTAAAGAAAAATCCTACATATTTTTGCACATTTCTTATTCAAGAAAAGTGCATTCATAAGAAATAAAAAAACATCTTTATTTAAGATGTATGATATTGAATCTTTACAAATTCGGTAAAATTTATTCAAACTCACTAAGAAGTATTTAAAAAAATAATTTTATAACACTTTCTAGATCACTTCAAAAAAGTGGTAAATGTAAGTTACATCATAAATACTATTAAAACCAAAAAAAAAACTATGTGGATTTTTCATATGTACGAATTTATTTAGTATTTGATTGCTAAATACTACAATATTTTTATTGTTTTTCAAATACATTTATATAGACCAACCCATTCTTATTTTTTATTGCTTGCGATGATTTGTTATTCAACAATTTGTAATCAGATGGTTTATTATTTAATATAAAAAGTCCTGCTATGAAATTAAATATATTTCCAAAAATCATACTGCATAACCCTAAAGCGGTACTTTCATCATATACATAGATAAGTTTCTTAGTTTTCAATGTCATAGGTATCAATCATGCTAAGGGTAATATTAAAAACGAGTTAATGATTGTTCCCGCTAACATTAATTTGTATGCGGTGTTAATTTTCTCATTGTATGTATTATATTTTTCTTTATATTTATTGGTAAAGATCACATACCCTTTATGTTTTATTGCTTTAATAATAAACAAAATTGAAAAAGTAACCATAATAAAAACTACGATTAATAGAAACAAATTGATCATAAACGCGGCTTTAAAAACAGAATTAAATATAATTAAATATAAATATAGAAAGAATCAAATAATATTAATAGCAATAAGTAATTTAGACCCAATTAATATGTTATTTTGTTTATTTACAAAACTGATCAAAACAAGACATGAAATAGAAAAAAATATCATGAAGAATGAACACAGAATATAAATTAACGGTATTAAAATAAAACCTTCATTTAATAATTCAATTGTGAATAATAAGGCCATCGAAAAGCTTACTATACTCATAGCAATACTAAGAACAGATGCACTTATGCCAAAACTTCAATAATATTTTTTCATTTATTTCTTAACTCAACTAGATTCTAATTTTGTAGCTTAATTCAAACCTAGTTAACATTTTGCTCAACACTTGTATTATCAATTTCGTCATAACTTTCTTGTTTGTTAACAAGTAGTAGTATACCCGATACGAACCCAAATGTTCCAGTAAATAGTAAACAACAAATTCCTAAAACAAGTGAATCTGAATATTCGTTTACCCTTTTTTTAACAGCTAATGTCATTGGAATCATTCATGCCAAAGGTATAATGAAAAATGATGATAATACTGTACTCACAATCATCAATATGTAGGCAATTTTTGCTAATTTACTTTCTTTATTCATTTTATATCTCCTTTTATATGTTTATCAACTTATTTATTATAACAATTTATAAAGAATAGTCCTATAAGTTTTTTAGATACGCTAAAGAAATAAGTGGAAGAATCAATTGATATTCATATTAGCTTTTATTTGTTCAATTAAAACAAATTTTAGTAGATAAAATCTTCATTTTTAAGTTAATTTTGAGTATATAAACATTAAGCAGCGAGACTATACATATTGTTCATTTATTGAATTATAATAATAAGTAGTAACTAAGGAGTTAAGTATGGGAATAAATGTGACTGATTACAATGAAATAAAGGACCAAGTTCTAACAATAGATGTAAGAACTGTTTTGGAAGTGAAAACACTCGCTAAATTAGATTGAGCCATTAATTATGAGATGAATTATTTACATAGTAATTATGAAGAAATCTTAAAAAATCACGAGAATAAGAAAATTATAACTGTTTGTAATGCTGGTAACAGAAGCTCTCAAGCAGCACAATTTTTAAGAGAAAAAGGGTATGACGCCGATTACCTTGATGGTGGTATCTATAGGTATATGAAAATTTTTAAAAAATAAAAAACTTCATCATTAGATAGTAATCTAATGATGAAGTTATATATTAAATTTGATTTGCCAAATCCTTTTTTAATCTTCTATAAAAATTACTAAGATCGAAGCCTTTTATAAATAAGGATACTTTATCATCTTCAATGCTAACTTTTAATCCTAGCTTTTTAAGACTCTTAAGATTAACTAGGGAAGTACTTACCAGTTTTATTTTGTTATTATCATCAATTTCTTCAATATTTTCTATTCCACCCAGATATTTTATTATGTTTGGATAAGTGAATGCTGTTTCAATATTTATTAATTTATTTTTTTTGAATTTGATGTTGATTCTTTTAGCAATTGATAAATAAGTAAATAGCATTAAGGCTAATATAATAAAAGTAAATGTTATCAGAATTGTTGTAAGATCCATTAAATCACTTTTTCCTTATCTTTAATAAATATATCTCTTAGAACTTTGATTTCACTTTGTTCTTTTTCACATTGGTGGCTGATTACACTTACTTTGATATCACTTACTTTAATTGAGATTTGTTTGTCGATTAACTTTATGACTTGAGTATCGCAAATCAAAAGTTCATTGATACTCTCTAATTTCAAATTAAGCTTATAACTGTTGTTTAATATTATTGGAGAATTGAGTGTTCTGAATTTATTGGTGCTTATAGGGACAAGTTCTTGTAATTGATATAACATTTGATTTTTAGGTAAAATTACAGCTCCACCCGTTGATTTTATATACCCTGTACTTCCATTTGAAGTAGATATTACAAGACCTGTTCCATGAAAGGTTTCCAAATAATCGTTATTGATAAAAATATCTATATAAAGTGCTGTTCGCTCATTTAATATTTTTATCTCATTCGTTGCATAGAAACGATTCTGACCGTTTTTGATTTCTAAAACTTCATATTCATAAATACTATAAGTTTCTTCCTCAATCATTTCCAGTATTTGTTCAAAGTCATCAACTCTATTTTTGTTGGTATAAAAACCAATACCCCCTAATTTAAAGGGTATAAACTTTGTTTTCTGTAATTGATTTTGATATTTGGCAACAGCTTTCAAAAAGGTACCATCACCCCCGATTACAAAAACGAAATTAGGGTTTGATTCTTCTAAGACTCAACCTTTAAGGTATAACTTTTCGATAAGTTCCTTACTTAGTTTAATAGTAGAATCATAATCATTTTTAACAACATTGAATTTGAACATAAATACCGCCCTTTCCATTAATTTTACTTATTTATTTTATAAAAATAAATAAATTGTATAATTAGTTATGTAAAACTTTAAGGAGTATTAAAATGAATAAAAAAAGAATGATATCTGGTATAACCACAACCGGTCAAATGACATTAGGAAATTATATTGGTGCTATGAAGAATTTTGTAGATCTTCAAGAAGAGTTTGAAATGTTTGTATTTGTTGCTAATTTACATGGTATTACTACACCGATTGACAAAGCGTCATTAAGAAATAATATTAAAAGTATGGTGGCTCTTTATTTTGCTTGCGGTATGGATCCTGAAAAATCAACAATATTTTTGCAAAGTGATGTCCTTGAACACACTCAATTGGGTTGAATATTGACTTGTAATACAACATTAGGAGAACTACAAAGAATGACACAATTCAAGGATAAAGCTTCTAAGGTCAAATCAGATAATGGTACAGAGTTTGTTCCAACAGGTTTGTTGACATATCCAACATTGATGGCTGCTGATATATTGCTTTATGATGCAGAATTAGTTCCAGTTGGTAAAGATCAAAAACAGCATATTGAGTTAACAAGAAACATTGCCGAAAGAATGAATAACAAGTTTGGAGAAATGTTTACATTACCTGGTGAATATACGCCAAAAATAGGTTCCAAAATAATGGATTTACAGGATCCAACTAAAAAAATGTCTAAATCAAGCACAAACCCTAAAAGTTATATTGCTTTGTTAGATGATTTGGAAGTTGTTAAAAACAAGATTAAATCAGCTGTGACTGACTCTGAGAATATCATCCGTTATGACCCAGAAAATAAACCCGGAGTAAGTAATCTTTTGACAATATATTCATCTTTAACAAATAAAGATATTGAAGAAACAGAAAACTATTTTAAAGGCAAAGATTATGGTGTATTGAAAAACGAAGTTACTTCTGTTGTTGTTGATTTACTTAAAAATATACAAGACAGGTACAAACAATTGCTTAACTCTAAAGAAGTGGAAGAATGACTGGAACAAGGTGCTCAAAAAGCAACTTCAATTGCAAGTAGAAAAATGAATAAGGTGTTAAACCTTGTTGGGTTAAGTTACAAAAGAAAATAATTAGTATTTCTTTAAATATAATAATTTTATGATAATGAGCATAATAAAAAACTATCGAGATTTCGATAGTTTTTTGTTTGAAAGTTTAAAATAATAATTAAAATTATGTTTTTGTTATTCTTTTTTTATTTTTTTATTTTTAATACACTTATCTTGAAAGTATTTTAAATGACCGTTTACATTTAAAAAAACCGTTTCTTTCAAGTAAACCCTTAGTTTCATACCTCTTTCAATTGCTAACATAGTTCACTCTTTCATACTTGCTGAATTTGCTTGTAATATATCATAAATAACCATCACGTCAGCATAGGCATCATGATGATTGAATTTAATATCAAAATGATTTGCAATTGTATTCAGTTTATGATTTTCTAAGTTTGGCAATAGTTTCTTAAATAATTGTACTGTGCAAACAAATATGAAATCTTTATTGATACGAAGTTGGTTTTTTATAACTGATGAGACATCAAAAGCTGCATTATGTGCATATACCACATAGTCTCCATTAAAATAATCCTTAATATTTTTAAAATATTGTTTTAAAGTTAACTTATCTTTAAACTGTAGCGACCATTCTTGAATTTCCTCAATAGATAACTGGTTTTCTTCATCTCTAACTGAGTTTATAATAAACTCATCAAACCATCAAGGACTGGGTTTCAACCATTCGTTAAAACTTTTTACTATTTTACCGTTTTCAACGACTATCATTGCAAATTGTATAACACCGTACATATTATTGACTGTTTCAAAATCTATAATTACATATTTATCTTCACTCGTTTTTATAATTTCTTTCATAAGTTCTTTATGATTTTTAAATTGTTTACTGAAAGAGAGGTTTATATCAAAACGAGTTTTTTTATTAACTAGTTTATGAAAAACTTTTGTTTGTAATCTTGAGTTTACTTCATTTATATAAATTTCAAAATCCTCCTGCTTATTGTTTAAACTATTTTTATTTTTTTGTATTTTTATTATCTTGTTAAATAAACTTACTAACTTGGGTTCAATGTAGTTAATATATTCAATTTCGCTTTTTTTCAAGTTAAATAAACAATATTTAAAATCTTTGAATTTTTCTCTTAACTGCTCATCTAAATAAATGATTGTTTTATATAAAATTAGTTGCAACCTATGAATTGGTAAAATTTCTTCAATGAATTTAAACTCTCATATAGTTTTATTTTGGTAATCAACACAATCTATGCGACCTGAATAAGTAATACCATCTTTATGTTTTAGACTTATATTATATTCAAACTCACATTTATTACTCAATAACCCTTTAAAGATTTTCATAGCAGTTTGATTATCTTTTTTCGAGATTCAATCAATTTCTTGAATTTGATTTAGTCTAGAGAAATCTTGGTTATCTATTGCAAACATCAGCAATACTAGTTTTAAAATATTAATTTTCTTTTTTTCATATTCTTCGATTACTTGCATTATCCACTCTTTTTTCTCTTTTAAAAAGTTAAATTCTGGCAATTCCGAGTGAACGGAGTTTACTATTGATTTGATATTATCGATTATATTGTCTAACTTTTTAACTTTATATACATAATACAAAGGAAAATATACCCCGTTAAATACGGTTAAGTTTTCGTAATATTCTTTATTATTTTGTACAAATTTTTTTGAGTTCGGAATATGTTCTAAAGAGTATCTAGTATTATATTTAATTTTTTTAATATCAAATTTTTCTAACTCCTTATTGAAATGTTCAATTGGTAAAAAACTAAGAAGACTAGACACACTTTTTTCCGTAACATCATTCTTGAAAAATGGTTCAAATTCTAGGTTATTATTTTTGTTTCAAGTTTCTTTGTCTTGTTCAGAAATGTTATATTGTATATATTCTTTCAAATTATTAAAATTTAGGAACTTGAAAGCTTGATTTGAAAAGTGATTGATGACTATCGTTTTTTCTGAACTCCGAGTTAGAGCTACATAATGTAAATTAGTTGGTTTCTTGTGATCTGAATATTTATCATAATGAGAAAAATAGCTATTATCAAAATCAAATATTATCGCTACTTTTCGTTCCCTTCCTTTTGCTTGATGAATTGATGAAAAAACAATTTTGTTCATCAATTCATTGTCTACTATATTTTCTTCATCACTAAAAGGTTTATAAATCAAATGACCTTTATTCGATAGGAAGGTTGCAAAGTTTCCCAAAGGATTCCTAGATGATTTAACCGAGTTAGACAAAATAAAAATATCTTCATCGTTGTATTTATCAAAGATAGGTTTTAAATAATAATAAAGAGAGTTAGTGTCAAAAGCATTTGTTACAAGATAATTGAAACTACCATCGATTTTTTTATTTGAGTTTATTATTTTCTCATTGTAATACACTTCGTTTATAAAATTTGCACACTCTTTAGTGATTCTAAAGCTTTCACTTAAACTCATTTCTTTCCATTCATAATCATTTATTTCTTTGAATGCATATTCGGCATTAATCAAAAAATTAGGGTTTGAGTTTTTAAACCCATAAATTGATTGCTTTGAGTCTCCTAAAACACAAATTAATGAATGAGAAAATTTTGTTTTCAAAATTTTCATCAAAGGTTCATAAATTAATGGTGTCATATCCTGAACTTCATCCAAGATTATAATATCGCTTTTTTCACCATCAGTTCGAATAGGTTTACTATCAGATTTAATTTTAGCCAATTTTAAGTCATCATCACAAAGAGTGTTAAATCAATAACCCATAAAAGAGTGAAATGTTCTTACCTTAACATTTTTTAGATTTCATAAGTTTATTTTTTCCTTTGTTTCATCAGCTAATCGTTTATTATACGTTAAGATCAAGACTTCTTTCTCTTTGAAAGATTTGGCAATCAACAAACAAGTAGTTGTTTTTCCGCTTCCTGCAACAGCTTCAACGGTAATGTTATATTGATTTTTGAGATTTTCTATTATGGCTTTTTGTTCTTCGCTAGGATTATGATTCATAAGTAGATTCCATTCTAAGTTTTCTAAAATTATTTTATAATAAAAATGATAACAATAAGTTTAAAAAAAATCATTTGAATAAGGTCAAATGATTTTTTCTAAAATGAATAAGGTCAAAAAAACAAAGTATTTTAAAATAAACTAAAAAAATATAATGCAAAAACAAATACAATAGATAACAAGAAACGTATCTATGTATTTCACGAATTATATTTATGATACAAAATTACTTTGTAAAACCTATTATCATTTATAAGATGCTCTATACTTTTGTTCTTGCACAATGAAATAATTGTACACATATCAAAGCACATAAATTCAAATTTAATTAGTATGAGCGAAACTTTATCGAGGTTTTCTTGCTTATATAAACACTTGCGGATTTTTTATCTTCAAATATATATCAACGTATCTGCTGTCTCACCACATCCACAGATTCCACAATTTTCTGATGTTTCTTTAAATTCGCAATAAGCGTTTAAAAGTTCTATACGTCCATTTTCTAATGAGCTTGAAGTTAGTTCACCTTTTTTTACCGCTAATAAAATAGTTTTACCACTATCAAGGGCATTTAAAATAGGTGAAAAATCTCCTTTATCAACTGATGTGATTTTAACTACATTATTCAAATCTTTAGCCATAACTTACTCTCCTCTTAACTATAATATTATAAAATAGTTGAAAATGATTAACTCTCATATTCTTCTTCGTTGAACTTTCATAACAAATAATTAACTTTCTTTAATATTTTCGAACAATTTTGTTTAGGACGATAATCTCTACAAAATGGATGAATTGCAATAAAGTTTTTTTGTTCTAGCGACATCTTTTTAAGGTCAACAAGTTCAATGATTCATCCGAAGTATCCGTATTCAGTATTGTTGAAGTTCTCTTTAATCATATGAAATTTACATATAAAACATAATCTCATTTCATTCTCATCTTTATTTATTAATTTCGGTGCGTTATTTCAAGCACTCTCAATATCTTCTTTAGTGAATTCAATTGTGTGATCTTCCTTTAAGGTGGCCATAATTTACCTCTTTTCTATAAAATAAAAAGCCTTGTAAAAAGGCTTTTAAAACAACTATTTTTTTTCGTTTAAAGCTTTTTTTGAAGCGTCAACAATAAGTTCAAACTGTTTTGGTTCGTGAATAGCTAATTCTGATAACATTTTTCTATTCATGTCGATACCTGCCAATTTTAGTCCATTAATGAATTTTGAGTAACTTAATCCTAATGGTCTAACAGCAGCATTAATACGTATAATTCATAATTTTCTGAAATCACGTTTTCTTAGTTTACGTCCAACGAACGCATAATGCATTGAACGAACTACTTGTTCGTGTGCTTTCTTATAATTTGCTTTTTTTGTACCATAGTAACCTTTAGCTCTTTTGATTCAACGTTTTCTTCTAGCTCTAGTTACTTTTCCAAATTTAATTCTTGCCATATTTTCTTACCTACCTTTTAGTTTTGTAATAGTCCTTTTAGACGTTTCATGTCTCCTGCTGAAACAAATTGAGCTTTTTTAAGATGTCTTTTTTGTTTTGTTGTTTTATTTTGTGCTAAGTGAGATCTATAAGCTTGACCTCTTTTAAGCTTTCCACTTGCTGTTTTCTTTACTCTTTTAGCCAAAGAGCTTTTTGTTTTCATTTTAGGCATAACTATTTCCCTCCTATATTTAACCTTTTTTAGGCACTACATACATATCTAAGAAACGAATATTTAGTTTCGGCTCTCTTTCGATTTTTGCGATGTCTTCTATTTTTGAAAAAAATTTCTTTAGGGTTTCTTTACCAAAATCTTGGTATGCGATTTCTCTTCCCTTAAATTTGAGTGAGATTTTTACTCTGTCACCAGCTAGTAAAAATTCTCTTGCTTTTCTGGCCTTGGTGTCAATATCATGATCACCTATACCAACTGTTAATCTAATTTCTTTATTTTCGACTTTAACTTGATTTTTTTTATTTTCTCTAGTTTTTCTTTTTTGTTCATATTTGAATTTACCGTAATCTAATATTTTAGCAATTGCTGTTACATTATCTTGATTACCAACTTGAAGTAGATCAAGTCCTTTTTCTTCAGCGATTTTCAAAGCCTCAAACTTATTAATAGGTCCAACCCTTGAACCATCTTCATTTATAATAAGAATTTGTTTCGCTCTAATTTCACGATTTACAAATTCTGCTTTCACATTTCTATTGTCTGCCATTCTTCCTCCAAAAAAAAGTGTGCCTTAAAAGATTAGGAGCACACTATAAATTATTTATTTCTTCACTTAAAATAATAAATAAGTTTTACCGCTTCCTGAAAGTGACGGTGAGCTGCGTGCTTCTTCTTTTAAACCAAAATAATTATAATACATTTTTAGATATATTATTAAAATATTTATATTAAATTTAAAAAATTTTGTAGATTATAAAAAAGTTACAAATCTTTATAGATTATCTTTAAGTTGAAATACAGCAATAAATCATTTTTTTAGTGAATAAAGTGTAAGAAATAGTATATTAATTAGTCATATAAAATTTACTGTGCTAATTTAAACAATAGAACAATAAAAAATACAAGATTGACAATTAAATCTTGTATTATTTATTTTAAATAGTTATTACAGGTTTTTTTAAACTACATTTCTTTGATAACTTCTATACCAATTAAATTAAATGCATTGCTCAAGACTTGTAAAATACATTTTATTAAAAATACTTTTTGCTTAGATAGAGCAAAATTATTCTCATCAAAAATCTTAGTATCTCCATAATATGAGTGGAATTTTTTTGATAAATTTTGAATAAACTCACATATTATATTGGGTAATCTTGAAGAAGCAGAGTATTCGACAATTCTATTGAAAGAATCCATCAAAATTATCAACTGTTTTTCTTTATCATTTATTTCAAGTTCAGTGTCTAATTCATTGATATCCAGACCCATATCAGCTGCCTTAGTAATTATTTTGTTACATCTTGCTGTTGCATACTGTGCATAATATACAGGGTTAGTAGCATTTTTTTGAACAGCAACATCTAGGTCAAAATCCATATGACTTGAAGGTGTTTTAGAAAGCAACATATATCTTACTGCATCTTTACCAACCATTTCAATCAGATCTATTAGCCAAACCGCTGTCCCTTTTCTTTTAGACATTTTGTATTCCTGACCATCTTTCATCAATCTAACCATTTGGATCATATCGATGCTTAATATGTCTTTTTTGTTTCCTAAAAGTGATAGACCGGCATTCATTCTTGAAATATAACCATGATGGTCACCACCCCAAAAGTTAACGTACTTATCAGCACCTGATCTTTCTATTCTTACTTGATGACATGCAAGATCAGGTGTTATATATGTGTAGTCACCATTAGATTTGACTAAAACTCTATCTTTATCATCGCCATACTCAGTGGTTTTTAATCATAAAGCTCCGTCAAGTTCATAAGTCTTTCCTTTTTCTTTATATATACTTAGAACATGTTCAATTCCATTACTTGAGTACATTTCAGCTTCACTCGTATACAATTGAATTTCTACACCAAACTGAATAAGTTGTTTTTTAATTTCACGCATAAAAATTTCAATCGATTCTTTTTTAAATAACTCATGTGTTTCAGGATCAGAAATCTTATTATCCTTGAAAGTTAAATCTTTAAATTTATCTCCGTGCTTTTCTAAAAAAGCTTTTGCTACTTCGATATACATATCCCCACCATACATCTCTTCTGGTTTTTCAATATTTTGTCCTAACAACAATTTATAGTGGTAAAACAATGTTACTGCAGACACATTTATTTGATTCCCCGCATCATTTGTATAGTATTCTGTTTCAACATCATAACCAGCAAATCTTAATATTCTTGCAACTGAGTCTCCTATTGCACCATTTCTTGCATGACCAACATGTAAATATCCTGTCGGGTTTGCAGAAACTAATTCTAAGTTGTACTTGAAATTTTTTCTTTTAGAAGAACCAAAAGCTTCTTTTTCTTTATTTATGGAATTTAAAACCTTAAATGTAATTTTTTCATTAATAGTCATATTGATAAATCCTGGGCCAGCAACTTCAACTTTATCAAATATTTTATTTTTAGATAATTCAGTGGTAATTTTATTAGCTAATTCTATTGGGTTTGAGTTGTTTAACTTTGAGTTAATCATTGCAAAATTAGATGAAAAATCTCCGTTACTTCCTTCTCTTGGTCTTTCAATTAAAACTTCTCCCTCAAGATTATTATTACTTATGATATCTTTGAAAATACTTTCAATTTCTTTTACAATAATGCTCATAGTTTATCTTCCCTTCTCAGTATATATTTTTACACTAAATTCACTTTGGATACACAGTAAATTATACCTTATTAAATTGCCTGTTTTATTGACTTAATTAAATATAATTTATCTTTAATCTTAAATAGTAATAAAAATAGACACGCTTGTGTCTATTTTTTTATATAGTGAATGTTGTTCCACTAGTTCCTTCGATAACTTGGTTCGCCTTTTCAAGTGATCCAATAATAGCATCTTTTTTTGTTCTTTCAACAAAAGATAATGCTGCCTCAACTTTTGGTAGCATACTACCAGCAGCGAAGTGTTTTTGTTCAACTAAGTCTTTTGCTATCGCCAACGGTGTCTTGAATAATACTTCTTGGTCTTCTTTTCCAAAATTAATCATCACATTCTCAACAGCTGTTAGAATAATTAACTTATCAGCATCTATTATTTCAGCTATTTTGGCAGCCGCAAAGTCTTTATCAATAACAGCAGGAATACCTAGATATCGATCATCTTGCTCAATTACAGGTATCCCACCACCTCCAGCAGCAATGGTGATAATATTATTATCTAAAAAATTGGATATACAAGTTTTTTCCAATATGTCAATTGGTTTTGGTGACGGTACAACCCTACGTCATCCTCTACCAGCATCTTCTTTCATTGTCCATTTGTTTTCAACTTGTAAATGTGCGGCTTCGCTTTCTGAGTAAAAATTTCCTATTGGTTTACTTGGGTAGTCAAATGCAACATCTTTTTTATCGACTACTGTCTGGGTTATTATTGTTGCAACTTCTCCTTTTAACTTTCTAATTTTCAATTCATTTACGATTGCGTTCTGTAGATGATAACCAATATAACCTTGACTCATACTACCACATTCTGGAAAATCAACCATAGGAGATGAATCCAAAACTTTATGAGCAGAATCAAAGGCTAAATTTATCATTCCAACCTGTGGACCATTACCATGAACTATCACTATTTTATTTCCTTTTTCATACATATTTACTATATTTTTTGCTGTAAGTTTCACTATTTCTTTTTGTTCTTGTGGGCTATTGCCTAAGGCATTACCACCGACTGCTACAACTATTTTTTGCATAATTACCCCTTTAGAATATTGTTCCGGCAGGAAGCAATGACCCCAAACCTAACATTATTATTGATAAACCGGCTGTTAGTGCAATATATATTCAAGAACCTTTTAAGAACTTACCATAATCTATTCTAGCTATACCAAGAGACCCCATAACAACTCCGGAAGTCGGAGTAAATAGATTAAGAACCCCACTAGCAAATGAAAATGCTAGAATTGATCCAGAACCTGCCCCAACGCTTGTTGCTAAAGGACCTCATATTGGAAAGATTGCTGCTGCAAATCCGGAAGTTGACGGAATTAAGAATGAAAGTGGCAGGAAAATTAAGAAGGAAACAATAACAAATCCTGATTTATTCATTCCACCCATACCATCACTTAAAGTTTTAATTATGAAACCATTCATTTGAGTAGCTTCTAAAATTACACCAACACCAGCAGCAGTTGCTATGATCAAACAAACACCTAAAAGGTCTTTTGTTCCGTCAATGTATCTTTCTACAAAGTCTTTTTCACCTCTTCAATTTAGCAATCCTATAAATAATGCCGCAATTAAGAAGAAAGTTGCAACCTCAACTAAATAACCCGAACCAAATCCAGGTATTAATGCAGTTAATCAAGGAATGTGTTTATTCATTCAATCCCCCGCACCTTTAGCATCAGCACATTTTATAAGACTGTCCCATCCTACAAGATAAAGAACCATAAGTATAAATGTTATAGCAAATACAACCAGGGAAAGGATTCTTTTTCAGTTAAATGGAACTTCTTCTTGTTTTTCTCCTAGGAAAAAAACTTTGTCCCCTTCATAAGTTGAAAAAGTCACTGACTTTTGTGGATTTTTTTTAACTCTGCTAGCATACCACATTACATAACCAACACCAACAGCTGTAAATACTATTCAAGAGATTCAACGAAATGCCATACCATCTCCTGATTTTAAATTACCTGATGATTCTGCCAATGCAATAACAAACGGGTTAACTGTAGAAGCTAAAACTCCTGTTCCAGCTCCAAAAAGTACTATCATTAATCCCGTAAATTTATCAAATCCAGTTGATAACATTAAAGGTATTAGTATCATATAAAATCCTAAAGACTCTTCTGCCATTCCATAAGTAGACCCACAAAAACTAAAGAAAGTCATTAGTATTGGAATCAACCAAATTGAGTTTTTACTAAACTTTTTAGCTAAACTTTGTGTGAATGCATCTAAGGCTTTTGATTCCATTAAGACAAGAATAAAACCACCTAATGCTAATATGAATATTATTACTTCGGCTTTGTTTACAAAACCTTTCATCACTGAATAAAAGACATCTAAAACCCCAACTGCTACCAGTTTAGTTTTTTCAACATCTCCATTTTCAAGTACCTTATCATATGAAAGTCCGGCACCCCCTAATATTCAAGAAAGAACTACTATAAACAATATTATAAAAAATAATATAGTAAATGCAGTGGGCATCCTGAACTTTCGTTTTCTTTTTTTGGTATTAATTTCGTCCATATTTAACCTCTTAATAAACCCTTAATTTTTTGAGGGTTTATTATCTATAAGCCAATCATAGCTACCATTATGGCTTTAATAGAATGAATTCTATTCTCTGCCTCTTCGAAAACTAATGATCTTTTTGATTCAAATACTTCATTTGTTACTTCCATCTCGGTAAGACCAAACTTATCAAAAACTTTTTGACCAATTTCTGTGTTCAGATCGTGAAATGCAGGAAGGCAATGTAAGAATATAGCATCTTTATTTGTATTTTTAAACATCTCGCTTTTAACTTGATATGGGCTCAACAATTTAATTCTCTCTTCTCAAACCTCATCGGGTTCACCCATAGAGACTCACACATCAGTATAAACAACATCTGCTTTATCGACCGCTTTCATTGGGTCAACTTCAAACTCGATTTTAGCACCTGTCTCTACACATATCTCTTGACATCGTTTAACAAGCTCTTTGTCTGGTCACAATTCCTTAGGTGCCGCTGCAACAAAGTGCATACCCATTTTAGCGCAACCAATCATTAGTGAGTTAGCTACGTTATTTCTTGCATCCCCGCAAAAAACAAGTTTTTTACCTTTTAGGGTACCAAATTTTTCAATGATAGTCATAAAATCAGCTAAAATTTGTGTTGGATGATACTTATCTGTTAAACCATTGAAAACAGGTACACCAGAATAATCTCTCAGTGCTTCTACATCACTGTTTTTAAACCCTCTAAATTCAATGGCATCATACATTCTTCCTAACACTCTAGCTGTATCTTGAATTGACTCCTTTTTACCCATTTGTGAACCAGCACTACCTAAATAAGTTACATGAGCTCCTTGGTCCAATGCAGCAACTTCGAATGCACACCTAGTTCTCGTACTATCTTTTTGAAATAGTAAGACCACATTTTTTCCTGTTAACTTAGGTATTTCATTCCCAGCGTATTTCGCTCTTTTTAAATCTCTTGCAAGATCCAAAAGGTATTCAATCTCTCTTGGAGAAAAATCTAAAAGTGTTATTAAACTCTTTCCTTTTAAATTAAGCATTATATATCCTTCCTTATTTATCTCTATGAAGTGGCATTGTCATACATCTTGGCCCACCTCTACCACGAGAAAGTTCGCTACTTGGTATTAAAATAACTTCCACTCCTGCTTTTTCGAGTAGATTTATTGTTACTCAGTTTCTGTCATAAGCAATTACCTTTCCTGGTGCAATTGTTAGAACATTTGTACCATCGTTTCATTGTTCTCTATCAGCTGCAACCGGGTTATCACCACCACATTTAATTAAAATTGGTGGTTTACCGATAAGTTCCTCAAGAACCTCAATAAGAGATTTTGAGACAGTTTTTGTTCCGCATTCAGTAACTTCATAAATTTTGAAAGCTCCTGGGTCATCAAAAATGATTGGGTGAACAATAAATTTGTCATAATCAACATTTGTAAAAACAGTGTCAAGATGCATAAAACTTCTTGATTTTGGTAGTTCTAAAACTAATATTTTTTTATATGATCCTTCTTTAAATAATTTTTTAGAAAGTAATTCAATTGCTTCCATTGAAGTTCTTTGGGAAACACCAATGATCAATGATTCTTCATTTAAAACAAGGACGTCTCCACCTTCTATACTAAACTCATTTTGTCTTTCGTAAAATAAAGGAACTTTATCGGCATAATCTTTGTGATTTTTAAACACAAATTGCGGAAATATTGTTTCTCTATTCCTTGTTTCGCTTCACATTCTGTTCAAAACAACACCATTACCAACAGATGCAAATGGGTCCCTTTGAAATAGTACGTTTGGTAGTGGGTCGGAAATAAATGGATAATCGCTTTTATCTGTTGGTTCTAAATCAATTTTTAGAGTACCTGCAATCATCTCGTTAACCATATCTATATTGCTCATTTGGCATATATAGTTTTTATATTTATCAATTCATTTACCCTCAATCTTAGCTTCTTTTATGAAAGTGTCGATGAACTCGTCCTTAAGTTTGGGATTTTGGTCTAAAGCTTCAGCCACTAAGTTTTCAATATATAAAACTTGAATCTTATTAGCTTTCATTTTAGCGACAAACTCGTCATGCTCTTTTTGAGCAACTTTTAAGAATGGTGTGTCATCAAACAATAATCTTTCTAAGGTGTTCGGTGTTAAGTTTTCTAACTCCTTACCTGGTCTATGTACTAAGACTGTGTTAATTTTTTTTATTTCGGAAAATACTTGAATTTTACTCATATTCCTTCAACTCCTATCATTGATATGGTTAACTATCTCCCTTCCCATAAACATAATAAACCTAAAATATAAAAAAAATACTAATATTTGTATTTTAATTAGAAATTATTCTAAACATAAAAAAATAACTTACTCTTGTAAGTTATTTGTGAATTTTTCTATGTCCTTGATAGAGGGATTTAATCTTTTTTTGTTAACTACCAAATTGTTTCCCTTGCAATACTTAAGATAATTATTTTCCGCTTCTAAAAGTTGAGATTCTCTTTTTTCTGTATTTTTATCATTATCTATTTTATATTTTATATTTCTAATTTCGTTTTCTAATTTATACACATGTAAGATCATCTTATGATAATTATTTTGTTCTTCTGATGTGTATTTTTTCTTAGGAATAATAGTATCTCCTGGAAAATAATTGATATCTTTGTGTTTACATCCAACATGATGATAGCCTTTAGAGATTGCTTCACTCATAGTAATATATTTTTTATCATACTTTTCAAGAGAAAGTACTTGATTTTCGAATGGTTGACAAAGTTTACAACAATCCTTTACTTCTGCAACATATATCAAGGATTTCAGTCTAAGCGCTTCTTTTTTTCCAAACCAATTATAAATTCCAAACATAGGTTTATAGTTATCATTTTTATACTTTATTTTTTTATCCTTTGGTTTATTTATTAAATCATTTTTTTGTTTATTCTTTTTACTTAGTTTCTTTCATGGAATAACAAAATATAGTATTACAACACATAATATTATAATGAGAATCATTCATCATTTCAGACTAGATAAATTAAACATATTTAAACATTCTCCTCATTAAGTTTTTCATAATACTCCTTGGAATCTATCAGCGAGATTCTTTGTTTATTATTACAAATTGTACATAATCCCTCACGTTGTTCTTCTTTATCAAAATCTAAAGGTATTTCAAAAATAAACTTTGAAAAATCTCAACAGCTTTTACAAAATGTAAAAATATAATTAATATCATCATCAAATATAAATGCCATAAATACTCCTTATAAAAAATAAAATGATTAAATCATTTTATTTAAAACTTTATTTACCAAGTTGTTTTTTAATAGAATTAGCAACATGTTCAACATCTGGACCAATTACAATTTGAGCACCCTCTGCACCCAATCTTTTTGTTCCAAAGGCTCCTGCTAATTTGACCATTTTATCATCTATTAATGAATTATCTTTCAAAATAAGTCTTAGTCTTGTTGCACAATTATCGATACTTACAAAGTTATCTTCACCAACAGCTTTTATAATTTTTGCTGCCATCAAATCATATTTGTTAGTAATCTTAGAATTATTAGATAATTCTTTGTCAAGTAAGTCGTTAGAATTGATTGAGGCATCATCTTTTATTTCTCGTCCAGGTGTTGCCAAATTCATTTTAGTTATTGTTATATAGAAAACTAAATAATATGTTAAACCAGCACCAACTGATAAAACCAAGATTCATAGGGGATTGCTCAACACTAGACTATCGTGATATTTTGCAATACCTCAAGATTGTGCAAAAGAGATCAAATAATCTATGAAACCGGCACTAAATCCGAATCCTATTTGTATATGCATTCCAGTAGTTATTGCAACAAACACACCTGTCATTAAAGCATGTAATAACAATAATAATGGTGATATAAATACGAATGAGAACTCAAGTGGTTCAGTTATTCCTGATAAAAAGGAAACTGCTGCTACCCCACCAAGAAATCCTGCCACTTCTTTTCTATTTTCTTTTCTTGCAGACATTATCATGGCTAAAGCAGCACAAGGCATTCCACCCATCATAATTGGGAAGAAACCAGACTGGAATAATCCTGAATTTGACATTCCGTTGGCAAATGCATTAATATCTCCGTTTACAAAAGTAGGATCTCCTATCACATTTCCATTGATTGGACCTACTTTAAAGTCACCAACAGGTAGTTGGAACCAGAAGAAAGTATTTAGTATTTGGTGTAAACCAAAAGGTAGTAATAAACGATTTAATACTCCATAAATTGCAGTTCCAGGTACAGCAACAATTGGATTATTAGGATTAGCTACCAACCCACCAAATGACACTAAACCATATTGTATTCAAGGTCAAATGATTGAAAATAATAATGCAACTGGTATAGCAGCAACTAATGCAACCATCGGTACAAATCTACGACCTCCAAAAAATGATAAAGCTGTGGGTAGTTTAATATCTTTAAACTTGTTGTAGAAAAATGCAGACATACAACCAGAAACAATACCTCCTAATACACCTATATCAAGAATGTATTTACCCCCACTTATATTTTCAACCGATGCCTCAGTACCTTCTTTGTACAAAGGAACATAAAATAATCTTGACCACATGTCTCCTTTATTGTCCTCGAAAGTAAATACGCCTTTATAAAACATCTCAGGCAAAGTATGCTCAGCTGTTAATGCAGCCAGTGACATATAAAAGATTAATGCCACTAGAGCAACTTCTCCACGATGATCTTTAGCTAATCCAAATGCAGTTCCGATTGCAAATAGAAGAGGCAAATTCTCAAATGGTACCGCACCTGGTTTTTGTATTAGTGTTGATATTCAATATCCCACTTTATTTGTGATTAATACACTACCATTATCTAATATCTCAGATGTGTATTGTAAACCCAATGCACCAAAACGATTTAATATTGCTGCAAATGGTAGAACTGCAATTGGGAATTGCAATGCTTTACCGAGTTCTTGCAACATTGTTAAAAAGTTGTTCCACGACCCCGAACCACCTGACGAACTTTTTGTTTTCTTTGCAAGTCTTTTTTCTTTTTTGCTCGCAAATATTTGTTGTTCAGCCATATAGCTCTCCTTTTCTATGACTATTATTGTCTATATTATAATAATATATTTTTTTGAATATTTCTCGTTTTTTTCTTGATTTTATTGGAATATTTTCTATACTATTATCCTATAAATTTTCCAATTGCTATCCCCAATGTAACTAATGAACCAACATATCCAACTAACATAACAATAACTATTCCATAATATTGTCAAAACCTAAAAAAGGATTGTTTACTAGTTAAGGTTTTAAATGTATCCTTTTCTTCTTTTTTTCTTCTTTTGAATCAGACAAAGAAAAAAGTTGCTAGTAATCCAAGTACTAGCAAACCAATTCCAATAGCTAAAACAATTCATGCTTGATTAGTAGTTAATTTTGCTAATATTATCATTATAATTCCTCACTCGAAAATCTAAAATGGCTTCAAGGTTTGATAAAGTCAAATAACCTAAATTCCGATTCTTTGATCCTTCCTATATAATTATATTTATTTTCAGTGTCTTCTAAGTTATCCTTGAGTATTATGTGAAGTTCACCTTTATATTTTTTATCATTGTTGTTTACAATTACAACATCACCGTATGTGTACAACTTATTGAGATTATTTGGTTCAATTGACGCGTCTTTATATTTTACTCTGCTAAAAGTTGATCTTATAAAGTATTCATTAATATCTCCTCTTCGAAAGTGTTCAAAGTTTAGAACTCCTTTTTCAACTTCCGATATATTTGTTAGTATTTTTAAATCAAAAGTAATTTCGTAACGTTCAAGTGAACTTAATTCTTTTAGTTCTTCTTCAGATGCATAAGCATTACCAATCAATACAGTATCAATCTGATTGCTATAAAATAAAATTTTGGCTTGTTCCTTTATACTTAGGTCTCTTTGTTCTTCTAAGGTTGGTAATTCTTTACAATCAAAAGCAGTTGTCATCTTACCAAAATGGCTACCAACAAAAGCGGCTGTTTCTAAACCATGTTTTAAAAATTTCTTATTCGCTTTTTTAAAGAACTCAAAAGGAAGTCCTGTAAATCTCATAGGATAAAAATTATGGCAACCACTTATCCTACTTTTAACTGGTTGAAAATCTAAAACATTATCTATCAAATGATCGTTATTTGACATATTTAGTTGTATATCGATATGTTCATTGTTATGTGTTACTGTTGCAATTTCAAACGGTAGACTAGGAGAATCTAATCTCAAACAGTCAATTCCATATTGTTTGCACTTTCCTAAATTATCCATTTGTAAATTGAGAAGTCTCATTGATTTATATTCAACATCTAATATTGTATAAAAGCCAAGTGACTTAGCATATTTTAAACTTCTCAAAACTTTTTGGGCTTTATTATTAAATTCCTCGTCATTAGCAAAGTGAAGGACACTTGTAAATAATACTTCAAAACCATACTCTTTTGCTCTTTCTAAATATTGTTTATCTTCTTCAAAAGATGATTGTTCAGGATAAATTGATATACCTAACCTTCTTTTCATATGTAACCTCTTTCATAAACTAATTTTAACAAGAAAAAAATCTCTTTATTCAAGAGATTTTATAATTATTTTCCAATTGTATTTATAATTAAGTTTATTATTTTTTCTCCACTTCCAATAGAGTAAGTTTCTGCATCTATAACCAAAACTGGTATTGTTAATATTTTTTGTAAAGCTTCTTTTTCATAACTAACCTGTGGACCTAATAGTATCAGATCATAATTTTCTCCAATAATTTTAGCTTCATCAACCGAAGTTGCTTTAATATCAATTTTATAATCACTATCATAAGCGGCATCTTCGACCTTTTTTAAAAGAATCGAAGTACTCATTCCAGCTGTGCAAGCTAATAAAACTTTTTTCATATTATGTACTCCTATTTCCTATTTATGAATATTCAATATTTTTTCTATCTGGTATTACTACTTTTTGAGATTCAAGTGAACCAAATTTATTTAAAACCGATTTTTTTTCAACAAGGTTAGCTAAGATAACAAATGGAGAGTATACTCCAAACAATACACCTATATTAACAAAAGCTACAACAGCACCTCATAAGTCTTTGGTTGTTAACAAGCCACCTAAAACTGGTGGTGTCGTTCACGGAACAATTACCGAAGAATAATTCATAATACCTGTCACAGTAGATATATATGCAATTAAACCAGCTAATAATGGCGCCAAAATGAATGGTATAAATAAAACAGGATTTAAAACAACTGGTAAACCAAATAACAGAGGTTCGTTCACACAAAATATTGATGGCACAAGCGTTACTTTAGCCATAAAACGATAATCCACTCTTTTTGAAAAAATAAAAATTGCTAATATAAGACCGAAAGTTCCACCAGTTCCACCAATATGAATAAAATTATTCATGAATGGGTTTGTAAAAACATAAGAAGGAATACCTCCAGAGGCAATAGCATTCTGATTTTCACCTATACCTGCTAATTGGATTGGTTCAATTATTGGTGATAAAACTCCACCAGCATGTATCCCTAAGAATCACAACACTTGTCATAAAAGAACGATAACTATCATACCTCCAAGACCAGATACTGCATGAACTAATGGTTTTTGTATCAAAATTACAATCAATTCATTTATTGTTGAAAATGATATTGGGGGTTTACCTTGAATTACATAAACAGGTCCAACAAAGATACCCACTTGAGTAATTACAAATGCTGTAAAACCAAATGTCATCATCGTAAAAGCATACGGAATCAATACGTTAAATGACTTAGAAACACCCTCAGGAACAGATTTTGGCATTTTTATTTTTAGTTTCTTATTCTTTGATATCTTTCCAAAAATGATAGTTGATAAAATAGAAACCACGATAGAAGTGAACATACCAGTAGTACCGAAACTAGATAAATCTTTAACAAATAATGGATTCATTGCTAGAAATGATCCCATACCAACAACAGCACTAGATCATTGATTAACCTTATAAAATGGCGCAAGATGATAGGCAATTGAACCTGCTAACATAAACGCAAAGAATGCATAGGTACCATTTCAAATATTGTTACCAATATCTTGTAAATTTTTCAAAATTTGAAGTTGGTCTATTGATAATGAAAATAGACTAAATAAACCACCATTAGATGCGCTTAGCAAAATGTTATTAATCAATATAAATAAAGCACCTATTATAACTAAGGGCATTAAAGAAAAAAAACCATTTCTAAGTGCTACAAGTATCTTTCAATTTGAGATTTTTCCAGAAAATAATGTAGTCTTATCAACAAAAGTTTTAAATGTAATAGCCCCAGTTTTTCCTTTGTTGTATCTCAATTCTAATTTGATATTGTTAATTTTCGATTTTTGGAATAAAGTTTTATTTCGAAGAACTATTTTAAGAGTATTAATTTTTACGATTAGGTCATATAGACTTTCTTCGGCCTCACTTTTAAAATTTGATACTCTTTTTGAAGCGAACTTACGGATCTTTCATCAACTTAATTTTAATTCCGGATTATTTGCTTTGAACTCATCTATTAAGTTTTTATACTGTTCTTTAAACTCAAGTTTGAACTTTAAAATATTCTCTTTTGAGCTTTTCTTGCTTTCACGAAGAGATTCTAACAATTGTTTTTCATTAACCTCTCGTTCAACTTTGGTTTCGTTTCAGTATTCTTTCAATAAACGTTTACTAGCTTTGAGTTTCAATTTCATCTCTTTATTTTTATCTTTTAAAGACTTATTTGCGGATGTAATAGAGTTTATTTCATTTGTTAATGTGTTTGAACGATTTATAATTTTCTCTTGGTACTCTTTGATTAATTTGGCTTTTTTTATCTCGTAATCTAAAAACATTTTTTTGATATTTTGTTTTTGATATTTTGCATTTAATAATTGAACATTAAACTCATCTTGTATCTCTTTCAGTTTATCTTTTTTTATTTTTGTGAATCTGCTTTTGATACTTCTTAAGTCATGTTTTTTATCTAAAATGAGGTCGTTAGTCTCTCTAAGCTCGACTTTGTTTTTTTTGATATTCTTTTCAAGTTTGTTTATCGTTCCATAAACATAGCTAACTTTGGGATATTTGACATATCGATCCATTATTTAATATCTCCCTTCTATTAATTAATCATGGTATCAGTCTTTTTTAATTGCCTCGATATCATAAAAATAAAGAGAATTAGTTGAAGATACATTAAATCTTTCTAAGTACTTGATACTTTCATTACATTTAATGCAATCAAGATAACTACGATCAACATCGTATTTTTTTAATAAGTCATTCATATCGAAATTACCTACATTTATATAGTTATAAAGGTTTTCGTCGAACTTGATTTGTGTATTGCTTGCACCCATAGATTTGACTACTTTTAAATAAATAACTTTAAAAAACGGCACAAATTGTCCTACTTTTATTGTTTTTATCAAACTATCAATTTCATATAGTTCTGAATTTGTAAAATCATAGGATTGGAAATCCTCTTTATTTTTATTCATTACGCTTTCATAACAACTTGAAATGATATTTAAATTTTTTCTAAGAACCGCAAATGCAGCGGTTAAAAGTTGAAATGATGGTTCTAAAATAAAATCTTCTAAATAAGTTAAAAAATTAACTTCTGATTCATAGTTCATAACTTTAGATACACCATATGAGGAATAATCCATTAACAAATAAGTGATTCATTTAGAAAACCTATTATTTCCATCATCATCTGTTTTGCTTATAAAAGTATTTCAGAATACTTTGTATTCTTTGAATAAAATTAAGGATTTACGAACAATATCTACAATTTCATTTGAAGTAAAATTGGTATCCTTAGATAGATCAAATTTATTTTCAAAATCATATTCTATCTTGTATTCGTTTTTTTTAGTTATATTTTCTCTATCCAACTCCAAAATTTCTTTAATTTTGGAAGAATAAGTTTCTGTGCAAGAAACCGAGTTTGCAGAAGAAATAATAATTGGGGTTGATAAAAATAATGTTGAAAATATAATATATAACCTCTTCATAATTAACCTCTTTTTATAATAATATAACAAATAATA
Source organism: Spiroplasma endosymbiont of Megachile willughbiella (assembly GCF_964273395.1). Classification (NCBI taxonomy): domain Bacteria; kingdom Bacillati; phylum Mycoplasmatota; class Mollicutes; order Entomoplasmatales; family Spiroplasmataceae; genus Spiroplasma; species Spiroplasma endosymbiont of Megachile willughbiella. The sequence continues at coordinate 249,731 of NZ_OZ187005.1, read as the reverse complement.
TGAATTATTCAAGAAACAAGTTGTATAGTAAGAATCAATGTTAGATTAATTTCTAAAACCACTCATTGTTGCTTAATTTATAATTATTATCAATTTTTAAAAAATAAAAAAAACTTTTACAAGTTTTAGAAAAATACGGTTTCGTTAATATAATTGAATGATGTTCCTATCAAAAGCAAGATAAATAATAAGATAAATAAAATTGCATAGAATTTAAGATTACCTTTGACAAGAGATGCATAGTCCATTCTACCCACTTGTGCTGCACCAACAACGATTCCTGAAGCAGGAGAAATCATATTACAAAATCCATTTGCGAACGCAAATGCAGTTATGCTACCACTCACCATAGAAACACCTGTTCCTGTAGTAACTTTAGAAGCTAATTTCCCTCAATTTGGGAAAATAGCTGTTGCGAATGCCGTTGTGGAAGGTATTGCCAATGATATAGGCAGAAATAATAAGAATGTTATGATTATAAATACAAAGGGCTTAATATTCCCACCAACTAAATTAATACCATCACTCAATAGATTACTCATATAAGATTTTTTAAGTAAGACCGTTATTGCTCCTGCTACTCCAATAATAAAAGCTACACCAACCATATCCTTTACACCATTCAATAAATCTTTTACCATTGTTTCTTCATCTTCTCATATTAGAAAAGAGATAATTAAAGATGATATTAAGAAAAAAGCTGCTACATGTTCCATATCTCCAACTCCAAGACCTGGTACAAAACTAGCTAAAAATGGCATGTTATTATTTATTCAATTTCCAAAGTCTTTTAAAGGTCCGGTATCTTTTGGATAACCTAGAATTTTATCCCAAGCAAATAAATAAGATATCATTATGAAAAAAGTTAGTAAAAATATGATATTTATTCATATTCTTTTTTTTGTTAATTTTACTGGTTCGGTTTGCTCGCTCAAATAGAATATTTTGTCTTCTTCCAAAGTTGAAAATGTATATGACTTGGTTGGGTCCTTATGAACTTTGTTAGCATAAATCATAATATATGAGCAAGTAAAGGCTGTAACAATAACAAAAGCTAATAATCTAAAAATTAAACCATCCGTTTGCGAAACTATTTCTGGTCCATTTCCGTTAGAAGCATCAACAGCTGCAAAAATCAGGAATGGATCAAATGTTGCAAGCATTGGTCCAATACCTCCACCAAGTAATACTGTATTTATAGCTGTAAATTTATCAAATCCCGCAGCAAGCATCAAAGGAATAATTACCATGTGAAACCCAATCGCTTCCTCTGCTAATCCATAAGTTGAACCCAAGAAACTTAAAAAAGTAACAATAATAGGTATCGCTCATATTATTTTATTCTTAAATTTTCAAGCAATAGTTTGTGTTAATGCATCTAATGATTTAGACTTCATAACGACATAGATAAAAGCTCCAATTGAAAATATAAAAACAATGATACTAATTTTATCTTTGAAACCTTCGAATATAGAAACAAAAAGATCTACAATACCAATTGCAGCTATTCTTACCTTTTGGCTAGGTTCACTAGAGTTTTCTACTGTTGTTGTAACCCCACTATAATGTAATATTCAAGATATAAGCATAAGTGCTACTAAAACCATAAAAATTATAGTGAATGATGTAGGCATTTTAATTTTCTTTTTTTGTTTTCTTTTCTCCGTAAATGGTAAAGAGTCTTTTTTATTAGACATATTTTGGCTCTCGCATTCTATAATTATTGAATATTGATATATTAATTTAATATTATTTTAATTTAACACATATAAGTAAATTTGTTAACTGTACTCCTATATAAAACTCTCGTGTTTATATAAACTTATCATTTTGAACTTAAATGCATTAATTCTTTTTTTATTATATATTAAATATATTTTGAATAATTACTTTCTTAAAATTAAGTAGTAGTAATGAGAATTGATAAATCATCGAATTAAATATCTTCACAAAATATCTTAAAAAATTATCACAAAAGAATATAAAAACTTTATTCCTTTCATATCTATTTAAAGTATTTTTGAATATCAATCATAATTTATTAATAAAAAAACTAGTTAAAACTAGTTGATTGAATGTTTGTTGTTTTTGCTATTTGATAATTTATTTTTCAATAATGTGATTCTCTCTTTTTTAAACAATAAGTTTGTATATTTTTTATTAACTAAACTTAGAATACCCGGTATTACAAATGAACCCCCAACCCAATTTCCAAATAATGTGGGGATCAAACTTACAAAAAGAAATAAAATTATTTCTGTTCCATGAGAGTTTTCTGGATTGAAAATATTGCGTGCAATTATTATCCAAAAGAAAAAAGTGTTGGCCGGACCATGTTGATATCCAGAAATAACAAAAAAGAAAATTGGAAATATCATAAGCAAGAATACTGCAGCGTGATTTTTAGTTGAGTTAGTTAATTGTAATGTTGAAGAAACCATTATGTTACAAAGGATTGCTCCGCCAAATGAGTAAAGGACACTTAAGAAAATCATCTTACTTGTGTAGTTATTTGAGTTCGATTTTACAAATGAGCTCAATTCGTATAACTTTTTTATACCACTTTCATAAGCAGCATCCATAAAGGATACAGAACTACTATTCGACCCGATTTTTAGGAGCAGACCTCCACCAACTAAGAAAACAATAACGAAAATCAATGTACCTAGTAGGTTTCCTATTAGTACTCCAAAAATACCATTTAAATATTCTTTTGTTGTTACCGCCTTCTTTAGTCACGGTATTGTAGCTACAACGTGTGAAGTAAATAAACCACCGCCCAAGAATGTTATCAATATTATGCACCCTGGAAAAATAAGTCCCATTAATATATTTCCTAGACCAGACTCTTTTAAAAATTGAGGTAAAGAATTACTTGCAATAATACATGCTGTATAACCAAAACCAAGAATAATACCGCTCAATATTCCCAACAAGACTTGTTTGTAAAACGTTACACGGATTTTATTAATCGAAGATATAAAGCCGTTTAATAATCCATTAAGCATAAAACTCTCTGTTTCATCTAAAAGACTATAATCTAGTTTTTTCAATTCTTCTATTTCAGCTCTTATCTTTTTTTCTTTTGTATCCATACTTTCCTTACTACCCATATGTCTTATCTTTGATTTTTGAATTTAATAAATTAATGAACTCTTCTAATTGTATAGTTATTTGTTCACTACTACTATATTCACGGTATGTAACTGTATTATCTTTTTCTTCATTATCACCTAACACTAATTGGTATGGTATTTTTTTAATTTGTGCATCTCTTATTTTATAACTTAATCTTTCATCTCTGTTGTCTATGTGCGTTCTAATCAAATTGTTTTTCAGTTTATCTCTAACCTTTTCTGCATAATTTGAATTTTTTGTTGCCAATACAGGTATTATTTCTACTTGAACAGGTGAACATCACAATGGTAATACTCCCATTGTTTGCTCTAATAATACCGAAATAAATCTTTCATAAGTTCCTATTAAACCCCTATGAATCATTATAGGTCTTAATAAGTCACCCTTAAACCCAACATAAGACAAGTCAAACTTTTGAGGTAATAAAAAGTCTAGTTGAATAGTTGATACAGTTATTTCATGACCAAGAGCCGTTCTAGCTTGAATATCAAGTTTAGGACCATAAAAGGCCGCTTCACCTATCATCTTTTTATAATCTAATTTTAATTCCTTTAGAACATCTTCTAATTGAGATTCAGCTTCATTTCACATTTTGTCATCATTAAAATACTTTTCTTTATCTTTTGGATCTCTTAAAGATAGAGATAAGTAATCAACTTTTATATCAAAAGTTGCCAACACTTCTTGAATTAAATTAAAACATCTTACGAACTCATCTTTAACTTGATCTGGACGAGCAAATATGTGTGAATCAGTTAATTCCATTGCTCTTACTCTTTCCAATCCAGTTAAACTTCCAGATGATTCATATCGATGTTGTAAAGCATGTTCGGCAAATCTTAAAGGTAAGTCACGATAACTTCTTTGTTTATAATTGTAGACACTAATATGATGTGGACAACTCATTGGTTTCAAAACCATCTCTTCTTTAGGTAACTGCATTGGTGCAAACATATCATTTCGATAATGATCTCAATGACCTGATTTTTTATACAAATCACTAGTACCAATCACAGGTGTTTCAATTTGAATAAAATCATATTCAAATTCTTTTTCCATTAAGAATTTTTTAATCTCTTGTTTTAAAACTGTTCCATTTGGAAGTCAAATTGGTAGTCCTTGTCCGATTATAGGATCCAAATTGTATATTTCTAAATTTTTAGCAATATATTTGTGGTCTCTGGTTTTGATTTCTTCCAAAGCGTTAATTTTTCTATTAAATTCTGTTTCATTAACGGCAGTAACTCCGTGAATTTTATATATCATTTGATTATTAGAATTACCTTGAAAGTAAGAACCCGTTAAATTAGTCAAACTTACTTTAAATAATTGACCTACGTTTGTAAGAGTTGCAAATCTTGATAAAAATGGAACATTGTAAAGTTCACCAATTGCAAAATCGATATATTTCTTTTTGTCTTCTTCGATTGTAGCTTGAATGTAGTCTTCCTTCACACCCATCTTTCTCAAAATATTGATGTATTCATCTTTAGTATATTTTCCAAATATTATTTCAGGTGAATCTTTTATTATTTCATTTACTTTGTCTTCTACTCTTTTCAGGTCTTCTAATTTAAGTCCTTCTTGGTAATCAAAGAATGCATAGAATTCATACTCAGAAGACTTTTCATCTTGTGGAACCGCACTACCTTTTGGGAAGCAAAACTTCAGAGCTAGACTTGTAGCTAGTTTTGCTGTGTAGTTTACCACTTGTTCAAATAGTTCGTGTCTCTCAGTTATTATTTCTAGCTTACAATCTCTTTTTATTTTCGCTTGTGCTGGAACAACTTCTTTGTCATTAATTAGTGCTCCTAGACATTTTTTCCCTAAACTAATAGCTATGTCATTAGCAATTTCTAAAACTGTTTTTGGTTCACTGTAACTCTTTACTTGTCCGTCCAATAATGTAATTTTCATTAGTTACTCCTTTTTAAAAATATGTTTTTTTATTTAGAACTTAAGAAGCCTAAATAAAATCTCTACACAAGAATTATACATCAAAAATACTTTATTAAGGAATTAAGTTATCTCCGCCCGATATTAGTTAAAATTTAACTTTCTGAAAGGTTAATAATATTCAAAAAAACTTAATAATAAAAAATATTTTTTTAAAATTTTCAATGATAATAATAGTGTAGTTAATAGTTACTCTTATAAGTTCACATATTGGGTGGACGTTTCTACATCGGACCAATCCGATACTAATATAACTATTATTGACAATTTAAAATTAAGTGTCTCTATTAATTACAATATCAAAATTACAATGTTTTAGATAAAATAATAAGTCTAAGCATATGGAGGGTAAATGAAAAAATTATTATTTTTAGTAGGAAGTTTCTCAATACTTACTACTCCAGTATCAACAATAGTATCTTGTGGTGGAAAAAGCAACACACTTAGAATCGCTTTTGTTCCATCAAGAAATGCTACAGATATTTTAAAAACCGTTAAACCTTTGGAGGAAAAACTTAAAAATAAGTTAAAAGAAAAAGATTCATCATTTAATAAAAATGTTGAAATAACTGCAGCAACAAATTACGAAGCAGCTGGGGATTCAATGAAAAAAGGTAAATCAGACTTGGCATTTTTACCAATAAACACTTATGAAAGCTATCGTGGTGATAAAAAGGAAGATGGTACATACTCAAAAGCTGGTATCTTATTAGTTTCTTCTAGAGAGTCTCTTGCAGCAGAAAGTAACTTTGAAGAATTCAAAACAAACGGGAAATTTGATGATGCAAAGGCAAAAGCAGAATCAAATGGAGACAACTTAGCAAAACTATCAAAAAATTATGATCAAATAATTGAAAATATATTAAAGGACGAAGATTCTTTTAATAAAGAAAAATTAACTGAGAAATTATATAACAAAGATGAAAAAGTGAGTTATTATAGATCTTACATTTATGCTAACAAGAAATTTATAAAAGACACTTTGGGTGAAGAAGATTTCAGAAGCAAAGAAAATGCTAAAAAGTTGATTAAAAAAGCTTCCGAAGATAAAAAATTATCATTAGGAGGAAGCCCAACTTCTAGTGCTTCTGTTTTATATCCATTATTATGAATGAAAGAACACCTTGGTTTAGACAATAACGAACTTAAGAATATATACGAAAACAAATATAAACAAGCAAGTTATACAGATGCCGCTGAAAAAGTAAGTAACGGTACTGTTGAACTTGCAGTAGGTTATGCAGATATAAGATACGATATTAACGATCCAACAAAAATGAAGGATGCATATAAGAACACACAAACAATTGGTGCTTCACGAGGAATACCAAATGATGGAATTATGTATTCTAGAGAAACAGTTGATGAAACTTTGGCTAATAACTTAAGAGAATCATTCTTAGAGTTAGTTGCTGATAAAGCAAACTCAGAAATATTTGATATTTATAGCCATAAAGGTTATGTTGGTGTTGGGAGCAAAACTTCTATCGAATATGAGAAAGAGCAAGATCAAATAATAACAGATAACTTAAAAAGTATAAGCATCATACAAGACCTTTTGAAGGAAATAACTTCATAAACATCTTAGAAAAGTTTAAAATATGTAATATAAATTACATATTTTTTTATTGGAGGTACAATGATATATTTTAACAATGTTAACAAGGTGTGACCTAATGGTAAACATGCCTTAAATAATATTAATCTACAAATCAAAGAAGGAGAATTTGTTGCGGTTGTTGGCTTATCTGGAGCCGGAAAAACTACCCTTTTAAAAACAATCAATAAATTTAGTTCTATAAACTCGGGAGAAATCTTAATAAATTTTGAAGACAAAAATTACGAGGTCAACAATATTAAGGGAAAAGAATTAAAGGAACTTAGAAAAAAAATTGGTTTAATGTCACAAGAATATAATAATATCGAAAAACAAATAGTCATAAGAAACGTTCTAAATGCAAGAGTCTCTAAAATGAGCTTCCTTAGATCTTGTGTGGGTTTTTTTAATAAAAAGGACAAAATAATAGCTCTAAGAAATTTAGAGAAATTAAACCTTCTAGACTATTCTTATGTTAGAGTTGAAAACCTAAGTGGTGGACAACAACAAAGAATAGCCCTAGCCAGAACACTGTCACAAGAGCCAAAACTTATAATTGCAGATGAACCCGTTTCCGCACTAGACCCAGTACTTGCAAATCAAGTAATGAATGACTTTAAAAAAATAAATGAGGAGGATAATATCACTATTATAATAAACATACATCATATTGACTTAGCAATTAAGTTTGCTTCTAGAATAATTGGCTTGAATAATGGACAAATTGTTTTTGATGGCAAACCCTCGGAATTAACTCAGAACAAATTGGAAATAATATATGGAAAAAATTACGGTAAAGAATAACTATGTTAAAAAGAAAGTTAAATAGTTTAACAACGAGGGAAACTTTTAAAATAAACAATAGGTACGCTCAACCACCAACAAAATTGTTTACATGATTAATGATTATAATTGCAATCATATTAACAATATTTGGATTTATGTTTTTAAAGAATAGTTGAGAAGAATTTTTTAGTAGTTTTTCCCAATTAGGAGACACTATTAAGGAAATGTTGAAGTGAGACTTTAAAAAATTCTCAACACCAAATAGTTTTGGAGACACATTTTTAGGAAAGGCCTTTACTTCACTGGGTTCTACTTTAATTATGTCTTTCTCAGGAACAATTATAGGTGTTGCAATTGCAATACCAGTAGCGATGTGTTCTTCGTTTAACATAATTCATAATAAGTTTATAAATAACTTATGCAAAACAATCATGGCATTGTTAAGAACAATTCCTGCATTTACTTTTGCGCTTATATTGATAGGTTATTTTGGTCAAACTACTTTGTCTGTTACGATTGCAATCGCCATATTCACCTTTTCAATAACAGGTAAATTGTTTTTAGAGAGAATAGAACACGTCAACTTTAAAATTTATAGTGCAATGCAAGCAACGGGTGCTTCAAAAATGAGATCATTCAGAAGTGCAATTGTACCTCAAATATCGCATAATATTCTGTCAATTACATTCTATTCATTAGAAACAAACATAAGATATATTGCCATTATTGGTGGTATGTCTTCCGTTGGGATTGGTGAGCTAATACAGAATAATATCGATTTTCAACAGTGAGATCGTGCAGGATTCTTACTATTCTTATTGATAATGGTAGTATTAATTCTGGAAATAATAATATATTTTGTGAAAAACTTCATTTTAAAGGATAAAGATTTTATATTGGATTTTAAAGAACGAGAATCTATGTTATCTAAGACTAAGAAGAGATTGAAAAAGACAAACTTAAAGTTTTATATTTCAGAAGTAATCATTCAAAAATACAAAAAAATAAAAGAAACTACACATTTGTCAAAAGCAGAAAAGAAAAATCTAAATAATAAACAAAAAGAAGAAGTCAAGTATTTCAAATATCAACATAAAAACAATATCAAAAAAGACGTACTTCACTTTGAGACTGTAAAACAAACAGAGGTAAATAGTAAAAAATGATTTGTTTATAACGATATTTTGAAACAAAATGTTAGATTAGATAAAACTTACTTGACCAAATTCAACATCGAAGTAGAGTCAATGAAATCAAAGTTATATCAAGAGTCTAAACTTGAAATTGCTAAAAAACATGAGGAGTATTTAAAGGAATTAACAACCGAAAAGGCTCTTAAGAGTGCACCGAAAAAATGAATTAAAAGAGCGATTCTTTATACGGTTCTCATTGCTTTATTTATATATTCATTCTCAAAAATTAATTTTCACCTAGAGTCAGAAGCAACAATCAAGCAAACTAACTCTAATATAAAAAGTATATTAAATATAAGTTGAAACTCATTATTTTCTAAAACAGATGTAGCACCATATTCTGTCATATATCTTTTATTCGAAACCTTGTCTATTGCAATAGTCGGAACAGTTCTTGGTGTAATAATGGCCTATATTCTTGGGCTATTAAGTGCTGAGACAATTGTAAATATATATGTAGCAAAAGTATTTGTAATAATAACTTCAATTATTAGGGCAGTTCCAACATATATATATGCCATTATTTTTATTTCATTAGTGGGACTAGGTCCATTCAATGGTGCTATTGCTTTGGCTATGGGGACAACTGGAATGCTTACAAAATATAATAGAGAAATTTTTGAAGATGTTAATTTGAAGATATCATCACAGTTACAAGCCACAGGCTTAAATAGTTTGCAGAGATTTAGATATGGAATAATTCCGCAAACAACAAGTAGCATAATTTCATATATAATTTACCGATTTGACATCAATTTTAAAGAGGTTTCATCTTTAGGTATAGTTGGTGCTGGTAATTTAGGTTATTTGTTATCAACTTATTTTAATGATCAATTATTTAACGAGTTTGGGGCACTTTTATTCGGTATTGCTTTATTCACACTCTTGATCGAGTACATAGCTACAATACTTAGAACAAAACTTAATCAAGGAGTTAACCCAAAATTTATTGATTATTTAATTATTGAAATAAAAAATAAAATGTATATCAAATATAAAGCAAACGAGTATTTAATAAATAAAAAAGCAATTTACAGTTATGATGAATCAAGAGCTTTTTATTCATACATAAATAAAAAACTTTTCGAGTTAGAAAAACAAATTCGCAAGGAAAATGGTATTAGTCATAAAGAAGCTTATCTTAAAGCTTTCTCTAGATTAGCAAATACGACCTTTGAATCTTATGAAGAGCTATCTTCAAGATACCGACTAATCACATACAAATTGACTAAGGATAGAATAGACTATTTGAACTCCATTAAATTAGATTACAAAGAGAATATAAAACAATATAAAACAACATTAAAAGAAAACATAGATAAAAAAATTGACACTGATACAAAATATTTTAAAATTGAGTATAAAAAAAGTAAGAAAAATGCCAAGGATATTTTAAAATACAAAAGAAGTAGCTTAGCTTAATCGGAAGGAATAAAATATTGGATACACTGATAAAAGAAATTGAATCACATAAAAAAATAATATTATTAAGGCATATTTTTCCAGATTATGATGCAATAGGTTCACAAATGGCTCTCTACAGCTTTATTAAAGATAATTTCAAGGATAAAAAAGTTCTTCTTGGTGGTAACTTGCCAAAAGAGTACCGAACAATCGGTAGAGTTGATAAATTACAAGAGCAAGATTTCGATAAAGCACTAGTAATAATAACTGACACTGCGACATTAAATAGAATTGATATTCCAAACCTTGATTTTCTACATTATGCCAGCGTAGTATTCAAAATCGATCATCATGTGAATGTCGACAAATATGGGACATTTGAAATAGTTGATGATACCTATCCGGCAACTTGTGAACTATTAACAAAACTATTCGATAGTTCATCTTTGTTATTTTCAGAGTCAACAGCATATTATTTGTTTCACGGGCTTGTTACAGACACAGATCGATTTATGTATAGAAGTGTAAGTTCAAGAACATTTGATATGGCTTCTATTCTACTGTCAAAAGAAATAAACTTCAAAAAGGTATATGAAAATATTTATAGTCTGCCAGTTAATTACATGAAATTAAAAGGATATATATTATCAAACTTTTGTTTAACAAAAAGCGGTATAGCTTACTCTGTGATTACTAGCGATATACTAAAGAAATTTGAAGTGAGTGAACCGCATTTGGTTTCATTATGAGTTAACTTACTAGGTGAAGTTAAAAACGTAAAGATTTGAATATTTTTTGTAGAAAATATAGATAATTGTAGAGTAGAATTTCGCTCTAACAAGATCTCAGTTAGAGAAATCGCAAACCATTTTGGTGGTGGCGGTCACGAAACTGCATCAGGTGCAAAACTCAATACAATAGCTGATTATGAAAAAGTTGTAAATTTTTGTGAAAAATTTATAAAATAAAAAAACCTACATTTAATCAAAAGATTATGTAGGTTTTTTTATTAGTTGTTTTTTTTGTAAATATCTTTTATATCAAATCTATCCCTAATGTTTTTAGTGTCATTATCACATATAGCTTTAATTGCTTCCCTAGCCTTTTCATGAGACTCGCAAACTATCATTTGAGGTACATCTCCCTTATTAAGTTTTTCATAATGAAATGCACCACTAAACATTTCATTTATGCCAAATCCTGGAAATTCACCCTCCAGTATTCCTTGTTTCACTCTAAAATCAGAAACTATTGGTAAAAGGTACTTATTTGGGTTGTTTATTGCTTGTTCTACCATTAAACCAAATTCCATATGTGTACCAGAATCCCAACCATCTATTTCAAAGATTACAAATTTAGAATCAGTAAGACCATTATAATCTTGTTCAAAAATAAATGTATTCGTTGGTCTTTCTACTTGATTTGAATCGAAATCAACAGGATTATGAATTTCAAAACTAGGAAACATTTCTCTTAATTTCTTCCCCTCCATCTTTCTTTGATTTCATTGAGCTTCAGTAAACATACTGCCAGCATTGTATATTACATTATCTTTCATTTTTTTCTCCATTTCTCTATATATAAATAATACTAATAAAATAAAAAAATTCCTTATATAAGAAATTTTTTTATTTTAAAATTATTGATTATAGTTATACTATAGCAAAAAAGTATTATTTAATTTATGTGTCTTTGATTAAATTTATATTTTATATTGATGAAAGTAGAACTTATAGGTCACAGAACTACTTAAACATTGTATTTAAATTTATAAAATATATTTTACTTTTTTGATGAAGTTAGCAATTATGTTTACTCATTATATTTTTTTTATTATGATAGGTTTTCAAGTATTACGAAAGCAATAATGATGAATAAAGTACATAGCATCAATATGTTCTATTCTTATTGCTTATACTCAACATTCTTTCTAATATTAGAAAAAACTTGTTTTTTAAATAATATTTCTGTTAAACACGGAAATTTAATAAATTTAGATGTTTTATGTAAAGATATACGATCTATTATGAAATTTATTGGAGCAATTATCAGAAGGAGATATTCCGTTAATTATATGACTATTTAAAAGAAAGAGAAAATTTGAACAATTATCGATAATTCTAGAAAGTATAAAATTTCATCAAATAAATATTCATGTTTAACAAGAAAAGTTGATTAATAGTATCTAAACATTATCTAAAAATGTGTTGTTTGTTTATTTATAAAAAATAATAGTTTTTTAATTTATTAATATTAGTAATTGATAATCACCAGCACCATAGTATTTTAGAAATACTTTAGATAATTAAATTATGAAATATTGAAGTTAATGCAAATAACATTTAAGCTAAATTAATCGATTATGATAATATAGCAATTATTTGAAGAGTTTCTTAGTTAACGAAATAACATGATAGAAACTTAATGTAACTATCATTCAGTTACAAGTTTATTTTGTTCACAATTCATTAAAATATGTTCAAAACTTATAGAAAGCTATCAAATAGGTTTCTTGGTGCAAGAATATTTTACGAAAACTATCAATTAATATTTTGTTTTTTTAAACTTGTTTTAAATAAGAACAAATAAGCGAAAAACAATTTAATTGATATGTTTATTTTATTAATTGTGAAATAAAAAGTCTTGAGAGCATAATTAAACGTTTATTTAACCAGCCTTTGTAACTTGATAATTTATTAATAAAAATACACCTACTGAATTAGAGAGATAAACATTGGTAACTCAACTCATATAGTACTTTTTATTTCAATTTATTTATAACACAAAAAGTGTGAATTTAGAGATTTTTTTAAAACCTTAAAATATTTTTAAAAAATAAAAAAAATGTTGATTATCAACATTTTTTAGTAAACTATTTGTTTAGAATTGCTTCTAATTTTTCATCTATTGACTTCAATAGTTCCATTAATGGTTTTTCAAAATTTTCAATTCTACCATTACTTGGACCGTTACTTCCGCCACCAGATCTACCATTATTGTTAAATCTTGGACGGTCATTGCTTCTTCTATTATCACGATCAAATCCCATACATATTACCTCCTGCCATTTATACATCTTTTTAAACGGTAATATCTACGTAACATTCTCAACTTAAAAAGGTATTTATTTAAATACTTTATAAGTATATAGGAAAATAGATAAAGTTATAGTTTTTTTTATTTTTTATTTATCCCAAAAATGGACTAAGAATTATTTTGTATCCTTAAGTCAGTTTCTTGTTCTTGAAACCGCCTCTTTCCATCCCCTTAGATATTTCTCCTTGTTGAAGTTAGTATCAGCATTAATCTTGGTATCTGTTGCTCAAATACTTTTTATTTCCTCAATACTAGTTCAAAAACCAACAGCTAATCCAGATAAGAAAGCCGCACCCATGGCTGTTGTCTCTATGTTTTTAGGTCTAATTATGGTTGTTTCACTAATATTTGATTGGAATTTTATTAAATAATTATTTTTAGCGGCCCCACCATCAACTTTTACATTTTTGATTTCTAACCCAGAGTCTTCAGCCATAGCATCAAAAACATCGTTGGTTTGAAAAGCAATTGATTCTAAACCTGCTTTTATAATATGTTCTTTAGTTACACCTCTATCGAGTCCAAAAATAGCACCCCTTGAATATGGATCTCAATATGGAGAACCTAGACCTGAGAAACTTGGTACAAAATAAACTTGTCTATCGTCATTCACTTGCTCTGCGTATCATTCGCTCAATTGGGTTTTATAAATAATTCTTAGTTCATCTCTTAATCATTGTAGTGTTGCTCCAGCCATCATTACAGACCCCTCAAGTCCATAAACGAAGTTTTTCCCAATATTATATGCGATAGTTGTTAAAAGACCGTTTTTTGACTCAACTTTACTAGTACCAGTATTCATTAAAATGAAAGCACCGCTTCCATATGTAGCTTTTATCTCACCTGGTTCTAAACAAATTTGCCCAAATAGTGCAGATTGTTGATCTCCAATAGAAGAGCTAATTGGTATTTTACAATCAGACATTTTTGAAAGTAGGCCAAAAAATGTATATCCATAAATTTCACTATTGCTTTTAATTGTGGGTAACATTGATTTTGGAATTTGAAATAATTTTAATAAATCATCGTCTCAATCATGAGTATTGATGTTATATAACATTGTTCTTGACGCATTAGTGTGGTCTGTTACAAATGCTTCTCCTCCAGTTAATCTCCATATCAATCATGTATTAACGTTACCAAAATAAAGTTTTCCGTTTTTTGCTTTCTCTTTTGCTCCCTTAACATTATCTAAAATCCATTTCACTTTACTAGCTGAGAAATAAGCATCTACCACTAAACCTGTTTTTTCCTTAATAAATTCTTTATGTGTTTTTTCTAAATCAATACAAAAGGCATCGGTTCTTCGATCCTGTCAAACAATTGCATTATAGATAGGATTCCCAGTCTCTTTGTCTCATACTATAACTGTTTCTCTTTGGTTAGTGATTCCAATCGCTTTTATTTGTTCTGGACTTATATCGCTTGCATTTAAGGCTCCTATAAGTGTTGTACGTTGAGTATTTCAAATCTCAACAGGGTCTTGTTCAACTCATCCCTCATTTGGATAAAACTGAGACAATTCTTTCTGATTTGAGGAAACAATTTCCCCTTTTTTATTGACAACAAGTGTTCTTGCACTTGTTGTCCCCTCGTCTAGTGTTACAATATATTCTTCCATTTCGTGCATTCCTTCCTAATTATTTTATCTTTATTTATAAAATATGTTTTTCTCATTTGGTTGATAATTTGGGTTTATTTCCATTTTTAGAAATGGTTTCAAGAGATTTATTACATAGTCAGCAATTGACGGAGCACAAGATATTCCAGGGCTCTTAATACCTGCGATATTAATAAAGTTTTTATCCTTTGATGCGTAATTGATATAAAAATCATCTGTCTTTAAATAGATAGGTCGTGATCCAGAAAAGCGAAGACTAGTTAACTTAATATCTAAATTAGGTAATATTTGTTTACCAATTTTTATTATTTCTTGTTCCTTCTCTGGTGTTATCACTCTTGTTTCCTCTTTTGGAACATTTTCTTCAGCTGTTGGTCCAACTAGTATTTTTCCCTTCAATGTAGGGGCTACGAGAACACCTTTACCGTGGATTGTTGGAACCATAAATAAAACATTATTCACATTATTATTCACAGACTTCTCTAAAACTAAATATTCGCCCCTTCTTGTATTTAAAGTAAAATCATCAAATCCTGCCATCTTAGAAATTACATCAGCATAGTGTCCAGCACAATTAATGAC
The DNA here is from genome assembly GCF_964273395.1 of Spiroplasma endosymbiont of Megachile willughbiella. Classification (NCBI taxonomy): domain Bacteria; kingdom Bacillati; phylum Mycoplasmatota; class Mollicutes; order Entomoplasmatales; family Spiroplasmataceae; genus Spiroplasma; species Spiroplasma endosymbiont of Megachile willughbiella. Next base: position 234,358 of record NZ_OZ187005.1, on the reverse strand, counting down.
CCTTTTTGCAGAAACAGTTTCCTCATTAAATGAAACTTTAAAACGATCTTCACTTTTAGAAATATGAGTAACTTTACTGTTAAATTTAACTTTAACTCCATTTCTAATGGCGTTTTTTAATAAAACTCCTGTTAGTTCAACTGGATCAATTACCACTGAACTATTACATAATAAAGCTTTTTTCACATCTTTATTGATATTTGGCTCCATTTCTAAGATTTTATTTTGATTAATGATTTGCATTTCTTTTGAGTTTAAACCATTATCTATCCCTCTGTTATACAAAATATTCAAATGTTCTACCTCATTATCATTGAAAGCTAATACTAAAGAATTTATATTCTTGTGACTAAAATCCAACTCTCTAAATCAGTCATTATACCTTTCCTTACCGAGTATATTCAAAGATGCATTTAGTTTTCCTGTTTAAGCATCGAAACCACCATGTATTAAACCAGAATTTCCTTCTGATGTCTCCATTGCATAACTGGGATTTGACTCAAGGACAATAATATTTAATTTATATTTCGATAATTCTCTTGCTACTGAGGCACCTATTATTCCAGCGCCTATGATACAAATATCATATTCGAACTTTTCCATATGTAATCCAATCTAACGTGATTTTTTAAATCAAAAATGCTGCTCCAACTACTAACCCACTTGCCAACGGTGCTATTACAGGTATTCAAGAATAACTTCAATCTGAGCTCACTTTGTTTTTAATAGGTAATATTTGGTGAACTATCCTTGGTACTATGTCTCTTACAGGGTTTATGGCATACCCAGTTGTTCCCCCTAAAGATAATCCAATACCAAACACAGTTAATCCAACAAACAATGGACCCATTCATCCAGCATTAGAATAAAATTTTTTAATGGATAATATAGCAACAATAAGAACAACAGTTCCTACAAACTCTGCAAAAAAGTTAAGTGCTGCGTTGCGATAAGTTGGTGCTGTACAGTGCATTCCTAGTACATTAGCACCTTCCCCACTTGCTGCTGTGTGTAAAATATGTTTAATATAAAATATATCGATAATTACTTGCCCTAATATTGCTCCAATTAATTGACCAATTAGAAATATTGGTAGTAAACAAAAATCACCAACATTTTCCTTTCATCCATTAGTCAAAACAGCAATCGTTACAGCTGGATTTAAATGTGCTGCTCCACCAAGAGCTGATGAAATTGTTGCAGCTAATGCAACAGCTAATGCTCAACCCGTTGTTATAGCTATAAATCCACCTTTGTTACCCTTAGTATCCCTTAAAATAACATTGGCTACTACTCCATTGCCCAATAAAATTAAGAAACAAGTTCCTAATAATTCTGTTCCAAAATGTGTAAATCAATTCTCCATAAAAATTCCTTTCCATACTTGCCAAAGTGCCAAGCAAATTTAAAGTATCAAATAATACTAAAATAGCAATCTAATAGACAAATATTGGTAAAAAAGATTTTCCAAGAATAATAAAAAAAACTCTTTTTTTTAAAAAGAGTTTTTGATAGGTTTTTATATTATAAAACTGAGATTTCTTTGATGTTTTCATTTCTAACGAAAAGAATTTTTTCCCCAGATTTTGCACCTCAAGATTTTGCAATCTCAGACACTGCTTTTTCATCATTTAGGAAATCATCGAAGTTTTCTACTTTATTCATAAATATTGAGTGTCATACTCCGAATGATGTTCATAATTTTTCATCATCTGTTACACCCAAAATTGTAACATTTGGTCTGAATTTAGAGATAGTTTTTAGTAACTCACCTGTTCTTGATGCTACAACTGCGTACTCATATTTACCATCCATAGTAGTATTAGCTAATTGGTTTGCAATATCGGCACGTTTACCACTTGTAGTATTTCTAGCATTTTCTAATTGTTTTTCATAATATAATTTTGTATAAAATTCAATTTCTGCACGTTTATTAATAGTAGACATAGTTTCAGTTGTTATGAATGGATAATCACCATTAGCTGATTCACCACTTAACATTGTTGCATCTGAACCTAATTCGGTTGCATAATAAACATCTGTTACTTCTGCTCTTGTTGGTTGAGGATTATCAGTCATAGATTCTAACATTTGTGTTGCAACTATTACTAGTTTACCTTTTTCACGACATTTTCTGATTATTCTTTTTTCTTGGAATGGAACTTCATAATAAGGAATTTCTAAACCTAGATCACCACGAGCGATCATTATTCCATCACTTGCATCAATAATTGAATCAATATTATCAATTCCAATTTGTGATTCTATTTTTGAAATAATTTGAATATGCTCTGCGTTATTGTCTTTTAAAATATTTCTGATTTCTTTTACATTATCAGCAGTATTAACGAATGAGGCTGCAATATAATCTATATTATTTTCAATACCGAATTTGATATCGTTATAGTCTTTTTCAGCCAAGAAAGGAAGAGTGAAATCAACACCCGGAAGGTTAACACGTTTGTTTGTTTTTACAACGTGATTATTAAATGCTTTACACATCACTAACCCAGGTTTTACATCTGTAACGTGCATAGTAAGTTTCCCGTCGTCTACTAAAACAACATCTCCCACTTTAACATCTTGTGACATATCATAAGACATTTGTAACTCAGTAGGTCCACATTCCCTTGTTTTAAAGTCTTCTGGGTTTGTATAAACAGTTACTTCTGTTCCTGCTTTAATTTCTTGTTTTCCATCTTTCATTTTACCTACACGGATTTCAGGTCCTTTTGTATCTAATAGAATTGAGATTGGAAGTTTATGTTCTTTTCTTAACTCCTTAACTCATTCAAATCTTTCACCATGTTCTGAAAAATCAGCATGTGAGAAGTTTAAACGTATTGTAGTCATACCTTTATCGTAAAGTTCTTTAATTGCCTCTTTAGTATGAACTGATGGTCCAACTGTAGTAATAACTTTTGTGCGCTTCATTTTGTCTTTTAAGTTATAAATTTTCATATATTATTATTCTCCTTTTGTCTAACAAAACCATTATATCACTTAGTGTTATATAGTAGTAGTTTGTTATTGATTATTTTGTTAGCTTATAAAAAAACACAACATATGTTGTGTTTAAAGTCCTTTTTATTTTCCTGTTAAATCGTGAATAATATCTGCTACATGTTCAACATCGGTGCCAATTATCACTTGTAGATTAGAATTACCGAGCCTTTTAACACCATAACATCCAGCTTCTTTAAAAAGCTTATCGTCAATGTTGGTCTTATTATCAATAACTTCAAATCGAAGTCTTGTGGCACAATTATCCACTTTTTTTATGTTATCCATACCTATAATATCAACTATTTTTTTAGCCATATTACTGTATTTATCCGACTTAGTTTCTTTGCTAATTGGTTTTTGATTAATAACTTCTCCATTATTTGAACTGTTTTCACGACCAGGTGTCATAATGTTCATTTTTTTGATTATAAATGAGAAAGTAAAGAAGTATGTTGGGAAAGCCAATCCAGCTAACGCAAACATCCATAACGGGTTAGAGATAACACCATAAAATGCCCCGTTTACATTTCCTTCGTATTTACTCATTCCTCATGAGTTTGCAAAGGAGATTACATAATCGATAAATCCACCAGAGAAACCAAATCCGATATGCATATGCATTGCTATTGCTATTGCAGCAAATATTGAAGTAAATAGTGCATTAACAACTCACAGAATTGGTCCTACAAATATGAACGCAAATATCAACGGTTCGTCAATACCAGTTAGAGCAGCAACAGTGGCTACACCAATTAAAAAGGTTGCAGTCTCTTTACGTTTCTCTTTCTTAGCACAATATATCATCGCCAAGGCAGCACCAGGTAATCCACCTCAGAACATAGGGAAGTAACCTGTTTGGAAGTTACCTGAAACCATTGATTTTTGGAAAGCATTAATATCTCCAAAAATTGTGTAAGATCCATTACTATTACTTAACATACCTGATGGGAGAGCTTGATCTCTTACAGATATGAATTCTTGGTAATTCTCGGTTGTAATAGTTTTATTTATCAATGCTCCTAATTTAAATAAATATTCGCTATTTATTTCATGATTTTCTAAAAATATATCATTATAAACTATGAACTTACCACTAAAATCAACCAAATGACCATCTATTGGCATTTGGAATCATAGAAATGTGTTGATAATGTGATGTAGCCCAGTTGGTTGAACTAATCTATTGATAAATGCGTAGAAAAATGCTCCCGGTATAGCGAATGCATCATTTGAAATAGCTTTACCAAATGACACTAACCCATATTGGAATCAAGGTCAAATGATAGCAAATGAGAATGCTACTGGAATAGAGGCAACCATCACAATCATAGGTACAAATCTACGACCCCCAAAAAATGCTAGTGATTGGGGTAATTTGATATTTCTAAATTTATTATATGAATATGCAGAAAGACAACCAGCAACAATCCCCCCAAGTACACCTATATTTAATATATAAGTTCCACCTGTTCGGTAAAGGCCGTCATAACCTTCTAACCTACCTCAATTTGGTACATAAAATAATTCAGATAAACTTTTTGTTACTTGTAGATGACCCTCCTTATCAAGACTATGAACATCGAAAGTTAAAGTGTTTTTGTAAAATAGTGAAGGCAACCCTCCTTCTATCAAAAATGCAACAATAATTAGATAAAATGCTGCACCAACTAATGCCGCTTCCCCCCTTTGGTCTTTTGATAAACCAAAAGCAGTTCCAATAGCAAAAATTAATGGAAGTTGATCAAAAATGGTTACACCTGGTTTTTGTATTATGAAACCAAATCATCAACCCACATTTCCTTGACTATTTGCATTTAGTTCCATACCCAAAGACCCAAATCTATTAAGTAAGGCAGCAAATGGAAGTAATGCAATTGGATACATTAGGGATTTACCTAACCCCTGTAGTTTTGTTAATAAATTATTTCAAAATGTATTCCCAGCCTTATTAAGATTCTTACTGTCTTTCTCTTTTTTTTGCCTAGGAACCTTTTGTAGTTTTTTAGATACCGTATTCATCAGTGTCTCTCCTTTCTTGGAAATTTATTTATTTAATTCTCCTTTCTTGGAAATTTTATTAAGAGATAAAAAAAAAGCAACCTTTTTCTGAAATATTATGGCAGAAATTGGTTGTTTTTGAATTTTTATATATACGAAACTAACATAAAAATGCAAAACAGAGTAACAACAATTGATGTAAATAAGAAAAAGACGATTAGTCACTTGTAAAAGAATAAGTAAACGCTCCCTTTTTTATGATTATCTGAATCAAATGATTTAGCTTTATGTTTATTTTTTTGTTTCACTCTTAATATATAGATAATGGTGAGAATTGTCCCTAAAAAACCCGCAAATAATCCAACTAATAAGCCTATTTGTGTTGCAGTCATTTACTTATACTCGTGAATACGTACACCCTTGACAACTCTATTAACCTCACCAGAAGGACAAGGGTTATCAGGATCAATATTTAAAGATAAAGATTTCATAATTGCAAATAATTGAGCAAAATAGATGTAATAAACCCCAATTCAAATTTCGTCATTCAAGTTAGTATTTATAAATAATTTAAGATTTTGATTTTTATTGATACCTTTATAATCTAACTCTAAAATTAATTTTATTCTATTTTCATTTTTTAGCTCTTCTATAAGATCTTGTTCATATTTTCTAGAGTGTGAGTTCGATGATCTCAAAACTAAAACGGCGCTTTCTTTATTTAAAATTGATTTCGGGCCATGTCTAAAACCTAAAATATCATTAAAAAATGTAGGGATTATCCCCTGTGTTAGTTCGAGGAATTTTAAACTAGACTCTTGGGCAATACCTTTCATAACACCACTTCCTAAATAAATTATTCTTTTGAATGAAAGTTCTTCTAACATATGTATATTTTGTTCGATATGATGCACAGCATCTGAATATTTGCTCAAATTATCTTCAAAGTTTTCAAAAAATAAGCTGTCAGTCATTAAAGAAAATATCAAATTGGCAGCCATCATCATTCCAGAGTAACTTGATGTCATTGCAAAACCTTTGTCATTCGACTCATCGGGCAATAGTATTAATTCGATATTTTCTAAAAAGTTCACTTGCTTTGCTAACTCTCCGTTTTTGTTACAAGTTATAATTAAATTAAAATAACTTTTCATATATTTGTTCATTACATCAAGTGAAGCAACCGATTCTGGGGAATTACCGCTTCTAGCAAACGAAACTAAAACCACTTTTTCATTTTTACGTACGTAATATTTTGGGTTTAAAATTAACTCTGTTGATGAAACAGATATTATATTCAAACCTTTACTATATCAATAAGGTTGGATTGCATTTCCTATGAATTCACTGGTTCCTGCCCCTACCAATAGGATTTTGTAATTCTTATATTTTTGGGCAAATTCTTTATAGTGATTAATATTATTTACGAAGGTTTCGTAAATTTTTTTAAATATGATGGGTTGTTGGCGTATTTCTTTTATTGTTTCTATATTTTCAAAACTAATCATTATTCTCCCTCTTCGCTAAAAGAAGTTTATCTTTTAGCAATTCTTTCATTTGTTCGCTACAATTGTCTGTAATTATATATTTAATACTATTGATATTAGTTATTTTATTAGCACCAATATTTATGAACTTTGAAGAATCTATTAGTAAATAAGAACTTTGACAATTATTCATGGCTTTTAAAATCACATCGATTTCAGGGTCAAAATCATCATATACATTTCCTTTATCATCAATACTTAAGGCACTAAAAAACGTCTTTGAAAGGCGCATCTCATTAAAATGATTTGCTTGATTTTTCGAGGAAAAGACTTGACTTTTCTCTCTAAAAAGTCCACCTAATAAAACTACATCTTTAATAAAGCGATTTTTTCTGGACTCATTAAAAACAGTTAATGAGTTAGTAACTACCATCTTAATAGTTTTTTTTATCTTAGAGACAAACTTTTCCATTGTAGTACCTGCTGAACAAAAAATAATGTCTTGATCACACAATAGTTTTACAGCGGTTTTTGCAATCAAGCATTTTTTATCTATCTCGATAGTTAATTTTTTAACCCTGCTTTCTTCAAAGTCATCATTAATTTTTAACGATATTCCTCCAAAAGATAAACTAATAGCTTCTTCAAGTTCTAACTCCTTAAGGTCTCTCCTCGCTGTAGTTTCATTAATTCCTAGTTCATTAGCAAACTTAATAAAATCTCTAGATGTTATAAATTTTGATTTTTTAAGTTTTTCTAGAAACAATTCCTTTCTTTTAATTTTGTGCATAATATCCTCCCATTGCCTATTTTATATCAATATGGAATAATTTGGAGAATATTGAAATAATTTATTCAAATTTTGGAATTTTTTATACTAGCGCACTACTCTTATTTTTATTTGATCGGTTTGTTTTAAAATAGTACTAATTTTTTCTTTTGTAATACTATGTTTTCAAATTATAATTGCATTGCCAACTAATAATGAGCTCTTGAGTGCTGATTCGAAATCATTAGTTTTAATAAATGTATCTAAGAATCCTGCCAAAACTCCATAATTAAGATCAATAACTTCTTTATTTTGTAAATTAAGATTTTCAAAAGAGGCCTCTAAGATATTTTGGTTATTTGCTAAGATGAGATTGTTATTTTTACATACTAAAATATTTTCTATCCCTTTATTAAGTAAAACGGACATAGAAATAATTAAATCATTTTGATTGTTTATTTTTTTTCCCATTGTTAATTCAAGTTCTTCAATGTTTGTTTTGTATAAAAAAACTTTGTTTCCCAATAATTTTCTTAAGGGTTCACCAAAAACATCTGTCACAAATCTCGCTTTATTAATGTTAGCAATTTCGCAAATATCTCTTATGATAGAATTATCTACATTTGGTGGAACTGTTCCAGTAGAAACTACAATGTCGTTTTCTTGCAAAACATCATAAAAATATGATTTCATCTTTCTGAGTTCAAGTTGGGATACAGGAGCACCAAAGGTGTTACATTCAGTTATATCATTATCCGCCAACTTAACACTTATTCTAATATCTCCCTTCGCTTGAAATCATTTTAAGTTCATATTCTCTTTTTCCATTTCATTCTTAAAAAGTGATCCAAAATGAGGAGGAATGAACAATATAGGTATAACATCTCAATCCATCTTCTTAAATATTCTTCCGATATGAAGAACTTTAGTAAATGGCTTCATTTTAGATTTATAAGATTGATTTTTTTTATGTTTAACTAACTCATCGAAATATAGTTTGTATTCAATTGAAGGGTTTAGGGAAGTAATGTAAATTTTTTTCTCCATTTTCAATGTGAAATTTTAACACCAAAAAAAGTTTGGTAGATTAAAATAATCATTTCCTTTCATTATTTCTGCTTAAAAATTATAGTCTTTATAAACATTAGTTTTCATAGATATATATTTTACCTTCAAAAGGTTAATTGTCAATAAAAAAGAGTAAAAAATCTATTTTACTCATTTTTTGCAATTATTATATTATTTAAATCAAACTTGGGTGCTTTTTCACTAATTATAGTTGTGTTTTCCTGAGTAACCACTTTGACACTATTTTTTTTACCATATTTACTAGAATCACAAAGAATGAAAGCTTTTTTTGAACATTTGATTACTTTTTCTTTTATCATAGCTTCTTCTATGTTAGTGGTGTACATTCCCTCTTTGTCAACATTATTGATACCAATAAATGCCTTATCAAAATAAAAGTTTTCTAAAAACTTCAAAGATAAAACACCTGCAGTAGCATGGGTTGATGGGATTATTGTTCCACCAACTAAACAAACTTCAATATCTTGCTCCATTAGTTCCAGTGCTATTGAGTACCCGTTAGTTACTATTTTTATATCCTTATCTGCTAAATATTTTATTAATTTTTTTGTGCTTGTTCCTGTATCTAAAAAAATATAATCTTTCTCTTCAACTAAGTCTGCAGCTGTTTTAGCTATCAAATCTTTTTCAAAACTATTTAAATTTATTTTTTCCTCATCAAAAGATTCTCTATTAGTTTTATGTTCAAATATAGACTTAGCGCCACCATAAACTTTTATAACTCTGTTTTCCTTATCTAGTGAATTTATGTCGCTTATTATAGTTTGAATAGTTGAATCAGTTAATCTAGCAAGTTCATTATTTTTTACAAAGCCCCTTGTGTCTACTAATTCTAATATCTTAGCTCATCTCTCTTCTTTTAACATTCAAATTCTCCTCGTTGTTATTTATTAAAAAAGTTTAAAAAAGTTTAAAAAAGTTTAAAACAATGTAAAATACTTATGTGTATAGTTTATCACAAAAGGAGGTATCAATTATGAAAGCCAAATTAAAATTAGAACTAGCAAAAGCAAAAAGAGAAGGCTACGCAGTTCCAGCCTTTAACTTTGATAACCTCGAGATGATGAAAGGAATTATTGAAGCTTCAGAGGAAGAAAAATCACCTGTAATATTGATGGTTACTGAAAGTGCAGCTAAATATATCGGAATTGAGAATGTATTTGCTCTTTCATTAAAAGCAGCAGAAGAAGCTCGAATACCAGTTGTGTTACATTGAGATCATGGCTTCGATATTAATTTAATTAAACGAGCATGTGATGTGGGTTTTTCAAGTGTGATGCTAGACGCATCACTTAAACCGTTCGAAGAGAATGTAAAGGAAACAAAGGAAGTTGTTGAATATGCAAGAACTAGAGATGTGGATGTTGAGTCAGAAATTGGCCATGTTGGTGGAAAAGAAGATGATAGAGATACATCAAATAAAAAATATACTTCTTTAGAAGATGCAATTGCCTTTGAAAATAAGACTCAAATAGATGCACTCGCGATAGCGATAGGAACAAGTCACGGTTTAAACAAGAGTAAAATCGAACTACAATTTCAGCTACTAAAAGAATTAAGCGAAAAAATAAAGGCACCTCTTGTATTACATGGGGCAAGCCAAGTTTCATTGAGCGACCTACAAAAAGCAATCAGTTTGGGTATAACTAAAATAAATATTGGTACAGATCTAAAAATTGCTGCTTGTAATGGAATCAGAAGTTGATTAACAGATCACCCTAATGAGTATGACGCTCGTAAGTATGGTAGATCTTCAATCGATGAGGTCAAAAATGAAGTGAGAAAAAAAATTAGAGCCTTCGGCTCTAACAATCGATATAAATAAAAACACACTACAATTCTAAACAATGTTTTAGACAAACAAAGTAAATAATATTTTACTTTGTTTTTGTATTATTATATTTTGATGCAAAATTTAGTGTTCTAGTGGTATAGTCCTTATAATTATTAACAATAGACTGACTATGTTTGGCATTATCATATATAATCAAGTTCTCTTTATTGTTATCGAAAAGACTTTTTTTATAATGCATAACTACCGAATTATCATACATAATGAAGTCGTCTATTTTACCATGAATATATAATATTGGTAAATCTTTGATTTTTTCATATCCTCAAAATAAGTTAACTTCTTTTATGTTAGTTTTACTATGTAGTCTAAATAAAAAATTAATTCATAATGTACCTAATCATCAAGGTAATTTAGTATATTTTTGTAAAAAGAATCTAATTTGTGGAATTGCTTGCATAAATGGGCAATCAGCAATAATTCAATCAACTTTATTTTTTAGATAATAGTTTTTAGCAAACATAAGCGATGTTGTCGCTCCCATACTAACCCCTAAAATTCCTATTTTACTTGTTTTTTTAGTCTTTTTAATTCACTCTACTAACACATCAAGAATTTTTGAATTAGTTAAACCAAAATCTGATTTCTTTCCATATGTTTTCCCATGTGCATAGGCATCGAAAGTTAATATATTATAACCCTCTTTATAAAAATGAAATACATTTCTTACACCAATATATTTATTTCGTTTAAAACCATGAACACCGATAACTCATTTATCGCTGTTCTCGTGTTCCATCGTTAGAACACTAATTTTTTCTTCTTCATTTCCTATAAAAAACTCTTTGTAAGAATTTTCATTAATATTATATTTTGGCATTTTTTTGACTTGACCATCATATTCTAAGTCACTAAGGGTATTTAACTCTTGACCCCCTTTTCCAATTCCGCTTCTTTTATATTTGAACAAATATGGAACAAAGGCTATTGAAAAGATTGTAACAAAGATAATCACAATAGGAAAAAAAATTAAAGTACAAGATAAAGCAAATCAGTTGTATTGATATTTTCTTAATTTTTTGTAACTTTTTTTATAAGACATTTTAATAACCTCTTTTATATATTAATTAATTATATTACAAATTGGTACAATTGCTACATTGAACAGGACCCGTATTATATTTTAAAAAAAAATTACCGAAGTAATTTTTTTAAACAGTATGAACTTTTATGTTTTCTGATCTTACGATTAAAATTTCTTCGCCTTTTTTGGCACCTCATGATCTGGCAATCTCGCTTAAAAGGCTTGGGTTTGCCACTGCTTCATCAATGTTTTCTACTCTATTCATAAAAATTGAATGTCATGAACCAAACGCTGTTCATAATTTTTCATTTTCACAAATACCTAGAATAGTAACATTCGGTCTAAACTTAGAAATGGTTTTCAATAATTCTCCAGTTCTAGATAAGACAATTGCAAACTCATACTTACCATTTCGAGTAATATTAGCTAATTCATCTGCGATTTTTGCTCTTGGTCCTTGAGTTGTACTTCTTGCAATTTCTAAAGCTCTATCGTAATAAACTTTTCCATAATAACCAAGCTCAGCACGTTTATTAATTGTTGCCATAGTTTCAGTTGTAATAAAAGGATAGATACCAGCTGCTGATTCTCCACTCAACATTGTGGCATCTGTACCTAGTTCAGTAGCATAATAAACATCGGTAACTTCGGCTCTTGTTGGTTGTGGGTTATCAGTCATTGATTCTAACATTTGAGTAGCGACTATCACAAGCTTTCCTTTTTCACGACATTTTCTAATCATTTGTTTTTCTCAATAAGGAACTTCGTAATAAGGTATTTCTAAACCAAGGTCTCCCCTAGCTACCATTATCCCGTCACTTGCATCAATGATTTCATCGATATTAAAAATCCCAATTTTTGATTCTATTTTTGAAATAATTTGAATATGTTCGGCATTTTCTTCTTTAAGTATTTTTCTTATATCATTTACATTTTCTGGTGTGTTTACAAAACTTGCTGCAATATAGTCTATTCCTAAATTTGCCCCAAATCTTATGTCAGAAATATCTTTATCACTTAAAAATGGTAATGAGAAATCTACACCTGGTAAATTTATACGCTTATTTGTCTTAATTACATGAGAATTGAAAGCTCGACAATTTACGATTCCAGGTTCAACATTCAAAACATTTAATGTTAACTTCCCATCATCTACTAAAATAATGTCACCAGACTTCAAATCAATACTCATATCATAAGAAACAGTCATTTCTCCAGCTTTACATTCTCTTGTTTTGAATTCATTTTCAGTAGTATAAATTCGAATATCAGTTCCAGCTTTTATTTTTTGTGATCCTTCAACCATTCTTCCTACTCTAATTTCAGGACCTTTGGTGTCTAGTAATATTGAAATTGGTTTGTCTAATTCTTCGCGCAATTCTTTTGCTGCATTGATTTTTAAAATGTGTTCATCTTGACTTCCGTGTGAGAAGTTAAGTCTAACAACGTTCATACCACATTCAAATAACTTTCTCATGTCGTCTTTTGTTCCTGTGCTAGGACCTATTGTTGTTACTATTTTAGTTCTTTTAATTTTACTTTTTAGTTTGCTAGGTTCATAAAACTCTATATTTTTTGTATTCATTTTTTATTTCCTCGCTATAATTTATATTGCTTTATTTATTTGTCTTATTTTTTGATAATCTTCAGTTTTATCTACTTTTGGCATATTTAAGGTTGACTCAATATTTCTAGCTACTAATTTATTTTCACTCATTCCGATATATAAACCACCTTTACCTGCAACTAACTGATCTACTGCAAAGATACCTGCATTAGTTGCTAAATATCTATCCATTGCAGATGGAACTCCACCTCTTTGTACGTGTCCTAATACTGTCGCTCTTGTTACATATCCTGTTGCTTTCTCTATTTTTTCAGCCAACATGTGAACATCTTTGTAAACTTTTTCTGCTACAGCCACTATTACGCTTCTTTTTTTCTTCTTTGCTAAATCCAGTACTTGATTAATGACTTCTTCTTCAGTCAAAGTACTTTCTGTTGTTGAAAAAACTTCTGCACCCGTTGCTGTTGCGGCAAATAAAGTTAAATCACCACATCCATTTCCCATTATTTCAACAACACTACATCTATTGTGTGATTGCATTGTATCTCTAATGGCATCAATAGACCTTACAACTGTGTTCAAAGCAGTATCAAATCCAATTGTAAAGTCAGAAGAAACGATATCATTATCTATGGTACCTGGCAATCCTATGCAATTTATACCCATTTTAGTAAGTTTTTCTGCACCTTGGTAACTACCATCTCCACCAATAACTACTAAAGCTTCAATACCTTTGTTTTTAAGATTTTCTACAGCTTTAGCTCTAACGTTTTCTTCTTTAAATTCAGGTAATCTGGCAGAACCAATTACGGTACCACCTTTGGCGATAATATTGTCTGCGAATTCAAGGTCTACTTTTTCGATCCAATTTTCAACCAAGCCTTTATAACCGTCTTTTATTACATAAGGCTCGATCCCTTTGGCAATTGACGACTTAATTACTGCTGCAATTGCAGCATTCATTCCCGGAGCGTCACCTCCAGAAGTTAAAACTCCGATTTTTTTAATCATTATTTTGCCTCCATATTCTCTAACATTATATAACTTTTTGTTCTTTGTGGCCTAAAATTTTGTTTAAAAAAATGATAACTAACGTTATCATTTTCAATCTTCAAGTTTTTCAATATCACATACGGCTACATAAGGCAAGTTACGCAATCTTTCTTGATAGTCCAGTCCATATCCTATTAAAAATTGATTTTCTACTTCAAAACCAAACCAATCGGGTTTTATGTCGATTTTTCTTCCTTCGGGTTTATCTAACAGACAAACTATTTTAACTTCTTTTGCCCCTTTAAGAGACAAATATTGTTTTATATAATTTAATGTGATTCCAGAATCAACTATGTCCTCTACTATCAAGACATGTTTATCTTTTAAAGATAAGTTCAAATCTAGGTTAATTTTAGGTTCGCCAGAGGTTTTGGTTCCCCCTAAATAAGATGACACCGCCATATACTCACTTTGACATTGAAAGTCGAAATACTTCATAAATGTTGATAAAAAAGGAACACAGCCTTTTAATAAACCAATCAAAATAACAGTGTTTTCCTTAACTTTTGAGTTTTTATAATAATTAGTAATCTCTTCTCCTAATTGCTTTGTCCTAGCTTCAATTTGTTCATTTGTAAATATTATTTTTTTTACTAATGGATGCTTCATTTGTACCTCCAAAATACTTATTTATTATACTACTTATTTTGTTGCAAGAAAGTCTCTAAGATAAGTTTTGCGGCGATTTGATCTTTATTTACCTTTTGCTTTTTCCTTGATAAATTAGCTTCAATCATCAAGGCTTTTGCCATCCTTGTTGTTAGCCTTTCATCAATCAGTACAATTTTGTCTTTTTGGATACCGCCTTCTTCTACTAAGGTATCAATGAATAAGTCTACCATTTCAACTCTGTGACCTAAACTTCCGTTCATATTTTTAGGATAACCTATTATTATTTTTTCAAAGTGTTCTTGATTTACAATTTTCATAAATTGTTCAACCGCTTCTGAAAAGTCATCCTCTTTAAATCTTATAGTAGAGTGGACATTTGCAAAATACCCTTCACTATATGCTACACCAATAGTCTTACTCCCAACATCCAAACCATAAAACTTAGCCATTTTTTCTAAACCTCTTTTTAAAACTTTCAATTATTAAAGGGGTAGTATAAAAATAAATCAAGACTAGCCCTATTGAGAATAAAGTATCAGTTGCGAAGTGAGCTAAAATCAGAATTCTTGAAATAGCAACAAGTATGGTAACAAATATTATTCCAACATAAAAAATTTTATATATATTTTTTTGTTTTTTTGTTTTTTTGTTTAAATAAAACAGTAATCCCATTAATGATAATGTTGATTGCGTATGACCTGAAGGAAAACTATTACCTCTTGAAGCACCAAAATAAACTTCGAATACATACTTAAAAGAAATGAAAGGATCTTCTTTTTCAAATATTTGATAAGGTCTTGGTCTTCCAAAGAAATATTTAAGAAATTGAACAGTAACGAATGATAGGAATAAAAAAACAACTAAATGTGTAGTTTTTCGAGACATATTAAACAAAAAATAATTGTCTTTATGCAGTTTCTTTCTAAATACTATTATGTTTATTATTAGTATAAATGTGAATATTATTAAGTACATAATTGAAGTGGCAAATACTTCTATTAAGATTTTTTCGTCAAACTTGTTGTTGAATCAACTTTTGTCAATGCTATATGATAATAATCCTAAAATCACTATCAAATGAAAAATAACAAAGATAGTTTTACCCCAACTTTTGCTAATAGGATAGTAATTCAAAAAACATAAAATAGAAACGAACAAAGTTAAGTAAATCGGTATTGCGATAATAGTTTTCCCAACAACATCAAACGAATACTTAAATCAATTTCATTGAGAATAAATATTAGTCTTTATAATCTCAGCAATTTTAAAATCATAAATTCCTAAGGTAATAAAAAATGGTATAAAGATACCCACACCCAAAACCCAGTACACAACTTTTTTATTTATTTCTTTTTTTAACTTCAAAATTATCACCATTTAAATTGTAACCTAATTATAGGAACTTTTATATACCGAATCTTTTAATAAAGAATTTTCTGTCATTGATAGTTAAATACCAATAGAGTTCAGGCGAAAAAAACTCCGCACATTTTTGTGCGGAGCTAAATTAACATACTACTTTACTAGTTGTTTAAGTATTTTATTTTGTTAAGTTATAGAAAGATTTCATTCCATCATATATTGCAGCATCACCAAGTTCTGCTTCAATTTCTAACAACCTATTATATTTAGCGATTCTATCAGATCTTGACATTGAACCTGTTTTAATTTGACCTGTATTTAATGCAACTGCTAAATCGGCAATTGTTGTATCTTCAGTTTCACCAGAACGGTGTGAAGTAACTGCTGTTCAACCTGCTTTTTGCGCCATTTGAATTGTTTCAATTGTTTCAGTTAATGAACCTATTTGATTTAGTTTAATTAAAACTGAATTAGCGGCTCTTTTTTCAATTCCTTCAGCAGTTATTTTAGGATTTGTTACAAATAAGTCGTCACCAACGATTTGAATTTTATGTCCCATAGTTTTAACTTGTTTTTGGAATCCTTCTCAATCAGACTCTGCTAAACCATCTTCTATTGAAATTATTGGGTAAGTATCCACAAGTTTATCTAGGTAAGCAATCATTTCGTCAGTAGTCATTGCTCATTCTTTACCTGTAACTTTTTCAATTTTTTTGAAGTGGTATTTACCATCAATGTATAATTCTGAGTTCGCACAATCCATTGCGATCATAATTCCTTCTTTTCCAGTTTTATATCCTGCTTTTTCTATTGCTTCTACTAAAAGATCTAAAGCAACCTCAGCAGGTGTTTTACTTTTGAAAGCTTCTAATGATTCTTCTGGATAAGCTCATGCAAAGTTTGGAGCAAATCCCCCTTCATCACCAACTGCAGTAATATCATTTTTTTCGTGTAGTAATGATTTTAATGCTTGGAAAGTTTCTGAAGCTCATCTTAATGCTTCACTAAATGTTGGTGCCCCAACAGGCATTACCATAAATTCTTGGAAGTCGATTGCACTGTCAGCGTGTTCACCACCGTTTATTACGTTTAACATTGGAACAGGTAATCTTCTTGCGTTAACTCCACCAATGTATCTGTATAGAGGCAATTCTAATTCAGAAGCAGCTGCTTTTGCAACCGCAAGAGAAACTCCAAGAATTGCATTGGCTCCCAAGTTTTTCTTAAAGTCATCACCATCTAATTTACACATTGCATTATCAATTGCTATTTGGTCTGTAACTTCCATACCTATAATTTCGTTTGCTATTTTTTTATTTACATTGTCAACGGCCTTTAAAACACCTTTTCCATTGTAGCGTTTTTTATCTCCATCTCTTAATTCTAATGCTTCTCTTGAACCAGTTGATGCACCTGATGGTACCTTAGCTGATCCAAATCCACCAAATTCTGTTGTTACATCAACTTGAACTGTTGGAAATCCACGTGAGTCTAATACTTCACGTGCAACTATATTAACTATTTTTGACATATTTTTTTCTCCTTACCTTTTTATAATAACCCTAAAAAATACTGAAATGAAAAGATTTTTGTGAGAATCATTAGAATATTTTTCAGAATTCTTATAAAAAATAGAAAAATCCCCTAGTGAGGATCGTTTCTATGTTGTTTTCTTTCGTTTTCTGATAGTCATTTTTTTCTTAATCTAATGTCATCTGGGGTAACTTCAACTAATTCGTCTCACTCAATAAATTCAAGCGCTTCTTCAAGAGTGAATTTTTTTGGTGGAGTTAACTTAACAGAATCATCACTTCCTGATGCTCTTGTATTTGTTAGTTTTTTTCCTGTTGTAGGATTAACATTAAGGTCATTATCTCTTGAGTGAAGACCAACAATCATTCCATCGTATACCTCTACTTGTGGTCCGACAAACAATATACCTCTTTCTTCCAAGTTATTCAATGCATAAGGTAATGTTACACCATTGGCCATTGAAACTAATGTACCATTAACTCTTCCCTCGATTTTTCCTTTATATGGTTCATACCCCATTAAAGATTTAACCATAACACCTTCTCCTCTAGTGTCATTTGTAAATTCAGATTTAAAACCTATTAGACCTCTTGTTGGAACTATGTAAGTTACTTTATCTCTAACTCCATCACTGTCCATGTCTACCATTAAACCTTTTCTGATATTCAATTTATTTATTACTGTTCCAGCGTATTCAGTTGGTACATCAATTATTACCTTTTCCATAGGTTCAAGTTTGTTTCCATTTTCGTCTTTTCTAAAAACAACTTCTGGTCTTGAGATACCTAGTTCAAAACCTTCTCTTCTCATAGTTTCGATTAAGACTGATAAGTGAAGTTCACCTCTACCCAAAACTTTAAACCCATCAGCAGATGAATCACTTAGTGGTTCAACCCTTAAACCAACGTTGACTTCAAGTTCTTTATCTAATCTTTCTTTTATGTTTCTAGTTGTAACATATTTACCAACTCGTCCAGCAAAAGGTGAAGTATTTACTAAGAAATTCATACTCATTGTAGGTTCTTCAATGATGATTGGTGGAAGAGGAACAATGTTATTAGGGTCACAGATAGTATCACCAATGGTCAAATCACTTATACCCGAAACAACAACTATTTCTCCAGCTTGCGCTTCTTTAACAGCAACTCTTTTCATTCCTTGATATATAAATAAACCTGATAGTTTACCTTTTATAACTGATCCATCGTTTTTTGATATTGATACTTGTTGTCCTTCTTTGAGTACTCCTTTGAAAAGTCTTCCAATTCCCAATCTCCCAATAAATGAGTCATAAGCAAGAGAAGAAATTTGCAATTGCACCGGTTCTTGACTAAGTTCTAAGGGATAATTACCTACTTGTTTGATAATAGTTTCAAACAATGGAGATAAATCTTCACTAGGTTCATCCAATGAATATTGCACTTTTCCTTCTCTAGCAACTCCAAATAAAGTTGGGAATTCAATTTGCTCATCATTTGCATTTAGTTCCATAAACAACTCTAGAACTTCATCAACAACTTCCATAGCTCTTTGATCTTTTTTATCTATCTTATTAATTAATAAAATTGGTCTTAAACCAAGTTCTAATGCTTTTGATAAGACAAATCTTGTTTGTGGCATTGGACCTTCTGCTGAGTCTACTAACAAAATTACTGTATCAACAGTTTTCATAATTCTTTCAACTTCACTAGAAAAATCGGCATGACCTGGTGTATCCACAATATTAATTTTGTATTCATTATATTCAATAGCACAGTTTTTAGAATAAATAGTAATTCCTCGTTCTCTTTCTTGATCATTACTGTCCATAACTTGCTCTTTAACTTCTTCGTTTGCTCTAAATACTCCTGATTGACTTAAGAAAGCATCAACCAAGGTTGATTTACCTGCGTCTACATGGGCAATAACAGCAATGTTTATAATTTTTTTATTCATAATCTGGTTCTCCTAAAAATCGTATAACAAAAAAATCATATCAAATTATGTGCAACTAATATATACAAAACTTGATTATTTTACAAATAAATTCTATATATTTGCCGCTTCATAAACACTGATATCCTTAATTAATATTTTTATAAACTCAATAAGTCTTTCGGCTTCGCTTGAAATTAAACTTGTGTGTAAATAAATACTTTGACCTTCGATAAAGTTCAAAAAAGCTAATTTATCTAGCTTTGAAGGTAACTTATTGAAAAGTAACTTTATGTAATAAATAAATAATAAGCCTGCTACATTTCTAAACTTTTTTTCAACTTCTTCTAAGATGTTGGCTTTTAGTTTAGATATTTTTTCTTCTTGTCTTGCAAAAAGCAATTCTAGATCACTATCACTTAATATACTGTATAATTTATAATCTTCATTGATTATTGAAAATCCATTATTAACTTCCCTTTGGCTTATATAGTTTTCAAACAGTGTAGAAAAGAAAATAGAGTCTTCTTTGCAACAAAACGGAAATTTCAGATGTTTTCTCATATCAAGACTCCTAGTGTTTAGTTTTTCAACGTTTTATAAAATATTTCCAATGATTGATCCGTCAACATTTGTGTTTCGGTTAGCCTCATATCATCTTCTTCGATAAGTGGTTTATATTCTTCGATTATACAATTTGTATTTTTTTCTTCAACTAAAATTATTTTTTCTCTTAAAAGTAAACCAAAGTAGAATTTAGTTGAGTAATATATTGCAAAATTATATAAGACAACTTCGTGGTCACTTTCAAACTCTGAGTTACCGTCACTATCATCCTCAAGGTCATCAAGTAAGTCACTTATTAAGTCATTTATTTTGTAATTTTCTTTGATAACTTTTTTAAAATCTTTTATACCTTTTATACCTTCCATAGTTCTAGAAATTTCGCCTGTTTTTGTTACATAACGAGATGGAACTTTGATATCTTTTAACTCTTCTTTGAATCCTTTAATTAATAAATCAAAATATTGTTTGAATGAGTAATCAAAGAGACGCAACTCTTTTTGTTGATTTTTTTTAGTTTCTATATAATAATCTCTTGTTATGCCATAAATATATTCATAATCTGTAAACGTATCGCATATCGACATCATTCTCAAGAGACAACTAAGGCTATCACGGTCAACTTCAGCTTTATTTTCTACCTCTATTTGTTCAAATGCTGTTTCTATATAATTTCTAAACATTGCCACATCTTTATATTTGAATCAATTTTTTTGTATGGCTTGTAAAAACTTATTATCTTCTCCGAAGAGAGACAATAATATAAAAACTTCTTTATTTATAGTTTCATAAGGAATGAAACTATAATATTCCCACTCTCTATAACTCATAACTTTAATCCTTTCAATAAGTAATTATGTAAACACAATAACTTATATACACTGTTAATATGGTTCATAAGTTGAATATCATATTATCAGCAAGGTCATTTTAAATAAATTATTATGAAAATTTACTTAGTAAACTTTTTATAGTTGCTTTGATAAACATAGTACCTATTTTATAACCAATAATAAATTACTCACTCTATTATATATTTTTTGACCAACAATTTATTAGTTTTAAATTGTATTTATAAAGTTAAAAAAAAATTTTCTTGCGGAATTTATCAAAATGAAAATTTAGATATATTTTTTTATTAATTGAATTATCATCCATAATACATTTAATTAAATTTCTAATTACATTAAAAAATATCGTATTTTTCGTAGTAATGCTCAATTATAGTTTTGAACATATTAATTTTTTTCATTTCATTAGCTGCGCTTGGGTCAGGATTAACATCTGGATGGTATTTTTTTGCAAGTTTTCTATAAATTCTTTTAAACTCGTTTGGAGGGTCCATTTTCGACAAATCAAAATAAGCAAAAGCATCATTAACTTCGTCATTGAAAACCATTGTTTTTGTTTTTTCAAAAAAGTCTTCAAAATTTTCTTCTTCTGGTTCTTCATAAGTATAGGTAGATGAACTCGTCTTGCCGTATTCTTTTTGAAAAACAAATGTTTCTAAAGTCAAATCAATCACCTGATCCAACATTCTGCTTCAATGATATGTGAAATCTTGACCTAATTCCAAAACTTCCTCTATCAATAAGTGATGCCTATATGGAGAGACTTCAATACCTTCTAAAAGTATTAAGATTTTTTCAATTATCCCTTCATAAGCATCAAGTGTGGTTCTTTGCATTACATCAAATACCCTAAGTATGTTATTATCGTTCAAATCATTATTGGCGAATGTATAATTAAAAACCTTTCAAAATCTAAGAGTAACATAATAATTGAATTTTGAAAGAGATGTTATACCAAGAGTAGCTCCAAATACTCCAACTTTTTGTTTTAGAAAGTCGAAAACGTTTTTGAAGAGACTGGTTGCTGGATATGAAAAAAAGCTCTCTGAAATTGAGTATTTCTTGAAATCTCATTTGAAACCATTTTCCTTAACTGTTGGTATTGTTTGAGAACTAAGAACATTTTTTAGCTCTAAATTATAATTCTCAATTAAGCCAACAAGATTTTCGACATTTCAGTGATTTACCTCTTCCAATGATCTGTTTCATTCAATAAAACTAGATTCTCCTTCCGAGAATTCATAAACAAACTTTTTTTTGGGCTTTTCTTTCTTTATTTTTTTGAAATTTTTCTTCCATACCATCGAAATATATCTCCCATCTTTATTAAATTATACTTTATAAAACATTCACTTTTAATAGTTCACTAACACTTTTATAATTTGGTAGATATTTTTCAATTAAATATCAAAAGTCTTTTGAGTGATTCTTATGTACCAAGTGACTTAACTCATGTATTACAACATAATCAATCGCAATTTGTGGATAGTGAATCAATCTTATGTTTAAAACGATTTTAGATTGCGAAGGATAACAAATTCCTCACTTACCTTTCATCTCTTTCAAGGTAAAGTTTTCAAACTCTAAGCCCATTATGGTTTTTCAATGATGAAGTCTGCTCAAAAAATAATTATATTTCTGTATAGCTAACTTTTTATACATCTTTTTAATGGTTTCTTCACTCGTTTCATATAACATAAATGAGTTGTTATCAAGAAGTTTTTTATCATTCACAAAGGTTACTTCTTTTCTTTCTCCTAATATTTTGACAAAACTTGGGTGTTCTATTTGTATGTTTCTATGATTTTTGTTTAACTCAATAATCTTCATGATTTTTGAGATATTTTTATATATTAAATGTTCAATTTCTCAATCATGAGCACCTAATGGGGCAGAAATGATTATTTGTTCATTTTCTATTTTAAGTCTAATGTATTTTTGTTGACGCAAAACCAAATAATATGCTATTTTTTCACCTTTATAACTTAGTATTTTTTTTAGCTTTGCCATTCTTTTTATTAAGCTTATAAGTTGCCTTTAAAGCATCTTCCTTTTCATATTGTTTGATTTTTCGCTCAACCTCTTCTTCTTTCATTTTGATTTTTAGTTCTTTCAAATCTTTATTCAAAGAAGCAGAATCATATTGCCCAAACTCAAGTCTACCTTCTAAAACTTGATTAACAATACTTCTATCGTTAATATCAGACTTGAATAATTCATTAAAATCTAGTTTTCTTCTTCTAATCAGATCTGCTTCTATAGCTGTATATATTCCAAAAAATAGTAATACAGCTTGTATACATTGGAAAAATATCATCCATCCATTTCATGGTGAGAAATTCTCTTTTGCGGCACTTCAATATTTATCGCTCGGATTTATAAAACCATTACCAATACCCTCGGAAGGTTTGTGAGGTAAAAAATCGATAGAAAATCAAATTATGTATATCGATACAGTTGACAAAATTGACCAAAAAAAGAATCTAAAAGCTAAATACGCTCTCTTACCATAGGTTTTTTTCTTGAAGAATGGTTTATAAACAAATAAATAAATTAAGAGAAAACTAACAAATCATATCGACGGAGTGATAATTCATATTAACAAAGAGGCAAGTTTCTCTACATCATTTGTAATTATATATTCTCCATCTACGATAGATATTTTCGCAAATAATACCATAACAACATACTTAAATAGTGGTTTAACACCGGGGTCATAATAGAAGATAAGTGCGAAAAAGATTGGAACAATAATTCAATAAGCGATCATACAAAGCCTGAATAAATAAACAAAAGTTATTGTGATACTTTTTGTAGGTTTATATCTAATTGCTTTTTTTTCATTTTTCTTGGCAAGTTTTTTTTCTTTTTTTACTTGCTTTGAATTTTTTAAGTTCAGATTTAGTGCATTTTCCATAATCATTACTCCCATCTATTTTTTCTACAACTTTAAAAAAAGAATTTGGGTTGTTTGCCAAATTCTTTTAATGCTTGTCGCTTTCTTCACGAACTCTTCTAGAAATAAACTTGTATCCATCTGATAAAGGATCTTTTCTAGCTAAAGAAGTTGAACTAATACTTTCATAATCGTCATTTTTAAAACTGTCTCAAATGACGTCATCTTCGTAAACTTCCCTTTTAGAGATTGTGTCTTTTTTGACTTCTACTTCTTGGCTTTCTGTTAGGACAAAAGGCTCTATTTTGGGAACTTCATTTTGATTATTAATCTCAACATCCCCAAGGTCCATACCATTTAATGAACCAGTTTTTTCAATTTCTTCAATAGCTTCGTCATAACTTTTTATCAAACTAGACTTCAAGTTGTTTATTTTTGTTTTTAAATCCTCGTCGTTTTGATTTTGAACTCTTAAATTACCTTGGTCAGGGTTAGGTTGAGTAGTTTCTTGTTGTAAAAACTGTTCATTGCTAACTTTTTGACTAACAACATTGTTATCAAAATTTAAATAAATAGAGCTTGTAAGAACAACAAAGTCAACAGCAATTAAAATTATTGAGACCATAGAAAAAAATGTAGGTGCAAATGTCAATTGAAAAGCCAAAGCTAATATTAAAGCTAATAAATTAAGAAAACCAAATCATTTTAATATAATTGTGTTTTTCTTTTGTAATAAAATAATTAAAAGTGACAATATAAAATTTAATGAGCCAAATGCTAATATAAAATAAGTCAACTTTGAGATACTTGAGTTATTAACTACTAATTGAAGAGAGCTATTTATGCTAAAAAAGGGCAATAATATTACACAAAAAACTGTTGACAATAAAGTTATAACAATTTTTACTAAACTAAACTTCTTCATTCTTTATACCCTTTCTTGTTGATTTAATTATATATTTTAGTTAAGGAATAAGCAATAGCAATAAAATTCTACCTAATTAGAAGTTTAAATTATAAGGTTGTTACTTTCAATTATAAGTATATCTATCCATGATATTAGTCATCGAGTTTTAAAACTGCAATAAAAGCTTCTTGAGGAACTTCTACTGAACCAATTGCTTTCATTCTCTTCTTACCTTCTTTTTGTTTTTCTAATAATTTTTTCTTACGTGATATGTCCCCTCCATAACATTTTGCTAGAACATTTTTTCTCATTGCCTTAATGGTTTCACGTGCAATAATTTTACTTCCAATTGCCGCTTGTACTGGAACTTCAAAATTTTGACGTGGTATTATTTCTTTAAGTTTTTCAGTAAGAACTTTCCCTCTGTGATAAGCGAAATCCTTGTGGACAATAGTAGATAATGCATCTACGACTTCACTATTCAGAAGAATGTCCATTTTAACAAGTTTAGAGACTTTATAACCGATTAGTTCATAGTCAAAGGATGCATATCCTTTTGAAATTGACTTTAACTTATTGAAAAAATCAAATACAATTTCATTTAATGGCATTTCATAGAATAAAGTTCTTCGGTTGTCATCAATGTAATCTATATCTACATATATACCCCTTTTATCTTGACATAATCCCATCAAATCACCTAAATATTGGTCTGGTGTCATTATTGACACTTTTACATAAGGTTCTTCTATAGTGCTAATTTTTTGGGGATCTGGTAAGTGTGCGGGATTATCGATCTCAATAATGTTTCCGTCAGTTTGAGTAATCTTGTAAACGACTGATGGCGCAGTTGCAATCAATGTTAAGTCATATTCTCTCTCGAGCCTTTCTTGAATTACATCCATATGAAGCAATCCCAAAAATCCACATCTAAATCCAAAGCCAAGTGATTGTGAACTTTCCGCTTCATAAACAAGGCTAGCGTCACTTAAAGAGATTTTCTCAAGAGCATCTTTTAAATCTTTATATTTCGCTGTATCAATTGGGTAAATACCGCAATAAACCATTGGGTTCATTTTTTTATAGCCTGGCAATGGTTCTGTTGCGCCATTTTCTTTTGTGGTGATTGTATCACCGACATGAACATCTCTAACAGTCTTGATAGAAGCCGCTAATCAACCAACTTCACCAGCTTCAAGACTTGTTTTTTTAATTTCAAAAGGAGTTTTAACACCTAGCTCAGTTACTTCATATACAGCACCACTTTGCATCATTTTGATTTCTTGTCCTACTTTAACTGTTCCTTCAACTATTCTTATAGAAGCCATAACTCCACGGTACTTATCATAATAAGAATCAAATATTAGAGCTTTCAAAGGTTTTTTGTCATCAGCATCTAGTGGAAACGGAATAAAGTTTACTATAGCTTCTAAAACATCGCTAACATTTAGTCCTGTTTTTGCACTTATCATTGGAGCATTAGAACAATCTATACCAATAACTGATTCAATCTCTTCTTTTACCCTATCTGGTTCTGCAGCTGGTAAATCAACTTTATTTATAATTGGTATTATTTCTAGATTATTATCTATAGCTAAATAAACATTAGCAAGTGTTTGGGCTTCAATACCTTGACTAGCATCAACAACCAATAAGGCTCCTTCACATGCAGCCAAACTTCTAGATACTTCGTATGTAAAATCAACATGTCCAGGAGTGTCAATTAAATGGAATATATACTCGTTACCATCTTTTGCCTTATACCTCAACTGAATTGAATTCAATTTTATAGTGATTCCTCTTTCACGCTCTATATCCATGGAATCAAGTAATTGCGCTTGCATATCACGTTTGTCTACAGCTCCAGTTAATTCTAGAATCCTATCTGCCAAAGTTGATTTACCATGATCGATATGAGCAATTATACTAAAGTTTCTTATTTTTGATTTATCCACTATTATTGCCCCCCAATGTTTTATAACACTAATCCATTTTACTAGAAATATCTTGTTATTTGTAGATATTTTGATAATATATTTTTTTGATTTAATACCCTAAACACCTATCAATTTTTGGTAAAATTTTTTTAAAAGGAGTCACATATGAAAATAGCAATAGATATTGGTGGTACTACCATAAGAGTTGGGTTGATTCAAAATAATGTTATCGAGTCTGTACAAACATTTGAAACAAAACCAAATGATTTTAACCAATCAATTCAAGAAATTTACGAAGTAATTACTTCTTGAAAAATTGAGGAAGATATATCATTTGTAGGAATTTGTTCTCCGGGACCATTAGATATACAAACTGGTTTGATTTTAAATTCACCAAACCTTCCCGATTGAAATGGAAAAAACATTAAAGTTACTCTTGCAAAAAAATTGAATTTAGACATTAACAAAATATCAATAAATAATGATGCAAATATTGCAGCATTAGGTCAATGAGTAGTTAGAGGTAACAAAAACAACGAAAGCCTTCTATATTTCACAATTTCTACCGGTATCGGATCTGGATTCATATACAAGGGTGCAATATTTAACGGATACAAATCAATGGCTTGTGAGATTGCAAACGCAATACCTGACCTTAATAATTCAAAAGAAGATACAGATAGAGTTGGCATTGAGTATTTTGCAAGCGGAAATAATATAGTTAAGCAACTAAGTTTAAGAGGAGTTAATGTTTCATCAGCAAAACAAGCTTTTGAGCTTTTAGATGAAAATAGCAATCCAATTGTTAATGATTTTTTTAAAGAAATAGAAAATAAGTTAGTACAATTATTTGCAACTGCTATCTATTTTTTCAATCCTGAGTTGATTGTTGTGGGCGGTAGTGTTGCAGAAAATAATAAAAGATTTTTTGAAAATATATTTAAACGAACATTACGAGTAACATATGACATCAATTACCAAACTAAGTTCGAATTCTCAAAAGATTTAACAAACGCAACTCTCTTAGGATGTGTTTCACAATAAGAACCCTATATAAACATCTGAAATAAATCAACTAAAAAAATATATTTTTTATCAGGATTTATAGTAAGGTGTTTTTTTATATAGTATGAATAACAAGATAAAGACATGAAGTGTTTAAAAATCTCGTCATACATAAACGCAAAAAAATGGAAATGAATAAAAAACCTTAACTAGAAGCGTGGAACCATATGTCTTATATTCATAAAAAAATGGACAATACTTTATATGAGAAAATAAACAGAAATAAAGAGTATTTATGATCTAATATTTAAAAACAAAGAATACGAGTTTAGAAAAACATTTAGAAAACTTCAAATTGAATAAATATTTAACTAACGCTTGTAATGCAATAGAGTAATTTCAAGTCATGCCTCAAAGATTTTAAATTGACCATAGAGATTCTATATTACTATCTGTATCTCAAATTTTAGTTAGGTTATTTATTATAACAAATCCACTTGTTCTTTATTGAATCAGATTATTCATAAAATAAAAAGAACATTTTATTTATATAGATTATCAATATTCTTTACATCCTTAGACTCATCTTTGATATATTTTAAATAAATTTTTTTAGCGTCAGCTTTATTAGAATCTAAAAACTCATCATATAATATTTTTCCCTTGTTAATTAAAATCAAGTGATCAGTTATCTCTGAGAAATCCTCGATTTGATGTGTGGTAATAAAAAACGTTACTCCTTTTTTATTTAGTTCCTCCACAATTCTAACAAAATATTCTTTTGAGCCAATATCTAAATTAGCAGTTGGTTCATCCATAAAGATGTATTTTGGTTCATTGACCAATGTACCGGCAAAGATAGCTCTTTTTTTTCATCCACCACTTAGTTGTTTCAACTTTTTATTAATGTGTTCTTCTAATCCAAAAAAATCTACTAAGAAAGACAATTTTTCTTCTAACTTACTTTTATTTATCCTATGTATATTACCAATATACTCGATATATTGTCTAACCGTTAATGATAACGGGATATTATTGCTATCTGGGAAAAACGCAAAATCTCTCAAGTCTTTGTTAGACATTATCTCATTATTGTATTTAATTTCACCCTCTTTATAATTTAACTCTTTAAAAAGCGCTTTTATAGTGGTTGTTTTACCCGCTCCGTTAGGTCCGCAAAATAAGCAAACTTCTTTCTCATTTATTTTAAAGCTGATATTCTCTAAGGCTGATTTTTTATTGAATTTGTATTTTTTACTCAAGTTTTTTATTTCAATCATAACTGTTTCTCCCTTTACTCGATTAATATTCTTTTAAGCCTAAAATAATTTAAATATAAAATTGCTGTGGCTATCAAAACAAGAAATATATAAAATCCTTCATAACTAAATATTGTGATGTTCTTGATATTGTAATTTAGTATATTATAATTTGTTTTGTTTTCATAATTTGTTTTGAGATTGAACTCATAATAATTTCTTAATATTAAAAATTCATTAGTGTTATTATTGATAATTGAAATTTGCTCATTTTCTCAATTATACATTCCACCGTATGTTATGTTATTATACAAAAGCATTGGATTTAAATATAAATGAGTTTTAATTTGGTTAACTAAACCTTTTTGATTTTGAGGTAACATCGTTTCTATAATTTCATTGTTAGAGTAATTATAAAGTAAATTAAAAGTCATTGATATAAAATAATATAACGAGATCTCATCAAGGTTCGCGTATTTGTTGATATCACTTTTTCAAATATAGGGTGTAAGTTTAGCTGTTCCACTTGAATCTACAAAAATATCTTTTGAGAATGAATTTAACACTAAAAACTCTTTTGAAAACGGTATAAAATAGTTTATGAATTTTTTGTATTTAATATTGTCAATGTTGTTTTCAAAACTATTTAGTATGTTAAAAAAATAAGAAAAATCATAATTAATAATATTATCATTTTTATTAAATATAAAGTTACTAAAATCTATATTTTTAATTAAGTGCTGTTCTTTTGTCAAATAATATTCATGTGCGTAGGATAAAAACTCTTTAAACTCCGGCGCTTTTTTTTCAACTAGATTCATAAAATCATCATTTAAAAGATTGCCTTGCAAGATAGAAAAGTTTTTTAAATTTTTTACATCAAAATCTATTGAGAAAAGCTTATTAAAGTTTTCATCTTCATTCAAGTTGTTAGCTAATTTATATAGTTTTTTATATATTAATGAATTATTATTTAATGAAGTTGAGTTAGATTGTATATTTTGTAAATTAGAGTTAGAATCTAAAATTAAAGAATTAAAGAAAGATGACAAAGGTGTGAAAAAAGAAAGTACACCGACTAAAATATAAACTAAATACTCATTTACAAAGTTTAACAAAAAGAAAGTAACAGTAACTGTTATTATTGCTAATAATGTGTAAAAACTATACTTTGTTAATATTGCTTTTTGAATATATCTAAAATTGTGAGGTATTCACATCAATGATATAGAGTCAACGACCAACATACTAATTATTAAAAAAAATATAAAAGAAAAAATTACAATACACCTCAATAACAAACTATTATTCAAACCAACACCAGATTTTATCTCTAAACTTAAAATTGATTTTTGCCTATCGTCAAATAAAAAATGTTGAGTTATCATAAATGAAAACAGAATCACAAAAACTGAACATAAAATTGTTTTATATAATAGCAACTTAAAAAACATGCTGACAGGGTTATAATCAAAATATTTTTCACTTGAGATATATTTCATAATGATTATCTCAAAAATCAATGAAAGTAAAATTATCATAAAGAATAAAGTCATGAATAAATATTTTTTAACTACTCTCTTAAACAAAAATTTGAGCAAGTATAAATTGATATCAATCTTGTGAGTTCTTTTTTTCATAAGTTAAATCCTTTTTTTAAATTAATTTTTAAATATTCTTTTATATCTAAAGTATGTTAAAGTTCAAACGATTGTAAGAATCAATAGATACATAAAATATAAGTATGTATAGTTTATTGGTTCGACTGTAACTTCCTCAAGTTCTCCTATTTTATAGGGACCCTCTGTATTTGATGATTTCTTCAAATACTTATATTGCAAGGGCATAATAGGACTTTCAAAGTTTTTTTGTTTTGATGAAAACGAAAATGTATCATAGTAGTATTTATAATTTTGACTATAATAATTACCAAACTGTAATTGTGATAGCTGATTGAAAGGGTTGTATTTAGCAACCTTTTTCAATAGTTCTAATGACTCTTTTGGAGGTGTCAATTCTTCTATTTTACCTTCTTCAAAATTTTTTCGAAAATTGATATTACTATTTGTTATGGTGAAAAAAATAGATGAAATAAAATAATAAAGATCCAATTGATCAGGAGTCTTATAACTTTTCAATGTACTTTCGAAATATCCTGTTTTTATGAAATGGTCGAAGTCGCTACGAGAGTCATATGACCCATTACTACTATAAAAGTCCATAAAAGCTAAATAATCATTCGAGTAATCTTTTAGAATATTTAAAAAGTTCAGATATTTAACATCACTAGATAATTTAATTATTTTATTTAGTATTACATATAATGGATTTCTAGTTCTTATATAAAGTGGGTTATAACCCCTTCTATAATTATAAACATAGGTATCTTCAATTTTAAAACCTCTATCATCATAGTTTCTGAACTCTTTATAATGTTCAGAAAATACTTGATTAAGATAATCAATGAAATCTATATAGTTTTTTCCAAAAAGTCCTTCTGCTAATTTGCGCTCATTATTTAAAATATATTCATAATTACCAAACTGATATTGCTTAATTTTTTCATCTTGTTTAGTGTAATCATAAACTTTTTCAAACCCAGTGAAAATGTCTTTAAAGTTTTCATCTTGTGTAATTTTTTTATAAAAATCATTACGTTTATAAAGAGTAAAATAATTTGTTTCATAGTTATACAGCTCGCTATTTTTTGTATAAACAGTACTTCCTATAACATGTGATACTGAAACTACACATGCTATTATTCCCATCAAACAAAGTGCAAACTTATTATCCATAATCATTAATGTCAAGAATGTGAAAGTTGAGATTAAAAATACAATCAAAAACTGATAACCTAGAAAACTTATTAGTTTTAGTTTTGACTCAATAAATAAATTACTTATTGTGAATGTCAAGATACTTTGCAAGATAAAATTAGATACAACAACAATAACAATACAAAATAAAATTATTGTACATCTTTGAATGAAAGTTTGAAAAACCCCGATTCCACCCTTCATCTCCAAGTCGGTTTTTCCTTCTTTTATATCTCTTGAAAAAAGTAATGACGTTATATAAATAAAAATTACAGATAAAAATACTACGTCAAATATCTTTTTGAAAAAGAATACAGAATTAAATAAATGGTCAACATCAGTTATATATTTATTACTAAGGTCAAAATAATTGACAAATGATATTAGTTCCATAACCATCGATAATGAAATAAAAATGAAAAACATTGTTATAAACACTTTATTGAAAATGCTGTTTTTGAAGTTAACTTTAAAAATATAAAAATTTATTTTATTCATAAAAAACCTTTCGTACCAATACTAAAATTTCATTCATAAATTTTAATTGTGTTTATTTAGACAAAACTGCCATAATAGGGTCTACATATATATTTATATATTTTTTAGAAAAACTAGCATTTCTGAATCTATAAGCACCGTTATATCTAATTTCAAAATTTAAGGACTTTCCTAAAACTACGCAGGTGTTCAAAAAAACTCATTTATCATAATTTCCT
The DNA here is from genome assembly GCF_964273395.1 of Spiroplasma endosymbiont of Megachile willughbiella. NCBI lineage: Bacteria > Bacillati > Mycoplasmatota > Mollicutes > Entomoplasmatales > Spiroplasmataceae > Spiroplasma > Spiroplasma endosymbiont of Megachile willughbiella. The sequence goes on along the minus strand of NZ_OZ187005.1, from coordinate 202,141 downwards.
GTTGTATGCTCAAAAACATAAGTTACATAATAATCATCACCTGTATAGTAACCAGCTTCCTTGTTTTTCCAGCCAGGGACCAACATTTCTCTATTTGTTTTTTTCCCCGATTCAGAAAGTTTGTTTGTGTCTCCATTGATTGCGGAACTTAGGTCTACAATTAGCCATAAATATGAATCGTAGTAATTGTAATCTGATCCCGAATTTTCATTTATTCCGACTCTAACATCAAATTTTATTCTAATTTGTCTAAAATTTTCAATTAATTCCCTATTACTTGAGTAGTTATTAGCATATGCATACTTTGACCTTGTTGTTAAATCATGCTCTGCTATTTTTCCATTTCTAGAATAATCGCCTTCAGCAATCGGGACAGCATAACTCAAATGCAATTCTTCTTGTTCATAAGATGATAAAAATTCGTTGGAATCTTTATTAGTTAAGCAAACATATCTTTCAAAACTGTTAAGATTATTATTTACAAACAAGGGAAATAAACTTATAAAATATAATAAACTTTTTTTTAATCATAACTTTTCCTCCAGAACAACACACATATAAAAAAATATAGTAACATTTTGATACATAATGATATTTTAATTATATTCCTATACTTCATAAAAAGTCTTTATTAAAATAAAAGTTGTTTATAGTTAACTATAAACAAAAGTAAATAATAAAATATTTTGTGTCATTAAAACTTCTTAGATTTGTTTTTGATTTATAATAAAAAACACATTTAAAAGCAAAGTGAGTATAATCCTACTATATATTTGACAGAATATTTTTATAATCTATACTTAACAAAATATTTTTATCAGTCTAATAATTTGTATTTTTTAAGTAAATCGTCATATGTTTCAGATTTTTCATTGTTATCTTCACTTTTTGTATTACATGCAATAACACTCCTAGTTTAAGGCAATAATCCTACTGCTCCTAATACACTTAATAATTTTTTTCCCATTTTTTCTCCTAAAAATGTTTTTAAAAGTTTTTTATTCCTTATAAATGTTAGATAACTAACACTATTAAACTTCGTGTTTGTTTTTATTTTTAATGTAAAAATAAATTATTGCAAAAAAATTTATTATAAAAATAAAAGAAAAAATCATGTATTTTTTTCTTTCCGATTTATCTGTACTACTTATAAAATAGGATTTATATTTTATTCTTATGTATACACTTAAGACATAAGTTGAAATAAAGGGCACAAAAGAGTCTAAAAATATGAGTCCAACACTCAATTTTTGTCCATAAATTGTATTTTCGTTGATAATTTGAAAAATTCCAGCTATAAATATTCCAAACCCGAAAATATCTAAAAATAAAATTGAAGATAAATAAAATTTAGCTGATGGCTTTCTTTTTGAGTTTTTCATAAATATTCCTTTCCATTATTTAGTATGTAATTATAAAGCTTCTTTATTTATTACAAATATTCCTATTACAGTAAATTTAACACCTCTACCTTTATCAATAGCTAAATCTGTAGCTACATTTCCAATTATGTAAGAAATAACTATTAAAACAATTTTTAAAATTATACCAGCATATGGTACACCACTTAAAACTCATGACACAACACCAGCAAGGCTTGTTGCAGACACTAGTGATATTGTAACCTTTTTTAGACTTTCTGAAGTTAAAGTTAAATTATATTTAATAAACCAATATCATCTGTACTCAATACTACCTCAACTGTAATTTGATACACTTCTGGATAACAATGCATTATTTTGAGTATAAACATATTCTTGTAATTCATTATGAACAGTTCCATCGGAATTAACTGTAAAAATTCCTTGCTTGAATGAATAATTTAATTCTTTTAAAAATGATTCTGATGTGAATATATCAATAAATTCACTTGTTGCTCCTTCTTTTATTAACAAATTAATATCAAAAAATAAACGATGGCTTTCTTTATCATAAACAATATAACTGTAAGCAACATCTGAATTAAAAACGTTTAATGATCTAGAACTAGAATTCTTTTGAAAAAGATAATCTAATTTTTGTGACTCGTCACTCAATTTAGATTTAATTGATATATTTGATTCTACTTTTTTGGTAAATTCAATTTTATTTTTAATTGCAAAAATAAAAAAATTACAGATGATAATAATAGTGAGATTGTTCCAAATCACTTAAATTTGTTATTATTTTGAAAACATATTTACTCCTCTTTCGTTTTTTAAAAACTTATTAGCATTTTATCAAAAAAAAACTAATCTCTAAATAGTTATATATATTTTTTAAATTATAAAAAATAATTTAAAAAATAAGAAAAGTTTACTTCTGATATATAATGATACAAAACTTTAATTTTTTAAATAAAGAATGACTTCTATGACGACATTAGGATTGCTCCAATGTTTTTTACATATCGAAGTATCAAAATATCAATAGCTATTATTAAAAAATCATTGGATAAAAAAACATATTCTGTCAAGTAAAGGGTCACCCCAAACTACAATTATTTTAACAAATTACTCTTGTACATTTCTATAGGAGTGATTTTTAATTTATTTACTATTCTATTGTTTGAATAATTTCAAATACAATTTTCCATTCAAGTTAAAAATTCTTTTATGTTTGAAAATTTATATCCTTTAAGATGATTCTGTTTGAAACTATTAAAGAATGTTTCTACTATTGCGTTTTGTCATAAAGCATAACCATCCGTCATACTTTGTTTTATTTTATTTGCTTTACAAAAATTCATCATATTAATACTTCTAAACTGGGCTCCTCTATCTGTATGGATAATTGAATTATTTATATTGTAGTTATTTTTTAATATATATAGTGATTTTATTAATTCTTTTGTAGTTTGATTACTTGAAAAATAAGTTTTTAAAGGTAATCTAGAATAAACATCAATATATGCAAACATATATAATTTAGAGTTACTAAACTTAAATTCTGGTATATCTAAACATATTTTTCCAATGGTCTTGAAGCAAAAAAATCTACTTTACCAGTAATTGGATTTTTCAATAAATTTGGAGCAGTATTTACAGGTTCTTTTTTGCCACTAACTTAAGATTTTCACTTTCTACTTTTTTCACAATTATCAGGAAAAAGTCCTTGACTTTTCATTGAACTTAAAACTGTTTTTCTACCAATGCCGAATTTTAAAGCTATTTTTTTATGCCATCGTTTACGGTGTGTACCATATTTTAAGTCACAATCATTAAATACTAGTTTTATGAATAAATCATAAGAAGTATTTCTTTTTGTTTTATAATTTTTCGAACCATTATTAACTCAACTTTTATAAGTTTAAAATTAATGCTTAATAAATTTAATAGTCATAAAAGTTTTATATTTTTTTGCAAGTATTTACTTATTATTTTATAAAATTTAATGTTTATTTTTTGTTTTTTAAATTCTTTACTAGAGATGCTGTGAACTTTTCCATAATTTCGACCTTATTAATTAACTCTCTATTTTCCTTATTTTTATTTTGCATCTCTTTTCTTAAAAAATTTAACTCTTGTTTTATGTTTTCGAAGTTTTTTTGTTTATCAATACTGGATTTTCTGCCTCTTTTTTGACAAATAAACCAGAGATCCCACTAGTTATATACCTATTCTGTCATTGATAAATAGTACATGGTTGTTTAATATTATATTTTTCTGCTATTTTTTTGCACTTATATCAGATGATAAAAATTCATTTACTATTTTCATTTTTTCATCTGCAGTAAATAGTTTTGTTTTAGCCATAAAAAAAGAACCCTCTTATAAAAATTATATACATAATTTTTGTGTAGTTTGGGGTGACCCTTTAAAGTATAGAATATGTTTTTATAAAACAATAAGACTTTTTATTTGCAATACACTAATTAGTAATATAAGAGTTTAGAATAACTAAAAAAATCAGTTTAGAAAATTATCAAATAAAAGGTTGGTAACTAGATTATATAAAGTTTTGATAAGTCAAATGCGTTGACCTTATATTTTCGTTATAATCATACTCAAAAGAAAAATACTCTTTCAGTTGAAAGAAATTAAATAATCAACATTAACTGGGTTTTTTGGAAACTGACTTACTAATAAACATAAAGGCTAAGTTATTCATTAATGCGATCCCGTTACAATGAAATCATCAAACTTATAAAACTTAGCTCCTAAATGATAAAAAATTACTAAAAGTTTTAAGTCGTCTAACTAATATGAATTATAGCAAAACACCTTTAGATAAACCTATTTATTGATATCTATCAATTTTCATAGCTTGTTTTTTTGGTTGAACACGCTTTAGACATTATTAAAATAATTATATTAAATGAATAAAAAAAACTTCATACGAATATCATATGAAGAGTGCATCTTTCGCTTTTATTTTTGATACAGTTTTTAATAACAATCGGTTTTTACTTTTTTCATTTTTTTTCGTACTCTGATCACAATCCTTTGACATAATCGTGATCAAATTCATCTTTTTTAGCTTTGATTTTTTTCTTAAGAACATCAACTGTTTCTCAAACCACTTCTATTATAGAACGTGAATAGTTAAATGCTAAACGATTTCTATTGAATTCCTTTAAATCTAAAATTTTAAAACTTCCATCATTAAAAACTTTTATATCTAAGTCATAATCAATGTACTTAATTGTATTTTCTTCGATAATATACGGTGATGCTAAATTACAGTAGTAATTAATTCCGCGCTCTTTAAACATACATATTACATTGTACCAATTTTTTTTATAGAAAACTCAAATTGCTGGTTCGTTTGTTTTTCATTTCCTACCACTTAACTCAGTAATTAAAACTTCTTCGTTAATTAAAATAATACGGTCATCATTGGCTTCGAGAACTTTTACACTCTCCCAACATCTATATAAACTTCCATTATGCTTATATGCATGAACAAGAACTGATTGTCCTGGTTTTACTTTATTCATAGGTAAAACCCCCCCTTTCATTCTTATTCTTTATAATTATTTATTTAAAAATACAATACTTTAAATTAGGCACAAAATTATTATATAACATTATTCTATTTTTACATAATAAACAAAAGTGCGGATTTTTACTTTAAATATTTTATACTTAGCTTTTTAGTTTTTAGAAAATTCATTAAAGACTTTCGTTTGTTTGTTTTATAAAGTCTGCAGAAATATTATAAAAAATAAGGCATCTAATAAATATTTCCTAAAATTATGAATCGAAGTGGCTAGATTGATTATATATATTATATTATGTAAGATGCTTTCAATACTCTGATATAAGATTCACAAAATTAAATTTAAAAGGTTTTGCGTTCATAAAACCTTATATTTAAAATATAATAAAAAACAGATTTTAAAAATCTGTTTTTTATTATCGAAATCAATATTATAGGATTTCTATAAATCTAATTTGACATTTGATTGTTGTCTTTGAGTATCATTAATTCTTTTTCTCTCTTTTTTCAGACATATTAGAAGTAAGACACCAGCTAATGTGGCAATCAAACCAATAATTGTGATTATTAATAGACTTGCCTGATTAGCTAGTTTATTAGTTGAGTAACCAGCCTCAGTCCCTAAATTTTTAAGCATAATTGAGTCTAGTTGTCAAAACCAAGCATCAGGTGAGAAAGCTATAAATGATATAAATCCAACAGAAAGAGCGTAATGTTTATGATCTATGTTTATCTCATAAATTGTAGCTCATCTATTTGTTACTAATGCTCAACAAGTTATCCCAAGCATTAAATAAAGACCACTTACAATTACTTGTATAGCAATTTTGATTCCTTTAGACATATTATTAAAGGACTCTGATGTAAAACCGGGAAGTAATGTTGCTGTAATACATAATATCGATGCAATTATTAATCCTATGATGATAAATAGAATGTATTTTTGACTTTTGTCAGCAATTTTACCAGCGGATGTTGAGAAAAGAAATCTAAACAAGTAGGTTCTACAAACCCCAAGAATTATTACTATTATCGCTGTCACACCTAGTGCATCTTGAATGAAGGTTACAAACACGCTTAAACCAGATTGATACATATAGACCCCCATAATAAGAAGTGTCACTAGTCAAATTTTGTAATTTTTCAAGACACTCGAAAAACTTTTTATATCAAATTGGTTACTTTGAGCAATCTTATCCTTTTTTAATTCAGGCACAAAAAAGTACAGTAATATACAATTCATAAATATTAAAACACAAAGTACAAATACTAAACCCGAGAATGCTCAACTTCCTAAGCTATCTTTTCAAACTGAGCTAAATAGTCAAAATAATAGATATGCTAAACCAATAACAAAACAACCAATTAAACCGTTTAAGCTACCATGTACACCATTAAGCTTTCCATTTTGTTCTGGTGTTCCTTGTTCAGATAACAACTTTCATAAAGCACTTCAAAATATAAAACAAGTTATAAAACTTCATAAGGAGAAAATAACATATACTTGTACTAGTTTTCCATAACTTATAAAGGGTATAAATCCGTATCAAATACCAACAAGTCCACTCGTGAAAAGACCTATTAAGGTTAACTTTTTCAAACTTATTTTATCCGCGAAATAACCACCTACAAAATAACTAAGTAATGATACGTAACCATAAATCGATGTTGCCTGTGAAAACTCCGAAGCTTGAATCCCTAAGGACTGTGCGATCAACACAGAGGACATAACGTTTTTCAAATAGAAAGGTGCAGCCATAACCAAAACATCCGCAAGGGCTAGAATGGATATTATACCAACTGTTTTTCTACTAATTTTATTTGTATTATTAATTACTTTGTTTTTCATAAATACTCCCTCCTTTTAAGTAAAATTAAATATTGACATCTAAGTCTGATACATCGCTAATAAAACTATGAATAAGATCTAAACCATAATAACTAATCATCAGCTTAACTTCCTCATTATTTTTAAAAGTTCATATATTCAATGGCATATTAATTTGTTTTATGATTGAGATATTTTTCTTTTGTTTTAATGTTGTTATACACAAATTAAGATAATCAAACTTTTTTAAAAGGGAGTAATCAATATTTCCTAAGCCTACCGCTAAATAAGCTTTTTTAAATTCGACTGGAAGTTTATTTATAAACTCCAAACAAGAAACTCCAAAAGACGATACGATAATTTCTGCTTGTGTTTTTTTTCTCAAAATCAAAAGAGCTTCCTTTATTATGTTAAAGTCTTGAATGCTATACCTATCAGGTTTTATTTCAACATTAATCATTGAATACTTGACAGCTAATTTATCAACAAAATCTTCTATAAATAATGGTGGTAAAAATTCTTTATTATTTTTAAAAAAGTTTATATTTTTTATTTCTTCATAGGTTAACGACTTTACCCTTTCATTACAATCTCCTATTCTTGAAAAATTGTGATCATGAAATATTATTATTTTTTTATCTTTTGTGAGGCGAATATCAAACTCAACAGCCTTGCAATACTTCAATGCGTTTTCGAAATCAACCATTCGATTCTCACCATTTATTGATCTAAAACCTCTATGTGCAACTAACATTTTTCTACCTCATTTCTTTCGCTTTTCTTTTTTTGTTATTACTTTTAATATAAAACTCCTAACCTTTCTATTCATACCAAAAAATAAAAAAAAACTAAGGCTTTTAAAAAAACTTTTTTCAAATTTTTTAAACCTTAGTAGTTATTTTTAATATGACCTCGCAAAATAAACCATATATTTTGATTCCTTTTTACAGTTAAAGCAATTTGATTTAACTTGTTCAACATCATCAGGTATACATCTTGAGTTGGTTTGTGTTTTTTCTTTAATATCATTTTCACAAGTGATATCACCGCAAAACGGAACTAACACAAAACCTTGTTTTGTATTTAAAATATCTTGATACTCTGTAATAGAATCTGCTTTTGATGTTCTATTGATTCTATTATCTAAAGCTATTTGATAAATATTTCTGTCAAACTCCACAATTTGTTCATCAATATAACTTTTGATGTCATCAAATTTAATACTCACTTTTGATTTAATATCTCTTCTTGAAACTGTCACTACTCCATTTGCTAAATCTCTTGGACCAACTTCAATTCTTATTGGCACACCCCTAATTTCTGCCTCAGAGATTTTGTAACCAAAACTTTTTTCTGACCTGTCAATAAAAACACGATAGCTTTGTGATAACTCTTCAAATATAGCGTTTGATCTAGATTCAACTTCCTCAGAGTTATTTATATTTATTATTTGTACTTGTACAGGAGATATTTTTGACGGAATAACAAGACCATAGTCATCTGAGTGTGTCATTATTATTGCACCTATAAGTCTTGTTGAAACTCCTCAACTTGATGAATATGCAAACTCTTCTTCTTGATTTTTGTTTTGGAATTTAATGTCAAATGCTTTTGCAAAGTTATCTGCAAAAAAATGACTAGTACCAGCTTGAAGAGATTGTCCATCGTGCATAAGAGATTCAATAGTATACGTTTCTTTAGCACCCGCAAACTTTTCTTTCTCTGTTTTTCTACCACTTATAACTGGTAATAACAAAACATCTGTCGCAAACTTTTTATATATATCAAGAATCTTTAATGTGAAATCTCTTGCTTCATCACTACTTGAGTGAACAGTATGTCCTTCTTGTCATAAAAACTCACTAGTTCTTAGAAAAGGTCTTGTAGTTTTTTCTCAGCGCATAACATTTACTCATTGATTATAAATCAATGGAAGATCACGATAAGATTTTACTTCTTTAGCAAAATGTTCTGCCATTAAAACTTCACTTGTTGGTCTGATATATAAATCTTCTGCTAATTGTTTGTCCCCTACTTTAGTTACGGTAGCAACCTCAGGAGCAAAACCATCAATGTGATCTTTTTCTTTGTTAAATAAACTAGCTGGTATCAATAATGGGAAGTAAACATTATTTACTCCTACTTTTTTAAATTCTTTATCTAATATATTTTGTATGTTTTCTCAAATTGCGTAACCATAAGGTTTGAATATCATGGTTCCTTTAACTGGTCCATAGTCTATCAAACCAGCATTTCTTACTACATCAGTATATCATTGGGAGAAGTTTTCATCTCTTGGGGTTATTTTTTCAATTTTTTGGGTCATTTTAACTTGCCTCATTCTTTTTTTCTATGTTTCCTGTTTCACCAAAGTAAACATCAATTTCGATTTCATTAGCTTGGACATATGTTTGAATACGTTTTAGATTAGCCTTATCTTTAATCATTATAAAATCGATCGCTTCCACAGGTATTTTTTCATAAACGTACACTATGTTTGCTACTTGATCATATGCTCAATCTTTTTTTGTTAATTTAGCTAGGGTTTGTGGGTTTATACCTACTACAGATATTTTTTCAACATCTACATTTGCTTCACTAGCCCATTTTCAAAAATGAGCTCTTGATGAAGAATCAAACTCCATACCTACAGAATTATTATTTTCAAGATAAGTTCAAACAACATACTCCTCATTAGATTTAAGTTGTTGGTCTTTAACAAGTCTAATTCCATTTTCTAGGATTAGAAGTATATTATTAACATCAGTATAAAAGTATAAATTTGCAATTTTTTTATTTTTTATTATTTGTAATACTTTTTTTTGTTCATTTTTCCCAGCAACAATTTTTTTAAATAAACCTTTTTTAGGTGCTCCTTCTTTTAAATCGATAATCGGGCCTTTCTCGTCTTTAGTTTTCTTTTTTGTATTTTTCTTTTTATTCTCTTTAAGTTCTTTTTTAGCCATACTATTACCCCTTTAACTATAAATATTTTACTTTATAAAAAATATTTTAAATAAAATATATATATTTCTTAATTGTTTTCATAAAAAAACTCCGTTTTGCGAATTAGCAACTACGGAGAATTGTATTTTCTAAATGGCGGATTGAGAGAGACTCGAACTCTCGCGCCGGTTGCCCGACCTAACACCTTAGCAGGGTGCCCTCTTCACCAACTTGAGTATCAATCCATACAAAAAGATTATAACAAATTTTTTTATATTGCTATAAAATTATGAAAAATGCTTATTTTTTATTGCCACATTAATAACAATAATTTCGTTAACTTATAGGTTGTAAAACGATCGACATAACAGAGTCGTTTGTGTTTTTAGATAAGTTATATTTTGAAAAAAAGTTTAATTTTTTTGTAAAATTGAGACTTAAGATATTCGGGTGAGAAGTTTACAAAACTCTTATTGCACATTTTATAGTTTAGATAATAATCAAATATTTTATCTCTTCGACTTACAATATAGTTTATATATAAATTAAATAGTGTTCGAATTTTATGTAAGTTTCGCTAAGAACAAAAGAAATAACCTTATACTTTTAAATTTCCTTCAACTTGTTTTAAATATTGTTTTAAGACTTTTATACTTCTGTTATAAATAAAGTTATTTTTTTCTTCTTTAGTAGGGAAGATACCGAAATCTTGTTTTATTATTCCTAAATTTGCTTTCATTGGTTTCAACTTTTTTATCTTTGGGTTAGTAATATAATTTATTAATGAACCTAAAATAGTTTCGCTCGGTATTTCTAAAAACTTAGTTTTTTTAATCGTACTAATAATGCCCAACGATGCTACAATTGCAGATGAAAAAGATTCTATATAACCTTCAACACCCGTTATTTGACCTGCAAAGAATATATTTTTTCTTCTCATAACTTGTAGTTTTTTATTTAAAATTTTTGGTGAATTAATATAATTATTTTTATGCATGACTCCGAATCTTTTGAAAGAAGCGTTTTCTAATCCCGGTAAAGATGAGAATATTCTTTGTTGTTCTGATCATGTTATGTTAGTTTGAAATCCAACCATATTATAAAGATTATCCATTGCATCATCTTTTCTTAATTGAACTACTGCGTATGGTTTAACACCTTTATTACTTTCTAAATTATTTGGTGACATTGGACCATTCAATAAACTTTTTTTTGATACTTTTGCTAATTGTTCGATTGGTTGACAACCAGTAAAATAAATCTCTTTTTCAAAGTCTTTTAGTTTTACTACATCTGCATCAACTAACTTTGAATGGAATGCTTCAAACTCTTTCTCATCTAATGGTATACAAATATAACTTTTATCATCACCATGTCTTGATTTGTAATAAACTTTTGAAAAATCGATAGAGTTTTTTTCTATGATTGGTGAAGAAGCATCTAAGTAGAATAGTTTTTGATTACCAATTAACTCATTTATCTTATTTTGAAACTCAGGACTTATCAAAGGACCGCAAGTTACTAGAGTAATGATTTTTTCATCAAACTCTTTAAACTCTTCTTCTATGATATCAATATTTTCATTTTCTCTGATTAGTTTTTCAACTAATAAAGAGAATGCTTCTCTATCAACTGCCAAAGCATCGTCAGAAGGTATTGCAGTTTTGTATGCACAATCTAAAATAAAGGAGTTAAATAATTCTAACTCTTTTTTTAAAATCCCAACCGCGTTTTGAGTTGACATACTTCTAAATGTATTTGAACAAACTAACTCTGCAAAAAAATCACTTTTTTGTATTTCATTTTTCTTTGTTTTTTTCTTTTCATAGAGTTTAACTTTAATTCCTCTATTAGCTAGTTGTAATGCTGCTTCACACCCCGCAAGTCCAGCTCCTACAATAATGACTTCCATTATTGAATAACACCTAATATAGAGTTAATATTTTCTATACTAATATCATTATTAAAACTATTGTTTACTCTTGCCGCAGTACCTATATGAATATATTTCGAGATTTTTTTTAAATCTTCAACATTATTCAAAGTTACACCTCCACCAATTAAAATTTTAGTTTTTAAATTCAATTTTTTCATTTCTTTTATGATGTTTATATTTAGTGTTGGACCACCGGAAGTCAAAACGAAATCTATGCCTAGGTCATTTAGAATTTTATATTCTTTTAAAAAGTCTTTCACATGATCGAAGGCTTTATGAAAAGTTATTGTCAAATGTTCTTTTATTTCTATCACCTTCTTGAGAAATTTTACATCTACAGAAAGGTTTTCATTAAGCAACCCGATTACTATACCGTTAGCTTTAGTACTTTTAATATATTCAATATCTTTTAGTATCAAGGACACTTCTTCTTTTTCAGAAACAAAGTTATTATTTTTATGTCTCACAATTACATTAACAGGTAGTTTAGAATAATCACAAACCTCTTTAATTATTTCGTACGAAGGAGTGAACCCATCTTGTTCTAAATTTGCACAAAGTTCAATTCTACTTGCTTTAGTTTTATTGATTAAAATAACATCTTCTAAGTTTTGAGCAATAACTTCTAGAAACATTTATAAATATGCCTCAAGCTCTCTAACTTTATCCAGTTTTTCTCAAGAAAATTCTTTTTTCCCAAAATGCCCATACTTAGATGTTCTAAAATAAATAGGTTTTTTTAAATCTAAGTGGTCTATTATGTGTTTTACTTTAAAGTCAAAATTTTCCAACAAAGCTTTATACAACACTGGCATTGAAACATTATTAGTTCCGAAAGCTTCTATGTGGATTGAAATCGGGTTTGGTTTACCAATTGCATAACTAACTTGTATTTCAACTTGATTAGCTAACCCAGCAGCAACTAAGTTTTTAGCTGCGTACCTACACATGTAAGCTGCACTTCTATCTACTTTTGAAGGATCCTTTCCAGAGAAAGCCCCACCACCGTGTCTAGCAAAACCTCCGTATGTGTCGACAATAATTTTTCTACCTGTCAAACCAACATCTCCCAAAGGTCCACCAATAACAAATTTACCAGTTGGATTTATCAAAACTGTAAAATCTGTATTCAATCCATGTCGCTTAGCTATCACATTCATAATGTTTTCTTTAATGAATGTTTCAAACTCCTCTTTGTTATAATCTTCATCATGTTGAACTGACATTAAAATAGTTGAAATAGATGGATTATTTGGGTTTGTATAGTCCATAGTAACTTGTGATTTCATATCTGGCTGTGCATATTTGAATATGCCCGCTTTTCTTAACTTTGAAGCCATGTGAACTAAATCATGAGCTAGTTGAATTGAGTAAGGCATAAAAGTTTCGGTTTCCTTAATTGCATAACCAAACATAATTCCTTGATCGCCAGCACCTTGTTCATCACCATCCACTCCTTGAGCTATATCTGGTGATTGCTCCTTTAGCTTTATAACAACTTCACATTTTTCTGCATCAATTCCAGTTGTTGCACTTTTATAATTAATACGTCTTAATATCTTTCGAACCTCTTCTTCGTAATTTACAACTGCTTTAGTTGTAATCTCTCCAGTAACAATAATAAAGTTCGCAGTTGCTAGAGTTTCACATGCAACTCTAGATTCTTTGTCTTGTTCTAAACAAGCATCTAGGATTGCATCCGATATTTGATCACATAACTTATCTGGGTGACCTTCAGATACAGATTCACTTGTAAAATATTTTTTCATATAATCTCTCCTCATTAAAAAAGTCCCACTAAGAAGGGACACATTTAAAGTTATCTTCTTCTCATCGTTGGTTTCCCCTGAATTTAAGCACCTAACTTAAAAGGTTGCTACTACTTCGTCGAGTTTTTTCTCTCAGTAGTTCTTAATAAGACTTATAGAATAATAATATCAAATTTTGAGTTGATATAAAATTTTTTCTTCAAAGATAGTACGAAAATTTCTTAAAAAATATGTAAGTATTATGAAACATAAAAAAAGAAAAACTCAAACAAATCAATCCGAGCTTAAATTAGGAGTTAAACTATTTCTATATTTAGTTATTGTAGTTTGGTGCTTCTTTTGTCAACTCAACATCGTGAGGATGAGATTCTTTCAAACTAGCATTTGATATTCTAACAAACTTTGTTTCATCTCTTAGATGTTCTATATTTGGGCTACCTGTGTATCCCATACCACTTTTTAAACCACCCATAAGTTGGAATATAACGTCTTTTGTTTTACCTTTAAAGGGAACACGTGCTTCTATTCCTTCTGGAACTAATTTTTTTGAACCTTTTTGAAAGTAGCGGTCACTACTTCCACGTTTCATTGCTATCATTGAACCCATGCCAACATAAGTTTTATATTTTTTTCCATTAACTATTATTTCTTCACCAGGAGATTCTACAGTACCGGCAAAAACACTTCCTAACATTACAGCATTTGCACCAGCCGCTATTGCTTTAGTGATATCTCCAGAATATTTAATACCTCCATCAGCGATTATAGGTAAGTTATTTTTGTGTGCTCATTGGTAAACATCGTTAATAGCGGTGATTTGAGGTACTCCAATTCCAGCAACTACCCTAGTTGTACATATGCTACCAGGTCCTACCCCAACCTTTACACAATCTGCACCCGCTTCAAATAAAGCCTTTGCTGCATCTGCGGTACAAATATTACCTGCAATAACATCTATCTTTGGATATATCTCTTTTATTTTTTTAACAACTTCTAAAATGCCTTTGCTGTGTCCATGAGCAGAATCAACAACCAATACATCAGTTTCAGCTTTAACCAAAGCCTTTACACGTTCCATAACATCTTCACTGACACCAACTGCAGCACCAACTCTCAATCTACCTTGTTTATCTTTACAAGCACTAGGATTATCTATTGCTTTGTCAATATCTTTGGTAGTGATTAACCCTGCTAATTTATTGTTATCATCTACTATTGGAAGTTTTTCAATTTTATGTTTTAACATAATATGCTTAGCTTGCTCTAAAGTAGTACTCCTTGTCCCAGTGATTATATTGTTTTTGGTCATTACAACATCAACACTAGAATCAAAGTCTTCAAAATATTTTAAATCTCTATTAGTTACAATCCCTATTAAATTATTTTCATCATCAACAACTGGTAGACCTGATATTTTATATGTGGCCATTATTTCATTAGCTTCTTTTACTTTGGTATCTTTTGAAACAGTAATTGGATCAGTTATAAAACCAGATTCATTTCTTTTAACTTTTTGCACTTCAAGTGCTTGTGCGTCGATTGATAAGTTTTTGTGAATAATACCTATGCCACCCGCTCTAGCCAACTCTATCGCCATTGCAGACTCAGTAACTGTATCCATAGCGGCACTTAGGAGAGGTATGTTCAACTCAATATTTTTTGTTAACTTGGTTTTTAAATTAACTTCTGAAGGTAAACTTTCAGAGTAATTAGGAACTATGAGTACATCATCGAAGGTAACTGCATCTCCTATTATTTTTCCATTTAGATCGTTATTTGCCATTTTATCTCCTTATTCCCATTCAATAGTTCCTGGGGGCTTAGAAGTTATATCGTAAACCACCCTATTGACACCATCGACTTTATTGATAATTTCATTAACAACCTTATCCAAAAACTCTCAAGGTAGGTGGGTTGATGTAGCTGTCATAAAATCTACAGTGTTAACGCTTCTTAACGCTACGACTCAATCATATGTTCTATTATCTCCCATAACCCCAACAGTTTTAACCGGAAGGATTGTTGCAAATGCTTGACTAACTTTATTATAAAGTCCAGCATCGATAAGATTTTGTATAAATATATCATCAACTTCTCTTAATATATTCGCTTTTTCCTTAGAAACCTCACCAATAATTCTAACTCCAAGACCAGGTCCTGGGAATGGGTGGCGGTTGACAATCAAAGGATCTAAACCAAGTTCTATTCCAACCTTTCTAACTTCATCTTTAAATAAAGTTCTAAGCGGTTCTAATAAGGTAAACTTGAGATCATCTGGAAGTCCTCCAACATTATGATGTGATTTAATGGTTTTAGAACTATGAGATTTTAATGAAGATTCTATAACATCAGGGTAGATTGTACCTTGCGCTAAATATTTTGCGTTTTTAAATAAACTCGCTTCCTCATTAAATACCTCAACAAATGTGTGTCCTATTATTTTTCGTTTCTCTTCAGGGTCACTTATTCCTCTTAAAGCATCATAAAACTTCTCACTTGCATCCACTAGTTTTATTTCCATATCAAATTGACTGGTATAAGTATCCATAACTTTTTTGGCTTCGTCTTTTCTTAATAAACCAGTATCAACAAAGATACAAGTTAACTGTTTACCAATCGCTTTTGAAATTAAAGCAGCAGCTACACTTGAATCCACTCCACCACTAAGCCCTAAAATTACACGATCATCTTTTACTATTTTTTTAATTTCATCAACTTGTTGGTCTATGTATCTGCTCATCGACCAATCTTTGTTACAGTTGCAAATATCATATAAGAAATTTTTGATTATCTGTGTACCTTGTGTTGAATGTGTTACCTCAGCATGAAACTGAATTCCAAAAATTTTATTTTTTAGGTTCCCTATTGCTGCTACACTTGAGTTTGTATGAGCTAATTGTATGAAATCCTTTGGCATTACTGTTAAGTGGTCGGCGTGACTCATCCACACTTGTGTTTGTTTATCTATATCTTTAAATAAAGGGTTTTCTGTATGGTCAATAATTAAATCTGCTTTTCCAAACTCCTGTGAGTCAGCTAACTCGACTTTACCTTCAAAAAGTTCTGTTACTAGTTGCATACCATAACAAACTCCTAAAATCGGTAAATTAAGACCAAAAATATTTTTATCTATTGTATAAGCATCCTGAGCATAAACGCTTGAAGGACCACCTGAAAGAATAATACCTTTAAGATTGCTATATTGTTTCAATTGTTCAGCGGTGTTATCAAAATCAACAACTTCTGTAAAAACATTTAATTCTCGAACTCTCCTTGCTAATAACTGCGTATATTGGCTTCCGTAATCTAGAATTAATATTTGTGTTTTGCTCATTTTATCTCTCCTTGTATTTAATTATTATAGCACTCAACATTATACGAAAAAACAAGTTAAATAAAAGATTTAATATATAAAGGTTCTATTTGTTCCACATCAGTAGCTTCCTCAAACAAATGCTTTAGTTTTAAATAACTAGATACATAATCCAAATCTAAATAATCTTTTTTAATAACAAACTTTTGAAAATTCTCTATAAAATCTTCTAGAATCTCTAAAGGTATTAATTGGTCTTGGATTATGCAAATTCCATTATCATAAATTCCGATATAAACTTTTCCTCCTTTAGCATCTAAAATGCTAACCGCTGAATCCAAACCAGCTTGAAAAAAAAGTGATGATATCAGATATACCTTAAAAGAGTTGTTTATTGTTTTTAAAGTTTTCGCAATTGTAACTGCAACCCTAACTCCAGTGTAACTACCAGGACCTTTAGTTAAATATATATTGGTTATATCTTTAAGGTTTAGTCCATTTTTTTGTAAAATTTTTTGTAACTCCTCTAAAGCTATATCACTTATTTTATTTTGGTTTTGTAGATATAAGGAATCGACAATCTTATTTTCTTGTTCTAAAATAAGTATCAAAGTATTGTTACTTGTATCCATAAATAAATTCATTTAAATCTCTCTTATTCTATGATGAATTCTCTTGTTGTCTCATCAATGATACTAATGTTTATTATTATAATCTTGAAGTTTTTTTTGAAGTCATAATTCATATTTTCACTTCACTCAATAACATTTAGTGAGTCATAAAAATAGTCGGTGTACATATCTATTTCCTCACCTTTGCTCATTCTATAAGCATCAACATGATTTATGTGTAAATTATTACGACCTATAAATTGATTCATTATCACAAAAGTTGGTGAGGTTACTACATCAGTAACACCCATTTCTTTTAAAAGTAATTTCGTAAATGTTGTTTTACCTGCACCCATTGGTCCATTCAATAAAATGCAAGTGTTTTTTGGTTCTCTTAAGTCTAATGCATCAAAAACCTTTTGCAATTCTGATAGTGAGCTAACCTTCATATATCTAATCTCAACTTCCTATCTCATATATATATGATATAATTTTTTTTGTAGGAGTGGCAATATTATGGTTAAAGATATTTTAATAATTGGTTGTGGACCAACGGGCCTTTATGCTTGGAAAATGGCAGTAGACTTAGGTCTAACCGGTACGATCATAGAAGCCAAATCTACTTATGGTGGGCAAGTAATGTCAATGTATCCTGAAAAATACATCTATAATTTCCCAGCAATTCCTAAGATAATTGGAAAAGATGCTATGCATAGTATGTTCGATGCAGTAAATAAAGACATCTCTAAAATCGATCTATTATTTAATAAGAGTGTTAAGCAAATCAGAGCAATACAACCTTTAGAAGAAGTTCAACTTTACGAAAACTGGTTTGAAGTGGAATTTGACGATAAGTCTAAAGAAGTATATAAAAGAATATTAATATCTGATGGTATTGGTACATTCAAACCAATCCCGTTATGTGAAAAAGAATATGAAAATATCTTTTATAATGTTAACGACTTGAGACTATTAAAAGATAAAAAAATTATAGTTTTTGGTGGTGGAGACTCAGCTGTGGACTGAGCTAACGAACTTGTAGAAATAGCTTCTTCAATTACAATAATACATAGAAGAGATGAATTTAGAGCAAAGCCAGGTAATTTAGAAAAAGCAATCTCATCAGGCGTTAAAATATTGAAGTCTTATGAATTTGTTAATATAACAAAAGAAGAAAATAACAAAGCATTATCAATAGAAGTTAAAAGAGTTGATGATCAAAATTCATTACATTTAGATTTTGACTATATAATAGTTCAATTCGGTCAATCTATTCAAAAAGACATACATAAAAATTTAGAAATCGAGATAAATAGAGTAAATAAATTTTTAGTAAATTATAATATGGAAACCTCAGTTAAGGGAATTTATGCTGCTGGGGATTGTTGTTGATATGAAACAAAGATTAGAAACCTTTTAAGTGGTTTTTATGAAGCAATGCACTCTGTTTTTAATATTGAAAAGACGGTACATCAAAGAAAAATTCTTAATAACGGTTGATAGGTTATTTTGAAATTTCATGATTACATGTTAAATTGAGAGACTAAAATACTTATTCCTTTTTATGAAATTGTTTACGAGAGTAAATAATGTTTTAAGAGAAATGATACAACTAACAAAGAAATTTTAAACAGGCTTTATCTTGTGAAATAGGAGATTACTGTTTCTTTACAAAAAAGAAAAAACGCACTTTAAATGGCGTTTTTTTTATTTAACGATAAGACTTTTTTGAGTCATTTCTTTTGGAACTTCTTCTCCTAAAATTTCCAATATTGTTGGAGCAACATCAGCAATTGCAGGATCTTGTTGTCTCAATTTATAAGATTTATTAGTAATGATGATTGGTACCGGTTGGCTTGTATGTTTCTTATTAGGACCACCTTCTGCATCAATCATAACCTCAGCATTTCCGTGATCAGCTGTTATTATCATAGTGAAATTGTGTGATTTTGCAGCCTCATAAACTCTTTTCAATTGTTCATCCAAGGTTTTAACACCCTTAATAGCTGCTTCTAAATCGCCAGTGTGTCCTACCATATCACAGTTTGCATAGTTAAGAACGATTAAATCGAATTCATCTTTGTTAATTTCTTCAATTAATTTATCAGTGATTTCTACAGCCGACATTTCTGGTTTAAGGTCATAAGTTGCTACTTTTGGAGACGGTATTAAATCTATTGACGCTCCTTGAAGCGTGATTTCATCTTGGTTAGCTAATCCATTTTTAAAGTAGTCTTTTCCACCGTCAAAAAAGAATGTAACGTGTGCGATTTTTTCAGTCTCTGCTATTCTTAATTGGCGATAACCTTTTTTACTTAGTCATTCACCAAGGCCATTAATAACTTCGATTGATTTAAAAGCAATATTATTGCTCAATACTGATGCAGAATATTCCATCATACATACGAAATGGATTTTATCACCTAAAAATGTAAGATTAGAAAAGTTCTCATCTTTTCAAGAATCATAATTTTTATTTGTGAATGCACTTGCTAACTGAATAGCTCTATCTGGTCTAAAGTTTGTGAAAATAACAGAGTCATTTTCTTTTATAAAACCGTTTGGTGCGTCAGTATTATAAGCTGGTAGAATTGCTTCATCATCTTTCCCAAGTGAATATTGTTCTTCGATATATTTTACCGGGTTTGTAAAACTATTTTTTGAGGTTCTATTTACCATCGCACTATATGCTTCGGCGGTTCTTTCCATTCTTTTATCCCTATCCATAGAATAAAATCTTCCTGATATTGAACCGACCTGTCCAACTTTATATTTATCAAATAAAGTAAATAAATCTTTAAGATAATTAATTGCTACTGTGGGTTTGGTATCTCTACCATCTGTGAATAAATGAACGTATATTTCTTTAAGTCCAGCTTTAGCAGCAGCTTCAAATGTTGCAAACATATGTAACATATGAGAGTGAACACCACCATCAGAGAATAAACCCATAATATGTAATGCGCTATTATATTTTTTACAGTTTTCTATTGCTTTTACAATTTCCTCATTATTTTCAAACTCATTATTTTTTATAGCCTTATTAATAAGAGAAAGTGATTCATATTTAATTCTCCCTGCACCTAAGTGTATGTGTCCAACTTCAGAGTTTCCCATTTGACCCTCTGGTAGACCCACTCATTCGCCACTTGCGTGAGCTGATACTCAAGGATACTCTTTTTTTAAAGATTCTACGAATTCCATATTTGCTTCGTAAACAGCATTACCTTTATTTTGTTCGGCTAATCCTCATCCATCTAGGATTGCAAGAATAACAGGATTTTTTGTTTTCATAATTAATTGTCTCCTAAAACATAATTTTTTAATTCTTTTGCTACTGAACCTTCTAAATGCGTAAATTTAGAAACAACCTTAGCATGTTTTTTTACTTCATCGTTAGCATTGGCTGGAGCTATAGATAGACCCGCGTACTCAAGCATTGGTATGTCATTAGCACCGTCACCCATTGCTAAAATTTCGTCAATCTCAATCGCATAGTAATTTTTTAAAAACTCCACCGCATATTTTTTATTAATACCCTTAAGAGTAACTTCACCACCAAGTGATTCTGGATGTCAAGCTACTTCTAAACCAAGGTTTCTTAGTTCCTCGACAAAGCTAGGTACAACATTGAATATAAGTAATTTGTAGCAATTAGTAGCTATATCTTCGTTAAAAACCATGAGATTTCCTTCAAAAAAATTTGTTTCAAAAAACAATCCTTTTGACAGCTCTATTGGTTTAGAAACAAAACACTTAGACATATCTGTTGAATAAGCTCATATTTCTTGATCAGCAAACTTTCCACTTGATATTAAATCAAAAGCTTTTTTTACAATATCCTTAGGTATTGGGTTTGCATCAATTACCTTGTCATTTTTTAAATCGTATATCAAAGCACCATTAAACCCAGCAACAAGCGCTTCTTGTTTATCAAAATCGTAAATTTCAAATTTGTTTACTTTTGCTAATACAGGTCTACCAGTTACAAAAACTACTTTAACACCTTTTCTAATAACATTATTTATAACATCAACATTTGGTTCAATGTAATTGCCTAGGTTTGCATATGTTGTTCCATCCATATCGAGAGCTACTAACTTAAATTTACCCATAAACTATTTCAAAAGTCCTAGATAAGAGTCTTCAACAAGTGAAGCACCACCAACAAGTGCACCGTCAATATCTTCTTGGGCTAATATTTCCTTAATATTTTCTGGTTTTACACTTCCACCGTATTGAATTAGAACTTCATTTGCAACCTCTTCATTATAAATATTTTTTATAATTTGTCTTATTTCTTTACATACGCTTTGAGCAATTTCTGGTGTTGCAACTTTTCCTGTACCAATTGCTCAAATTGGTTCATAAGCAATTACAACTTTTTTAGCTTGCTCAGCTGTAACGTCTTTCAAGTTTTTTTCAATTTGTGATTTAACCCACTCAATAGTTTTACCACTTTCGTAAGTTTCAAGACTTTCACCACAACATAATATTGGAGTCAAATTTGAATCTAACAAGGCTTTTACTTTTGAATTAATAAGCTCATCTGTTTCTCCAAATATGTCTCTTCTTTCTGAGTGACCGATAACAACGTAGTCCACGTTTATATCTTTCAACATTGGAATTGATATTTCTCCAGTAAATGCACCTTCTTTTTCGAAATAGCAATTTTGTGCTGCTATAACTAAGTTTTTTGAGCTTTTTTTAATATCTGCTAGCATTATTGCTGGTGCAGCAATCCCTGCTATTAAGTTTTCTTTAATTGTTATTTTTGATTCTATATTTTGTATAAATTTTACCGCTTCTGAATTGGTCTTAAACATTTTTCAGTTACCTATAATAATTTGTTTTCTCATATATTTACTCCTACTATCTAAATTAAATTTTAACATTTTGCGATTATAAAAAATAATAAAAACTATAAAAAATAATGTCCGCAGACATTATTTTAAAATTATTGATAATGTTGAAAATTATTACTTACTTAATAAACTGGCAGAATCATCATCCAATAACAAGGTTACATTGGGGTGTTGTTGTAAAATTGAACAAGGTCATTCAGTGGTAACGGGTCCTTCAACTAGATGTTTTACTGCGTTTGCTTTACTTGAACCTGTAGCAATTAATAAAATTTCCTTAGCTTTCATGATAGTCTTTAGACCCATTGATATTGCTTGAGTTGGAACTTCCTCGATATTTTCAAAGAATCTTGAGTTAGCTTCTATAGTTGATCTTTGCAAATCAACTACCGAGGTTATTGAGTCAAAACTTGTACCAGGTTCATTAAAACCGATATGCCCATTTATTCCTAATCCTAAAATTTGTAAATCTATTCCGCCTGCTTCTTGTATTTCTTGGTCATAAGTTGCTGCTTCTGAATTAGAATTTATTAATCCAGACGGAACATGTGTTTGTTCCATTTTTATATTTACGTGTTTGAATAAGTTCTCATTCATGAAGTATCTATACGATTGTTCGTGATCTGAGCTTAATCCTTTATATTCATCTAGGTTAAAAGTTGTAATATTTGACCAATCTATATTGTCCTTTTTAGTTCTTTCAACTAGATACTTGTATGTAGACAAAGGTGAACTTCCTGTAGCTAACCCAAGTATTGCATCTGGTTTCTTTGTAATTTTTGTAATGATAATATCTCCAGCTGTTTTACCGATCTCCTCGGTTGTTTTTAATATTAATTGTTTCATAAGTTCTCCTTTAATTTATTCGTGCAAGAAATGAATTCCAATAATCAAAATATTCATATAGATTTTGTATTTTTTGGATATTAAGACCCAAATCTGGAATCATTCTTTGTAATAGCACGTATGTTAATAATCTATTTTTACCTCTAAATAAATAGCTTTTCTCCTTAGTTTTTATTATAGTTCCATAACTTTTAGGTATAACATCAACGATATCTTTGTATGAAATAACAAACACAGAAACTTGTTTATTAGATGTCAAATAAACTTTTTTATTTGAGAAATATACATCAAACTTGCCAATCATCTTCAGTTTTTTTTCCGAAGTTTCTTCAAAGAGGTGGTGCACATTAACACTAGTTTGAAGCAGATTGATTTTTTCTTTTTTTTCTAATTCAAACTTCACAGGCACTAATTTTAATGGTCTTCATGAGTTAAAGATTAGCTCGTCTAAGTCATCTAAAAATCGTTCTTCTTTTGAACTTAATGTAAGATCTAGTTTTTTGATATTTCTCTTGACTTGATTTACAAAATGCTCAGATAATTCGAAATTCTTATTAACTCACCTCCACAATACTCAGTACTTGAATTGAGCAAATGTAGTTTTATCATTAATTTTTTTTGAAATTCTTTTAACATAAAATTTTGATTTTCTTGAAATATTATCCTCGTCTAAATACTTTATTCATTTAACTCGCTTAAAAAAATAATCTACATCCATATTTGCTCGCAAAAACATAATTACACTCCTCTTATAAAACTATTTTACAATAAAAAAAATCTTAAAGAATTTTTTAATGGAAATATTTTTAAAAATAGTCTCTTTAATGAAAAAAGAATTCATAAATAAACTTTTTTTATTAAACTTCTATATTTGTATTATTATAACCTTGTAAATTGGAGGAAT
This sequence comes from Spiroplasma endosymbiont of Megachile willughbiella, assembly GCF_964273395.1. Classification (NCBI taxonomy): domain Bacteria; kingdom Bacillati; phylum Mycoplasmatota; class Mollicutes; order Entomoplasmatales; family Spiroplasmataceae; genus Spiroplasma; species Spiroplasma endosymbiont of Megachile willughbiella. Next base: position 178,206 of record NZ_OZ187005.1, on the reverse strand, counting down.
ATAAATGAAAACTATCGTTATTGGAACAAATCATGCAGGTACCACTGCAGTAAGAACATTACGAAGATTAGACAAAAATATGGAAATAACAACTTATGACAGAAATGATAACATATCTTTCTTAGGATGTGGTATTGCTTTGTGAGTTAAAGGTGAGGTCAAAGATCCCGCGGGATTATTTTACGCATCACCAGAGATATTAAAAGAAGAAAATATTAACATTAAGATGGAACATGAATGAGTTTCTCTAGATACAAATAAAAAAGTAGTTAGAGTTAAAAATCTTAAAACAGGTGAAGAATTTGATGATAATTATGACAAATTAGTAATAGCAACTGGAACTTGACCAGTTTTCCCACCAATAGAAGGGATAACTTTGGAAGGTGTACAAATTTGCAAAAACTATCATCATGCGCAAGCAATAAAAGCTGCAAATAATGATCCAAAGATTAAAAAGGTTGCAGTTATTGGTGCTGGATACATAGGTGTTGAGTTGGTGGATGCTTTTGTGGCAGCTGGTAAAGAAGTGAGTTTAGTGGATATCGAAAACAGAATTATGCCTGTATATTATGACAGCGAATTTACTGAAAATATCGAAAGTGAAATGAGAAATCAAGGTGTAAATTTAGCACTAAATCAAAAGGTTGTAAAGTTTGTCGGTACAAATGGTAAAGTGAATAAAGTGATCACTGATAAAGGTGAAATAGAAGTTGATTATGTTGTATTTTCAGTTGGTGTTAAACCACAAACAGATCTATTAAAAAACACTCTAGAGCTTGATGCAAAAGGAGCAATTATTACAAACGAGTTTATGCAAACTTCTGTAAAAGACATTTATGCTGTTGGTGATTGTGCGCAAGTATATAATATTTCTATGAATAAGAATAGTCAAATAGCATTAGCTACAACAGCTGTTAGAACTGGTATTATGGCAGCAGTAAATATAGTTAATGGTGATTCATTAACAGGTCTAGGTTTCACAGGCGCTAATGGTATCGAAGTATTTGGATGAAAAATGGCTGCTGTTGGTCTATCAATAAACGCAGCTAATAAACTTGGATTTGATGTTGAAGAAAAACTTTTCAAAGACTCAGATAGACCAGAGTTCATGTCTTCATATAAAGAAGTAATAATTAAAATAGTTTGAGATAAAAAATCAAGAAAAATCGTTGGTGCTCAAGTTGCATCGCAAAATAATCACACCGAGGTAATGTATATGTTTGCTTTAGCAATACAAAAAGGATTAACTATTGATGAATTACCACTTGTTGATATATTCTTCTTACCTCACTTCAATAAACCTTACAACTTTGTAACTCTTGCAGGGTTAGAAGTACTAGGTTTAAACTATTTTAAAAAATAAGTTCAATTAAATCATATGAAAAACTCCTTTCAAGGAGTTTTTTTGTATGGATTTAGTTATAAATCTATATAAATAGCAAAAGTATTTTTTGTCCTTCATTTTGACAAAAAAAATGAACATGACACTTTTATAGTACGACAAAAAAATAGACAATATGCTTGAAAGGAGTCGATATAATGGACGAAATTATAAAAGATTTAAATAAGAAAGAAACCAATAATAAGTTCTCGCTTTTTTTAAAGAATAACTTTAACAAAAGAATCGCAATGCGAAGAGTACAAAAGTTTGGTGGATGACTCAGCTCGATGATCATGCCAATAATTGGGTTGATGATAGCATGAGGATTATTAACTGCCTTTTTCATAGAAAAAGGATGGACACCAGTTGCAACAATAGAAAAATATATTGTTGGCAACGTAATAAAGTATTTGATACCAGTCTTAATTGGATTCAATGCGGGTAGAATAGTTCACAAAGATCGTGGTGGTTTTATAGCAGCATTTGTTGTTTTCGCTGTAGTGCTTGGGAATGAATATAATCCAGGTTTTGCAGAAAACTCAACATCTTCACCACAATTCCTATCAGCAATGATTGTTGGACCTGCTTCAGCCGGTATCCTTCTGGGAATAGACAAACTGCTAGATGGAAAAGTTAAACAAGGTTTCGAAATGCTTGTAAATAACTTTGTAATGGGATTTTTAGCATTCGGGTTAGGTATAGGAGCCTTTTATGGGATGCCTTATGTATTTAATTCAATCACATGAGCGCTTGGAGAATTAGTAAGACTATTGATAAACAACAAACTAATTTTTCTAAGTGCTTTGATTGTAGAGCCAGCTAAAATATTTTTCCTAAACAATGCAATTAACCATGGGGTATTCACAGCGCTTTCACAAGACTTATATAGACAATACGGAAAATCAATATTGTACTTATTGGAGGCTAATCCAGGACCAGGTCTAGGAGCCTTATTAACAATTATTATATTTGATAAAAAACAAAGAGGAAATGCAGCCGGAGCTTCAGTAATACATTTCTTTGGTGGTGTGCATGAAGTATACTTCCCATTCATCCTAATGAAAATTGAAATGTTAATAGCTTTAATAGCAGGTGGACTTGTTGGTGATGCAATATTCCAAATATTTGATGCAGGATTAATCGCGCCCGCTTCACCAGGTTCAATAATAGCTATTTCTATATTTATAGCTTCTGGTGCTATGAATTATGTTGGAGTATTTCTGGGAGTATTTGCAGCATGTGCAACTACCCTTTTAGTTGGGTCATTAATTCATATTATTATGAGACGTAAATACAAAAGTAAAGAACTTTCTTATGAAGAAGCAGTTGATAAAGTTAATGATCTTAAAGGTAAAGAAAGTAAATATCTAAAACCCAACAGTGAACATGGAGTCAGTTTACCAAATATCGAAGATGTTAAAACTATCATATTCGCCTGTGAAGCAGGTATGGGTTCAAGTGCAATGGGTGCTTCTGTTTTGAGAAAAAAACTTAAGGAAAATAAAATAGATGTTGAAGTAATTAATCTACCTGTAAAAGAACTTCCAAGTGATGCAATGTTTGTAATTACACAAGAACAGTTAACAGACTTCGCTAAACAAAAAGCGCCAAACGCTATACATAAAAGTATCACTAACTTTTTAGATAAAAACTTTTATGATAAAATCATCCTAGATTTTAATAAAAAAATAGAGATGACAGATGAAAAAAGAAAGACAATTTAGAATTTTAAATATACTAATAAATTATAAAAACGTAGAAAAAGAAATGTTGATTAGTTATTTCGATATTAGCCAAAAAACTCTAAATAGAGATTTTGAAGAAATCAACATTTTTTTAAGGGGCTTAGGAGATTTCATTATTTTAGATAATGATAACAACCTCGAGTTCAAAGGAAATACGGAAAACATTCTTCAAAAGTTGCAGCTAGATGATAATTTTTTAATGAAAGAAGAAAGATTATTATATATTTTCTTAATCTTACTGAGAGATAAAAAAACTACAGAATTACAACTAGCAGACGATCTAGATATTTCCTTAAATATCATTGAAGATGATATTAATGAGTTAAGAAATATTTGTAATAAACAAAAAATAAATTTAACAATTAGCAAACAAGGATTGAAAATTGCAGATGTCACTGAAGAAAATGAGATTGAAGCTGTTGTAGAACTTACAACTAAATGTTTGTTATTTAAAAAAGTTTACTCGATTTTGAAATTAAACAAAATAGAAAAACTTTTTTCTAGTTACATTTATACAACACTAAAGAGAAAATATAAAATTGATATTTATAATAAGATATTTCATTGAATAATTGAGTACACAGCAAACCACATTAATATATCTAACTTAAATGCCATTTTGCTATCGATCAAAATTACGTACTGATTAAATCATTCAAAAAACTCTATACTATTAGAAAAACTTAAAGACTCAGCTTATTATAACGAGTTCATTGATAATATTGGTGGGTTATATTGTAGTGATGATATTAATTACTTTTTAAGTAAAAAGATCTCAATAGATAAAAATAAAAATAGTGTTATCGAATTTGTAAACAATCTAGATAAAGGATTATTCAAGCTATTCAATGAAAAATTATGTCTAGATAACAATATAAAAGAAAGAATTGTAAATCACTTGGCATCAAATATTTATATTCAGAATGTGGATGAGTTTGTTATCAAAGAATATTCAAGAAGTTTACAACCATACAAAAAGAAGTTTGTTGAACTATGAGAAGAAATTGAAAAAAATTTAGCTTTATACTTTAGAGATCTAAAATCATTTGAGGTTCTTGCATATGAAATATTTATACATGTGCTTGTATGGTTTGATACATACATATATAATGAAAAACTAAAGCTCTTAACTATCTGTATTGGGGGGTTTGGTCAGAGTGTTATGATTAAAAACCACTTAAAACCAATTTACCGAAATGCAGATGTTGAGAATTTACCTTACTCGTCGGTTAATAAAAAACTTCTAATGAAATACGATTTAGTTATTTCTTCAATTGACTTAAGTGAATACAAATTACCAAACATTTTAGCTATGCCAATTATCTTAATTCTAAGTAAGAAAAAAAACATACATAAAATAATAAGTGAAAAAATATATAGAAAATTAATAGGTGAGAAAATGGAGACACAAATCTTAAAAGCAGAAAATATATTAATAAAGCAAAAAGCAAAAAGCAAAATTGATGCCATAAAACAATGTGGTAATTTACTTATAGAACAAGGTTATATTACAGAGGACTATGTGAACTCAATGATAGAAAGAGAAAAAAAGTTCTCCGTGTACATTGGTAACTATTTAGCCATTCCTCATGGAATAAACGATGAAGGAGTAATAAAAGATGGAATAGTTATTGTCCATTACGATGAACCAGTAGATTATGATTCAAATCCTGTGCACTTTTTTATAGGAATAGCAGCTAAATCTAACAATCATGTAGATATATTATCAAATATTGCTGAAAAGATGATGGATATTGACTTTGTTGAGGATTTAATCAAAAATCCTTCAAAAGATAGAATACTAAAGGAGTTCAACTTTTAATGAAGATTTTACATTATGGTGCTGGTAATATTGGTCGTGGTTTCATTGCTCCGATATTATTAAATAGTGGTTTTGTAACGGAATTTTATTTCATCGACAACAATAAAGAACTTATAAACAAACTTAAAAACAGCAAAGAGTATAAAATAAAATATTTAGATGAAAGCAATAAAGTTGATACCGTTAAAGGTTATAAAGCATTGTTATCTAATGAACTAGAGAGCAATTTGAGCTTAGAAACCATTGATGTGATAACAACCTCAATTGGCTCAGGAAATTTAAAGCATATCATAAGTCAAGTTATAAGTATAATAGAGGCTAAACAAAAATCAAACACACCATTAATTATAATGTGTTGTGAGAATGGTGAAAAAGTATCTTCATTCTTCAAAAATCAAATCGAGGAGCATCACGTTATAAATAATGATCTAATAAAATTTGTAGATGTTATGGTGGACAGGATCGTTCCTAATGAAGTATCTGATGACTTGAGTATCAAAGTTGAACCTTATTATTCTTGAGTAGCGAATGAAGATGCTTGACCAGAACAAACTAATAAATTTGAAACAATAACATATACAAATAACATTGATGCAGAGATTTGTAAAAAGGTATGAATGCTAAATGGAGCTCATGCAACTATAGCTTGAAAGGAATGAACACTTACAAAGTTCGAGAAGAAATACATAAACATAACGTTAAACGACGCTAAGGACCACACTCTTCTTTATTTTTTACAAGATTATTTAAAGGAAATATCTGAAATAGTTTCAGTTGAATTTAATTATGACAAAGAAAAACTAGAGGATTTTATAGAAACCATTATTAAGAGATTCACCAATAATTATATTAAAGATGATTTTGAGAGAGTTGCTAGAAACACTATTAAAAAGTTGCAATTAGATGAAAGAATAATGAAACCTTTTTTAATAGCTAAAAAAAATGATATAAGCTTTGTGAAGTTGAAAGAAACAATTATAAATGCTTTTTCATATAACAATACTAATGATGAGGATGGAACTATTATTCAAAGTTTGTTACAAGAGAACAAATCTTTAGATTACATAATAAAAAAATTAGTAGAAAATATAGATGACTCAATAATCCAATTGATAACAAACTAATTATGTTTCGCCTAATCTGAAATAAAAAAATGTAGAGTAATCTACATTTTTTTAATTATTTTAAACCAGTTATACGATCGTTTTCAACGTCAATACTTTTTGAATTTGGTTCTTTATTTAAACCAGGCATGCTCATTATTGCATTTGTAAAAACTAAAATAAATTTGGCTCCACTATTTATTCTAACGTTTTTGATTTTCAATAAATAGTTTTTGTCTTTGGTTTCATTACCGTCAATTGCACTGTGAGACTTAACCATACAAAGCGGCAAGTTTCTATATTTTGAGTTCTCTATTTTTTCAATTTCTTTTTTTGCCTCATCTGTAATTGAGAAATCTTTTAAGAAATAAAAGTTTTCAGTTATTTTACTAATTTTGTTTTCTATTTTATCCATTGGGTTTATTAACTTTCTAAAAGTGAAGTTTTTGTTGGAAATTTCTACAACTTTTTTAGCAAGTTTTTCGGCGCCTTTGGGACCCTTAACATATGCTTCATTTATTTCTCAAGCATAATTTTTCTCATCCAACCATTTTTTTAAATATGTTAATTGATTTTCATCATCGCCCTCTATAAAGTTTATAGCCACTAAAAAATTTAAATCATAGTTCTTTATGTGTGAGATGTGTTTTTCTAAATGATCAAAATTGTTTTCGAAATCTTTATGCAAATTCAATGCTCTTAAAGTAACTACCATAACTACACAATCAGGAATAAAACTATTTTGTTCGTTTACAACATTCATAAACTTTTCAAAACCTAAGTCGCTCCCAAACCCTGATTCCACAATAGCATACTCCCCTAACTTTAAGGCAAGATCTGTTGAAATAACTGAGTTTGTACCAGTGGCGATATTTGCAAAAGGTCCACAGTGTACAAAAGTTGGTGAGTTGTGTTTTGTTAAAACAAAGTTTGGTTTTATAGCATCCTTCAAAAGAGCCATCAATGAACCTGTAATTCCCAATCTTTCTAATAAAACTTCTTCTCCGTTTAAATCATAGGCCACTATACTTTCGTTAAGTCTGCATCTCAAATCTTCCTCGTTTTTAGATAAAGACAAAATAGTCATCATATTACTTGCTGCAGTAATCGTAAACTCTTCTTTTCTTGATAAGGTTTTTGATATTTGTAAGTCAACTTTTCTCAAAGCTCTATCATTTAAGTCTAAACATCTTTTTCAAATTATATTTTCTGGGTCGATATTCAATTTATTTCCTCAATATAATTCGGAATCAATAGAAGCAGATATTAAATTATTTGCAGTTGTTATTGCATGAATATCTCCTGTAAAATGAATATTAATTTTATCCATGGGTATAACTTCACTTTCACCGCCTCCAGTTGCAGTACCTTTTCTACCAAAGACAGGACCTAAACTTGGTTCTCTTAAAGCTAAAATTGCTTTCTTTCCGATGTAGTTAAGACCATCAGTTAAACCAATTGCAGTTGTTGTTTTACCTTCTCCTGCTGGGGTTGGATTTATCGAAGTCATTAATACTAATTTTGCTTTTCTTTCCAAGGAAACAAAATTTTTAAAATTAACTTTTGCAATGTCATTTCCGTAGAGTTCGTACTCGTCTTCTTTCAAGTTAAGTGTTTTTAAAACTTCAGTTATTTTATTCATTTAAACCTCTTTTTATTTTTTTAAAAAAATAAATTTCTACTATTAAAAAATATCCAAATATCAATGTAAGGGTAACCAAACACATAATTCTATTAATTATTATATACTTGTAACTGTTTGTAAGAAAATAAAAATTCATAATACTCAAAACAAAAAAATATCCACAAATAAATAATGCTAAACAATCAAACGTCACAAGTAACTTAAACGCTTTTTTGTTTTTCTTCACTTCAAATCTTTTAATTATAAAGTATACTGTTGCAACTATAAAAACGGCTGACACCAATGTTGTAGCTATTCCTGTCACATCTATGAAATCTGATAACATACTTAAATTTACCATACTAGTTCTCCAAACTTTTTGTAATACCTTTTACTGCTAGGATTAAAATTCGTAAACTCATATCCTCTGTTTTTGATTTCCTTTATCAAATCGTTCAAAAATAGTTTTGCATAATGTGTTGAATGCATAATAAATATTTCACCAGGTTTTAGGTTGTCAAGATATCTTTTAATAATTTTATCATGACCGTGTTTTTCATAATCTCAATCTCCACTTAGGTAGCCACCTGTAAAATAAGTTCTCTTTGTTGTTTCTAAAACTTTTTTCAAACCATTATAAAATTGAAGATAAGGCATTCTCATTGGAATTTCATAGTTTTGGTCTAACTCAAAGTTCTCTCTAATTAAATTGTCAGTTTCTAATATTTCATCTATTAGTTTTTGTTTATTATTTTGATATTTAGAATGCGAATATGAATGATTACCTACGGACATATCTGACTCTTTTATTTTCTTAAATAATTCTTTTTCACTATTTTCATCAGCATATTTTTTTATATTACTTCCGGTAAAAAAGAAAGTACCTGTTGCGCCATTAGATTCCAATATATCAATGATCTCTTTATCATTAACTTTGTTTGGTCCGTCATCGAAAGTTAACATAACCACTTTCTCTTTAGTTGCTATCCTATTTATTACGTATGAGTTTTTGTCATTAATCGAATTGTAAACTAATGTTCCAAATAAGAATAAAAGCGTTAATATCATAAAACTATAAACGAAATATTTCAAAATTTTCATTTTATTCTCCTTAATTACTACTTAATTAAAACATAGATAAGAAACTATTAAAACATTATTGTATTTTTTTTATTATAATATGTATTGGAAAGCAAAGAGTCAGGAATTAAATATGGATAACAAAATAATTGATGGTAAACAACTATCATTGGAACTTTTAAGTAATTTAAAGAGCAAAATTGAAAAATGTTGTTTACAAAGACCCCCAGTTTTAGTGATCGTTCAAGTCGGAAATAATTTAGCAAGTAACAAATACATAAAAAATAAATTAAAGGCTTGCGAAACTGTGGGAATTATAGGGCGAAACCTTAGATTAGAAGAAAATATAAACCAAGAAGATTTGAGTAAAAAAATAAGCAATTTGAACGAGGATGATGAAGTTGATGGGATTATTGTGCAACTACCACTGCCCAATCATATTGATGGAAGCAAAATAAACAATTTAATTTCACCAACTAAGGATGCTGATGGTTTTACTCCAAATAGCATGGGAAGTCTAATTTTAAATAATACCAATATATTTCCTGCAACACCATCAGGAATATTGAAGTTACTAAAATGGAAAAAAGTTAACTTGGTAGGTTCTAATGTTGTAATAATTGGAAGAAGTAACATTGTGGGTAAACCTTTAGCAAATATACTAATAAACGAATCTGCAACTGTGACGATTTGTAATACAAAGACTAAAAATCTTAGCGAAATATGCTCAAAAGCAGATATTTTAGTAAGTGCCGCAGGTTCCCCTGGTTTGGTAACAAAAGATTTTGTAAAAAAAGATAGCATTGTTATAGATGTGGGTGCAAATTTTGTTCAAGGTAAATATTGTGGAGATGTAAATTTCGATGATGTTATAAGCAAGGTTAGTTTAATCACACCTGTTCCTGGTGGAGTTGGTCCGATGACAATAGTTTGTTTACTTGAAAATGTAGTGAACTTATACTTGAATAAACTAAAATAATTAATATATATAACAAAACCCCTTATTGCTTTATAAGGGGTTTTGTTTTTGTGTTATTTATTTTAGATTTTATTTATAATTTTGTGTTCCTCATTCATAACTTTTGTTTTGTTTTTGTGCCTGATGGCAACATTAACAATCATAGAAATTAATGTCATTGAGAATACAACTCCTAATATTAAGATAAACTTAAATATTGTTGGACTCAAGAATACCATTGTTATTAAAAATAAAATATTTACTAACAATGAAAAAAACGCATTACCAAGAACATGATCTATAATCATAGCCATTTTAAATTCATCTTTACTCACTAATGTTTTATAATAACTTGCTTTTGTTCTTTCTATAAGAATATAACCTGCACCAAAAAGAAACTGTACAGCAATTAAAAGAGCATAATAAAGAGTATTTGGATTATTAAAACCTAGAAACTTATAAGCTAATATATAAGCAAAAAGAGACATAAACCCAAAAACTATTAATAACATTCCAATCATGTTGAGTTGACTATGATGTTTTTCTTTTAAGCTGACTTGTCGAAGTATTGCTTGAGCAATAAACTTAGAAAGAAAACCTAATACAAGATAGATATATATATTACTCTCATTGAAAGAGTAATATAATTCTTTGTTTTCTAATCGTACAAAAAAGAATAAACATAATGCAATTTCAAGAAACTTAATGATACCTACAAATAAGTTTTGAGAGAATATAGATATAAAGAATATCTTATTAGTTTTTAAAGTTTTAAACTGGCTTTTATCTACATCCAGAACATTACCTTTATCCATTATGTTTTTATTTGTAAATAACAAAATTATTATAGTTACTGCCAACATACCTAGAAAGATAACATTAAAAGTATTTTTTGAATATTCGTTTATTATGAACGGTATAGGAATAGTCCAAAAAATTGTAAGGCTTGTAATTTTATTTGTAATGTGGGCGTTACCATTTCTTAAATCATGGCTTTTAATCATTTCTATATTAATTGGCACAAATCCTGCAATGAATATTCCAAAAAGAATTAATCCTAAAAAAAGCAAAATATGGGCCACGATATTATTGCTAAAAGAGAAAGCCAGAGTAGTAACAACTGTTGCAATCAATAATCCAAAACTATTAAATTGTAACAAATTCTTGTTCCCGACTTTTTTCTTAAGTTTCATTCAATTCGGTGTAATTATTAACATCAACACCGGCACAATTAAGATCGCTGCTAAATAATGTATATTAAATGAAACTACAATTTTATAAGGTATGAATGCTAAAAAGTTCACCATTAACATTAATGAAACTATTAAAGATAGCATTTGAATTATATAGTATTTTTTATCATCATAATATTTCATGTTTATTATATTCTCCTTATCTTCTGTGTACTGCTTAAAATTCTTATTAAATAAGAAATCATTTTTACCGAGTAACTTGTTGAATAGTTTTTCTACTCTCTTGAGAAAAATAATCGGTAAAAAACAATAAAGTGCAAACATTACGTGTATGTGAACAACACGTGCCAAGTAAATTGCCATACCATTTTTTCAATCTGTTATTGCCGTTCAAAAAAACAAAATATAGAAATCGTTGAATGTTGAAAAGACTAAAAAAGCAATATAAATTATTATCCTATATTTGAAACTTTGTTTTCTTATTACTAACATTACAAGTCAAACGGTAATATTAGTTGCTAAATATGCTAGACCTTCAATGATGGTTGGTTTTATAAAAAACATCAAAAAGCTTATTGCCAAACTTATTGTTAGAGATGATTCTCAAGTAAAAACCAAACAACAAAGTACAACTACAAATAAACCGAAATCTAAGCCAGGAACTCAAACAAAAAAAATATTTAAACAAACACTTAAGGCACTAATTAGTGCAATTACACAAATTTTAATAATAGCTTGTGTTTTTTTAGTTTGTGAATTCATAAGTTCTCCTTTCTTTAATAAATTAAAAAAAGGCTCTTGGAGTTAAAATCATTCATACTTTTGTAAATAAAATGCATAATCATTATCCCCTAACTCTAATTAATTATATAGATATATTGCGCATTGAGGTACTCCAATTAAAAAACAAGAGCTATTACCCTTGTGAATCTTATTATTTAATTATTTTAGACATTTCATTCAAGGGTCTTCTTATCTTTTCAAACGCGTGATGATTTTCTTTTGATTTATCAACTTTACCAAGAAACGCACCCAAGACCAATCTTTCTTTAGAGAGATCAATTAAACCATTTTTTTCCAGTACAGCCTCAGCTTTTTTTGGATCAAACCCTTCTGACGGACAAATGTCAAGATTTAGTTCTTGCACTGTATTTAATAATACACCAAGACTTAAATATACTTGTCTTGCCGCTCACTCACCAACATCTAAACTGTGTGTTTTTAAAACTAAATCCAAACCACTTTTACGATAGGTTTTTATGTGTTCAAAACCATCTGGTATATTTCTGTTGTTTTGTTCATCAATTCATTTATTGATTATAACTTCGTTAGTAGGAATGTATCATAACAACAGAGCTGACGATTTATTTACTCCTATTTGATTTCATCATGTCTCAAATAATTCATCTCTGATCTCTTTATTTTCTAGGTAAACTACCCTAAAAGGTTCCATTCCAAAAGAAGTTGGTGCCATTCTAATTGATTCTAATATTTCATTAATTTCTATGTCTGATAAATTATAATTTTCTATGAACTTTTTAGCTGATCTTCTTTTTGATACAAATTCTAAACTTTTTGTCATAACAATCTCCTATAATTTAAACTTAAATAATATTAATAAATTTATACCTGGTTAGGTACTTATAAAGTATAACTTTTTTAGTTATGTATTACTCGATTTTAAAATTAAACTTGCCATTTTCATCATCAAATACAACTCCATCGCCATTTATAGCTAATCTATTATTATAAAGTTGAATTTCAACCTCAGAGTGTGGTTGCTCAAAATAATCACAATTTTTGTATTTCTCCGATAATTTATGAACCCTTTGATTTTTACTTCCTATAAGTCTTCTTTTTCTATCTAAAAGTTTCATAATGAATGGCCCATCAATTAAAATATCTATTTTCGAGAGAATATCTTGGTGTTCCTCTAAAAGTTTCTCGTATATATAACCAGTGAAACATATTACAGTTAAATCTTTGTTGTAACAAAAGTCTACTATTTCTTTTAGACCGTCGGGTTGTAAGAAGGGTTCACCACCGATTAAGGTTACTCCTTCTATATTAAATTTTTCTTTGGCTTCAACAATCTTTTCAAAAATATAACTTGTTGGCATGAAAAACTTTGGTTCTAATGGTAAAAGTTCTTGATTGGAACAACCATTACACCCAATGTTACATCCTTGAAATCATAAAACAAATCTTGTTCCTGGTCCCTCAATATCACTGTTCATTAAAAATTTGCCTACATTAATATTCGCCATAAAATTGGAAACCTAATTTATTGGTAGTATCAATTGTTCTTATTTTACTTCCCGGTTTCATTGAAGGTAAATTCTCAAAAATAAACTCTGAGAGAGGGTCGACAAGGTTTGATTCTAAAGAGTTAACCACATCACGCCCACCTCTTCTTTCATCTGCATCTTTTAACAAAATTGATAATATTGTTGGATTTGAAAGATCTATGTGAAGCTCCACTTTGTATTTTTCATATATCGCCATCTGAAGTGGTCTAATTTTTTGTTTTATAATTGCCGCTTTCATTGAAACATCTTTTATAAAGTTGAATGGGACAATGTTATTTCCAAACCTCCCTAATAACTCGGGTCTATTTAATTCGTTTGTGAAATGATTGTGTACTTTTTTGATGAAGTCTTTAAATATTTCATCTTTGCTTTGATTTGGTGATACGTCTGCTGCACCTATATTTGATGTGAATATTATAAAAGTTTCACTAAAACTTATAGTTTGTCCAGTGTTATCTGTAAGTCTACCATCCTCAAGGATTTGTAAAAACTTATCAAAAATTTTGGGACTAGCTTTTTCAATCTCATCAAATAAAACTACACTAAAAGGCTTTTCTTTAACAGCATTCGTTAGCTGTCCACCACCTTCAAACCCGACATATCCAGGGGGCGCTCCTATCAACTTTTGATCTGCGTTGTCTTGGCCATACTCAGACATATCAAATCTAATTAAGTTAGCTTCATCATTAAATAAAAACTTTGTTATTGCTTTCGCTAACTCAGTCTTACCCGTACCTGTTGGACCCACAAAAAATAATGTCCCTTTAGGTTTTGAACGACTAGCAGAGTAAGTTATTCCAGTTAAACCGGTGAAAGCTTTGTAAATAACTCTGGTAACTTTTTCAATTGCGTCATCTTGTCCTATAACTCGTTTGCTCAACTCACTTTTGATAGATAACATTTTCTCATAATTCAATTCTTCCCAAGGAGATACCTTGTCACCATATTTATATATGTTCATCATATTAGCGAATGTTAGCGTTTGTCTGAAATTGCAAGTAAACTTTACAAAGTGAGACAACTCTTTGATTGTTCATCCTTCTGTAGCATCTACTATATTTTCAAACTCTTCATTGACATCAATTAATGATATTCTAACTTTTACAGTACTTAAAAACTGTTTGCGTTCTTCTCTACTAGGCTTTGGTAAAGTACTTATTAAAATTTCTGGATTGTCTAAATAAAAACTTGGCGGAAGTTGATTAATTTTTTTTGTGATAAATATAACACAACTTGTTAACTCATCTATTCTTGATATAACAAACTTAAACTCTTTTAAAGTTTTAGAGAACTCCGTTAGGACAAATCGGTCTTCCATATCCATTGATTGTTCATTAAAAACAAAGTTAGTGTAGTCGGCAATAAAACCAATTGTTTTATCATCTTCCCTATTTAAGTTTTTATTCAACACTTTAAAAAAATCGATTGGCTTTCTCACTTCTGAAGAACTATCATCTGTTTGTTTATTGTTTTCAAAAAGTTCTTCAAACTCATTATAACTTGTATTGGAAGCCGCTTTCTTATCTTCATTTGTCAATATCAACGAGCTCATTTTGCTTCCTCTTAGACCAGAGTTTGTGTCATAAATGAATATGTCAGAGAAATTTTTCTCATTGAATACTGTTTTTAAGTACTCATGGACATTTACATATCTACCTTCCAACTCATAAATATCGTCAACATTTCCCTCTAATATGATGACTTTTTTTATCCCTATAATATTTTTTAATTGTTCCAACTGTTTTTTAACACTCATATTTACACCTACTTACTTGAATTGTACTTCTTTTTATGAAGTTTTTTTACATCTGCCACATATTTTGGCTCTCTGTATACTTTTTTATAAGCCTCACTTGAGGACAAACCAAACTCTTTCAACTTTTTCATAAAGTCGTTTGCATCTTCATCATGATCATGATTTTCAAAGCCTTCATAGTTATATATGAAGCTTCCATCCAATCTTACTGCAAAGTCAGCAGTTTCACCAGATGGTTTTTCCCCATGAATGAAGATAACATTTTTTTCTTTTTTATTAATGATATTCTCGGGATTGACTACGTATCCTATGCTTCTTATTGCATTCACTATTTTTATTACGTTGTCTCTTCTTACTAACTCACTCTCTGTACTCTTAGATGCGTTCATAAAATAACTTTTAACGTTTCTGAATAAGTTTTGTTCATTCGTAACTTCTTTAAAAGTTGAAACTTCATCTTTAAGATAATCTTCCATACCTTCTTCATCTTTAATATATTCAATCGAACTTTTTACAACATCATTAATAATGTGCTCTGTTTTTTGTTTTTGATTAAAAATGTAGTTTTTAGCTTCCTCTATAACATCGTTTTTAGGTAAATTTATTAATCTAACTTCGTTATCTATTAGAAACTTTTTTACAAGTATCTTATCATCTGTCGATACTTGGCTTTGAATAATTCCTTGTACAAGTTCTTGAAAACTAGCATAACTCTTATTTATAAGGGCATTGGAAATAAACTTTTGTTCTGTATTGACAATATCTTTTTTATAAATAAAAACTTTAGTTTTTAAATCTGCAATAGTTTCTCTTTTTCTTTCTAAATAATTATTAATTTTATTATATTGTTCTATTGCTATGTGTTCGTCTTTTTGAACTTCCTTAGCCATTTCATCTGCAATGCTCATATCTGAAAGTTTTTTTTCTACTTCCTTATATAGTTTATTAATCTCCTCTTGATGAAAATTTGAGGCGTCAATCATTTTGCACTTCTCTATTTCTTCTTTTATGTAACTTAGTAAAAGTTTTAAATCTTTTTTGATTAACTCAAAATGTTTCTTACAATTAAGTAATACTTGTTGTGCTGACATACTCATATTAATTTCCTCCAAAGACTTGTTGATAATGGTCCAGATCTTTCTTATTAAAGTTTTTTTGTTTACCAAATATAATACATAATGCTTTAAATATATTCGTTTCGTTTTTATTAATTCATTTTTCTTTTTTTGTATCTGTATTTTCGACATACTTGTTTCATGTTAGTTTCAACTCTATTGGAAAGCTAGATATGTTTTCTTTAACATTTGAATCCAAAACTTTTTCGCACTTGCTTAAATAATTTCCTGCTAATAGCTGAACTTTATAGTTTATTGTATCATGGTCCTCTACACTCAATGCTTTTCTTTTTACATCATAATAATAAGGGTATAATTCATTCAATAAAAGCGCCAAGGCCTGTAAATATGAACTGTAGTTTTGCATACTTAAGTTTTCTTTTGTTACAACCCTAATCATTTTCAGGATGCTTTCGTAGTTAACTTCAACTTCTTCAAGGTTATTGTTATACAAATCTTTTAGTAACTCACCTACTTTGTTTATCAACAATGAATGCTGTTGCCATGTTTTAGAGTCAAACATATTTTCATCGACCAAGTCTTTTTTTAGATTATCTTTTGCATACAATAACAAATTTACTAGCGAATCATTATGATTTTCCAACCAGCCATCGAAGTTATTTTTTTCTAAAATAGAGTTAATCAAAAATATATTTTCTATTGATGTATTTTTATAGAATGATTGCAATACTCTAAATAGGTTTTTAGACTTTTTGAAACTGTAGTTTTCAATTCACTCCAATGTATTAAAACTTATGTCGTCATTAGTAAGCTCTATGATACATTTACACAAGCACTTTTCAAAAAAGTTTATTCCTTCTGAGTCATTTTCAAAAACATAACTTGTTTTGATCTCATTTATATCATTATTACTTTTTAAACATTCCTTTAAAAAAGCGATAAGAACTTTTTGAAGTTCTAACTCCAAACCAAGTTTTTTTGACACTGTGTAAATCAGCTCAGAATTGGTAAAAACTTTTTGTGTTAGTTCTCAACGATAGTTTTCTAGTGTTTTTACAAAAGAGTCTTTGAAAGTAGTATCTAAATTTAAAACTTTAAGTTTTTTACTTTCAACTAAAACCGGTGTCTTGAAATCTAAGTAATTCAAATATTTATCTAACAAAGTATATGCTTTAACTTTGTTTTCAGAGTCAACATAAATCAATGAGCTCTCATTTAAAAACTCATTATTCATGTTTTCGAAATAAACAATATTTTTGTTGTTTGAAACTTCTAGCAATTTATTGTTAATTTTAGAATTGTAAATAATTATAGTGTCTGAACATGATGTTACCTCTTTAGTTTTAAGAAGTTTGTCAACTGAGTAAATATCTTCACCATTAATTAGTAGAAGTGACCAATTATAGTGATTAGAAATATCATTCAAAGAAAAGAAATTGTCATAATGTGTGCCTTCTATACCAACATTTGTTTTGGGAATAAAAATCTCTTTCAATTTATTTGTATACTTTTTCAAAACTCCCTTAGCTATTTCTACCTGAGCAACATCATTATTTTTAAGATAGTTATCTATAACTTTTTCTTTTGTTTCAATTTTGAATCAATTGTTTTCTATTATAAGTTTTCCGTCTACTGCTTTTTGCACATTATCAATATTTTGTTCTACAAATGTAGGATCTAATGTATCATTTTTACCTTTAAGTTCAACCTGAATGAATTTAGAGTTTTCACCAAATAATTCTTCGTTCTTTTCCATAAACTCAATAGCTTCATCTTCTAAGAAATTATTGTTATAAAAAAAGTTAGGTTTTTCTGTTACTTCGATTAAGCTACTATACTTAACACCTGAAACTCTTTTATCTCAATTGACTTCCCTAATTCTTTCATAAGTTTTTTTAATAGGATCAAAACTAAGTTTAAAATCTTGGTATTTATTATATTGTGAAATACTATATATTTTTTTTAAAAAGTTTTCTTTTATTTTTTCGTTTACCCACATATCTTTGGTTTTTAAATCCATATCTAAGATACTTCAAATGTCATTTGACTTATTTGTTTCAACAATATCAAAGTCAATTAAATCTTTAAGCGCTCGTTCAAAAATATATGCGTTTGTTATCTTTAGGTCTCTTTCAAGAATTTCTCTTATGGAGAGATTCTTATTCGGATGAGTAATCAAAGTTGCTAAAATCACAAATTCAGGAAAAGTTGGTTTTCTTATTTCTGAGTACTTGATTTTTAGTTGTAAGACTTTCTTGTTATATAAAATTTCAATTTTTTCAAAAACCATCTTATCCTCCTTCTTAAATATCTTTTAAAGTTAAAAAACTTCCATCATATTCAATCTTATCTATTATTGATGAGTATATTTCGTGTGTGTTTATGATATTAGGGTCAGAAGTTTTCGCTATTTTAACTGTGATATCATTAACCGCTCTTTTTGAACCAACTATAATTAAAAGCTCTCGCGCTCTACTAAAGGCGACATTTATACGCTCGTATTTTTTTAAAAACTCTCTACCACTCTTTGATGATAACTTGGCAGGATTACGGACAATATTAACTATTACGTAGTCTGCCTCTTTCCCTTGAAAATCATCAACTGTATTCACAACGATTTCTATATTTTTAAACTTGTAATTTCGTAATTTGTTTTTTATTTTTTTAACATGCAAACCATAAAAACTAATTATTGCTAGTGTTGGTTTTTTATCTAAAGATAAATTTTTAACAGACTCATTTAGTTTAGATACCATGTTCATGGTTATTTCAACTTCTAAGTCATTATAAATACTTGTTGAATTATCTTCTCTCTGTTCAAAGAATATTTCATCATTTTCATCATATGTTGAGTCTATTCAATACACAGAGCTATTTTGATTAATTATCTCTTTGTTTTTATTACCCAGTACTATAAGATTGTGTTCTTTTTGGTCACTAACATTTTGTTCTACTTTAAGAAAGCCGTCATAAAATTTATTAACAATATCCATAATTTTACGATGACTTCTATATTGTGTTCTTAATAGAGTGGTAATTTCTTTTTTATTAACACCAACTAAGTTTTTAAATGCGGATTGATCTAGTAATTCCATCAACTCATAATAATCGTAATCTTTTCCCAGTTGCTCATTAACTGTTTTAACATCACTTGGTTGAAGTTTGAAAATTGGAGGTAACTGTTTATAATCACCTACAAGTATTAATGTTTTCCCATAAATTAATGGCATAAGTATTTCTAATAAAGTTGCTTTTGAAGCTTCATCAATAATAACAACATCCACATCTATTGACTTTAAACTAATTTCTTCTAATCCTAACTTATTTGCCTGCTCGTTTTTATTAAACTTGAAAAGGTTTGATGAAGTAAGAGTCATTGCATAAACATTTATAATATTTTTAATAAGCGTAGGCATGTATTTTTTTGATTCTTGTATCATTTGTACTGTAAAGTTATTTGTTGCCACTTCACTGTCAAAATCATCTTCTATCTTGTAATTATCTTTAAGATAACTTGTTATCAAGGAATAAAACTCATTCAGTTCTTCTCTTTTACTTTGTTTTGCTTCCAACTCACTGGAAAAACTATTCAACTCTTCTCTAAGAATTTCTTCTAAATCGATATTTTTTAAATCTAGGTTCAAGTTAAACTTGTTATTTATTTTTTTCAATAAACTTGTGAGTTCTTTATTATTCTCAGTTCGTGACTTATATAGTTTTTGAAGTTTTACTTCTAAATTGTTTATTTCAACTTCTTGATTGTTTATGATACTATCATCAGCCAAAGAATATTCAACTTCATACAGTTCATGTTCTAGATCTGTTTTTAAGAAATCTAAATCTTTACTCAAGGAGAAAAGAAAGTTATTAAATTCTTTTATTAACGATGCTTCATCCAAAGTTTTCTCAAGTGTGGATATCTGACTTTCTAATTTCAAAACATTCTCTAAATTCCCCATTTTTTTATTTTGGTATATGTCTCTTTTTAATGCTGCAATCTCTTTATAGATGTCATTACTAAATAAAACTTCTTCACAAATGTTTTCTAAAGTTCTAACAAAATTCTCGCTAATTATAAATCTTAAATTATTATTTCACTTAAAGTCATCGAATAAGTTTTGATACTTCATTTCATATAAACTTTTTAATTTATCACTTATTACAATTGCCATACTAAAATCTTTTGTGCTCAGCAATTCTATAAAATTTTTTAAATTTAATAGTTCATCTTTTAGTTTATCTTTTTTTCTAAACAAGTCGTTACGTTTAGACTTAAATGTTTGCACATTAGATTTCATTGTAGTAATTTCTATATCTAAGGCTCTTATACTATTATTTAATTGGTGAAAACCTTTACTATTATTTATAAGTTTTTCCAACTCCATAATAGTATTATTAAATTCTTCGATCGAGAAACTTTCTGTTCTCAAGTATTCAAAAACTGAGTTTGCTATAGATTTATAATAGTTGTACACAACTCTCTCTGGGGAGAAATTATTCTGCGCCTTAGATGAAGTATTTAATCTATTAGTAAGTCTTAATCTATTCACATTTGGTTCATATGGTAGGCGATCAACTACATTCTTGATAGCTTCATGATTTTGACTTGAAATCAAAACTTTTCTATTTTTTTGGGATAATTGATAAATTATTTCACATATAACTTGGGTTTTACCAGTACCTGGCGGACCTTGTAAAATGAAAACATCTTTAGAGTTTAAGGCTTTGTTAACAGCTTCTTTTTGTTCTTGGTTAAGCTCATATTTGTAATTTTCTAATTCTTGTAAATTAGTACTCTCTGTTAGCTCTAATAATTTTGTGTTAAACAAGTAATTTATCAAGTAAGGGTTCTTGGTATTTCCCTCTGCTATTCTTTTTAATACTTGTTTACTTCTCTCAATTAAAACCTCTTCTCCTACACCAGAGTAAGCTAAATAACCTGTTTTGTATGTATCAATAATGTTTTTCTCATTAATGTTTGTAGTCTCTATAAAATAATCAGTTTCAAAAGTTACTTTTAAAACAAATCACTCAGATAATTTATTTGCATGCTTAGTTAGAATACTTTTCAAATCTTTTCTTGTGCCTAAAAAAATATTTTGCTTTTCTTCTCAATAGGAAACAAAATTTATTTGTTTTTCATCTATTGCAACCAACTCTGAGAGCGAAAGAAGTTCCTTGCTATCCTTATTTTTATCTAACTCGAAATCAAACAAAACTTCTGGATCTCTTTGAAACTCTGACAAAGAAGGAAGAACTCTATTATTAACCAAGGGTATAAGAGCTAAACTTTCCATAACTTTAAAATTATTCACTTTATCTAAATTATTTGTTAATAAATCTATTGTAATAAGATCAACCACATCAAAATAAATATTTTTATTCTCAAGTAACGTCATAGAATCTAAACTTAAATAAAAATAATTTTTGTTTTTCGTTTTAGATACTATGAAAGAATTTAGGTCCTCAGTAAATTCTTTTTTCTCAACTTTAACAACTCTACTTCAACTTAAATTTAAAAATGGAAGTGCCACTTTTCTTTGAACGCTTAATAAATCAGTCAAGAAATTTAAATAATTTGCTCATTTATTTTTAGTTTCAATAAACTTGGAAACAAGTACACCTATATTTTCTATAGTGCTAGAGTTTAACAAATTCCTTCTTAGTAGTTCATCTGTTTGAAACTGGTTTTTATATTTTATGAGTTCTATCGATGCTTCGTCGATTGTAGTTTCAAAGTCTTGGGCTTTATTTGAAAGTCTAGTTTGAAATATAGAAGTTATAGTTAATACAGGTGCCTTTGGATTAATATTTACAAAAAAACCTAGGTATGTTTCCTTAGGTAACTTTTCTTGACTAGTTGTATTTAGTTCCATTCTGATTATCGCATCATAAACATAATCTTCATTTGATTTTGAGTTTACTTTTCTTGTAGTATCATTTACTAAACAAATAAAACCTTGTTTCATTATTGAATTACGCAAGAAAGATAAAAACTCTTGATATGTTTTTACATTTTGTATTTCAAGCTTTTCAATAATCTCATCCAAGGAGCTGCGATTTTCTTTAAAGCGTACATTTTGCATAAAAGAAAAGTCTAAAAATATCTCTTTATTTTCATTATTCTTTATCATATTTTGCATAATCTAACCTCGAATTAAATATATAAATAAATTATAACACCTTGAGTTTAATTATCTTTATGCCAAAAAAAATAACAAATTTCACCGGTTTTAGTGCGGAAGAGTATTTTCTAGTTTATATAAAAAAACTAAATGAACGCAAAGTATTTTATTATAAAAGCAGTTATACAACAAAGTATTTATCCTGTTATTTCGTTAATTATAAAACTCAGAAAAGAAAAATACCACAAAGGTGTTTTTCTAAATGTGTTTGTTTTAACTTTTATTACTCTTTTTTATTTGATTACGAAGTTAACTATTTTATCTAAAACTACTATTTCTTTTAAAATAGTTTTCCCGTTTAGGTTTTTAGCAACTTGTTCTAATTCTTTTGCTCTTTTTAGAACTTCATCTTTTGCAGTTCCTTTAGAAACCTCCATTGTAGTTTTAAGTTTACCATTGATTTGTATTGCAATCACAACTGTTGATGATACAAGTTTGGTCTCATCATATGTTGGTCATTTTTGCAAACACACAGATGGTGAATTCCCGATTTTTTCCCATAACTCTTCAGCTAAATGAGGAGCAAATAGAGATAACATAATCAAGAACCCTTCTACATACTTCTTATAGACGGGTTTTTCTTCTTTATAAACCGCATTAACAAACACCATCAGTTGCGAGATAGCAGTGTTGAATTTGCATTCTTCAACCATTTGTGTGACCTTTTTAACAACATCATTATATACGAAATCTAAATTCTGATTTTCGTGGTTATCTACTAAAACCACTTTTTCTATCATACGATAAACTCTATCTAATCACTTTCTAGAACCATCTAAGCCTTTGAAACTTCAAGGTAAGGAAGCTTCAAGTGGCCCCATAAATAATTCATAAAGTCTTAATGTATCTGCACCATGAGATTCAATAATATCGTCTGGATTGATGACATTTCCTTTCGATTTACTCATCTTTTCGCCATTATCGGCCAAGATCATGCCTTGATTAATAAGTTTATGAAAAGGTTCTTTAGTTGGTACTATATTTAGGTCGAATAATACTTGATGTCAAAATCTAGCGTAAAGTAAGTGAAGTACTGCATGTTCTTGTCCACCAATGTAAAGATCTACAGGTAATCATTTTTTAAATAAATTCATAGCTTCTTCACTAGTAATATCCACTAGGTTATTTGGACTAGAAGTTAAAATGTATGCCAAATAGTATCAACAAGAACCAGCTCATTGAGGCATTGTATTTGTCTCTCGTTTAGCTTTCATTCCATTGTACTCTATATTAACTCATTCACTCAGATTTGCCAATGGTGACTCACCCGTTTTAGAAGGTTTAATATAATCTGTCTTCGGAAGTGTTAAAGGTAAATCTTTTTCGTCAATCAATGCAACATCACCATTTTCCAAAAATACTAAAGGAAAAGGTTCTCCATAAAATCTTTGTCTAGAAAATAATCAATCTCGCAATTTATAGTTGGTTGTTAGAGTTCCCATGTTTTGATTTGTTATTTTTTCATTTATGCATTCAAGTGCCTTGATTCTGTTCATTCCATTTAAAAATTCCGAGTTAATATGAATAGACTCACCAACAAAAGGTTTAGACATATCCTTAGTCTCTAAAACAAATTTAATAGGTAAATCATATTTTGTTGCGAATTTTCAGTCTCTCTCATCATGGGCAGGAACTGCCATTACTGAACCTGTTGCATAATCGTTCAACACATAATCAGCTATTCAGATTGGAACATTCTCTTTTGTAATAGGGTTTATTGCGTAACTTCCTGTAAAGACACCATTTTTTTCTTTTGAATCATCTTGTCTTTCCACATCAGTTTTCATTTGAGTGCTTTTGATGTAATCTTGAACTATTTCTAAGTTATCATCTGTTGTTACATCTAAAACTATTTTATTTTCAGGAGCTAAAACAATATACGAAACACCAAAAATAGTGTCTGCTCTTGTTGTAAATACAGATATTGTTTTGTTCAAACCAACCACAGGGAAATTTATTATTGTTCCATTTGATTTTCCTATTCAATTTTTTTGTAATTCTTTTACTGAATTCGGTCAATCCAATTCGTCTAGGCCTTCAAGTAACCTATCAGCATACTTGGTTATTTTTAGAACTCATTGCTTCATAGGTCTTTTGACTACTTCAAATCCGCCAACTTCAGATATCATCTTACCGTTCTCTAATAATACTTCTTCATTAGCAAGAACAGTTCCAAGACCTTCACATCAGTTTACATTTGCATCTTTAATCTCTGCTAGGCCCTTTTTATATAATTGTTGGAAGATTCATTGGGTAACCTTATAATAGTTTGGATGACTAGTATTAACTTCTTTATTATAATCGTAACTAAAACCTAATTTTTTCAATTGATTTCTAAATATTATAATATTTTTTTCTGTAAAGTCTCTTGGATCATTTCCTGTCTTCAATGCATATTGTTCTGCAGGTAAACCAAAAGCGTCTCAACCGATTGGATGTAATACATCATAACCTTGTAGTCTTCTTAAGCGAGCAAATGCATCAGTAGCTGTATAACCTTTGGGATGTCCAACATGTAATCCTGAACCACTAGGATAAGGAAACATATCTAAAATGTAAGCTTTTTTATCATTATGATTTGTCGTTACATATGTTTGATTATCTTCTCAGAACTTTTGTCATTTTTTTTCTATTTTTTTATGTGAGTATTCCATTTTTTACCTCTATATCTATAAATTAAATCTAATTGTATTTTACAATAGAAAAAACACCAATAGGTGCTTTTGTTATAATCATTCTTTAAATCTTTTTATATAAAGTGTTTTTACCAATTGTGCTAGCATTATGTAACATAAGACAAATGACAAAGCAACCGGTAAAAATACCAATGGTGGTTGTTCCATTTTAACAAGTCTATTTATTGGTGAGTATGGGACTAATATAGCCATACCACAAACAAATATTGTAGATGCATTCACTTGTCATGATGCATTCGATTGAATAAATGGTAATTTCTCTGTTCGATACATTTGCATAACTGCAGTTTGCGTCATTAAACCGACTACGAATCAAGATGCATTAAAGCGACTAGTAGCGCTGGCATCAAAACTATCTGGGTCAACATTTATTCCAGGTTTTATTCCAATATAACTTTGGAATCCGTAAAGTAAAACAATGAACGTTAGTATATCAAATATAGAACTAACCGGACCGTTTATTAAAGTAAACCATATGATATTTTTTGTTCTAAGTGGTCGTGGATTATCAGTGAACTTTTTGTCTACTTTATCAAAAATAAATGCAAACATAACTATATCATATAAAAGATTTTGAAGAAGTAAGTGAATTGGTTGCATTGGTGAAACAACAGTTATGAACAATGCCACCAATACACTTAGAACATTTCCAAAATTTGAAGCAATAGTAACTTTTATGTATTTTAGAATGTTAGCTAGCGAAACTCTTCCTTCATGAACTGCTATTTCTATTGGTAATAAAGAGTCATCCATCAATATGATGTCTGCTGCATCTTGAGCAATGTTTGAAGCATTTGCAAATGATATTGCAACATCAGACTCTCTAAGAACAGGCGCATCATTTATCCCATCACCCATGAAACCAACTACGTGACCTTGATCTTTTAATGCTTTGATTATCATAGACTTGTGTAAAGGACTCAGTTTGACGAAAACGTTTCCTTCTCGTGCTGCCTTAGCAAGTTGAGATTCATTCATTTCTTCAATTTCTTTTCCAGAGAAAAGTTTTGTTATTTTAAAGTCGACCTTTTTACAAATTGCTCTTGTGATAACTTCACTATCACCAGTAAGAACTTTTGCATCGATTCCTTTATTTTTTAAGTTTTTTATGATTTTTTTTGAAGTTGTTTTTGGTTCATCGAAGAAAGTAGCAAAACCATAAAATATCAAATCTTCTTCTATGTCTTCGTCCTCTAACTCATTGTGAGCTACACCTATAACTCTAAATCCATCTTCATTTAAAGCCTTTGCTTTACTTACTATTTTTTCTCTGTAATCATCTGTTAATGGTTCAATTACACCATTCACAGCTATTCTGTCACAAATTTTTAAAACTTCTTCAATTGCGCCCTTAGTGAATATTTCTTTTTGTTCTTTTTTAGAAAGAATTACAGATAACATTTTTCTTTTAAAGTCAAATGGAACTTCTCATTCTTTAACATAATCTTCAACATTGGGTTTATCGATTAAGTTTGATAATAATACAGCATTATCTGTTGGATTTTGAAATCCAGATTGGAAGTAGCTATTTAAATACAAAATTCTATTTAATTTTTCATTACGTTGATTTGTAACATCCAATACTTTTTCCAATATGATTTCACCATTTGTTATAGTACCTGTTTTATCGGTACAAAGTATATCAATGGCACCCATGTTTTGTACGGCATTTAAGTTTTTAACTAAAACATTGTGTTTTTTAATTTTAGAGTAACCTCTAGTAAGATTTGAGGTAACAATAATGGGTAACATTTCTGGAGTAAGTCCAACTGCTATCGATAAAGAGAATAATGCTGCATTTAATCATTTGCCATCTCCAATAGGTCTTAGACCAAAAACTAATAAAACAATTGGAGTAACTGCAAGCATAAAAGCAATCAATAAAAATGTTATTTTACGAATACCTTTATCAAATGAACTCTTTGGTCTTTTTTCTGTTATTTTGTCATTTATTGTAGAAAAGTATGTGTTTTTTGCTGTCGCCACAACGATCGCTAATGCTGAACCAGAAACTACATCTGTTCCTGTATAACAAATATTTTCATACTCCAAATAATTTGTGTTGATATTTGTATCTTTTTTTTGCACAGGAAATGATTCTCCTGTTAATGCAGCTTGATTAAGATATAAGTTATTAGATCAAACAATTCTTACATCTGCTGGTATTAAGTCACCGTTTGATAAATAAATCAAATCACCAGGGACAAGTTCTTCTGTAATGATATTATGTGCTTCTTTGATCAACTTGATAGAGTTGGCATTATCAATTGTTTGCACATTAAACTCTGTATTTCTTATTACTTTACATGTTTGCTTACTATCGTATTTCATTTTTTTGATGACAAGAAATGATCTAACTTCTTGAAAAAATGTAATTGTTCCACTTAGAACAATCATAAATAGTACCAATAAAGCTCCGAAAAGATCGAATATTTCTGACCCACTATCTGAAAAATATTGATAAAAGCTAAACGAGTCAATAACTATTAAAATTAAGTTAAAAGGGCTTAAAAAAGATTTAACAAATGCGTTGAAAACATTAAAACGTTTAGCATCAAGTTTGTTTTCCCCATATTTAGTTGCAAGTTCTTCAACTTCGTCGTCATTTAAACCAAATCTTGAAATGTTAAACTTTTTTAAAACCTCTTTAGAAGATACATTTGAGAAAACAGCTAGTTCATTGCTCATATTTTTAGCTGTATTTTTTTTATTATTATTTTTAATTCCGTTTTTCATAACCTCTCTCCTTTAAAGAGAGTGCTCGTTTTATACTACTGAAAAATTGGTGCATAATATGGCACTCCCTTTATTTCTATTTTTATTGATAAGTTCCATTTTGGCGGAAGGAATGCTCATATTACCACCTCTTTCTAATGCTTATTAATTATAACTTATCTTAATATAAAAAATCAACTTTAATTAGTTGATTTTACTTCTTTGAGATCGTCAATTTTTGATTTTCCGTCTGCTGTTAAAATATATGTTGGATCTTCTTCTTTAGGTTCAATTAAACTTCTAACCCATGTTTTCTTGAAGTATAAAATTAATGCAGGTATCAACTTAAATGTTTCGCATAGACATGTAATTAAATGAACTCATACGATGTCTAAGGTGAATAGCCCTGACTCTGGGAAAATGTGTTTGTTAGCTAATATAAGAAATGCTAGAGTTGGAATTTGAATAGTTCAATTAAATCCAGAATCCATCAAGAATGAACTTATAACACTACCACCCGCTCTTAGAACGGAGTAACAACAATTATTAATCATAATAACCGGATAAGTCATAGTATATATAAAAATCATTCATATACCAATCCTGTTTGCTTCAGGAAGAGCATTAGGGAATATCAAGTTTGGAATTACAAATGAAAGACCAGATAATAATGCTGTAAAACATATACCTATAACAAAACTTAGTCTCATTAAATGAGTAGCGTTGTATTTAGCTTTATCAAACCTTTGTGCTCCTAGCTCATTTCCAACCAGGGTTGATATACCGGCATTTAAACCATGATACATTGGCGAGAAGAAGGCCATTAACATGGTTTCATACATTGCATTAGCCGTTAGTGACTCTACGGAGTATAAAGCTCTTAATTTAACTTGTAATACTTGTGCAAATGCATAAAGTGTTTCATTAAATAAAATCGGAATAGACTTCAACAGAACAAGCTTTACAATGATTCTATTTATCAAGAAATGTTTGATTCTAGGAATGAATTCGAATCTTTTAATTGATAATAAGCAAAAAATAAATATAGTTTGCATTATTCTAGAAGCAACTGTTCCATATGCAGAACCTTCAACTCCAAACCCTATAAATCCTGGGATAAATGTTGGAGATGTTAAGAATATATTACAAGTTGAATTAGCTACAAGTGATATTGACGCCATAAATAAAGAATAAAATGGTCTTCTTGTTTCTCTTAAAACAGTTACAGTCACTTGATTAATTGTTAATAAGATGTAACTCATTGAAACTATTCTATAATATCTGACACCTTCTTGCGTTGCTAGCTTTGCTGCTTCGTTTTGAAAGTAACTAAAATAAGACATAATTGATTCTTTATCAGCTACAAGTTGGTCAGTTGGTTTAGATACATTTAAAGGATGAGTGGTGAATCCTATCATCTTCTCAGTAATTCCTGGTATAGCAAACAGCATAAATAATACTGTTATTGATAATGTCAAATACATTTTCAAGGCTGTTACTTGTTTTAGTTTTTGATACTCACCCGCACCGAAATATTGTGCTGAAAATATTCCAGCACCATAACAGAAACCAGAAACCATACAAAACATAATTATATATAGCTGATTACTTGCTGAAACCGCATTAACACCTATTTGACCCGCTTCATAAAACATACCATCACCAGCGTAACCTAATAATCCGTTTTGTTCAAGTAGCTTTAAAAAATCAGGATTTGTTGATAATTCCTTTCAACCAGAGTCTTTAATGTAGTTTAACAATTCTTGAAACCCATTTATATGTTCTGGCCTAAGATGGTTAACAAAAATATTGTCGACCAAATCTGTAGAAGCCATAATAACTTCTTGGAGTACTGATCATAAAATTATTGTCAACGTCAGTTTATATCATTGTTTTTCTGCAAAAAATCTTTTTTTAACTTTATTCTTTTTATGAATAGTTGTAGTATCAAGACTTTTTTCCTTCAAGATGTAGTTGTCTTCTTTCATGATTACCCCTTCTATTTTCAATGTTTAATAAGAAAAGACACTTCCCTAAAATACATGAAGTGCCTTATTTGATTCTAAATGGTCGGAACAAGTGGACTTGAACCACCGACCTCACCCTTATCAGGGGTGCGCTCTAACCAGCTGAGCTATGCTCCGTAAAACAATATTAATTATAAGATAATCATTCATAATTTGCAAACTTTTTTTATAAAAATAAATTATTAATTATGATTTTTTATCAATCAATAAAAAAAACATCTTTATTTAAGATGTCGCAGTTTCAATAATGGTGGTTTTGGACGGAATTGAACCGCCGACACGTTGAGCTTCAGTCAACTGCTCTACCAACTGAGCTACAAAACCATTAATAATGGCGACCCCAACGGGACTCGAACCCGTGATCTCCTCCGTGACAGGGAGGCGCGATAACCAACTTCGCTATGGGGCCAAAATGGTTGCGGGGGCAGGACTTGAACCTACGACCTTCGGGTTATGAGCCCGACGAGCTACCAACTGCTCCACCCCGCGATATAAAATGGCGGAAGATGAGGGATTCGAACCCCCGCTCGGGTTTCCCCGACTCTCGGTTTTCAAGACCGACCCCTTCAGCCAGACTTGGGTAATCTTCCGTATTTATTTCGTTCCACATAATTCGCGAATTTATCTAGAGTCAAATTATGGTGGACCTTATTGGACTCGAACCAATGACCATCCGGTTATGAGCCGGATGCTCTAACCAACTGAGCTAAAGGTCCATAATATAAAATTGATAAATATATGGTAGCGGGGAAGAGACTTGAACTCTTGACCTCCCGGGTATGAGCCGAGCGCTCTAACCAGCTGAGCTACCCCGCCATATATATGGTGGACCCGAACGGGATCGAACCGTCGACCCCCTGCGTGCAAGGCAGGTGCTCTCCCAGCTGAGCTACGGGCCCATATATAAAATAAATATTAAATTAATGGTCGGGAAGACAGGATTCGAACCTGCGACCCTTCGGTCCCAAACCGAATGCTCTACCAAGCTGAGCCACTTCCCGAAGTAATGAATATTAATTTTGAATATTCATTAGTTGTTCCTAAAATGGCGCGCCCTAAGGGACTCGAACCCCTAACCTTTTGATCCGTAGTCAAACGATCTATCCAATTGATCTAAGGGCGCAAATAATAATAAAAACAACCAAAAATATTATAATACAATTTTTAATAATTATTGCGATTTGTTATAAAATCGACAATATTTATTATAACAAATATATTTTTAATGTATATATTTTTTTCAATTTTTGTTAAATAGTTGCAACTTTTACATTTACAAGTATTTTAAAACCCACCGAGGTGGGTTTTGATTATTTATTTCATTTTGGAGGTACCAGTCGGAGTCGAACCGACGATCAGGGAGTTGCAGTCCCATGCCTTAGCCTCTTGGCTATGGTACCATTACAAAAAATATTATAACAAATTTGAACTCTAAATTAAAAAAAGTTAGAAAATTCTAACTTTAAATTTTTGTTGCTATTATGTTGTTGTATCTATCAACTAAATAATTATCTAACTCTTCATTGAATCCAAATGGTTCACCTTTATCTGAAGGTAAAAATCATTTAGCATATAATGAGTCTTTTCCATAGCCTTCTTGTATTTTTTCAATAACGCTTTGCAAAGGAGAAGTTTGGCTTGTTTCTTCTACGATAGCCATTTGACTTTCGTGAGAATAGATAAAGTTGATAAATTTGTATGTTAAGTCAATATTACGGTTACTTTTACTGATAACTAAGTCGTCACTAAAAATATTTGTTTTTTGATCTTTGCCTTTATTAAGTTCTGATTCTGCACCAGGTACACCAGTAATAACTTTTGGAGTTTCAGCATTTTCTTCTTCATCACCTTCTGCACTAGCTTCTTGTTTTGAAAGACTGTCTTCTTCTCCGCCTTCTGATTCATAATCAGGTGATAGTGATCATAAAACATCACCATTATACATAACGGCAATATCATAATCACCATCATGAACTTTATCCATTAATTGATCTCCGTATACCCCAACATTTCTAGGTTTTAATAGTTCTATTACAGCTTCGGCTGCTTTGTCAATTTGTTCCATTCTTGAAGGTAATGTCTTGTTATCATCTTTATTCGGTACAGATTCGACATTTCCATATAATTTTTCAAACGCATACATAAATACGTTTTTTGGGTCTTCATTAAGTGCAACGTTAAGATTTTCTTGAGCTGCTTCTCATAAAATATTTCAACTTAAATTTTTTTCATTTAGTATTCAACCATCAGCTTCTGGTTGAGTATCCGTATTTTGATAAATCAGGTTATTTTCTGGAGATGAAATATCTTCTCCCTCATTATGACTTTTCAAAAACTCTAAGACATTTTCATTTTCTAAGTTGAAAACTATGCGAACATCTCCTCAAACATAAGGCACTGAATATGAAAGTATATTTAAATCTTCATTTTTTCCAACTGTTGTTAATGCCATAGTTTCTTGCAGGGCATCATTTATAGCCTCAGTTGCATTTTCATCTTTTTTATCAGAGCATTCTTTTTTATTCAATAACTCTTTAGGAGTTTTGATATTTTCTATTTTACATCAATCAATTTCTTGTAACATATTTTCTTCGGCCATTTTTTTAACCATATAGTCACTTGGAACCATGATGTCATAATTAAAAGTGTAGTTTTTGTTATATAAACTTTCGTTAGAGTCATACTGTTGATAGTTTATTTTAACATTATTTTCAGATTCAAATTGCGCTAGTAATTTTGGATCAATATAACTTCCTCAGTTACCAATAACCAAATCATAGATATTGTTCATAATGTATGCTGTTGTAACTAATGAGAATGAACCCAAAAGAATAGTTCCCATTGAAAGTTGTTTTCAATTTCTTTTGAATCATCTGTTTCTTGTTGAAACGTAATCTGCAGACAATACATCAGGAAAGTATTTTGCTTTTTTCTTTTCTGTATCAATCTTAATATTTTCTAGTTTTTCATTGTTCTTTTTGATATTTGATAATATTTTTGCTAACTTTGAATCAACTACTTTTGATTTTCTTTCTTCATATGATGCTAATTTCTCTTGATAATTTGAAAGCTTGTTTTTTGATGCTTCTAGCTTGATAATTGCTTTATCTAATGCATTTGAAAACGAAACTTTTTTGAATACTTTTCATTTAGCTTCTTCTAGCATTTGATATTTTTTAGCTATTTTCTCATCAGTTTTTAATTTAACTGCTTGTATTTTTTCGATTGTTGAGCGAAGCTTAAAGTTATTTCTTCCTTCAATCAATTGATCTTTTTTTATAGTTAGTTTTGCAATTTTTCTATCATATCATGTAATAAGACTTTGACTTGGGTTTTGCAAACCATTTTTTTCTTCTTTTAAATTGTTAATTTGTTTAATTAAATCATTAGCTAACTCTTTATCGTAAGAGTCTCTTTCTTTGATTCAATCAAGTTCTTTTTCATAATAACTAATTTTTTTATCTAACTTAGACAATAATGAAGATAATTTTTTATTTCTCTTTTCATTTTTTGATAACGCTAGTTTAGAATTCAATTGACTTTTCTTAAGAGTTAATTTTGCATGAATTGTTTGCAATCTACTCTCTTCTTTTATTTCATTTGAGATTCTATCAAGTTTTCACTCAAGTTTACTAATTTTTGCGTTGTGGTTAATTGCATTTAACCTTTTTACTTCTAATGAAATAATTCCATAATTAATTCATTTGAATATATTCATACTTCTTCTAAGAACAGTATTTGTTTCAACACATTTATTGTA
This sequence comes from Spiroplasma endosymbiont of Megachile willughbiella, assembly GCF_964273395.1. Taxonomy (NCBI): domain Bacteria; kingdom Bacillati; phylum Mycoplasmatota; class Mollicutes; order Entomoplasmatales; family Spiroplasmataceae; genus Spiroplasma; species Spiroplasma endosymbiont of Megachile willughbiella. The sequence goes on along the minus strand of NZ_OZ187005.1, from coordinate 144,776 downwards.
ATAAGCGATTTTCTTTTTTAACTGACTTATTTTTTTTATTTTATATTCACCTTTTTTAATTTGATTCTTTGTTTCATTTGCTTTTTGAAATGAAAGATGAACTGCATTTCAGATGATGATTACAAATAATATAACTGCTACAAGCACTGTACCAAAAGCGTTTATATATGGTTGCATTTTTTTAGCAGTATAAATAAATGTTGATACGTTAGTTTGTCCACCACCTGTGAAATATGAAATTATAAAGTCGTCAAAACTCATAGCAAAACAAATTGCTGATGCAGTTATTATACAAGGTGTAAGAATTGGTAATACAACTTTAAAAAATGTTTTTGTAGGTGTTCCACCAAGATCTTTAGACGCTTCCAAAATATTTTTATCTAATCTTAGCATAAATGGAAGAACAGTAATTATTACATAAGGCACGTTAAATGAAACGTGTGCTGCAATTAGAGTAAAAGCTCCAAACTTTAAACCTGCTATAACAAATAATAGCATCAGTCCAACAGCTGTAATAACATCTGCATTTACTAGTGGTATATTTGCTACACGCACTCAGTTGTTAGATTGTCTTCTTTTGATTCTCGCTAAACCAACACAAGCCATAACACCAATTACAACAGATATAATTGTCGATACCATTGCAACAAATAGTGATACGATAATTGATTTAACGAATGGTGAGTAACTTAGAAAGTAACTATATCATTCAGTGCTATAACCTTCAAATGAGCTAAGAGTTTTTCCAGAGTTAAATGAAAAAAACATCATAACTGCAATTGGTACATAAATAAATAATAGTATTATTGCGAAGTAACTTGATTTAATGAACTTTTTCATTTTTTAGACCCCCTTACCTCAAATTTATTTGAAATTAATTTCATTAACCCCATTATTATAAATAGTAGGGCAGCAAGGACAACAGCTACTGTAGCTCCAAATCCAAAGTCTGATCCTTTGAAAAAGTAGTTTTCAATAATTGTAGTAATTAAATTAATTTTACCGTCACCCATATATCTCACAATAAGTAGTGAAGTTGCTGCTTGAACAATCACTAATGTAAATGCTGTGAAAATACCAGGTAAAGATTGCCTAAAAGTTATATGTCAAAAGGCTTTTGCTTTACTAGCTTTTAAATCAAGCGCTGCTTGATAATAATTTGGGTCTTGGTTTTCTAGAGCATTATATATTGGAGAAATTGAGAATGGTATAAACATATAAACCATTCCAATTATAACTGCAAACGGAGTTCCTATTGTTGTTGAACCCATTAAGTAAAATAAACTTCTCAAACCAAGTATTTTTAGTAGCATACTAATTCATATTGGTAAAGTTAATAATATTCATACGTTTTTAGCTACTCATTTACTTTTTAATTGAGATAGAATCAGCGCTATTGGGTAGGCCATTATAACGCAAATAATACTTGCTATAAAAGCATATAAAAGTGATAATCCCATAACAGACATTATTCCTGATGAGCTAAACAATTTTCAAAAATTATCTAAGTTTACAGAAAACTTAAGACTATTTCCAGTTGGCTTAACTATTGCAAATATTATGATTCCTAATAATGGTAATATTACTAAAATTACCATTGTAAGTATGAAGGGTAATAAGACTGGTCATATTTTCCCCTTCATTGCTTTGACAACTTTGAAATTGCCGATTCTTTCCTTAAGACTTTTTTTAGGATAGACGAATTCTTGATTTTCACCTTCAGATTCGATTATTTCAATATCTTCTAATTCATGTTCAACTTCTTGATCTAAGTCAAGATTGTCATTTAAAACATTTGTAGTATCTTGATTAATCATTAATCGTCAATTTCTTTTCACATTACATGAAGATCATTGTCAAATCATTTTATAGAAACTTTCTTGTCAAAATCGTGGAACTCGGTTGTATGTGCAACAAATGTTCTATACTCAGTTTTGATAGTTATCTCATAATGAACACCTTTGAAAATAACATTTTCAACGATACCATCAAAGTAACCTTTTCCGGGTTCTGAAATCTTGATATCCTCAGGTCTGATAACTATGTCAATATTAGTTTCGTTTTCACCAAAACCTTTGTCTATACAATCAAACTCTTTTCCATCAAATTTAAGTCTTAAGTCTTTTATCATAACACCATTGTCAATGACATTTGAAACTCCGATGAAGTTTGCCACTCATCTATTTTCTGGTTCATTGTAAATTTCTTCTGGTGTTCCTATTTGTTGTATGTTACCTTCATTCATAACGACAACTCTATCACTTAGTGTTAGTGCTTCTTCTTGGTCATGTGTTACTAAGATAAATGTTATTCCAATTTCTTCTTGCAAATCTTTTAACTCGTTTTGCATTCTTTTTCTTAATTGTACGTCAAGAGCCGACATTGGTTCATCAAGTAACAATATTCTAGGTTTTAAAACTAAGGCTCTGGCGATTGCCACCCTTTGTTTTTGACCACCACTAAGTTCATGAACTCTTTTATTTTCATGACCATCTAAAGAGAACTTTTTGATATATTTCATTACTTCTTGTTCTATAAGGTCTTCTTTCATTTTTTTGATTCTTAGACCATAAGCTATGTTGTCATAAACATCATAGTGAGGAAACAAGGCATAATTTTGAAAAATTGTGTTAATCTGGCGCTTATTGCTGGGTATTGGAGTTAAGTTTTTTGATTCAAAAAGCAAATCCCCAAAGTCTTGTTTTTCACGTCCACCGATTATGTTTAGGGTTGTGGTTTTTCCACAACCAGAAGGACCTAAAAGAGTTATGAACTCTCCTTCGTGGACATTAAAACTAACACCTCTTAAAACAACTTTTCCATCGTAACTTTTAGTCAAGTTACGAATTTCCAAAATGTTTTTATTATTTTTCATTGTGTTTTCTCCCTTTAAGTAAAGTATTTAATTGTGATCGCGTAATCTAAGTTATTACGCATTCAGGGAGAGTCATTCAGTTTCTAATATCTTTTCGAATCATTCTGTTCTTGTAATAACAACATCTAATCATTCAGATATAATATATTGAGAAATATTTATTGTATCTATTAGTTTCATTGCTTTACCTCCTATAAAATAATTCGTTCAAAATTTATTATAACACTTAAAACATTTTTGAAAATAAAAAAGAGTTTAAACACTCTTTAATTTATATATATTTAAGCTTTATCGCTAGGATTTTTAACACCATCATCCCATGAACCATTAAATGCTTTTGAGAAATCATATTCTCTTAAATAACTAAGTCCATGATTAACTAATGATTTTGCTACCCCAACGCCATTTGCATTTTTTCCACGGTCGTCGTTAACAGATCACATTGAAAGATAAGCCAATCCGACATTTTGTGCTCAATTATAAAGTTCTTTTGCATCTTCTAAAGTGAACACTCCAGAAACAGTGTCATTAACTCCAATCATAGGAGTCGCACCAATAAGTTTATAGATGTCCTTTTTCAATAAATCAGATACTTTGTAATTGTTCATAATTGATTTTGCTATATTGTCTCTTGTGTTATCAACAGCTTCCTTAGCTAAGTCAAAGTTTGTTTTGCCTTGGCGTATTGCCTCTTCGTATATTGGATTACCGTAATCCATCAACATTAAGTTTGTTACTGGTAAATCCTTGTATGAAATTCCAGCATTTTTGTATGCCTTAGTAAACTTGTCCATAACATTGTATCCAACGCTTGTTAATCCTGTTGGAAGTACTGGAAGTGTTATAGAAAAGTTTCAAGAGCTGTCTTTTTTCTTCATATTTGCTAATGTTTTAGCCAAAACAGCATTACCTGTTTCATCATTTTGAGCTTGACCTTCAATATCAAAGTCTATGTTTTTTGGCATTTCAACATTATGATTTTTTCTTTTTGCTAAATCTACAAGACTTTGGTTGAACTTGACTAAGGCTTCTTCCAATAGTTCTGCAGCTTTATTAATATCCCCATTTGCTTGTTTATAAGCCACATTTCAAGGGTTTTTTTCAATATATCCCCCTGTTGTTGCTCCACCATATGCTACTTTAATATTTTTAAAGTTATTTGATTCAATTAATGGTTTTAAATCTTTTTCATATAACTGACTTTTTTCTCACCAATCGAATCCTTCTCCTTTATTTTCAATACCTGCTATTGATAAATCAAGATAATTACTATGACTATTTACTTGTTGAACAAATGCTAGTGTTAAGTGATCTAAACCAGAAACCTCTCTTATTTTTGATATATCATTTCCTTCATATAGACCGGCATCTAGGTAAGGAGAAAAATAAGTGCTACCATTTGGAGTTGCTTTTTGGTTTATTTTAGAGCTACGGTTCGGGTTAGCGTCTTTTCAAGATATGTAATTAGATTTAGAAGAAGTACTTGGTGTAGATGGTGCTACAACATTACCGTCACCTGGCGTACTTCCTGATACACCATCTCATTGATTAGGCTCCTTTTGAATAATTTCGTCTAGCTCTTTATTATTTTTAATATTCTTTTCGTAGTCAATATATCCATCTAATTTTTCTAAATCCTCAGCTTTTGTTACTTCGTCTTTGGCTTCATTTAAATGACCTGATAATATCTTAGCAAAAGTAAGTTTTTCAAACCCTGCACCAGATCTTATGTTTTGGTCTAGTGGATTTTTATCAGCTAAAGCTTCCTTACTTTCATTATTACTTTCAAACTTAGACGGATAGTCTCTTGTTAAGTAGAACATCGAAATTTGTCCTAACCCTTTTTCCTTTGCAAATTTTCTCAATTCCAATGCATCCTTAGCAGTAAAATTATAAACCGCTTTTTCTGCACGTCTACCAATTCAAGGAGTAACTCCCATATGTTTAAAATAAAAATTGTCATCTCTTGTCTCATTATTTCCATTAACATTTTGATTCATAATCTTTCAAGTATTTTTTGTATTCTCAATTGCTTTTTTCATGATTGGTAATTCTCAATCTTCATTTGAAGAGTGCTTATCAGTATATGTCAAATATGGTAATACTAGATTTAATCTAAAATTCGTACCCAAGTACTTGGTGAACATGAATAAAGGAAACTCTTCATCTGATAATAATGAAATATCTCCATTTCAATTTTCTTGTCCAGCAACACTTGAAATTCCATCTTCTGTTGAGACAACAAGTGACAATCTTATATCAAAATTTTTATGTTTTTCTAGAAGTATTTTTAAAGCCCCTGCTAAAAGTCTTTGAGAGTCCGCATAACTACCTTTGTTTGACAAATAAGGTGCTGCAAAGTAAAAGTCAAATTTTTTTGTTTTGTATTTCTCTGAAATCTTTTGTAACTTATCTGCTAATTCTTCTTCTGTTAAATTATTTTTATATGCTTCATGTCAAAGGGAATTTGCAAATGGTCCAAATGATATGGTTAATTTTTCATTATTTAGACCGTTGTTTGTTCATTCTTCAAATCTTTTTTCAAATCAATCGGCTGATTTATTCGCACTCCTATTTGGTGCGGCGTCTCACATAGGTTCTAATTTATCTTCGTCGCTAGCATTTTGCATAAAACCTAATGTTATGCCGTCATTATCACTAAAAATTTCTTTGTTGTTAATTAATTTACCTAGGTTATTATACTCGTTATTCTTGTCAATTAGACTTTTTTCAGCATCACCGTGATGGTTTGAACTAACACCTTTCTCTTTTAAAAGGTATTCAGCAGTATCTTTAACTATACCGATATCTGTATAAGGTGTAAATGATAAATCACCTTCAATATTAAGGAGTTTTTTATCTGCTAATGTAGACTTTGTAATAGAGTTAGATAAATTTGCAGATCTAGCTTGAGGACCTTTTTCACTTGATGAACTATAATCTTTTGTTAAAACTTCTCCTCACTTCATTGATTTTGATTTGTTATAAGTTTTGAGTAATTGTTCACCTTGCTTTGTGCCCCCATCGGCATTTGGATTTTCTATCTTTAAAGGTTCGTTTAACTCATTTACTTTAAAGTTTGTACACGCTACTGCATTTGAAGCAACAGCTGTTGACATAGATACTGTCAACAATCCAATTAATAATTTTTTCATTTTTTTTAGCCCCTTTATTATTTTTATTTATTTTAAACAACTTATTGTAGTAAATCAAGTTTAATCAATAAATCGGTGAATTTTATATGATACACCGTTTTTTTTATGATGTGGTGCTATTTCGTTTGCAGAACTTTTGATAGAATGTGAGGCATTTTCCATTGCAACACCCACACCAGCCCATTCTATTGAGCGTCTATCATTTTCACCATCACCAAAATAAATAACTTCTTCTTTAACAATATTATAAATATCTGAAACAATTTTTAAGGCATTTACCTTATCGACATTCGGTGGACTAATTTCTATATTCATAGTTTTTTTTGAGACATAACTTCAAGCATAACTCTCGTAGTTTTTATTTTCAATGAACTTTTTAAGATCTTGTATGTTGTTCTTTTTTCCACAGGCTATTACTTTATATGCTCTATGTTTTATGTTTTTATTGTTAAAAATGATAAGTTTCCTATTTGTTATTTTCTTCATGAACCAAATAAAAAGTCCACCCTTTTTTATCACATAAGATATCTTAGGGTCTTCTATATAAGAAAAACAATTTATTTTTAGTTCCTTAGATTTTTCATAGATAGAATTTACATCTTCAATCTCGAAAAACACTTCTTTAATTATTTCGTAAGAAAAATCTTTTTTTAATTTATATATTCCTCCGCCGTTTAAACAAATTACAAATTCTTCAAACTCGAAACTTCCGATTTCTTTTGCAATGCTTAATACTCTACTTATGCTTCTCCCGGTGGCTATACAAATTTTCATTCCGGCCTCTCTAGCCATGTTGATAGCTTTTATATTTTCTTTTGAAACCTTTCTCCCCTTACCAATCAGGGTACCGTCAAGGTCCAATGCTATCATTTTATATTTTTGGTTGTGCCTACTTTGCAAAGTGAATTAATTGGTCTTTTCCTATAAAACCTGAATGTCTTTGTTTTTCTTCACCATTTTCAAATTTAATTAAAGTTGGAATTGACATTATTCCATATTCGTTTGCTATTTCTTTCAAGTCATCTGTATTAACTTTTATAAAGTTTATTTCAGTTTGTTCCTTTGCTACTTCATCAAATACGGGTGCAAGCATTTTGCAAGGTCCACATCAGTCTGCATAGAAATCAACTACAGTGTTTGATTTTGATATTTCGTTTTTAAATTCTTCTTTACTAGTAATAATTTTTGCCATTTTCTTTTTCTCCTTAAAGTATTTCTTTTTCTATAAAGTGCGCTACACCATCTTCGTTATTAGAGAGAGTTTTGTGTGTAGCTATTTTTTTTAAAGTATCAATTGCATTATCCATAGCAACTGAATAATCAGTTTTTTCAAATAAAGGAATATCATTGAAATTATCCCCGAAACATATTGATTGGAAAGATTTATTCTTTTTAGCAAAATGTTTTGAAATAAATTGTGCAGCTTCTCCTTTATTAATATTTTTGGGTATTATCTCATAAACTCTGTTTGTATATTTGATTATGTCTAAATCTCTTTTGGCAAAGTTGAAGTCTTTATGAAGTTCTTTTTCCTCAACTTCACCAGCATTATCGGGTAAGATTATTGTTAAATGTGATATCGGTTTTGTTATCTCTTCAAGTGACTCAATTACCTTATAATCAACCTTCATTATATCGCTTCAATATCTTGAATTTTCCCCTGGACCATATACATAAGTTATGTCGTTGGCAAAATAGTGAACTTTATATTTGCCGACCTTGCCAAATGTTTTGTTAAATATTTTTTTTATTAATTTTTGACTTACATATATCTCACGTAACCAAGTTCCTGATTCAAAATCGTAAATATGAGTACCATTATTTGATACGGCTATTCCACCCAACTTATCAATTCCGATATTTATAGCTTGTGTGAAAATTCCATCTTTAGTACTTCTTGCGGTTATTGGAATAAAATAATGACCGTTTTCATAAGCTTTTCTTACTGTATTCTTCGTTCGTTCGCTAAACTCATGATTAGAATTTAGTGCAGTCCCATCCAAGTCAGAGAATATTAATAATTTTTCTTTAAATTCATTTCTCACGTTATCACCTTTTTTAATTATATTATAGTTTTTCTACCAATTTTTAATAAAAAAAAATCATTCTTAAGAATGATTTAAAATCTTTTATGGTCCGGAATAAGGGACTTGAACCCCCACGTTTTACAACGCCAGATCCTAAGTCTGGTGCGTCTGCCAATTCCGCCAATTCCGGAAAAATGGTGTCCCGTATAAGACTTGAACTTATGACCCACTGGTTAAAAGCCAGTTGCTCTACCGACTGAGCTAACGAGACGAAAATTGAACAAAATTATAATAACATATTTTTAAGTAAGGTGTAACTAAAACTCTAAAAATTATTATTTTTATCATAATCCTTTATTAATTACAATTATATAACTACAGAAATTCCTATTTAAATCTAACTAGGATTTTTTACAAGATATAAAATATATTATTATAAATTTTCTCTATTATCTTTAATGATAACTGACATTGCTATTGTAATTAATATAGAAAATATAAGATTCAATGCCCAAAAAATTCAAGTTACAAAAAGTCAAGATAACAAAATTGTAGTCACAGAGAAAACTAGACCTAGTATTGCTCCTGTGTAGTTTTTTGTTAATTTACCTTTTAGTAAAGTTAATATTGTGTAGGTGCTTATCCATATAATGTTAACCACCAAATAACCAATTACCATGCCATAACCAAGTAAATTGAAAGAACCAAGGGCTGTTGAAACCGTCTTATAGAATATAAGTGTCAAAAGTTGATTTAAGAACAAAAATATTGACCCTATAATAATTAAAATAAAAACTCATTTCTTCATTATGTACCCCATATTTCTTTAATGATACAATATTTCACTTAATAAAAAAACAATCTTCTTGTAAGATTGTTTTAAATTCTTTTGATGGTGCTGATGATAGGACTTGAACCTACAACCTACTGATTACAAGTCAGTTGCTCTGCCAATTGAGCCACATCAGCATAAAAAAATGGTGGAGTGCGACGGGCTCGAACCGCCGACCGCCTGCTTGTAAGGCAGGAGCTCTCCCAACTGAGCTAGCACTCCAACAATAAAATAATGGTAGCCTGTACGGGGATCGAACCCGTGTATGCACGGATGAAAACCGTGTGTGTTCACCGCTTCACCAACAGGCCATAAAAAATGGCGGCTTTTGCAGGACTCGAACCTGCGACCAACCGGTTAACAGCCGGTTGCTCTACCAACTGAGCTAAAAAGCCATAGAGCAAAATCTACTTATTCATAATAGCATATAAATATAAATAAAAGCAACAAAATTTTGAATTTTTTTTCTTTTTTTATTTTTAATAGAACTCTATCTATGAACTTGTTAATAATATCACTCTTTGGATAAAAATCTACAACTTAGTACTCAATGACAAACTTTTTGTTGTTTACCCAAGATAAGATAAGTGTTTCAATAAACAACTTCTGATTTTCTTTCATAAAAAAGGCGTTTAAGCACAAGCTTTTGATTATACTTGCCTACAATTGCACCCTATAATAATGCAAAGTTTTCATATTGTTTTGAAGTCTTAATACACTAACTAAAGACGCTATTAGATTAAAAGAACGAGTTTTTTTATTATTAATCTAAGCTATATGAGTGATTTATGACATCTTATACCACTTACAATGCTCATAATTGATATCGAGATCAATTGTAAGTGACTTAATCATGTTAAAAAATCTACACTTTTGAAGTTGTAGATTTTATTTAATATATACACTAATTATTATCCGATTGTTACATCTTCTTCTAAATATCCGTAATTCTGTTTGTTTTTAGGTTTAACGAAAGCCAACAAAGTATTAGATATACCTAATTGACCTATAAACATTGTTATTACTAGCATAATTTTACTTATGACACCCATTTGAATAATCTGACCATTAGTAAATGGTTGAAAACCAACGGTTCCAAAAGCACTACAAACATAAACAATTAGTTTAATGATTGTGGATTCGGTATTTTTTGAGTCATCAGTGTTAAACAACATCTCGTTAGAGTCTAAATAAACAACATATATGCTGACCAATACAATCATGAAGGAAAGTAATACAACAGCAAAACTTCTTTTAACAGTTTCGTCTGGGATACGTTTCTTAAACGCTTCTGTAGAAGATTTATTTCTCATTATTGAGAAAATTGCTATAAAACAAATTGCTAGAGTCGTTGTTCTAATACCACCAGCCGTTGAAGAAGGCGCTGCACCAATAAACATTCAAATTGATAAAATGAACTTTGACCCAGCAGTAAAATTATTAATATCCACACTCGCAAAACCAGCATTTCTACAAGAAGAAACATTGAATAATATATCAATTATTCAAACATAGGCTGGTTTTCATATTTTTTCTGAGTGCTCCCCGTTACTATCTTTATTAAGTAAGATAGCACTATTCTCGATCGTTAAATATTCAGAAAGAAACACTAAAACTGGACCCAATATAAATAAAGTTACATACACTATAAAGTTAAGTTTTGTGAATAAAGAAAACTTAACTGTTTTACCTAATTTTCTAGCACGAAATTTTCTTTTAATATCATGGTATGTTGGATAACCAAGACCACCGATAATTCATTGAGCTAAAAATGTAAATTGTAGGATGTAACCTCTTGAGTCATCTTGATTATAAGGTTGCAATGAGTTTCCACTCAAAATATCAAATCCCGCATTATTAACAGCACTCACTGAATGAAAAATAGACGCTCACAATGATGTTCCAAAATTATGATATGGATTTGTAGTAGTGTTTGGATTCTCTTGCAAATAACTCTTTGACATTGGAGTGAAATAAAATCCAAAAAATAGAATAAATGCTCCGATAATTTCTACAGAAAGGAGAAAGAAGAACGCATCTTTAATCATTTCAACAGTGTTTGCAAGAGAGTTACTTCCTCTTTCGGTGTTTGCGACACTTTGGTCATCTAATGAAATTTTTTTATTTAAAAATACTAAAAATACAATTTTAACAGTTAGAATACCGATCCCACCCATTTGTATAAGAAGCAATATTAAAAACTGGCCAAAAAAGCTATATCCAGTGTTAGTTTGTATCATTGTAATACCTGTGTCAGAAAATGCACTTGAGGCGGTAAACATACCAGTTATAAAGTTTCAAAAATTAGACTCCTCTTTTACAACACCAGGAATGCTCAATAAAAAACCACCAATTACAATGGTAAGCAGGTAAACGGATATAATCCTACCGCTAACCCTAGAAAACGGCCATCAATTTTTTAGTTTTGCAAAAAAGGTTTTCTCAGATTTTTCAGTTGAGTATTTTCTTTTTGACCTTTTCTTTTTTCCAGACTTAGGTTCACCAGTTGTAAGTGAGTTATTATTAGAATTATCCACAAAATCATCTCCTAATTAATAAAACTACCTTAAATTATACAACAAACTTTAAAAGAGTTATATAATAAAATGAGTAAAGAAATGAGGGGCAAAATATGGCTAGAAAGAAAAGTTTCGCTATTATGGGAGCGAATTATTTTGGATTATCTGTAGCCCAGACATTAGAAGAAAAAAAACAACATATAAAAATATTTGATCTAAATGTTGAAAAATTAAATTTATATATGTCTGAGTTTGACTCTATTGAAGCTGTTGTATTAGATACTACCAACAAAGCAGCACTAGAGAAAAATGGAATATCACAATTTGATGGAGTAATTGTTTGTTTTGGAACAAATATGGAAGCAAGTATACTTACTGTTTTAAATTTAATTGATCTAGGTGTTGAAAATATAATCGTTAAGGCAAGAGACAAACATCATAAACGAATTTTATTAGCACTTGGATTAGACGAGGACAAGGTAATCATACCTGATGTAATAACAGGAAAAATGGTTGCAACTAAGTCGCTTTTTGATATTGAAAGTGAGGTTCAATCAACCGATGGAGAATATGTTTTTACAAGCATTAAAGTAGCAGAAGAAAACGTAATTAATAAAACAATCGGAGACGCTGGGTTGAGCTCAAATAAAGACTTCAACATTGTTCAAATTAAAAGAAATGGTAAAATTGTCATACCCGATGAATATACTACTCTCAAAGAAGACGATGTATTAGTCGTTTTCGCTAAGAATCATATGATAAATGACTTAGTTCTTAAAATACGTGGTGAAGATGAGTATGAATAAAAGCATTAACTAAAAAAAGAACCAAGGTTCTTTTTTTAGTTTATTTTGTACAATTATTGATTTTTAAAAGCTGCTTCTGCAAGTTCTTTGATTATATTGATTGCAATATCTGGGTTAACATTTCCACCGGTACATTTCATCAACTCACCCATTATTGTCTTTTCTACCCTTTCAGGTCTGTTTATAAATTGTTCTTTTATCAACGAAGTATTTTTTTCAACAATAGGCATTACTAATCTTTTGATTTCGTCTGTGTCACTTATAAGTTTTCAATTATTTTTCTCTATAATTGAAAGCACGTTTTCATTACTTTTGATTTTTACTGGCATGATCATTTTTACATGTTTTGAAGAAATAACTCCTTTATCTGTGAGTGAGATGATTTTAAATAAGTCTTTTGGTCTTAAATTTGACCCCTTCAGAGTTATATTATCCTTATTTAATATTGCTTTTATTTCTGTTATTAAAAGGTTCGCCACTTTTTTAGGGTCAGCACCATAACTTATTGTCTCTTCAAAAAATAATGTCAAGTTTAAGTCTGAAAGAATATAATTTATATCATCCATTGATAATTTATAATCATCAAAGTATCTTTTTCTTTTTACTGATGGTAACTCAGGTGCATTAATTATAGTTTCATTTATTCATTGTTCATTTAGTTTTATCGGAAAAATATTTGGCTCGCGTGTATATTTATAATCAACCGCATCGTTTTTAACTCTCATTAAGACAGTTTCTTGTTTGCTTTCATCAAAACGTCTAGTTTCTTGTTGAATTTTTTGCCCGTTAAGTAATAAGTCTGATTGTCTTTTGATTTCGAACTCAATAGCTTTTTTTACATTGTTTAGCGAGTTTAAATTTTTAACTTCTACTTTGGAACCATAGCCGTCATATCCAAATGGACGTAAAGAAATGTTTACATCACATCTTAATGACCCTTCGTTCATTTTAACATCACTTACACCTAGGAATAGCAAAATCTCTCTTAAACCATTTACATAAGCAACAGCCTCATCAGATGATCTAATTACTGGTTTAGTAACGATTTCTATCAGCCCTATACCACTTCTGTTATAATCGATAAATGTCAAATTATCTTTGTGTATCTGTTTGGCTGTGTCTTCTTCGATATGAAGTCTTTCTATCTCTATTTTTTTAGAAGTATTGTTATCTAGTTCTATTTCTAAAAAGCCATCTTTCCCTATTGGAAAGAATTGTTGAGTTATTTGAAACCCTTTGACTAAATCAGGGTAAAAATAGTTTTTGCGATCAAATCTTAGTAAGGGGTCTATTTTCAAATTTAATGCATTACACGCAAGTAATGCAAGACGAACACATTCTTTATTAACACTTGGTAAAGCTCCAGGATAACCAAGATCAACCTCGGAAACTTGAGTGTTATGTTCAAGGCCGAAATTAACTGGTGCAGGTGAAAATATCTTTGTATTTGATTTCAACTCTACGTGATTTTCAATACCAATTATTACTTCAAAATTAGTCATTTGTCTCACCCCCATTTTTTTGCTTTGCAACTACTTCTTCTATATACTTAGATACTTGTAATAATTCCAAGTCATTTTTTGGTCTGGCATTTAAATTTATACCTATTGGAAGACCGTTGGATTTAATAAAAGGCAAAGTTATTGAAGGCATACCGTTGAAGTTAGCTAAAATTAAAAGATCTTCAAGAAATACTTTTTCATCGTTATCTCTTTCTTCTACATCAGTACCTAGAACTTCAGAAACTTTAGGTGCCACATTCAAACTTGGTGGCAAAATTAAAATATCTATCTCTTCGTATACTCTTGATAACTCTTCATTAATTAATCGTCGTACCTTTTTAGATTTTGCAAGAAGTCTCTCTTGATTTTCTTTTTTTAACTGAAAACTTCCAATAACAAATCTTCTTTTCACTGTGGATCCAAAGTTTTTTGATCTTGAGTTTCGCATAATTTCAAGGTAATCTTGTCCTTTTTCCCTTTTACCAAAATTAATACCATCCAGGTTCGCGTGTGTGGTTGCACCTTCTGAGAAAGATATCATCATATATACGGCAGTTATAGCATCGAGTAGCTCTTTTTTGAAGTCTACAAAAATAACTTCATGGCCGTCTTTTTTAACCTTATCGAAAAGTTTTTTGTAGCTTCCAAGCAAACTTTTATCCATATATTTTTCTACAGATGTTAAAAAACCAAACTTGATTTTTTCTTTTTTTTCATTTAAGTTTGCAGAAAAACTTTGTTTGTTATCTATTGATGTAAAGTCATTGTGGTCTAAACCGAAAGAAGCATCGCACAATATAGCCATATCTTCTACACTTCTAGTAAAAAACCCAACATGGTCTAAGCTTGGAGAATATGGTATCACACCATATCTAGAAATACTTCCGTAAGTTGGTTTAAAACCAACAATACCTGTATAGCTTGCTGGTTTACGAATTGAATCACCAGTGTCTGTCCCTGTTGAGTAAGGTACTAAACCAGTAGCCACCGCAAAAGCACTTCCGCTTGAGCTTCCACCAATTATTCTTTCTTTATCTAAAGGGTTACGAACTTCTCCGTTGAACGCAAAAAGTCCAGTACCCCCCATACCTAGTTCATCCAAAGTGGCCTTACCACAAAGGATAGCACCAGACTTATCAAGGGTTTCTGTTATTGTTGCGTCAAAAGTAGGATAGTAATTTGATAAAATTCTTGAGCTACCAGTTGTTAGAATGTCTTTTGTCGATATGTTGTCTTTTGTTACATAAGGAATTCCATAAAGTGGATTATCAAAATTTTTTGTTTTTTCCAACTCCTTTGCTCTTTCAAGGGAATGATCTTCGGTTAAAGTCACAAGAAAGTTTGAGCTCATTTCTTCTTTTAGGTTTTTGATAGTTAAATTTGTTAGTTGGGAGATAGTGATTTCCTGATTTTTTAATTTTTCGTTTAGTTCTTTAATACTTAAAAACTTTATTTCCATTAGTTCACTACCTTTTCAATTACCACATAACCTTCTGATGTTTGTGGTGCATTTCTTAAAACTTTTGCTTTTGGTGTTGTTTTTGAAACCTCATCTTCTCTTAAATAGCTATTTGTTAAATCAAAAGGGTAATGTGCTTCCTCAACACCCTCGGTGTTTATTAAAAGAACTTTTTCAAACTTATTTAAAATATCATTTTCCAAGTTTGTAATTTCATTGACCTCATTTTCATCCAATTCCAGCATAACATCGGCTGCTAGCTCTTTTATCAAATTCTTTGTGATTTTCATTAATTTATGTCTCCTATCATATTGTTGAACTCTTCTTCACTTAATATTTTTATGTTTAATTTTATTGCTTTCTCTAATTTACTTCCAGCATCTTTACCTGCTAAAAGATAATCTGTTTTTTTGCTAACACTATCTATAACTTTAGCACCGTAGCTTTCTAAAATATCTTTGAAATGATTTCTTGGTTTAGATAGCGTTCCAGTTATGACAAAGTTTTTGTTGCTAATGGTTTCGTTGAAAACGCTTCCAATATTTCCTAAGTAAATTAAATTAACACCGTTTGCTTTTAAGTCGTTTATTAAATCTATATTTTGAGCTACTTCTCTTCAATCTATTATTGATTTTGCAACAATTGGACCGATATCATATATTTTACTAAAATCTTCGAAACTAGCTTTTAGGATATTGTCAATATTTTGAAAATTAATAGCCAAAGTTTGGGCTGTTTTTTTACCAACATGTCTGATACCTAGTCCAAAGAATATTTTTTCCAAAGAGTTTTTTTTAGAATTTTCGATGGCTGTAAGTAAATTTGAGACAGACTTATCGCCCATTTTGTCGAGTGTTAAAATTTTCTCTTTGCTAGTTTTCAATGTATACAAATCAGAAACTTTTTTGATTAGACCGTTGTCATAAAGTTTTTCAATAATTTTTATACTTAGACCTTCGATATTCATTGCGTCACGAGAGACAAAATGCTCAATACTTCTGATTCTTTTTCTTGGACATAAATTGTTGATACAATATTGGTCTACTTCATCTTCAAATCTTTCAAGTTTTGACTTACATTCTGGACACTCAAGAGGTTCTTTTCAATTTTCAAGGTTATTATAATTCTCATCTTTAACAACTTCTATAACCTCTGGTATTATGTCACCCGCTTTTTTTACCTTGACTTTTGATCCAACTTTTATTTTTCTATTGTGGATAAAGTCAGAATTATGTAAAGTGGCTGCTTGAACAGTAGTACCAGCAAGTTGAACAGGTTCTAGAACTGCATTATAAGTTATTTTCCCTGTTCTACCAACAGTGGCAAAAATGTCTTTCAATAAAGTTTCTTTTATTTCTGCGGGAAACTTATATGCTATTGCTCACTTTGGTGATTTAGATGTATAACCAACTTGATCATATAAATCAAAATTATCTAGTTTGATAACAACTCCATCAATTTCGTAATCAAGTTCGCTTCTTATATTGTTGATATAGTTAATATGTTCCAAGACATCATTAATATTTTCGCATAATTTACCTAACTTATTTACTTTAAAACCAACAGAGTTAATAAAATCTAATGATTCAGAGTGTTTGTGATATTTGATTCTATTCATATAATAATATAAAAAAGCATCTAGATTTCTGCTTGCTGCTATTGATGAGTCTATTTGTCTTAGTGTTCCAGCAGCAGCATTTCGGGGGTTGGCAAAAAGAGGTTCATCGTTTTCTTTTCTTTTTTCATTTATTTTGTAAAACTCTTTTTTAGAAAGAAAAACTTCACCTCTAACTTCAAAATATTCATCTGAATTTTCTATTTTTAAAGGAATACTTTTTATTGTCTTAACATTATTAGTTACATCCTCCCCATAGTAACCATCTCCTCTTGTGACACCTTTTTGTAAAACGCCGAACTTATAAAGAAGAGATATAGATAACCCATCAATTTTTGGTTCAACAAAGTAATTATAATTTTTATTACCTATACTTTTAAATATTTGATCATCGAAATTAATCAAATCACGTTCGTTAAAAGCGTTGCTAAGACTTAGCATAGGCACCTGATGTTTGTGTTTGGCAAACTTATCTAGTACGAGTCCCCCAACCTTTTGAGTTGGAGAATCTGATGTAACTAGTTCTGGATTTAAACTTTCTAGTTCGATAAGTTCTTTCAAAAGTGAATCATATTCAGCATCTGAAACCAAAGGCGCATCTAAAACGTAGTATGCGTGGTTTCACTCATTAAGCTTTTTTTTCAAGCTATCTAACTTTTCCTTTATATTGCTCATAATAATATCTCCTATAAACTTAATCAAGTATATTTTTTAATAATAACTGGTTCATTTGTGCTTACTTTTCGTCTTTTAATAAAGTCGAACAATCAATAAACAACAACATTTAATAATACTATACCCATTACTATCATAACAACACCATTTGTTTTTGTCATATCTGGGTATATGAAGTTTATAAACTTAACAACTATCGGATTGTAGAAAGTTAAATAACTAATCAATATCAAATCAATAATTCCTGTAAGCCCTGTAGTTCTAATTTTTTTCCTAATGAATATTCAAAAAAATGATAAGGCTAAAATAACCATTGCGAGAATAAAAGTTGTTCAAAAGTTAACGTTTTTATTTTTAAATATTGAAGTTCAAACGTAAAGAAAGTTAAGGTAGTTATCGTTTGTTGATACAAACGGCTGCTCCATCCCTAGTGTGATAGCGATGGAAATCAACATAAAACTTATAGGAAGTAGCAATATTGTGAAATTTGTCTTTTGGTCAATAAATATTTCAAACTTTGATACAACCGAATAATTACGAGACATTCAAAAAGCAGTCAATATCAAGAAGACAGTAAGTATTCCAAAAAGAAGACTTTGTATATAATAACCCAAGACAATGTTAAAGAAAAATATATCAATCAATGAGAATATAGAAAGTTTTAGTAAATCTTTAGTGAAGTTTCTAGAGTACGTTTTTTGAATTACAAATATAAATCCATAAAGAAGAAATAATACTTGGTAAGAACTATCTCAAGAAAAACAAATATAACCACCTAAAACCATTCCATTAAAAAATGTGTTATTTCTTTCTCTATACTCAGAAGTGGTGTACTTCAATAATAACATTATTGAATAAAATACTAAGTAAATGAATATTGACTCTCCTCCCCAGAACGATGCGTCAAAGTAGGCTATCAATAATTTACTTATTGAGAATATAATTAGAGATATGGCGAACAAAGCACAAGTATTTATGCTTTTAGTTTTTTTCTTTAAAGCCTCAAACATAGTTATGAATATTGAAGAGAAAAGAAATGCATCAATAATAAAACAAAAAGGTTTTATGAAATCTTGATACTGGTAGGTTTCAATATTACCCAATATTATCAAAGATAGCTGAAAAGTATATCACCCTTGAAATGGTTTGAAACCTAAAAAATTAAATAATGTTGCGTTATTGAAAAATGAAACAGGATTATCTTTTAATCAGTTCAATATTGATAATGTGTTTTTGTGTCGTGCAAAACTAACGTTATTCACGAATTGGATACCTAAAAAATTAATACCTACAATCAAAGCAACTATTCCCATGTAGATGATTGTGTTCAATGAGAAAACGTTTGTTGATAGTCAGTACTTTGAGAAAACAAAACAAAAAGCGATAAACAAAATTGTCAATGCTCATATGAAATATATAAAGAATATATAAGGTAGTACAGAAATAAGTTGTAATGGAAATGTTAGTACTGATATAAATGTGAAATAAGTAAAAAAACCAGCTGCAATTGCTGAAAAACTATTCTTTATTTTAAACTTTAAAAGTTCTAATATAATAGTCCCTGATGTGTAAAACATAAAGATAATAGGTATTGTTAACACAATAGGGAATCAAATTGATAAACTCGTCATTTCTTTTCACCAAACTTATTATACCATTCCCAACATACCAACAATAAGCCTAGAAAAAAATAAAAAAAGGAGTGTTATTTCCCTTTTATAATATAAATTTTTTCATTATTTGAGTTGACATTTATATCTAATGTTTCTAAAGAAATATGGGCAGCTGCACTGTCATCTTTAATTCCATAAAGAGCTTGTGATAGTTGTTCTGTATTGTCGACAATATCATTTACATCTATACCATTCTCTTCAAATCGCTTTTGACGTTCCTCAGCGAGTTTTTTTGTTACTATTTTGTTAATCAATGGCATATTAATCATGATCCCGTTCATCATTTTTGGAGAAAATAAATAAGCGAACAATACTAGCACAACACCAGAAACAAAAATAACTCCAAAGAATAATCCGATTAAAGGTTGAATAGGTGCATTACCTCTTGCTGATGATTCTACATCAAACTTATTTTTTATCACAAATCAATTTATCAAACTCATAGTTATAGCCGGTACTATAAGTATTAAAAAATTATTCAGAACGTGTTTTTTAGTTGAATTGTAAGTTGCGTATTTTCAAACATAAAACCATAAATAAGCATATCTAGCTACTAAAAAGATCATTTTAATTGTGTAAAGAGCAATGATACCTGACACCAATGCGAAGTTTTCCCCACCTGCATTGGTTATCTTACATATATAGCTTATTGCAAAACTTAAAACTATATAAATAGAACCTAAATAGTTTTGGAACTTCGATACTTCCCCATACCTACCCTTTGCATGAATAAGGGTTATTTGTGCTTCGCACAAAATTATTAAAGCTGTTGAACTAGCGTATAGTATAGAAAAGTACGGATTATAAAACATGAATCTCAACGCTTCATCTTCACCGCTCAATGTTTCCAGAGACTTTTGAGCAATATCACCATACAATGCACTGGCAAAATAAGGTGATAATATTGACATATTTATAAAAGTAAACCCAGCCACTAAATAAATATAAAGTTCATATTTTGCGTAGCTTTCTCACTGAATTCTACCCCGTTTGGCAACTAGAACTACAAAGAACTCTCTAAATGATGTAATAAAATTTGTCATAATTAGACGCGTGTTAACCGCAATTACAAGATATAGCGAAAGAGTAGAAGATACTCCAAGACCAAGAACAAGTGATGCTATTATAACGTCAGTATTTAATAATAATGATGTACCAATTGAAGAAACTACAATTTTTCGCTTGGTAGTATTTAGTTTGAAACTATTAAAATCCTTGTAATATTTCAATCAAAGGTATTTCTTTTTTGCATATAAATAAATCATTGCACCTTTAATTGGCGAATAAAGTAATATGGATATAAATGGAATTATGGCATTCACATTTTTTAAACTAAGCAAATAGAACAGTATCCAATATACTGTAATATCTGTGAATAATATTACTAAGCGTCTAATTGAGTTTTTATTATCTGCTGCGATTAAGTTTTCGTAGACATTAAATCAATAAGAACCTACAAAGTTTTTGAAACCAAATATAAGGGTAATAATCAGTAGCGCTCAATAACCTAAAAGTGTAGTCTCGCCGTTTTGAGTGATATTTAACCCAATTTGCTTTCAACTAGAAGTATCAAATATGCTACCATTTGCAGAAACACCAACATATAGAGGATAAATAAATGCTAGTAACAAGACAAGAATTATACTAGTTAAAGCAGATTTTTTATAAGCTTTTTTTGAGGTAGAATAAATTTCGTTAGCGGTTATTCAATCATTTTGAACAATGGGTTTAACCAATAAAATCGTTGTTGCTAAACCAAGAGAACCTTCGGCAGTTGCAATCAATGCCGAAAAGGAACTAACCAACCTGATAAACCCGTTAAATTGTGATCCAAACTTTTCCAAAACCCAATAAATAGTTAAAAATTGAATTATGGCATTAAAAAGCGATATAGTAGTACCGATAATAATACTGAAAATACCCTGTTTTGTAGATACCATTTAGTCCTCCTCCTTATATAAATAATATTTTATCATTTAAACTCTTTTTTTAGATAGGAATTCCTTTCCGTTTAAGTATGCTAAATCATTTTCAAAGTTCTCGAAACGTAACTTGCTTGCAACTAAGCCAATTGCTTTAACACCCGTTCTTTCAGCACCATATCTAAAGTCACCAACTATTGGTGCTTTAAAAAAGCTACATATTGCTCTTATCTGATGTTTTCTGCCTGATAAGAGTTGAATCTCATAAGTATACTTGAGTTTATCAACTAATTTATTAATTTGTTGGCAACTCTTATAACCGGGTTTTTCTATTTCGGAATAAACAGATTTTTGCTTTTCACTATCATATAATATAAATCCCTCAACAAGGCCCTCGGGAAGACTATCATTTTCCAAAGTTGCTTGGTAGTATTTTTGTATTTGCATTTTATTTTGTATTGCGAGAAGCATAACATCTAAAGTCTTTTTATTTTTTGCATAAATTACCAGACCCGCTGTCAGCTTATCTAACCTATGAACATGACTAACAACAAAACTATTTTCTTCTTCTGGACTATATTGTTTTGTTCTTATTAAGTATGTCTTAACCATGTTATCTAGACAAGGATTTATTTGAGAGTGCATTTCTACATTGTGGTTTTTATCAATAATAAGAATGTTTTCATCTTCAAAAATAATATCTAAACTAGAGAAATCACACATTACGAATTCATCTCTTAAAACACTTTGTGATGAGTCGTATACCTTAATCTCATCCCCAGCTTTTAATTTAAGTTTTTGATCTTTTACTTTCTTATTGTTTAATTTGATTTTGTTAGTTCTAAATCATTTATAAATTATAGATAGTTTAGTTGTTTTAAAATTCTTTTTAATGAAGTTAAAAATTGTTTGATTCTCATCATTTTGATTTACGTTTAAAATTGTCATTATTTCTCCTATATGAATATTGATACTAATAATAGTATGAACGATATTAAATTGTTAGTTAGGTGTAACATTCATGAGTAAGTTACATTCCCTTTGGTTAAAATAAAAGCACCACCCAAAATAAAACCACTTGATATGTAGCTCAGTGAATGAATATAATCACCTGTAAAACCAAAGTGTAGAAAACCAAAGTAAATTGAGCTTGTAATGTATGCGAACCACTTATTAGAAACATTCAAGAATCAGCAATTACGAGTTACTATTTCTTCACAAATAGGTGCTAATAAAACAACATATATAAATAAAATAGACAAGTAAATAACTTTTGTTATGGTAGGTGTGTTTTTATTTTTTAGCGGTCCTATTAAACTTTCTTGATTATTAGATTCGCCTTTTATATTAAATATTCAGTTATACAAATATACAAATATACCTTGACAGATAGCCAAAATAAGCACTATACCAACAAATGTAACAAGTAATAACTTTACTTTTTGAGTCTTTAAAGTTTCTTTAATTCTTTTAAATATAGTACGGTCCTTAGTCATGACCAAGATAACAAGGATGGTGGTTGACACAATATATAATCCTATGGTTAAAAAACTTTTGATATCATCTGAGTTCGGTATACTCAATAAAAAGATACTTAATAGAAGAGCTAATACAGGTTGTAAGAATGTATAAATGTAAAATCATCCATAACCATTTTTTCAAAAGCCCGAACCGTTTCGCATATAATTGAATATAAAACCAACACCAACAGATATAAGAGTTAGTACTTGGAGTGTTGCTTGTACATTTACCGAATTTTGTAAATTGAAAAAAATTGTAAAAATTATCGATAACAATAAGGGTACAAATAATGCAGAACTTGCAAAAATCATACCGTCAGTTTTTCAGTTTAATATATCAAACTTAAAATTATGGTTAGTAGAAAAATGTTTATCTTGTCAACTTTTAAAATCAAGTTGTTTGTTTTTTTTATTTTTTGGATGAATTTTCACATTACTCACAATAAGCCACCTTTTTGTCACTATCTAAATTATAACGAGAACTCTGCAAGAAATAAAAAAATAAAAAAAATCTCTTTTTATAATTGTGGTTAAAGTTCACCAAAATTATTTTTGAGATTTTATTAATTTATTTTACGATTGCAACCAAGTCGCCTTTTGCTACTTTTCCTTTTTTTACTATTTCTAACTTTTTGCCTTCCATAGAGTCAATAGTAAATATTAAAGGTGATTGTGTAGAAGGAACTTTTTTAGCCACTTCTTCTAAGTCAACAACAACTAACTGGTCACCTGCAGATACTGTTTGACCTTGTTTAACTTTTACATCAAAACCTTCACCTTCTAGGGTAACTGTATCTAAACCTATATGTAAAAGAATTTCTACTCCATTTTTACTTTCTATTCCATAAGCATGTCCGGTTGGGAAAACAGTTACTAACTTTCCAGCCATTGGTGCAACAAAATCACCATTAGATGGTACGAAGGCTAAACCATCACCCATCATTCCTTCTGCAAAGACCTCATCTTCTACTTTTGCTAAGTCTATTATTTCACCATCAACTGGTGAAAAAATTTCAATACTTTTATTTTTTGTGAATAAACCCATATTTAAGCACTCTCCTCTTTCATTAATATGATATCGTAATACATTGCATTAGTTTAATAGTTTATTTATTTTTCATCAAATTTTTCACTAGTTCTAATACTTGTTCCGAAGTATCACACTCTAATGCTTTTGAAGCCAAATCTTTTGTTTCTTGAGTAGTTAGTTTTGACATTATGCTTCTTGCTTTCAAAATACTAGTTGCAGACATAGAATAAGCATCAAGCCCAAGACCCATCAATAGTGGTATAGCGTCTGGTTCTCCAGCCATTTCTCCACACATTCCAGCTCATTTCCCGTGTTTATGTGCTCCGTCTATTGTAAGTTTCAACAACTTTAAAATAGAAGGGTTAAAAGGTTGATATAAGTAGGTTACATGCTCACTCATTCTATCTGCAGCCATAGAATATTGAATAAGGTCATTTGTTCCAACACTGAAAAAGTCAGAGTATTTAGCAAATTGTTCAGCATGAATTGCTGCTGCTGGTATTTCAACCATCATACCAATTTGTAGGTCTTTTCCGACACTTACACCTTCACTCTCAAGTTGTTTTTTACATTCTAAAGTAAAGTTTTTAGCCGCTAAGAACTCATCAACTGTTGCTATCATAGGGAACATAATTCCAACAGGACCGAAAGCACTTGCTCTAAGTAATGCTCTAATTTGGTCTCTGAAAATATCTTTTCTATCAAGTGTAAATCTTATTGCTCTGTATCCTAAAAATGGGTTCATTTCATGAGGAAATTCGAAGTAAGATAATTTTTTATCGCCACCAATATCTAGTGTACGTATAATAGTTATTTTACCATTCATATCTGAGACAACTTTTTTGTATGCCTCAAATTGTTCTTCTTCTGTAGGGAAGTGATCGTTATCCATATACAAAAATTCAGATCTAAATAAACCTATTCCTTCTCCACCATTTTCTAGGACAGCACTAACATCTTTGGGACTACCAATGTTACCTTCTAAAACAAATTTATCATAACCGTCTTTTGTTAATGTTTTTTTTGTTTTAAATTGTTCTAGCTCAGCTTTTTCCTTCAAGAAGTTTTCAGCTTTCTTGATTCATTCTTCTTTACTTACTGGGTTTATTTCTACTTCTCCTGAGTTACCGTCAATCGCAAGGATATCTCCGTTTTTAGCTTCTTCCAATATTGTTTTCAGACCAAGAACCGCTGGTATTTCCAAACTTCTTGCCATTATTGCTGCGTGACTTGTTCTACCACCAATATTACATGCAAATCCTTTTACGTATTTTGGATTTAATTGTGCTGTTTGGCTAGGTGTTAAATCTTCTGCTACAATTACAACTTCTTCTGAAATGGTAGCAAGATCAACTACAGGCAATTTTAGAACGTATCTAATCAATCTATCTGTAACATCCTTAATGTCTGCTGCTCTTTCTTTAAAATATTCATCTTCCATTGCATTAAACATCTCAATAAACTTGTTTGCCACTTCACTGATTGCTTTTGCTCCGTTATAATTTTTAGATTTTATTAATTCTGTGAACTCTTCAGCCATAGCAGGGTCTTCTAAAATTGACGCATGTGCTTCGAATATAGCAGCCTTTTCTTCACCTAACTTCTCTTTTGCAATAACTTGAAGATTTTCTAAATCTTTTTTTGCATTTATGATTGCTAGATTGACATTATTTAATTCTTCTTCTGTGTTAGTAATATTATTTTGAGGTATTATGATTGGTTGTTCATCCAATAAATAAACCTTAGCTAAAGCTATACCGTTGCTGGCACCAATACCATTTAATTTTGTTGACATTATTACGTATTCCTCCTAATTTATTAAACATACTTATTATACAAAATTATTACCCCTATATTTTTAGTTTTTTTTATTAAAAAAATAACCCAAGTTAGGGTTATTTGTTTTAGATTTTAGATTTTCTTTTAAATATTAAAGCAGAGAATAATATGAATATTCCTGTCGCTACGATTCAACATGAAACAGATAATCAATAATTTATTCCACCTTTTGCTTTTAATTTTGAGTCAAATATAGGCTCGAAATTTTTTAAAAGCTGATTGCTTGCTGATTTTTCTTTAGCATATTGAATATCAGCTGGTGTTATATATTTGATCCCTTCATAAGGAGTGATAATTGTTGTGCTAAGATCTGAATAAAAATAATCCATATAAAAGGGGTCGTTAGAATATCCTCTATAAATTCAAGAGAAGTTGCCTAAAAAGTTGATGTTATTGAATTGGTTAGCCTTATTATAAACACTATTATATTTTTCTAAGGCATCTTCGAAAGTTAAGTCCTCTTGATAAGTTTTGAATACATCTACGAAATTAAAGTTATCAAAATTAGTTGCAACATTATATAATTGTGTAACTAAAAAGTTCATAACCATTAATTCTGGGTGTTCATTATAAAAGTTAAATAATCCTTTGTTGTATTCTAAATCATGTTTATCTTCTTCTGAAGGTCTTGAAGAATTCTCTGTTTCACCCAATATCAAGTTGGTTGTTCCAACAATTCTTGGTAATAACGAATTGCCTTTAAAACTTATTGAGTAGTTTGAAATGTATGATTCATTTGCTAATCCATATCAATATTTATTGTAAACAGATGTTGCATAATCAAATAATTCAGATAAATTTTTTGTTTTTTCATTTCCTTTTAGAAAATTTGAATAAGCTTTCAAGTTAAGTGGTGATCTACTTGTTTGATTTGTAAATGAACCAAATAAATAATTACTGTCTAAGTTTTTAATTGTGGTGTCTGATTTATAATCTTTTGTAACCTCATAAACTGGTTTTAAAACATTGTCATAAATTTTTCAATTTTTAAGTACATTATCTTTAGTTGTATAAGATTCTATACTTGATTGTCCCATAAATAGGGCTCTTGCTAATAAATTATTAGAAATCTTTCCGTCATCCTTAGAAAACTGATTAAATAAGTTACCTAATTCACCGTAAGGTTTTGAATCAGTAAACACATCTTTCATGATAGAATGAGTTTTAAATTTTTGATAAAAGTCGCTTCCTAGCTCATATCTTTTATTAATTAAAGAAAGTTTTTTAGTTTTCTCATATTTTTCAAAACTACCTGTATTACTTAGTTTTGTTGAAAGTCCAATTGCCATCGGTGTGAAACAAATTGCAAGAACAACAACAATATTCAATAGAGTACCTATAGCTGAAGTAAATAAAGAAGTGATTATAGTTATAAATGGGTATACAACTATCGCAAAGAAGTAAAGAAATAATATTTGTGGTACTTGAATTTTAGATACTAAGTCGCTATCTAATTTTCCAGTATAAATAATTGGTAATGAGATTAACACATATATAGTTACATACATTAATATAACTATCATTGATAATACATATCTTAGAAAAAAAGAATTTCAAATATTAATACCTGCCCTTAATTCAATGTTCAATATTCCTTCATTTATATGTTTTTTATAAAAAAACAAAGAGACTAATGACATAAAAAGACCAAAAGTGAATAATACGATAATGTAATAAATTGACTTGGTTACTAATGAATTTGTTAAAACAGACTCGAAAGTTTTTCCTGTGTGAGCTCCAATTAATAATAGTAATATATTCAAGACTAATACAATTGAACCAATAATAATTGTTGGTTTATATCTTAATATTTGTTTTAAGTTAATCCCTAGGAGGATCTTTGTTGTTTTAAATTTGTTACCAAATTTGTTAGATTGCTTTTCCATTTTGTCCTCCTTTATAAACATTATTTAGATTACTTAGATCTATTTTTTTGGGATCTACGAATTTTTTATAAATATCTATAATTCTTTCTTTTTGGTTATCAATAATTTTATCGAAAACAATTTCGCCATTTTTAATTAGAACTAAGTGATTTGCAATTTCTTGTAATTCCTCTATTATGTGACTAGTTATCATTATTGTTACACCATAGGTGTTTAATTCTTTCAATATAGATATAAACTCAAGTTTTGATTCAACATCTAAATTTGCTGTTGGCTCATCAAGAATTATATATTTCGGACCTCTAATAAGAACGCTTGCCATTATAGCTTTTTTCTTTCAACCTGCCGAAAGCTCTTTTAGTTTTTTACCCTTGTGCTTATCTAAACCCAACATATTGTAAATTGGCTCAATGTTAGGCATAAAGTCTTTTTTTTCCATACCATTTGCGGCACACAAATAGTGAATATACTCATTAAGTTTCATATCTAAAGGTATATTGTTTGTGTCAGGGAAAAAAGCCACATTTTTTAAGTTATTATTCTCGTGAAGATTTTCACCATTAAGCAAAACATTCCCTTCTTTAAGTCTTACCTCTCCAAAAAGTGCTTTAATTGTTGTGGTTTTACCTGCTCCGTTATCGCCAATAAATGCAACAATATCACCTTGATTTATATTAAAAGAAACATTTTTTATACCTGTTCCATTTTTAAAAGTTCTAGTAAGGTTTTTAATTTCAATCATATTTTTACTCCAATCTTGAAAGAATTATATCATTATTGGTCTAGTAAAAAAGTTTTAAAAATTAAAATAATTATATATACCTAAGAATAAAAAAAATGAGTTACTACTCATTTTAATTTTAGATAATTGAATTATCTTTCATAGCTTGTTCAATAGCTGCAATTGCTTCTTTTTCGTCATCACCAGTTGCTTCGATTGTAACATCTGCACCAGATTTAACAGCAAGCGCCATAACGTTCATAATAGATTTAAGGTTTCCCTCTTTGTCTCCTGATTTTATTTTAATTTCAGAAGCAAATTTAGAAGCTTCCTTAGTTAAAACAGAAGCTGGTCTTGCATGTAATCCTACTGGATCAATAACTTTAGCTGTAAATGAAGTCATTTTTTATATCCTCCTAACAAATATATTATATAGAAAAGTAAATACTTGTGATAAGAAAGTGTTACTTTTTGCTTCAAGATTTAGATACTATCGGAATAGATTTGGTTCCATATGATGGATTCGAAAATGCAATTACAAGATATTTATCTGTAATAGAAGTAACAATTCCTTCACCAAACATTATGTGATCGACTTTATCACCTTTAAATACACCAGACTCTATTTTGGTTGGTTCTTTATGAACCAAACCAGTAGAATACATTTGGCTTGTCATCTCAGTTGGAGAATGAAAGTAAATATTTTTTTCAAAGTCGTATAAACTTGGATCCAATTCTCTAATAAACCTAGATTCTCCAAGTTCACCACCCACTAAATATGAAAACCCACCTGATACATAGCTAATAAAGAGCATTTCTTGCGCTCTTGTTATTGCCACATAAAAGGCTCGTCTCTCTTCTTCGAGATTCTCCATACTTGTAAATGCTCGTTTTGAAGGGAAAATATCTTTATTTAATCCGACGATGAAAACAACCTTATTTTCCAATCCTTTAGCTGCATGTATAGTTAGAAGAGTAACTTTATTTGGAACTTCAGGAGTCTCAGATGAGCTAGATAACGACTCTTCTTGTAAGAATTTAATTAATCTATTAATTTCTGGTTTTTCTAAATCATACTCTTCATCAAACTTTTGAAACTGATCATAATAGGCTCTTAAGTTTTGAAGGCTTTCTAAATCTTCTTTTGATTGAGAATTTATTTTGTCTTCGTAGCCACTCAGTTTTATCATTGCCTTCGCAAGAGTGGCTAGTTTAGTGTTCTCCATAAACATCTCATTTCCTGTTTTTAGAGTTATTATCAAAGAGTCTAAGTTCTTTGTTATTTCTTTTACTTTATTCTCGTGTTGAGTTAAAAAGTCGAACATGTTCAAATTCATTTCCTTTGCCGCAGCAAAAAGTTTTACAGATGTAACCGAACCCACTTTTGGAGTGAAATCAAATATTCTTTCAAATGATAAATCATCTTTGATTGAGATCGCTTTTAATAACGCTGTTGCATCTTTTATAACTTTACGTTCCCTAAATTGATAACCACCAACTAAACTGAAAGGTATTTTAGCATTGGCAAATTCTTTTTCAATTTCTTGTGACCAAGCATTTATTCTGAAAATCACATAAA
The DNA here is from genome assembly GCF_964273395.1 of Spiroplasma endosymbiont of Megachile willughbiella. Taxonomy (NCBI): domain Bacteria; kingdom Bacillati; phylum Mycoplasmatota; class Mollicutes; order Entomoplasmatales; family Spiroplasmataceae; genus Spiroplasma; species Spiroplasma endosymbiont of Megachile willughbiella. The sequence continues at coordinate 115,141 of NZ_OZ187005.1, read as the reverse complement.
TATCTTTATATTCGTATTGCTTGCCTTTAACAAGTTCTTGAATTTTCTTAGCAACAAACTTAGCTTCAAAATTTGTGGAAGACGCTTCTTTGATGGATACTCTACTACCCTCGGTTTTTAATGTATAGATTTCTTTGTCTTCACGATTTTTGTTTTTTATAATAAAATTGTTTGCTAAATCGACAATGGGTTTTGTTGATCTATAATTTTGCGTCAATAAAATTGTTCGTGCTTTTGGGTAAACTTGTTCAAAGTTCATAATAATCCTTAACTTAGCACCCCTTCAAGAATAAATTGTTTGATCAGGGTCACCAACAACTGTTAAACAGTTTCTATCACCAAGTAGTCATTGAATTAAGTTAAATTGTATGTCATTGGTGTCTTGAAACTCATCGACAAGTATATAATCAAAGCGGTTTTTTCATTTTGTACGAATTTCAGTATTTGTTCTAAAAAGAGTGTGAACTTTCAATATAAGATCATCAAAATCAAGCAAGTTTTTATTTTCAAGGTACTTTAAGTACTCTCGGTAAATAGTAGCAAAATGTTTTTCTTGATGAGTATATAAAGATTCTCTTGCCTCTTCTCAATCTATAAAATGGTTTTTTCAACCACTGATTTTTGATGCACACTTTCTTGTAAAACTTTTATCATCGATATCAATATTCAGTTCTTTGATAATGTTTCTAAAAATTTTTGCTTGGTCAGAAGTGTCTATAATCACGAAATCTTTTTTTAAGTTACAGTGTTCAAAATCTTCTCTAAGGACTCTTACACAAAATGAGTGAAACGTACTTATGAAAGGCTTGTCTGAGCCTGGACCTATCATTTTTTCTACTCTTTCTTTCATCTCGTTTGCCGCTTTGTTAGTAAAAGTCACTGCCAAAATCTTGTAAGGAGCTATATTCTCTTGTTTAACTAGATATGCAATTTTAGTTGTTACTACTCTCGTTTTACCACTACCTGGACCCGCGATAATTCTTACAGGTACGTCTGTTGTAATAACACTATCTAACTGTTGATCATTTAATATGTTTAATAAATTTTTCATATACTCACTCCTTGTAACTTTTTTATAATAACAATTATTTATAGAAAAAATCAAAAAATCAAAAAAAAGACCGAAGTCTTTCTTAACTATTGTTTTTCTTTATATCCAACATTCCTAATTTTATTATGTCACGACATTCTTTTACATATTCTTTGCTTGGTGGAATGACATCTTTTAAATGAAACTTCATTTTAAGGTTTTCATATTTTGGAATCATCAGGTTATGATAAGGTAGCATCTCAAGTCTTTCCATATTTTTTAATCTGCCGACAAATTGTCCTAACTTAAATAAATCGTCTTTGTCATCTGTCCACCCAGGAACTAGTACGTGTCTGACTCACATTTTTGCCCCGTTTTTGTCCAAAAAATTGATAGCTTCCAGAATATTAATGTTTGGTCTTGAAGTCAAATTTATGTGTTTATCATTGTCTATGTGCTTTAAGTCCGCTAAAGTTAAATCCGTATACTTCAAAAGCTCCAATCATTGCGCCTCAACTTTCGGTATGCTTTGAAAAGTACCAAAACAAGTATCTAGGCAAGTATGTATATTTCTAGACTTAGCCTGTTTGAAAAGTTCAATACAAAATTGCATCTGAGTTGTTGCTTCACCACCAGACAAAGTTATTCCTCCTTTTTCATAAAATGATCTATTTTTTTCAAAAAGTTCTAGGACTTCATCAACGGTAATAGTTTTTTCTTTGCTAAACTCAAGAGTCTCAGGGTTGTGACAATATTTACAACGAAGTAAACAGCCTTGTAGGAATATAACAAGTCTTATACCAGGACCATCAACAGCACCAAAAGTCTCTATACTATTATAATAACCAACCATATTACACCTTCCATTTAAAAAGGACTAATCTTAGTCCTTTTTTATAAATTTATATTACATTGACTGGTGAAAAGTTCTTGATATAACTTCATCTTGTTGTTGTTTTGTTAGTTTGACAAAGTTAACTGCATAACCAGATACTCTAATAGTTAATTGTGGATACTTGTCAGGATTCATTTGAGCATCCTTTAGGATATGACGATCTAAAACGTTTACATTTAGATGGAATCCTCCGTTTTTCATATAACCGTCAAGCATGTTGACTAAGTTTTCTTGTTGTTGTTTTGACATATATTTATCTCCTTTACGTCTTAATACGATTTATTTTATTTTTGCTTCTTCTGGTATTTCTCCAGATACTTTGAAATCTCCTGCTATAACTAAATCTTCGTCTTTACCTAAGGCGTTAGGTATTACAGAAAATGTATTAGAAATTCCATCTGATGCATGTTTGAATGGAATTTTAGACACTGATTTTAATGAAGCTACTGCACCAGTGCAGTCTCTTCCGTGCATAGGGTTAGCTCCTGGGGCAAAAGCTTCTGGGAACTTTCTTCCACAAGGAGTATCACCTGTTGATTTTCCATAAACAACATTTGATGTAATTGTTAGCACTGACATTGTAGGTTCAGAACCTTTATATGTTTGGTGACTTCTTACTTTATTCATAAATATTTTTACAATATCTTTGGCAATTGTATCTACTCTATCGTCATCATTTCCATATTTAGGGAAATCACCTTCTGTTTTATAGGATACAACAATACCGTCTTTATCTCTAACTGGATAAACTTTTGCATACTTAATTGCAGAAAGTGAGTCTGCTACTACGCTCAGACCTGCAATCCCTGTAGCGAAGAATTTGTGCATTTTAGTGTCGTAAAAACACATTTCGGCACTTTCATAATAATATTTATCATGCATATAATGTATTACGTTTAAAGTATTTACATATTTATCAGCAACTCAAGACATCATATTATCAAACTTGTTTCAAACTTCATCAAAGTTTAAACTTTTATCTCCTGTAGTTACTGGTTCGAATCTTGGTGAAATTTGTTCCTTAGATATTTCATCAACTCCACCGTTAATTGCGTATAATAGTGTTTTCGCTAAATTAGTTCTGGCACCAAAGAATTGCAACTGTTTACCAACCTGCATCGGACTAACACAACAAGCTATTGCATAATCATCTCCGTGAGTGGTTCTCATAATGTCATCATTCTCATATTGCATTGAAGAATACAAGATTGAATATTTAGCACAAAACTGCTTGAAATTATTTGGTAAGTTTTGAGCCCATAATATAGTTAAATTAGGCTCTGGTGAAGGCCCCATATTAGATAAGGTATGAATAAACCTATAACAATTTTTGGTTACTAGTGTTCTACCATCTAACCCCATTCCACCAATTGATTCTGTAGCTCAAACAGGGTCTCCTGAGAAAACTTCATTATAGGCGGGTGTTCTTGTAAATTTTACAATTCTTAGTTTCATTACTAAATGATCTACTAGCTCTTGAGCTTCGGTCTCGGTAAGTATTTTGTTTTTTAAATCTCTTTCCAAATAAATATCTAAGAAAGTAGCTACTCTACCAAAAGATTCGGCTGCCCCGTTGTTTTGTTTGATCGCCGCTAAATAAGCTAAATATGTGAACTGAAAAGCTTCTTTTGCATTTTTGGCAGGTTTAGTTACATCAAAACCGTAAGACTTCGACATAGTTACAATGTCATTTAATGCATTAATTTGTTCAGCAATTTCTTCTCTTAATCTAATTTTATCTTCTGTCATCTCTCCATCAATTAAAGCTGCATCACTTATTTTTTCTTGTATCAGAAAATCAGTTCCGTAAAGAGCCAACCTTCTATAGTCACCAATAACTCTACCTCTTCCGTAAGTATCAGGTAGACCTGTTACAATATGACTTCTCCTAATTTTACGCATATCTGGAGTATATGCATCAAATACTCCCTGATTATGTGTTTTTCTATATTTGGTAAAAATTTCTTTAACTCGTTCAGTTACTTCAAAACCGTAAGATTCGTTGGCTTGGACTGCCATGCTAATCCCACCCCATGGCATTAGAGCTCTTTTGAAAGGCTTATCAGTTTGAAGACCCACAATTTTTTCTAGACTTTTATCGATATAACCAGGACCGTGAGAAGTTACAGTGGATGGAACGTCATTATCAACATCCAAAACCCCACCAGCTTCTTTTTCTTTCTTAGTTAATTCCATGATTTTATCTCAAAGTATTTTGGTACCTTCTGTTGGACCCATTAAAAAGGTGTCATCCCCAATGTACGGTTCATAGTTAGCTTGAATAAATCCTCTAACATCAACCTCTTCCGTTCATTGACCTTTTTTAAAGCCCTCTCATTCTTTGTATCTCATATTTATCCTCCTCGTATCTATTATCACATATTTTGGAAAAAATACCATTTATTTAAAAATAAATGGAAATAAAAAAAGTTTTACTTAACATCTTTGTAAAATGCTTCGAAAAACTCTGTTGATATTTTTTTATTATGCCCTGGAAACGAGCTTAACATTATATTCATTGTTATATTATTTTTCTTATCTACTAATGATGCGGACCCTAAAAGACCATCTCAACCAAACTCGCCGATCTCTGTCAAAGGCGACTCGTTGTTGTCTATTCTAACCCTAACTCCGTAACCATAAGAATAATCCGCATTTAAAGTTCAAATAAAACTTTTTTTAAGTGCCCCAAGTTGGTCTTTACACATTTCATTTAATAATTTTTCTGAGATTAATTGCTGACCTTCAGAGTTTTTACCATCGAGTAAAAAAATTAAAAACTTATTGTAATCGGTCGCAGTTGTGAATAAGCCAGCTCCGCCCATAGGGGCATTAGGAACTTTGTCTATTTCTTGTGAAAGATATTTGAAGTTATTTCTTTTTCTTAAAGTGTTTCCATCTTCTCCGGTATTTCATACATTAACAAATGCTTCTCGACTCTTATCAAATAAATAGAAATCACTATCTGACATTCCTAAGTCTTTGAATAATGTATCTTTCAAATGATCTCTAAACGATTGATTAGTTATTTTTTCAATTGCAGCTGCCAATACGTCAATTTCTAAACCGTAATTTCAGTCAGTTCCTGGTTGAAATAAAAGAGGTATTTTACTTAAATTAGTGCAGAAATCATCGTAATTCCAATACTTGCCGTTTTCACCAACAACATAGTTTTTTAGGAACTCAGAAGTCAATATTTGTGTTTTATTTTTATTACCATGATATGTAAAACCGGCCGTCATTGTAAGTAAATGTTTAAAAGTTATTGGATTAGATAGAGGAACTACATTATCACTTGTTTTAGTTTGGAGTACATTAACACTTTTGAATACCGGTAAAAAATTTGAAATTTCATCGTCGATACTAACTATACCTGCATCGACTAATCTTAGAAACGCGATAACAGTAACTGGTTTAGTCATTGAATAGGCTCTAAAAATTAAATTTTCGTTCATTGGTGTGTTTTCTTTGACATCATTTATTCCAAATGACTTTAAAAAAACCTGCTCTTTGTTTTTTGACACACAAAAAACAGCACCACTAAAGTATTTCTCTTCTATCATTGTTTCTATTGCATTACAACTATTTTTAAACATATTTGCCCCTTGCATAACATTCAACTCTTCTAGGTTAATAATTCCTGGTTTTTTATTTTCCAAATGAATATGTGTCTCTTTTTTTATGTTAGGTTCATTGTACACCTTTATTGTATGCAAAACTCTTATTTTTAATTTTAAATCTATCGCAGCTATATGATCAACTTGTAAATATATGGTGATGAGTAAATACAAAAATCAGCCCACATAGAACGCATAACCAATCCTTTGCAAAATAAAGCTTGTTGTGGAGGCCATTAGGTTAGCATTTTCTTCACCATCACTTGTGAATAGTAAAAAAATAGATACGGCTGCAATTTGACATAATAACTGAAAAAGCAACGGGATATATAAAAAATAAAGTTCTCTAATAAATAAGATTTTAAATGTTATTTTTTTGTTTTCTAAATGTATAACTTTTAATCCAAACATCAACTTTGCTAAAGTTTTTCCTTTAAAAAATAAGGGTAATATGTTGAAGTAAAGAAAAATAGTTAACAAACCTGAACTCACAGCAATTAAGGCTGTTTTACTATCCACCACTCTATAAAAAATAAAAACTATTAACATCGGAACTGAACTAATCACGATATCGAAAAACCGTGCAAAAAAGACTCTTCCTAGATGAGCAGGCACTCAATTTTGTGAAGAGTCTGAATTAAAATTATCGATAGTTTTAGGTAATTTACCCATAATTTGCACCCCTGAGTTATTTAACGACTTTGTAAATCTCTTTTATATAATCATCAAAATTAACACAAATTTCAGTAAATCTTTCGTCTCTTTTTTCTAAAAAAACGGTGTTATCAGTAGTGAACTCTGCTCGTTTATCTTTAAATTTTCTTATAGCAAAATTTGTTGCTTTTTTTATCAATAACTTATTATCGTATTTTTTAATTTCTCATAGTCAAATATAAACCAAAGTTTTGTAATAACTGTAATTCAAATAATCCTTAAGATGTTTATACTTTCCGATTCTTCTATAATAGTTTAAAATGTGTGTTCACTGATTTACTTGATCAAAAACAGAGTAAGGTATTGGTTGGATGTTAGATTTTTCAATTGATTCAGAGTCAATGAATAAATAATATTCAGTTTGTCCCAAAACCTTGTAAACGAACAACATATCGTATCTTACAAAATTCCTGAATTTAAACCCAAAGTCCTTTATTAACTTTGTTCTAAAAATTTTGTTAAAAAGTAAGGGATTAGTGTACGCATAGGGATCAAAATCTTTACTAATTTCGTATACTTTTCCTTTGTCCAAATATGTTAAAATTTCACTTTCCACATTACCTGTGAATTGAATTTTATATTCAATAATATCTAACTCTTTATCTTTATTTTTTTCTAAGTTTTCGCTTATAACTTCTACAAAGTTTGGTGCTATAAAATCCCCTTCTTTAAAGAACTTTATATACTTTCCTTCGGCTAAATCCAAAGCTAAATTTCAAGAAAGTGATGAACCTTGAATAGAACTATTGAAAACTACTTTGACATTGTCTTTTTCTGCGAAAAGTTTTTTTACTAATGAATCATTATTATCGTCATGAGATGGTCTATCCATCACTATTATTATTTCATAATCTTGCAAGCTTTGATTATTGATACTATTTATTGTTTTTTCGAAGTCTTGTAACCCTTCCTGAGTAACAACCACAAATGAAAGAAGCATATTATTCCCCCTGAATCACTATATAATAATTTTACACTAAAAATCTTGACTTGATATCATAGTTTCGCAATGGTTAAAAAAACGTAATGCCCCCTTTAAATCTACCACACACTCATTTTTTAAAGTAAACAGGATAGAAATCTATATTAAGTTTCAATTAACTGGAGCTGAGTGTTATATATAAAATAAACCTTTCTCATCTGAGAAATATACCATCTTTATCGCAACTAAAATACATTTTTTCAGATTTATATATTTGATAATTTCTTATATTATAAATACTTGACTAAAAAGATTTTGAAGTCTAAGAATAAAATTGTCTCGAGTGGTTAATCGAGACAATTTTATTTATAATTCCATACTTACATTTTTACTTATAAAAGTTCAAATGATATGGTATCGAGTAATTTGATTAAAACAATAAGTTTCTTGGAGTTCTAGGAAACGGAAGAACATCTCTGATATTAGTTGCACCAGTTACATACATTATAAGTCTTTCAAACCCTAATCCAAATCCTGCTGATTTATAATAACCAAACTTTCTTAGGTCATTGTATCACCATAAATCTTCTTGTTTAATTCCCATTTCAAGGCATCTAGAGATTAGCTTATCATAATCATCTTCCCTCTGACTTCCACCAACTAATTCACCAATTCCTGGAACTAACAAGTCTACTGCAGCTACAGTTTTTTGATCATCGTTTTGTTTCATGTAAAAAGCCTTGATTTCTTTTGGGTAGTTTTTTACGAAAGTAGGACAGTTATTTACAACTTCACAAATGTATCTTTCGTGTTCTGTACCCAAGTCCATTCCGAAATCTATTCTTGAGTCTTCAAATACATGTCCGTTTTTAACGGCTTCTTTAAGTGTCTCAATGACTTCCCTGTAATCATTGATTACAAAGTTAGAATCTTTTACTTTCTGCAGTTTATCAATTAAACCTTTTTCAAGGTTTTGCTCACAAAATAATAATTCTTCTTTATTGTGCTCAAACAAATAATTGATTACATATTTAACCATTGATTCTATTAACTCTATATTATCATTTAAGTCAGCAAAAGCTACTTCAGGCTCAATCATTCAAAATTCAGCGGCATGTCTTGAAGTATTAGAGTTTTCTGCTCTAAATGTTGGACCAAAAGTATAAACTTTTTTAAATGCCTGTGCATATGCTTCTGCATTCAATTGCCCAGAGACAGTCAATGTTGCTTTTTTAGTAAAAAAGTCTTCTTCATATTTATCATCTGCTCTGTTTGTCACTATAAATGATTCTCCAGCACCTTCTGCATCATTCTCAGTGATTATTGGAGTATGCACGTAAATAAAATCGTTTTCATTAAAGAACTTATGTATTGCAAATGCGGCAGCTGACCTTATTCTAAAAATCGATTGAAAAGTTTTTGTTCTTGCTCTTAGATGCGCAATTTCCCTTAAAAATTCTGGTGAGTGTTCTTTTTTTTGTAAAGGATAGTTTTCAACTGCTTGATCTAATAATTCTATATTTGTTGCCTTAATTTCGAACTCCTGTTGTTTCCCGGGGGTTAAAGCGATTATCCCTTTTACTTCGAGAATTGCACTAACTCTTGCTTCAGAGATACTATTAATGTTTTTTAAATCGCTAGTGTAGACTACTTGAATGTCATTAATAGTAGTTCCATCATTCATCACAAGAAAATTTATATTTTTACCCTGTCTGTGACTTCTAATACGAGCTATGAAAGACACTTCCTTACCTTCATATTCCTTGTGGTTTTTATAAATAAATTTTAGATCCATGTTTTTTCCCTCTTAGACTATCTATTATTATTTTTTGTATAATTCTATTTTTTATTTTAAACTAGTATTTTTGATTTTACTTAAAAAATTATTTATATCTTCATACACTTGTTCTTTGTTCACTTCGTTTAATATTTCATGTCTCATTTTGTCGTACAATTTCATTTCAACTTTTAAAGAGTTGTTAATAAACACTTTATATGTTTTATTGACAGATTTAGTGTAGTTTCCTACTGGGTCATCCTTACCAGACAACAACAAAATAGGTAAATTTTTAGATACTTTAGAGATGTTTGTTGTATTTTGTATGAACTTTATTCCTTCAAACATATCTTTAAAAGCACTTGATGTAAATATTTGACCACATAGTGGATCATTTAAAAAGTTTGATTGTACATCTTCAACCGAGCTTAACCATTCTACACCGTTGCTGTTTGATTTACTGTAACGCTTATTTAATTTTTTATAACTTAGGTTTCAAATTTTTTTATCAATATTTTTAGAACCATACTTTTTTTGGTTACGTTTAGCCAACCTGATTGCAATATTCAAAAGAAAATTATTTTGTCAACCGGTTCCTGATAAAATTACTCCCTCCAACAGAGTGGGATATTTTATAATAAATGTTCTACTCATAAAGCTTCCCATAGAATGTCCAAACATTACGATATCTAAATTTGCATAATTACTCTTTATATAGTTATTAACATACTTTAAATCTTCTATGATTATGTTTCAACCTTCATCATCTGAGAAATAACCCAACTCATTATCTTCTACATTTGCTGTTTTGCCATGACCCCTATGATCGTTAGCTATTACAATTCATCCAATACTATTTAAATACTTTGCTAAATCATTGTAGCGAAGAGAATGTTCACAACTTCCGTGTACCAATTGTAAAACACCCTTTGGGGAAGAAACATCTTTTCAAATATATAACTGTAGATCTTTATTTTTGTAACCTTTTAAAATACAAGTTTCCATATTATCTCACCACTCTTATTATAATTGAACTCCTAATTAAACGTACAATTAAAAAAAGTATTTACATACTTTTTTTAAATTAGCAATTTTTTACAAACTTTGAAACAAAAGGTTTGCGCACATTAATCAAGTTATCTAAAAGCTCTTGACTAGCCGTATTTTTAACTTCTTCAATATTTTTAAAATAGTTTTTGTTGAAGTCTCTTTTAGCGAACTTATCCAGTGTTTTAAAACTTTCAGCTTTTGCTTTATGTAGTTTTTCAAGTTTCTCTTTTTTATTTTTAATAATCTTATTTTTAGCATCTTTAATATTATTTCTATTAGATGCTACAAATGATTTTTCCGCGTTTTCTACCTCTAAATAGGATTTATTAGTTTTTTCTTTTCTTTCTATAAATTCTGTTTTTATTGGTAGATATTGTGATCGTAAGTCCTCTATTTTAATTTTTAAAGCAAAGACTTCGTCTTCGTTATTTGCATTTTTTATAAGTTGTTTTAGGTTTTTTATTTTTCTGGTTACTTCGTACTCTTTTTGTTTTCTTTCCTCTAATAAAACTTCTATTCTTTTAACTTTTGCTTCCTTTACAGATCCTACTTTACCAAGAGAAGAAACTAATCATAATCCATATAAAGAGCTTGTTACAAAAACACCGGCAGCTACTGCTACGAAGTAAATTAAAGTTTGTTCTCCATAAGGTATAGCACCGAGGAATGCGACAATTGGTCCACCATGTCCAGCACTATCTTCTATTTTAAATGCTCCTGCTATTCCACCTGCAACCATTCCACCTAAAATATTGCAAGGAATAGCTCTTTTGGGGTCTCTTATAGCAAAGGGTATAGCTCCTTCGGAAATACCTATTGTACCCATAATTATTGCACTAGCACCCATCGCTTGTTCATCTTTAGAAAAAAATCTTTTGAATAGAACTGAGGTTAAACCCATTCCTAGAGGGGCTATTGGTATTGCAGTGGCCATAGCACCCATTGGATAGTATACTTGTTGATCAATTAACGCAACACATGTAACAAAGGCAACTTTATTAATTGGTCCACCCATATCAAATGAAGCCATTGCTCCTAATAATATACCTAATGCCATTCCTAAACCAACACCAAATGATTCTGATTTATATCCTTTTTTAATAGCTTCTCCAAATTCTCCTACAACATATCCAATTGGTCCACCAATTATATATATAAATAGTATTGAAATCCCAACACCACCAATGATTGGTATAAAGAAAATTGGCATCGTTGCTCGTAAAGCCTTTGGAACATTTCAAGTATTAACTCATCTCACAAAATACCCAACTAGTAGTCCTGCAATAATTGCTCCAATGAAACCCATTGGTGCGGAAGCTTCAGGCATTCCTGGTAAAGGCATAAAGTTTTTTGCATCATTTCCAATAAAACCACCAACTAGTGCAGGGGCAATGGCTGCCCTCCCTGCAATTGAATTAGCTATAAAAGCAGCTAGTATTGGAATCATCAATGTAAAGGCTGCACCCCCAATTTTTTCCATTATAGCCAATGGATTTCAAGGATGCTCGTTATTGAGACCAGTTGTAGATGCAGTTGGTCCTCATATTGCTTTCGCTATCCCTAGTGAGGCCGCTAGACAAATACCACCCATAATTATAATTGGTATCATATAACTTATACCAGCAAGAATATGTTTTAAAACACCTTGTTTCTCGTTGTATTGAGAACTAGCATCACCAAAACTTATTGAATCTTGTAATATCTTTCCTTTATCAAGAGCATCATTTAGAACTTTTAACGGTTCTTTAATAGCTCTTGAAACGTGTGTCTCATAAACTTTTTTACCATTGAATCTTGATTTTTCAACATTTGTATCGGCTGCAAGAATTACTATATCTGCTTTTTCTATTTCAGAGCTTGTCAAAGGAGTTCCTACCCCTTTGCTACCTTGGGTTTCCACTCTTATGTTATGTCCAGCCTTAGTAAGTGAATCTAATAACCTTTCTTCAGCCATATAAGTATGAGCAACACCTATAATACATGCCGTTACAGCTACAATATTAAGTCCCTTAAGGTCTAATTTTTGTACTCTTTCTTTGGGTTTATCTTTCTCTTTACAAAGAATACTAATAAATTTTGCGTTGGTAGTCGCTTTTTTTAAAGACTCTCTGGTGTTTTTGTTCATAAGCTTAATTGCAATACTGCTCAAAAGATTTATGTGGTCTTCATTAGCTTTATCGGGAATGATCAACGCAATTGCGATATTTGTTGGTTTTTTATCTAGTGATTCCCAGTCAACACCATTTTTTAATCTTACACAAATTATACTTGGTTCTTGAATTCCTTTGACTTTTGAATGCGGTATAGCAAAACCGTCCTCAAAGCCCGTGGATGCTTCTTTTTCTCTGCTTAGGAAGCCTAACAAAAGATCATCTTTATTACTATAAATATTTAGTTCTACAGCTTTGCTTGATATGTACTCTAAAACGTCGTTCCTTGTACTAAGTTCAACGTCCAAAAAAACATTAATATTTTCGTAAGCTTTTTCCATTTTTTTAATCTCCTCACAAAAAGATTGTAAACGAAAAAAATGGTACTTTTTTCAAATATTATAAAAAAAATGGAAATTTTATTAAAAAAGCAAGGTTGACTTTTTGTCTTTTTCCTCTTCTTCAAGTAATCTCCACTTGTCTATAAGGGATGAGTAATCTTCGTTCAAGTTTTCTACTTTAGATATAAATTCAATTATTTTGTAGTTAAATTTTTTAAAATGATTTCTAAGACTTTGGGTATGCATAGCATAATTAAATACTAAATGTTCATCTTGGTTACATATTTTACTTCTTTTTAACAACAACTCATATGTATCAGCAGGTGGTGTAACTTTATCATCTTTACTATGTATAAATAATGTTGGCACTAAATCAATATTTGACTCATCAATTAATTTAAAAATATCTGCCGCTGTTAAATTGATATCCTCATTTAACCGTTCATATTTAGTTAGGTTTTTCTGTATTAGTTTTTTAATTTTGCGTTTCGGAATTATTTTTAGATAAACATTTCTTACATGTAAAAATAAATTATAAACACTTCCATATGTGCAATCTGATATCACTGCAATTAAATTATGCATAATTAACTCGTGATAATATTTAATTGCACAAAAATTGGACACATAAGCGCCCATACTTGTTCCGTGAAGTATGAGTTTATCAATTTTTTTATTAGATTTTAACCAATCAAACGCTCCCATCAAATCATTAAATTCTATAGCGCCCATATAAGTTTCTGCTTTTTCTGAGTCTGCGTGACCTCTAAAATCATATGCTAAAATATTGTATCCCATTTCACTTAAAACTTTAGAGTGGTGTAAACTTCATAGTTTGTGGCCTGCAAATCAATGCGATGCAATCACCCACTTATTTGAAGTCTTATTCGGCTCATAAACAACACCTTTAAGAGAAATACCATCTCGAGAATTGAAGTCTATAAAGCTTAAATTATCAAGATCTAGTATTTTTAATTCTTCTCTCTTGTAATATTTTTCACATACTTTATTAGTTGTTAACAACCATGCAAACTTTTTCTCCACTTGTTTCTTTTCTTTTTTAGATGCTCTAAATGCTTTTTCAGCGCTTAAATAAAGTGCATAAAATACTCTACGAATTTTTGTTATGAAGTTTGATTTAAACTTTTTCGCTCTCATTTCTTTAACTCTCTACTCATGAAATAAGCATTTTAAATTCTCCCTCTAAAAAATATTCGCCTCCATTTTCTAGTACTAATGCAGACTCACCTTTTTTAAAGAATACGTCATTAAATAGACCTTGTCCTTCAATGACGGTTATTTGAAATCATTTTATGCTTTCCTTAATTTTAAACTTGTTTTCGACAGAAGTATCTAATAAATACAAAGAAAAAAATGAAGATTCAAATAGTAATTTAGTTTTATTTTTGATGATGACTGGTTTCGAATCAGGAATCAAAACAGTTTCAAATGATTCTATTAAATGAAGATCTCTTTTTTTACCATTGTTATCAATTCTATCATAGTCATACAGTCTGTAAGTTATATCACTTGATCTTTGTAATTCAAATACTGTTAACCCCGGTGATATTGCATGAACCTTACCTGGTTCTACATATAGAAAATCCCCTTTGTTGATAGGTACATTTACAAGTAAACTATCTCACTGATTATTCATAACCTTATTTTTAAAATCTTCCAAGGTTTTTGCTGTATGTCCATATATTAGACTACTGTTTGGTGGGCAATCGAGTACATACCAAGCCTCAGGTTTCCCTAAGGAGTTGTGTTTTTTTAAAGCATATTCATCATTAGGGTGAACTTGTACAGACAAAAAATCATTTGAAGTAATAATTTTGGTAAGTAAAGGAAACTCTCTTTCAGACAAATTAAAAAGACTTTTATATTTATCATAAAAGTCTTTTAAACTGATGCGTGAGCCATTACTTTCTAAAAAAGACATACCATTTTTATGCGCTGAAATTAATCATGCTTCTCCAATAGAATCATTTGGCAGTTCGAAACCAAAATTTTCTAATTTATTTCCTCCTCAAATTTTTTTTGAGAAGTATGGTTTTATTTTAAAAATCTTACTCATTTATTTACCTCTTTATTCATTAGAATTCAAATAGTGATAAATTAATAAATCGTTGAAATAATTAAATGGTACTGAATTTGATATGTGTCCTTTATAAATCGTTTGATCTGGGTTATCTACAATTAATGTATGAATTGAAGATAGATGCTGGGTTATGTCGCTTGATGCAATTTTACCCGATATATATATTATCTTTCGATTAGCTTCTCCAAGGTTTTCAATAAAACTATTTAGCCTTGATGAATTTCCGTATCTAGTGAAGAAAATAAATAAGTCTTGACTATTAGAAGAATTGATTCTATCTTTTAGTATTTCTTGATCACTATCTAATAATATTGCATTATATCCTTCTTTATAAAAAAAGTTTGCTAATTCTTGTACAGGACCTGACAATAAGTTTTCTCAATAACAGAAAAATATCCTAGCTCCTGTTGTGCCTTTTATTAAATTTAGCGTTTCAAATATAGACCTTTTCTCAATTAGTGCATAGTTCTGCTTAATTATATTTATATATCCAGCAACTACATTCTCATCGTTCTTGGCGATATTGATCTCTTGATTTTCCGCGTCATTAGCTAATGAAATTGCAAAGTCTCGGAAACCTTTGATATTAAGTTTTTTCAATAATCCATAGATGGCACTATAACCAGTTCCAGCCTCTTGTGCCATTCTTTCAATTTTCATATTAGTTTCAACGATTTCTTTCAAGTGAGACTTGATATATTCTACTATTTTTTTTTCTTTACTAGTTAGGTCTTTATCGTCAATAGTAGTTAGTTTACTTAGAAATGATCTCATAATTAACCCTCCGTTTTTCTACTTTTATTTGCTAGATATTCTTTACAGAGTTCTGCTATCATTGCTGCATTATCGGTACAATATTCAAGTTTCGGTAATATCAATCTATGTATATTATACAATGAACCAATGGAAATTATTCTCTTTCTTAACATTTTATTAGCAGAGACTCCCCCCGCAACAGTTAAAGTGGTTGGTTTATATGCTTTAATTGCCGATTCTAACTTGATAATTAATGCATCAATAGCCGCTTTCTGAAAGCTAGCACAAAAATTTTCCAAATTGAGAGGTTCATTATTTTGTTTTAATTTGTTTAATAAATTTAAAGAGGCTGTTTTTAGTCCTGAATAGGAGAAATCAAGCGTTTTGTCATTTTTAATTAAAGGAAGTTTATAAAAATCAGGATCTCCATTAGCCGCTATTTGATCAATGATAGGTCCTCCAGGATATCCCAAACCTAAGGCTCTAGCTACTTTATCATAACATTCACCTATAGCATCATCCTGAGTTGTACCAATGATTTCAAAATTTAGTGGACTTTTTAAGTATTGTATTTGTGTATGACCACCACTAACAACTAAGGCCAAAACAGGAAAAGTGAACTTTTCCTCTATATTAGCTCCATAAATGTGTCCCTGAATATGATCTAAACCTAAGATAGGTTTATTCAAATAAAGGGCAATAGTTTGCGCTACAAGTTTACCAATTATCAAGCTTCCAATAAGACCTGGTTTTGCTGTATATGCAATATAGTTTATATCATCAATCTTAATTTTTGCTTCCTTGATTGCTTCCTTGACTACTCACGAAAAATTTTTAACATGAAGTCTAGAGGCTAACTCTGGAACAACGCCGCCATAAACTGAGTGGTCTTTTATTTGTGATGATATTATATTTGATTTAATTGTTCCATCAACCATTATTGAGACTGAAAATTCATCACAACTTGACTCAACTGCCAATATTATCATAAATAAGTCTGCAACTAAACCGTTAGTCTTTTAGCTGTTTCTAAGGCTAACTCAATCATATTCATAAAGTTATTTTGACGTTCCTCAGGTGTTGTTGCTTTTTTAGTGATGAAACTATCAGAAATTGTTAATAGACAAGCCGCTTGTTTGTTTGTTACTAAAGCGTTAGCAAATAATGCAAAAGATTCCATTTCAACAACATCTAAATTATTTTTAGCTGCGAACTCTAAAGAGTCATCATATCTATAAAATACATCAGATGAGTGAGCTCTACCACTATGTAAACTCATTTTTCTTTCTTCTGCAACAACATTTATTAAATCATACACTTCTTTAGTAGAAGGTACTATGTTATTGTCAATATTTGCTGCTATTTTAGCATAATTACTTTCTCCTAATGCTTCTTTAACATTATATATATCATAAACATTGATATCTGCGTTATAACTTCCAGCAGAACCAACTCTTATAATACAATCTACATCATAGAACTTAAACAATTCGTAAGAATATATACCTATACTTGGACATCCCATACCACTTCCAGCAATGGTTACTTTAATCCCGTTATAAAAACCTGTATACATGAACATATTTCTTACTTCGTTTACAAGTTTATAATCTTTTAAGTAAGTTTTAGCTATTTTTTCAGCTCTTAATGGGTCTCCTGGCATAAGAACTATTTTTGCTATATCTTCTTTTTTTGCATTTATATGTGGTGTCATTTTATAATCTCCTTTAATGTACTTAAATATTTTAACATTCCAAGTACATTCTATTGTTAATAAATAAATCATATTTAAACTAAAAACAAGACTTTGTCTTGTTTTTATGATTATCTTTTAGACTTCTCAAAAGGCTTACCAATTGCTTTTGGCACTTTTGACCATTTTGAAAGTACTATCATAGTTAAAAGTGAAAGTACAAATGGTAATACTAAAAATAAATCACGATAGGTGTCTTTAATTCCACCATATAGAGGAATTAATTTTGATATTGTGAAAAATAAAGAGAACAGAGACGCTCCTAAGGCTATATACTTAACTCTTCATTGTCCAACTATCATAATTGCTAAAGCTAAAAATCCATATCCATCAGCTGTTCCATAGAAAAAGGACCCTTTTACAGTTATTGTAAAAATTCCTCCTGCAACTGAAGCGATTGCTCCCGAAACAATAACTGCTACATATCTATACTTTATGACATTAACACCTGCTGCATCTAATGCATTTGGGTTTTCCCCAGCAGAAATGTGTCTCATACCTGTTTTAGTGAAAGTAAAGTACAAACCAGTAATGGAAGTAATTAAAATTGCAATTAGAAAGTAAAATGTTAAAAAATTCTTACTCTCGAAAGAGATCGGGGTGTATTCAGCATAAATATATGTTTTCCCTGTGGTTGCAACATATAATCCGATACCTTGTGCCAATAAATTTATAGCAGTACCAGATATGATTTGGTCGGCCTTTAATTTAATAGAAGCAAATGCGTGTAACAATGAAATAGTCGCACCTGCACAGGCTGCTCCAAGCAATGCTAATATTTGAGAAATATTACCCATACTTGAATAACAATCAGCACCAACTAACGCCGTTACTAAGCCACCGATTATCATAAATCCTTCTATTCCGACATTAACAACTCCGGCTCTTTCTGAAATCATTCCCGCAATCGATGCCAAGGTGAATATTACTAAAAACATAGAGAAGTTTTCCAATAAACTAGAAATCATGAGTTTTATTAACCTCCCTTTCTTTATCAAAAGCGATTGCTTTAATTTCTTCTAAACTTTTTTTGTAGGTGTTGTTATATTTAACCATCAGAAGTTTTTTTTCTGGTTCTATCATAACATTGTTTTTGTTAGAAGCCAAAATTTTTGATTCCTTTATGGATATAACTTTACTGTCTTCTAAAATGTTAATACCATCTTTTATACTTTTTATAGCTGATCTTCTGTCATTCTTGAGCATTTTGATTTGATTATTTCTTTCATATCAAAGTTCTTTTAAAAAGACTTTTGCTCTTATTTGTTTTTCAAGACATTCACTTTTCATCTCTTTTACTTGTTGTTTAAAAGTTAAAATTTTATTTTGACTTTTTAAGTTAAGTTCTTCTTGAATATCGTTTTTTAATCTCAAGAAATCATTAGGACTATTAGTGGCTTTAAGGTTTTTAATAATTTCAATAGAATTATTTTTTTCAATTATCAATTCGTCCATTAAAAGATATCAATTAAGATTACGCATCTTTTTAAAGTCCATTGCTATACTCTTATATGAATCTTTTAAAAACTCTTGATAGCGTTCATGTCTAACCGCTTTTATTTCGTCTTGTACTCTTTTGATTTGTGCATTAGCAAAATCAAAATAATTTTCTTCGATTTTTTTCAAAGCGTTTAAAGTTGTGTGCTCTTGATCTAAAGGTTTCTCTCCATCAATATCTTTATAAGATTTAATTTTTTTGATGGATTCTTTAATAGAATTAAACTTATTTCTAATTAAGAATGATTGATCTTCTTTCTTGAGATTATAACTAGTAAATAAGTCTACCACTTCTTGTAGGTTTCTTATCAAGTCACTTTCTTTTGTTTTGCTTGAGTGTAATTTTAAAATAGATAAATTACACAACAATTTAACAGTTTTTTTGCTAACATTTAATTCTGAAATTTTACTTCGATAACTTGTAACTATTTGTTTGAGAGTAATATCTTTGAGTTGGTATATGAATTCTTTGAGTAACTCGATAGGCTTCATCTTCAAAAAGAGTATATAAATTGCAGAAACATATATTATGATTCCAAATATTAATTGTGGAACTTGTTCAGATAGACCCATAAATTCAATACCGATAGCTTGTTCACTACCCGTTTGAAGAGAAGCTCAAATAAATGCCACTGGAATTATCCCAATTAGATTATTAAAAGCTACAAGAGTAATTGGAATTGCATCAAAACCAATTGAAGGAAGTAACTCATTTACGATATTTTCATTTCTTTTAATATTCATTCAATAAAACATTGCCCCAAGACCTATAAATAGTCCTTGTAAAGCTGTTGTTAGAATAATATATTGTTTATTTTTTATACCAGCATAATGGGCTGCTTCTGGTTGTTTACCAACAACTCTGAATTTGAAACCAAAAGTTGTAAATGTAATTAATAAATACATTACTAATATAGATAAAAATGCTAATATCACACCAAGTGCTCAATTATTATCGCCAATATTTAACCAACTTGAATTTAAAGACGGTGTTGTGCCAATAATATCTTGAGGAACTATTGACTTTGTAAAATCCGCAGACAATATCCATTTTGAGAAGTATCATACTACTCAATTTAACATAACTGTTGTTACGACTTCATGAATATTAAATAAAACTTTTAATAAACCTGCGGTTAATGATACGATTACACCTGAAAAAATAAATAAAAGGAACGCAGTAAACATAAATGAAGAATTTACTTCTGAAAAAGAAATGTTATCATGTTTCGCTTTTAAACCGATTGCTAGACTTGCTAATGTTAATCCAAGAATAGCTTGACCAGAACCCCCCATATTAAAGATTCCAACTTTAAATCCAAGCGCAAGACCAAGACCCATAAACATATAAACAGCAAAATAATTCATTGTCTTGTTTATAGTTGATTCACTTATTGCATAATCAAAGCAACTAACTAAAAAGCCCAATCCATCATATCCATTAATATAAACAACTATTGCACCGATAATTAAACCAATACTTATTGCGATTATTGAAGATTTTAGATAGTTTGCTTTTTCCTTAACTTTATCACCAGCTAAAAGGGCTTTGAACTTTTGATTTCGTATTCATCTATTCAATTTAAAGTCCATATTATTCACCCTTTCCTAACATCATTTTACCTATATCTTCTTTTCTCACACCGTTACCATTAAGTGTTCCTATTAATGACCCAGAATTTATTACCATTATTTTATCAGCCAATGCCATAACTTCTGACAATTCATATGATATTAATAAAATGGCCTTACCTTTTTCTTTTGCATTTAATATTTGTTTATGTATATATTCTATAGAACCTACATCCAAACCTCTCGTAGGTTGAAAAATCACTATTAGATCACTTTCTCTTGATAGCTCCCTACCTACTATGGCTTTCTGTTGATTACCCCCAGAAAGTTGTCTTGCAATTGCAAAACCAGATTGAGCATTTCTAACATCATACATTGATAAAATTTTTTGGCCATTGGATTGAATTGAAGAGAAGTTCAAAATTCCGAACTTGCTAAATTTTTTATTTGAGATATCTTGCAAAACTAGGTTGTCTAAAAGATTAAAATCAAGAACCAAACCATGTTTATGTCTGTCCTCGGGAATATGTCTAATTTTATAAGTTTCATATCGTTTTTTGATTGAGGAGTTTGTAATATTTACACCGTTTATAAGAATTTTCCCTTTTGTTATTTTTGTCATACCAGTTATTGCGTTCACAATTTCGTGTTGCCCGTTTCCTTCAACACCCGCAATCGCCACTATTTCTCCTGCGTGTACTTTTAGATTGAAGTTTTTTAGACCAAGTACTTTGTGATTGGTGTGTTTTTTCACACTGATATCTTGCATTTCCAAAACTACCTCAGGTGATGGTTTTGTGTAATTATTTTTAACCTCAACTAATTTACGACCAACCATAGCTGTGGCAAGATCTTCTATACGAGTATCCTTGATATTAAATGTGTCTACAACCTCACCTTTTCTAATTACAGTTGCTCTGTTTGCGACTTCTCAGATTTCGGCCATTTTGTGAGTAATGAATATTATGGTTTTTCCAGCCTGTTGTAATTCCTTCATAACTTTCATAAGTTCTTCAATCTCTTGAGGTGTAAGTACAGCTGTTGGTTCATCAAAAACCAAAATATCTGCTTCTCTATAAAGAATTTTCAATATTTCTGTTCTTTGTTGCATCCCAACACTAACACTACCAGCAGGTTTATTCAAATCGATATGAAAATTATATTTTTCCATAATATTTTTGATATCTTTTTTTATTTTATTTTGTCATACGAACATATTAAAAAAAGTTTCTTCATTACCTAAAGCAATATTTCTTCATAAAGGGAAAATATCAACTAGCTTAAAGTGTTGGTGAACCATACCTATTCCTAACTTAGATGCTTTCACAGGATTGGAAATAGTTTCAACTTTACCATTAATTTTAATAAGTCCAGAAGTGGGTTCGTAAATACCGAATAAGATTGACATAAGAGTTGATTTACCGGCACCATTTTCTCCGACTAATGCATGTATTTCACCTTTTTTGACTTTAAAATTAACATTTTTATTGGCAACAATATTGCCATTAAAAACCATCGATATATTCTCCATTTCAACGGCATAATTTTGTTCCATCTTTAACTCCTTTTTTCGTAATAAAATGACCGGTTATAAGACGGTCATTATTAAATTTTATTTTGTACTTTGTTTTGCTTCTAATACTTTTTTTGAAAATTCTTGTATTGCATCTTTTGAAAGCAACTCTTTTGCACCTTTATTAGCGTATTCTTTGAAATAATTTTTAGAAGCTTCTAATAGGTTGTTTTCATCAAAAAGTTTTTTTATAGCGTCGTGTAAATCTGAAGATAAGAGATTGCTATTTCCTGAAGAGAATTTGCCACCAAATCATTTAGTGGTTCCAGCTCATGATTTCTTTTCAGTTATATTTACTTTTTCATACCCTTTATCAGCGTCCTCAGTTACACTGATATCTTTATATTTTTCATTTGCTGCATTGAAAAGATTATCATTACTAATATAACTGTCTTGATGAGACATAGCTAATACTGTTGATGAGACAATATCTTTTTCTGCAGATGTTATAAATAAACCTTTGTGGGTATCGTATACTTCTGCTTGATCTATATCTACCCCAACAACTTTAACTTTTGTAGAGTCACCTTTGTTTTTGATAACACTTAGCAAGTCATTTACCTGTGCACCAGCAACTGGCATAATAACGTCCGAACCTTCATTAATTAGTTTATCTGATATGATTCTTCCACCACCGGGATTGAAACTATTTGAAAATCAACTAGAGTCTTTGTCTCCTGTTGGGCCATCACTTTGAGAAGTTACTCTTTCTACATTAACTTCTAGCATATTTTTAATTTGGTCGTCGGTTTTATTATTATCTTTGAATAATTTCTCTATAACCGGTTTTTTAGATTCTTTCATTGTATTATAAGTATCTATAGCTGCTAAATAACCATGCATAAAGCTATCAACTGCTGTTCCATTATGTTCACCACCAAATGTAGACAAGCGTAATTTTTTGTCTTTATAATTATCATTCAAGAGTGAATAAATTATTGCTGCGAAGCCTGAATAGAATCCAGATATATCTGCTCTATAAAGTAATCCAGTTACATTTGGCAACGCTTTTTCTTGTTTCTTGTCTTTATTAGGTACATCGATTACAACAACATTTTCAACAATGCTAGCTGCTTTTTCTAAATTTTCCCCACCATGCTTATAACCTGGAAGAATTAATGTTTTTGCTCCACCGTTTTTAGCTGTTTGATAATTATTTTGAATATCACTTTCACTTTTTGACTCTATATATGAAATACCATCATAGTTACTTCCACTAGAAGTTTTAACATCTAACATTTTCATAACTTCATTACCGGCATTGTAACCACTTTCATTGAAGGCTTTGTCCATAACTTTACCTGAATCAGTAATTACATAAACTTCTGATCATCTAGTATATTTTTTTCCGCAAGACACTGCTGTCGATGCGCTTGAAGTGGCAATTGTAGCCACCATTAAACTTGTTAACAATTTTCTCATATGAGTTTCTCCTTATTTGTGTAAAAGACAAATCAAGCTCATTTTAATTATTAAAAAGGTAAAGAACAATTAATAAAATCTATTATCAATTCTCTTTACCTCCATAACTTATAGTAGCCAAATTGGTTTGACTGTAGAAACTTCAACCCTTTATGTTGAAATATATAAGCTCTAAATCATTTACAATTTAATTATAGTATTAAATATTACATTTTTTAAATATAAATTAACTTTTATACTCCCCCTAATAAAGGCTTATATTGAAAGTATTTCTGAAAAAAAGTTTAGAATTCGTAGGTACGAGTTTGAAATCTTTTTTGCTTCTACAATAATCAAAGTTATAATAAATAAGGTGAAAAAAGTGGAATTTAAAAAAATAAAGAAAGTATTAAAAAAACCAGTATTATGGATGGCAAGCATCGTGTTTACCATTTTATTGATAACAATTATAATAATTAGCTCACTTTCAATTGCGACTAGAGAAAAAATATCTTGATCGTTACAAATCAGTTTAAATTTTGTCATAATTTTATTCATAAGCAAAATCATGAATATGAGTAAGTCAACAATTTCGTTATTCTACAATGTTCAAGTCACATTTGTAGAGGAGACCAAGGCCATAGAAATTAAAAAAAGTAGGTATGTCCACTTATTTATTCATATATTTACCATAGGGTGTTTTTTTATAGAGGTTGCAAGTGGTTCAATGATTAATAAACAAAGTTGATTAACCCAAATAGAAAACTTTTGGTGGATATATTTGTTGGTATACTTATTGAATATAGTTTATTTCTATTTGTTTTTTGGAATGACATTGTTTGTGTTTAAGACGAATGAAGATTTTAAAAACGACTATTTAACATATTACGAAAATGTTAAGAAAAAAGAGTAAACAAAAATGTCCTTTTAATTAAGGACATTTTTTTAATATTAATTTATTTATGTTTTTGCCCATTTTATGGAACTTATTTTCGTATTCGGTCGGTATATTATTTGCAAGTTGTTCAAAATCATTGTATAAGTCAGTAGTGCTGTAAATTACTTCGAATTTTGAGTTTTTTGCTTGTTCGATACTAAAATTGAATAAATCATCATTGTCTGTTTTAATCTCAATAACAGCATTTTCTTTAAGTATCTTAAAATAAACTTCTAGAAAACTTTGATAAGTCAATCTTTTTTTATAGTGTCTTGACTTTGGTCAAGGGTCCGAAAAATTCAAATATATTCCCCCTAATGAGTTTTTTTCAAAGATATTTTCTAGGTTTTCGGCGTAGCTATTTAAAAAGTATAGATTATTTAACTCTTGACTATTGATTTCTAATGCTTTTTTTAAAGCCACGCCAATGACAGTTTTTTCTTTTTCCATTGCAATAAAGTTTCTATTTGGATATTTTATTGCGCTTTCAATACTAAATTGTCCTTTACCGCAGCCTATTTCTAAATAAACTTCATTCTCATTATCAAAAAGCTTTTTTAAATCTGCTTTGTGTGTAGTATCTAACATTTTGTGTTTATTCTTTTCAATATACTCATCTGTTCATCTTTTATTTCTTAATCTCATGAAAACTCCTAAACGCTAATTTGGGGCATAAAGAATATTAGACCAACTGAGAAGAATATTGCGGTAGCAAGAGCGTCCACCAATGTAGTGAGTAAGGGTGCCGCCATTATTGCAGGATCCAACTTTATTTTTTTGGCAAATATCGGTAACAAAACACCAAGAGTTTTTGAAACCATCAAAGTTAAAAACATAGCAATAGTTATTGTTGCGATAGTGTGCCATAATTCTTGTCTATTAATATTTCCTTTGTATTCGACACTATAAATAACAATCATTCTTACAAAGTTCACAAGTATAAGGATTAATCCCACAAAAAATGCGACACGCAGTTCCTTTCATAAAATCTTAAAAAAGTCCTTAGCTTCAACTTCTTTTAAAGATAATGAACGAACGACCATCGTCGATGTTTGACTGGCGGCGTTTCCAGAAGTGCCAGATATAACGGTTATCAAAGGCATAAGGAGCATTGTGACTATATAAGTTATATTTCATGTTCCATTTGCACTTGAAACTTTAGTATCTATATTATACTTTTTCATGAAAAGTATAATAACTATTTGGGTTAAGGTTGCAGACAACATTAATATTAATAATCATAAGGTTCTAGATCTCACCATTTTTCAAACACTAGTTTTGAAGTACTCATCTTCTGTTGGACTAATTCCAGCCATTTTTTGAATATCTTCAGTTGCTTCTTCTTCTATGACATCAATTATATCGTCGACAGTTATTATTCCTACAAGCTTGTTTTGACTATTTAAAATTGGTAAAGTTGTAATATCATATTTTTTAAACTTTTCTGTTACTTCTTCTTGGTCTGTTTTGGTATAAGAATAAATTATTCTATCATCCATAACATCTTTGACTAACTGTTCTGGTTTGGAGAAAAATAACTCTTTAAGTTCAACAAATCCTTTTAAATTATTAAGTTCGTCAACAACAAAAAAATCGTAGACTTCCTCAGTTTTATCTCTTTCGGCCTTGATTGTTTCAATCGCTTTTTCAACCGTCCAATTCATACGAAGTTTAGTATACTCGACATTCATGATGCTTCCTGCTGAGTATTCTTCATACTTTAAAATTTCATTAATCTGCATTCTAGATTCTCTAGAAGCAGAACGTAAAATTTTTTTAGCGATGTTAGAAGGCATTTCTTCGAGTATTTCTACAACATCATCTGTGTAGATTTCCTCAAAAAGTTCTTTTATTTGTTTTGAAGAGAATTGCTTTACAACTTCCTCTTGTATTTCAGTATCTAAGAAAGTAAATATCTCCCCACTTATTTCAGTAGAGAATAACCTTAAAGCGATCAAAATATACTTGTTTTCAAGTTCTTCCAATGCTTCGGCTATGTCCGCTGGGTAGTTGTCTTCACTTATTTCTCTTAATTTCTTTACATTATTCTCTTCTAGACAATGAAGGATATTTTTTGTTAACTCTTGTATTTTATTTTTTTCCACAATTTTTTTTACTCCTTTTTTATTTGTTTAATAAATATCTAAGTTCTGTACCAATTAATGGTGTGGGTTCACTCGAGCTTCCTATTAGGTCGCCACTAAAATATTCTACACCTTTTGATTTTAAAGTTTTATAAATCATATAAGTATCTACTCTTTGTGCAATTAATTTAGCCTTTAGTTTATTTGAAATAGCTATACAGTTTAACAATATAGCTTCATTCTCTTTTATTAAGTTGATTTTTTTTACAATGTCTCCTTCTAAAAAGATATAAGTAGGTTTATAAAATTCCAATAAGCTAAAATCTGTTCCAAGTGCTCCGAAGTTAGTTACAGCTATCTTAAGTCCTTTTTCCATGCAAAGATTAATGTTTTTTTCTAGGTAATTTTTGTTAACCACTTCTTGTGTTATATCAAAACAAATTACCAGGTTCTTTTTATTTATTTTATATAAATTAATTTTAGTTATAAAATCTTGGAAGTCAAATTCTGGACTAGTAAAGTAACCAATGTCATAACTTAAAAATAGTTTTTTCTCTTTAATTTTGTATTTAGCCAATGTTTTAATAGAATAGAGTGCAAGATATCTAGTAAATAAAGACTGAAGTCCATAATTTTCAATTATGTTTTTATTTTCTTCAAAAAGAGATGAATTTACTTCAGAACCTTCGATCATGTTATTCAAATTGTAACCAAAAAAGTCTTTTATCCCTGAGAAATAAATAGGTTCAAATAGCACAGAACAGTGATTCAATGCTACAATTTCATTTAAAGAAAGCATCTTTTTATTTCTATTTTTTTGTTTAGTTATTTGTTGTGGTTGAATCTCATTTAATACTTGCTCGTTAGCAAAGGTTATGTGACTCTGTGCTAAGTTATTATATTCAAGAAGTGTATCAAGATTGTTAGAATGTAGACCATAAAATGACATGACTGATTTGATTTTTACACTCACTCTATAATTCTCTATAAAGAAATCTGAGGTAATGCTTTTGATTATTAGCTCCACTTCCTTCGATAAGACTTCTTTTTTCTCTTTGTCAGCTAATTGGTCATGTTCCATTAAGGGAATGAAAACCCCAAAGTTTTTGTAATTTGGCTTGAAAAATATTGAGCCCGAAAACTTATTGGAGAACAAGTTGTAAGCTTGTGAAGAGATTTCAGATACTATAGTTTCTTTAATGTTCGTATTTACTTTTGTTTCAAACTTCTCAAAGTTGGATATATAATAATTTAAATAAATACCGTACCTGATTTTATTTTTTCAAATATTATTCAAAATTTGTTCGTGTGCAGATGCAGAGTTAAGATAATACTGATCTTCATACCTTACAATGTTTTGCAATTTAATTGCATGAGTGTGAACTTGATTAACAACTGTTAAGTATGCATATGCTAGATAACTTACACCCAACCATAATAATAAGGTACCAAAATTATTTAAAGCTGTTTTATCTTTTATGATCGGCATGAATGATACAAAACCACTCAATAAAATAAAGAACGTTGTAACTGATCATATCAATCCTTTTGTTATTTTTTTATAAAACAAACTTATAAAAAATAATATAAAGGTTACTGAGTATGCTAAAACCACTATTGAGATCATTGCTGCTCCTTCGATTTGTCCGAAATATTCTGGGAATATTTTTGGAAATAACAAAAGAGCTATTAAATTACAACTAAGAACCCCAATAGAAGAATAAGGAGAAATGAATAATAGACAGGTTCAAAATAAAAATATAGGTAACAAAATTGATAACTGTAAATTTTTATCCTTAGACATTAGAAGAGAAATTATAATTACACCAAACAAAGATAAAACACCAAGTGCTACGCCAAGAACTAATTCGTAGTATATTTTTATTTTTTCAAAAAGATGTTTTGAGAGTCCTCACGTGATGGTAAATATTAAAATTGTAATTATAATGTAAGAAAGACATGCGATTAGCGATGATGTAAAATTCATAGATGTCACATTCCTTTCTTATACTATAATTAAACAAAAAAAATGGTGGAGATGGCGGGAATCGAACCCGCGTCCAAAATACTCCTAACCATAACGTCTACAGTTTAGTTAACTTTTATATACACTAGAAACTACAGAAGTTAACAAAAAATCGTTTTTAGTGTTGGTGTTTAATTTCGAGTGAGTTTATCACCAAATTAGTTCACTCTATTGTACTAGGTAAGGCACTACAAAATGAAGTACAAGAACATCGAATAGTGTTGAATGCTATTAAACTATTGTTTAATTAAGCTGCTAAAGCAACTCCAGCTGATGCATTATTGATCATGAATGCTGGCATTTCAAATTCATTTTTATTTTTGTTTGCATTTTATCAAACCTAGAAGTATTAAGGTCTACCAAACCACTGCAGTTATAGCAAGGATATATCCTGTCGAAACCAGGGCACCCCCATATGTTTATTATAAATCAATCATAAAAGAAAATTCTTTTATTTTATCAAAATCTTTTTTAACAAGTGAATGTTAATTTTATAATTTTGATATATACAAATCCTTAAAAAGTTTCTTCCTAACAAATTCGAAGGTATTGAAAAGATAGTTAAATATTTTATAATGATTACATTTTTTGTTATGTCAATTTTGGGAAACTGTACTTACTATATTACTCATCTTTTCATAATTATACATTGAACTACAAACATAAAAAGCTCTACACTAGTTTATAGTGTAGAGCTTTTTATTTTAAGTTATATTGTTTGCAAATTAAATCAAGTTCTTAACTTCCTCGGTTTTCATTAATCCTGCATCATATAGTTTTTTAAAATGTCCTTCAGTATTTTTTAATTCATCGAACGTACCAATTTGGACTACACCTTTCCCTGGTGCTAGAACTATAATATGATCACAATTTTTGATTGTCGAAAGTCTGTGAGCGATAGAAACACTAGTTCTACCAATCATAAGTTTTTCTAATTCTGTTTGAATTTCTTTTTCAACAATATTGTCTAAGGCACTGGTTGCCTCATCTAAAATTAGAATTTGTGGGTTTTTTAAAAACATTCTAGCTATTACTAGTCTTTGTTTTTGTCCTCCCGACAACATAAACCCTCTTTCACCAAGAATAGTTTCGTACTTGTTTGGTCAAGACATTATTAAATTATGAAGGTCTGCTTTTTTAGCCGCTTCGATAACTTCATCATCGGTGACATTTGGAGTTGTGTATTTTATATTTTCTTTAACAGTTCCAAACATTATTTGGGGTTCTTGTTCAACATAACCAACGAGGTCAAGATATGTTTTTAAGTGTAACTCTTTTAAATCAACTTCTCCATTAATCAATATTCGTCCTTCTGTTGGGTCGTAAAATCTTAATAATAATTTGGATATTGTAGATTTACCACTACCAGTTTCCCCTACAAAAGCATAGCTTTTTCCTTTTTCAAAAACAAAGTTAAATTTTGGTAATACATTTTTTTCGG
Organism: Spiroplasma endosymbiont of Megachile willughbiella; assembly: GCF_964273395.1. NCBI lineage: Bacteria > Bacillati > Mycoplasmatota > Mollicutes > Entomoplasmatales > Spiroplasmataceae > Spiroplasma > Spiroplasma endosymbiont of Megachile willughbiella. The sequence goes on along the minus strand of NZ_OZ187005.1, from coordinate 85,504 downwards.
GTTTTTCTGGGTAGTTAAAAGAAACATTTTCAAATATTATGTCTTTGTCTATTTTATCTATTATTTTTCCTTGACCTGAATAAAAGTGTGGATCCATTATTGGCTTGGAATCAATAATTTGAAATACTCTTCGAGTACATTCGTTCGCCATCAAGAAACCGAATAAAGCTCTTAATAACTGAAAGATTGGAGATGTCATTGTACCTAATCCTGAGATAAACGAAGTTGTAATGATAAGTAATTTTTCAGTATCATTTTTATAAAACCCGTATGCAGTTGTAAGAATTAGTAATTGAATTGCCATAATAGAGACAAAAGCACTTGTAAGAACAAAACTTAGTCTTTTGAAGAAGGCTCTTACAGTTTCATAAAATTCGGTGTGAATTTCTCTAAATCTTTTTTTCTCGTAACTTTCTGTACCACTTGCTTTAATAAGACGAATGGTTCCAATTCTATCAGTGACATCTCCGTTAACGAATGTTATTGTTGTACGTAATTTTTTTATTCAACTTTTTACTTTTGAAAAGAATATCAGAATTGCAGACAAACCAAAAGCAACAAAAGACATTGATATTAATCCTAATCTTCAATCAACTGAGATAAGTACGACTGAAGAACCGATAAAGTTGAATATAGCGATAAGAATCATCATTGGAATATTTTGAGTTTGTTCACCAATTATTCAAGTGTCTGCACCCAACTTAGTAAGAATTTCTCCGATTTTCTTATCAGAATAGTATGAAATATCTTGTTGAATAAGTGCTCGTACAGTTTCATTTCTTAAATATATTTCGACAGCTTTACCTAACTTACCTACTGCAATATTTAATGAAAAAATACTTATTCCAAGACCACAATACATTGCTATTTGAAGTAAAACTCAATGCAATCAAGTGAAGTCTCAAATGATAAATTTTGTTGTTGGTTGAGATTGGCTCTCATCTGTCATATCAACAAGACACTTCATAATTTGTTTCATAACCAAAGGAGCAGATACTCCAATTGAGCTAGCCATTAGTGCTAGGATAAAAATTAAAAGAGCAAACAACTTATGTTTTCTTAGGTAAATAAAAATCATTTTTATATAACCTCTATGTTTGCGTTCTTTATCTATTTGTTTTAAGATACTTTCTTTTGCTTTTTCTTCGAATGCCATAAAAACCTCCTTCTATCCCATTAATCCTGCTTTATACAACTTATTAAATCTTCCTTCTTGTTCTTTTAACTCATCAAATGTTCCGATTTGTATTATTCCTTGAGCATTTTGCCCTAACACAACAATTTTGTCACAATTTTTAATTGTTGAAAGACGGTGAGCAATAACAATTGTAGTTCTTCCCACCACCAATTTATCTAATTGTGCTTGTACCTCTTTTTCGACAATATTATCTAATGCACTAGTTGCCTCATCAAGAATCAATAATTGAGGATTTTTCAAAAACATTCTAGCTATTACTAATCTTTGTTTTTGTCCTCCTGATAACATAAATCCTCTTTCCCCTAGAATAGTGTCATATTTATCAGAAAGAGTTAATATGAAGTCGTGAATCTGGGCCTTTTTAGCTGCTTCAATTACTTCTTCATCTGAAGCATCAAACTTAGCATATTTTATATTATCCATTACAGTACCATATAATATTTGCGGCTCTTGTTCAACATAACCAACTTTATCTAAATAACTAGGAAGATCTATTTCTTTTAAGTTAACCCCATTGATAAGAACACTTCCTGCTTTAGGGTCATAAAATCTAAGTAACAGTTTTGCAATTGTAGACTTACCGCTACCTGTCTCCCCAACAAAAGCATAACTTTTTCCTTTTTCAAACACTAGGTTTGTGGTTGGGAGGATTGGTTTTGAAGGTGATTCAGGGTAAGAAAATTCTACATCTTTAAACTCAATAGAGTCAATGTTATTCACAACTGTTGGTTCCTCTATGTATTTTATTAATGATTCATGAGAATATATAAAGTTTAGTCTTGTATTACAGTTTACGGTTCTTGATAAAGCTCTTAAAATAATTGGCAACAAAAATACAGCCGAGGTTAAGATTGAAACAGATGACATAAATCCAATAGCCAATGAGACAACTCTTTTTAACTCTCAAATATCTTTATACAATACAATAACCAATATAGTTGTAATTCCAGGAAGAATTCAACCAAAGAAGTTTGAAAATATAACAAGACAAGCGTTAATTTTAACAGTTTTGTTGATTTTTTTATCGTATTCCTTATTAAATTCTTTAACACGTTCTAATTCATAAAGTTCTGTTCCAGAAGACTTTATTAATCGAATATTCATCAATCGATCAGTATTATCAGTATCAAGTTTTTGTTTATAATCGATTGATGTTATAAGTGCTTTTTGGTATGCGAAAAATATTATTCAAGATATTAAAAATAATATGAAAAATAGTCCTAAACAAATGCTAGCAATTTTGACATCTAATGAGAACATAACTGTATTAACAGTGGTGAACATTACAAAACAATATATCAGGTTGACACCAAACTCATTCAAACCATCGGCTACCCCTTGTGAGTCACCAACTATTTTTGTCATTATATTTCCAATCTGGTTTTTTGAATAAAAACTAAGGTCTACATTAGTTAAGTTATCTAAACACTTCACCCTTAGAAAAATTTCAGCTTTTCTTGTAAGCAATCCACTAAGATAATTTAGTGTAAATTCCGAAAAAGCAAAACATACTATCATGACAGCACCAATTATTGCTCAATTATATCAATACATTGGTAGCCCAAAAAGAGAATTACCACCCTCTTGATTTATAACTTTTATCAGGTTCGTAATAACAATAGACATAGCAGAGAACAAAAATGTATCTATAAAAGCTATTATTATATATGAAGAAAAAAGTACAGGATATTCTTTTGCAACTTCTTTTAAAAGGATACCAAGCTTTTTGAATTTTGTTTTAGAGAAAAATTTAACTCTTTCGTCCAATGTTTGCATATTTTCACCTTTCTTTATATAAGTACTTAATAAAACATTAATATTTGATTTTCATTTTAATAAAATTAATCAACTTACACTCAATCACCAATTGTAATTGGGTATAAACAAAGACAAAAATCTAGTAAAATACAAAAGTATAAATCCGTTAAATTAATTCTTTAGTTAAGGAATCAATGAACTGTGGATATATTAATAAATTTTATATTGGAAAAGATTTATGTAAATATTGATAAATAAAAGAGTAATTTTATACGATAAACAATTTGAACACCCATTAATTATTAATCACATATCTAAATAAGTTATATGGATATAATTTTTAAATTTACCATAACTAAATATTAAGATTTTTCAAAAGAATTAAACAATCTTTGAGTTATTTAATTGACTTTTGTAATTACGCAAAATTATTTTACCACTATAAATTTCTTAATACATATATTTTAAAAAAATTAAGTCTAGAAAAATTTTGGTTTTTTAGTATAAAAAAATGACTATTAATTAAATAGTCACATAATAGATTATTATTTAATAGCTTCTTCAGCTGTTTTGAACACTTCTTCAAGTTGATTACATGATGCACCAAAACCGCTAAGTTCTTCTGAAGTAAGATCTCATTCTAAGATTTCTTCAATACCATTTCATCCAAGAATACAAGGAACACTTGTATAAACTCCGTTAATACCGTATTGTCCTGTTAACTGTGCACCAACCATTAGTTGCGCTTTTTCATCAGTCAAGATAGCTTTAGAGATTCTTGCCAAACAAGCTCCGATACCGTAGAATGTTGCTCTTTTTTTCTCAATTATTTTGTAAGCCATATGTACAGCGTCGTTTTTTACTTCTTCTAAATCCTCTTTTGTGATTTTTCCATTATCTAGGTATGCTTGTAAAGATTTACCCATAACAGTTGCATTACTTCAAGCAGCTACTGATGAATCCCCGTGTTCTCCAAATAAATATGCTTTTACAGATCTAGGAATAACATTTAACTTATCTGCCAATAATCTTTTTAATCTTGAAGAATCAAGTGTGGTTCCTGAAGAAATAACTCTATTTGAGTCAAAACCTGTAACTTTTTGATAAACTCTTGTTAAAACATCAACTGGGTTAGAAGCAATAAGTGTTACTCCTTTAAATCCTGACTTTTTGATGCTTGTTGCGATTTCTTTCATAATTTTTGCGTTATCAGCAATCATTTCAAGTCTTGTTTCACCAGGTTTTTGAGGTCTACCTGCTGTAATTACTACTAGATCTGCATCTTTACAGTCTTGGTAATCTCCTGCTTTGATTGAGTCAAATGGACTTGATAAAACTGCGTGTGTGTCTAATAAATCTAATGCGTTTCCTTCAGCTGCATCTTTAAATACATCTATTAAAACATAATGTTGTGCTAATCCTTGATTAATAGCTGAGTACACAAAACTTGTTCCTACAGCCCCACAACCAACTAATACTATTTTTTGTTCTTTTTTCATTATGAATGTCTCCTTATCCTACATTGTCATAATAACACATTTCAATTTGTAGTAATAAATTTTTATTATCTTTGTTAATTCATTATTTTCTTACGAAACGTTTACGGTGACTTTGAATGCCACTGTTGATAATTCCTTTCAATTCTCATGACCGAAAAGCTCAAAATCTACACTTTTAGTTAAATAAATTAACACTTCTTGTTTACCTTTTTTGATAGTGTCTCTTCAACTTGTTTCCTTTTTAAGAGTTTCATAATCAACAATATTTCCTTCAGACATAATATTAGAACCATTAGAGCTTATTGAAATTCAGTCTTTAAGTCATCTGGTTACTTCATACTCATCATCTCAAAAAGCCAATGAATTGTTACTAAAATAGAAATTTTTTGTGTAACCGTATTTATCCAAGATTGTATTTTTTAGTTTATCTAAAATTTTTTGACTTAGAGACGATTCCTTTTCGATATACCTGTAAATTTTTTTCAATCATTCTTTATCATTCTCTCTAATATCAATTACACCCTGATTACTTGATGAACTATTCGCACTAAAATCTAGAACGTCTAAATATTTTTCTACTATTTTGAAATTTATTTTGATTGGTTTTGATAAGAAGTAGTAAAAATTATTTTCTGATAGAGTAACTTCAATGAAACCACTTTTCAGAAGTGAATCGTATTCTAGGTGGGTAAACTTCAATTGTGATTTCATTAAAGAGGGATTACCAATCAGTATTTTTTTTATTAAGCTTTGTTCTAAATTCTCTTCGGTATTTAGTACAAACTCTTTGATTTTGAATTCGTTTTCTAAGTTTGTTTTCTCTTTTCAATTTTCACTGATTAAAAGTGAGTTTTTAAATATTGGATCATTTGCAAATCATTTTAAATAATCACCCATAAACAATTTATTTGCATCAACTGCATATTCATTAATAGAAGGTATTCTTTTAAAATTCTTTATTGCATCTAATACAGGTAATACCCTTCGATTTTTATCAAAGAATCCTCTATTTCACCAACTATTTCCCGTATTGAAGCTTTTTTGTTTTTCCTCATCGTTAGGTTCCGAATAAATAACCCCTTGTCGTGTGGCTCATCCAGATTTCCCAACTAATATTCATGCTGGTTCTCACCAATAAAATCCTGTTTTCGTTTCTGGCAATGCTTTACTAATAGTTTCCATAATAGAATTGATATGTTTAGTTTGACTTTCTGGCGAAGGATTTGCGTCGAGTTGTTCTTGATTACCAACTTGACTCGAAGCTATGTCGCCCACTAAATTTGTAGGCTCAAAAGTATGGGGTGCAGCTGTTTCGGAAATATACGAATCTAATCCGAACTTTTCCTTTATTAACCTCATAACTTTAAACAATTTTACATTGCTTCCATTTCAATCCGGATAGTAAGTTACCCCTATTTTATCAACTCAGCTTTTTGCTCCCCCCTCATTTAAATACTTGTTCAAAATATTTTCTCAATAAACTATTGAAGGAGTTCCGTCTATGTGAATGGCCTTGTTTACTTTTTTTTCATAAAACTTTTCAAACCTTTCAACCCCGTTCGCAGCTGATCTTAGATATTCAGCAGTTTGAATCAAGTTATATTTACCTGACTTAGATTTTCCTTTTTGGTTTCAAAAACTACCCGTTGTTATTTCGTTTCCTAATTGTACAGTGCTTGGGATAATTTTGGTATTATCATAAAATTTGCTGAGTGAACTATATGTATAATCCTCAATAGCTTTTTTAAGTTCTTCTGTATTTAGTTCTTCTCATGCTTTAGGCAATCATTGTCTTGCTGGGTCTGCCCAAAAATCAGAGAAATGAAAATCAAGTAATACATCTTTTATGCCAAACTTTTTTGCTTGATTAGTTATTCAAATATTTGTATCGATATCATTGTGTCCACCGCCATAAGATTTTTTGTCTTCAGTGTACGGATTATTTCACACCCTTAACCTTAATGAATTAATCCCATAATACTGTGAGAGTTCAAATAAATTTTTTTTATTTCCATTCTTATCTAGATAAATTTTTTGATCATCCTCATTTATTAAATTTAAGTCATTTTTTTTACTACTTTGTTCGATTATTTCTGCATAAGACGAGAAATCCGCTCCTTTTATAAAATTGCTTTCTTTAGGCTTAATATTTTTGAACTCGTTTTCAAATCAGTAATTGATGTTATCTTCTTTTTTTAAGCCTCAAACACCTATAACAGCGGCGAGAGTTGCTACTACAGGGATAGTTATTATCAATCCAAGACTTAATTTTTTATTTAAATTTCTCATTTTCTTCTCCTTCAAGATTTTTTCTGTTTTTATAATGTAAAAAATATACTGACAAACAAAGACCCCCCAAGATATTTAGGGTTGATGATAATACTTGTGATTTTCATTTTTTAAATATAACTTTTATAAAAGATAGGTTTATTAAACCGAATAAACTAGTTCAAAGTATATAAATATTAGCAATTGTGAATGAATATGACAAAATATATTGTCAGTCATCTTTAGCGACCACAATCAAATTTAGATCGCTTTTAAGGCCCCACCCATTATCTGTAAAATCATTAATTGTGAATGTTAGGGAATAAAGAAACAACACTATGTATACTCCAAGTAAATAATTATACGTAAATACTTTAAAGTCATTGAGTAACATATCTCGTTTTTCTTTATTTTTTCAATATAAGTATTCCCAGTACAATGAGATAACAAAGAGAATGTTATGAAATCAAAAAAAGTACTTTAAAAATTTTGGCCCAAAAAGTCTAATTCATAAGCTTGTAAAAACAGCTAATCATATGATTACGTTGATTTTTAAATATAGTTGAGTTATAAATGAATTTGATCACTTATAAACAATATTTAAAAAAACATTATAAAATAAGGCTACAAATAACGAAATTAATAAAACTATTAATGTAGAAAATAAAAATATTATTGTAGCTAAAACTTCTTTGTTGTTTATTTTAAACTGGTTTATTTTTTGTTTCAAGTTAGTACCTCTTTTTAGTATTATATATTATTCAAGAAACGTATAAAAGAAGAAAAAAAATCTATGAGAATACTCATAGATTTTTTTATTATTTAGAAGATCTTTGTTTAGCTAGGATCTCTCGCATATTTGGTTTAATTACTTCTTGTTCTCCACCATAAACTACGTGGACACTAGAACCTTTGATAATTATACCAGTTGATCCCCCGAGTGACATTATACCCTCTTTGTTAACCTTTGTGCCATCGACCACAGTTAATCTTAATCTTGAAGCACAAGAGTCTACAGCGGTAATGTTACTTTCTCCACCTAAATACTCAATTATTTTAGTAGCTTTTTCAATTTGAGCTTCGGCTTTAAGGTTTGAACCATTTCCGCTTTTAGCTTTGAAGTCAGCTTTTGTATATAATGTAGCATCACCTTCTCTACCGGGAACTTTTACGTTTGCATATTTCACTGCAAAGAAGAATGAGAAGAAATATGCCGGTGCCATTATTGCACCTATTCATAAAGCGTGATATCAATTAGTTCCTAGTTTTAAAGGTATCAGACCGAACACTATGTAATCGATGAATCCCCCAGAAACTGTCATTGATACGTGCACTTTCATCAAACCGGTTAGCATGAATGAAATTGCTGCTAATGGCATATGAACACCATAAAATAATCAAGGTGCTAAGAACAAGAATGTAAACTCAATTGGTTCAGTTATTCCTGTTAGGAAGCAAGTGAACGCTGCAGAGAAATAAATTCCCATTACTTGTTTTCTATTTTCTTTAGGAACATTCAATCACATTGCAAGAGCTGCACAAGGTAGACCGAACATCATAAATGCAAATTTACCTGATTGGAATCTTCCTAAGTTAAGTCCTAGATTTTGTAAATCAGTAAATGTTATTCCGAAATCATTACCTATAACTCTGTACATCATAGTTTGATCTCCAATTGCTTTTAGGAAATCATCACCACCAGGTTGTGAATTTATTCAATCGTAAACTTGTTGAGTTGTTCAAGGTGAACCTTCTGTATAGAATGTAGGGTTACTTCAATCAATTATTTTATCTGGATTTTCTAGTAATGCTCCACTAATTGATCCCCCTGCACTTGTTCATCACAAGGGAGCGTAGAATACGTGATGTAGTCCAAAAGGAACTAATGAACGCTCAATAATTTCATAAACTAGAGAATCTACTCCAACTGGTAGTTTACCTGAATTTGTACCAAATCATTGTAGTCCTAGACCTATTGGAGGTCATATGAATAGGAAAATGAATGATAATGGGATAACAGCAAAGAAAGTAATTATAGGTACTAACTTACTTCCAGAAAAAAAGCTTATAAATTGTGGTAGCTGTGTCTTATGAAATCTATTGTACATAAAGGCAGCGATTGCACCAACAAATATAGCTGCGAATACCCCTGTATTTAAAGAAGTTATTCCAACATTTTGTGTAACCAACCCTGTTGGAACTTCTTTATACCATAACATTTTATAACTTGTTATAGTATCAACACCGTTTGTTGTTATAAGTGCGGCTTGTATACCATTAAGAACCAAGAAACCAACAACACTTGTAATTGCGGCTACACCTGAATCTTCAGTATAAGCAATGGCAACACTTATACAAAATAGAATAGGAAGGTTACCAAATGCAACGTCTCCCATTTTATTCATTGTAGTACCTAAATATCATAGGAACGAATCTTTCGCCGCTTCATTAGCTATAGTTGCACCAACACCAAGAAAAACTCCAGCAATTGGTAGCAATGCTATAGGTAACAAAAAGGCTTTACTTAATTTTGAGAATGTTGCTGCTGTACTTGCTCTAAACCTAGACCAAGTAGTACCTGTTTTAGCATTAACATTTTCTTTTGTTATTTTTTTTGTCATATTTATATCCTTTCTAGAGGTTTAATAACCATAAATTTATTTTATTCTTTTTTTAAGAAAAAGGAATTTTTTTTGCATATTTTCATAAATTGGGAAATTTTTTGATAAGTTTAAAAAACCCTTTTATTTACAAGGTGTTTTTTAAAACCAACCACAATAAAGTTATCTTTGACTAAAGGTTTAATCTTCTAACTTTGAGAAATGTTTAATTTGGCAAACTTATCGCATATAAGTGAAGGATTCAACTAATGACAACATAAAAAAGTTTCTTTAATAAGGAAAAAGAACTTGTTAGTGTGCATATTGGTGTTTTGTGATGTGTATTGTTTCTAGATATTCGAAAAATAATACAATAAAAACAAAATGTTTAAAAAATTGTATAAAAACTTTTGCTTATAATTTGCATTCAAACAATGTTTTCAAAAAAAAAAAAAAAAACAGGTTTAGGCCTGAATCATTAAGAAGGTTGAGGCAATCGCCATTGTTAAACAAAAAACGATTGAGTATGTTAATATATGTCTTTTTGTAAAGTCCAATAACCCCGCTAATCCTCCCTTTTGAGTGTTTTTAAGTGTAACTGAAACTTCTGATCTTTTTCTAATTTTTAATATTAATCATATTATGAATAAAATTAATGTGATTGCGTAAAAAGCACATGCTGCGCTTAAATATATTATTTTATAAGTAGACATTGAGTCACCTCGACTAAATTTTTTTTATTTTATTAAGTCTTCTTTCTATATCTCTTTTTTTGATTGTTTCACGTTTATCGTAGTTTTTTTTACCTTTTGCTAAACCAATTTCTAATTTGACATAGCTGTTTTTAAAATAAAGTTTTAATGGTATTAGTGTAAGATTCTCGAGCTTTATTTTTTTGAGTAATTTATTTATTTCTGATTTATTTAGCAGTAGAACTCTTGTTCTAGTTGGTTCCTGAACTACAAAATTTGCATATTCATATTTTTTTATATTCATATTCAATAATTCTACTTGACCTTTTCTAATCAAAATGAACGCTTCGTTTATCGACACTTCATTAGCTCTTATCGATTTAATTTCGGGGCCAGTAAGCACTATACCCGCTTCTAATTTTTCGATGATTTCATAATCAAAATAAGCTCTTTTATTTTTTAATATTACAAATTCACCCATAAAAATCCCCTTTAAGCAAGAACAAAATCGATTATTCTTTTTTTAATATCTGCGTTTTTAACTCTGATTTTTATTTTTTGACCTAACCTAAATATTTTATTCTGTTTATCAACAAGGATGTTGGCTTTTTCATCAAACTTGAAATCAGGTAGTTCAGATATGTGAATTAAACCCTCTACACAATTTTCAAGTTGAACAAATAAACCAAACTTAAGTACTGCTGCTATTATTCCTTCAAACTCTTGATTGATTTTTGATTTTAAAAACTCGGCCATACAAACTTTATTAACTTCTCTTTCAGCATTAACGGCGTTTTTCTCTGTATCATTTATTATATTACAAGCCTTTAAAATAAATTTTTCATTCTGTTCTTGTTTAAAGCTTCTAACATCTTTTTCTACTAAATATTGTTTTAAAAATCTATGTACCATAAGGTCACTATATCTTCTTATTGGACTTGTAAAATGTGTATAACAATCACTGGCTAAGCCAAAATGACCGATATTTTCTAGCTCGTATTGTGCTTTTTCCATGAATTTAAGTAAAGTAACGTTTATTACATCTCGTTCGGTTTGATCTGATATTTGTTTTTCAATTTCTTTAAGAGCCTTATTGATAGTTTTAGGATTTGCTTTATCAGACTCTGTTAACTTAACGTTTATACCAAGAGCTTTTATTATGGAGTGTCATTCAATTAACTTTTCTTCTTTTGGAACACCATGATTTCTATAAATGAAAGGTAGTTCTTTTTTAAAGATGACAGTGGCCACACATTCATTTGCACTCACCATAAAATTCTCAATCAGCTTTTCACTAATTCCTCTATCTCTTGGCTTTATATCAATTACATTGCTATCTTTATCTAAGATTATTTTTGGTTCTGGTATATCAAACTCTATTACTCCTCGAACTGATCGTTCCATATCTAATAGGTCATGTAATTCCTTCGCTACTTCTAACATTTTTGCTGTTTCTTTATTATGATCTAATTTACCTGTGGCATAAAAATCATTTACTTCTTTATAAGTAAGGCGTGCTTTAGAGTTCATAATTGACTCATAGACATCTCTATTTAAAACTTTTCCATTTTTGTCAAAAGTTATTTCAGCTACTAAACAAAGTTTATCTTCATAAGGATTTAAACTACAAACGCCGTTAGATAATTTTTCAGGCAACATAGGTATTACTTTATTTGCTAAATATACCGAGTTACCTCTAAATAATGCTGTTGAGTCTAAAGGTGAAAACGGTGTAACATAATAACTCACATCAGCGATAGCTACTATTAATTTGAATCCTTCTTTTACTTTCTCTACATAAATTGCATCATCTAAATCTTTTGAGTCTGCTCCATCGATTGTAACTAAATTTTTATCTACCAAGCTTTTTGATAAGCGCCTTTTTATCTGAGGGTCATCATAGTTTAAAGGTACCGCTACTTGATCTGCATTGCTAAGAGTTTGTTTATTAAAATCTGGATGAATATTATATTCATAGGCAATTGAAATTATTCTATCGACTGCCTTATTAGCATCACCAATAATTTTTTGTATACGAGTAAATAGTTTTTTTTCTCGTACATCTAGAATTTTTACTTTTACAATTATGTCTTTTTTGAGGTGAAAATCTTTTTGGTTGACCATAACAATCCGGTAGTTTTTAAAACCAGGTTCATTAGATATAAAGTCAAGAAACCTCCCGTCTTTGCTGGGTTGTATTTCGCCAACTAAGGAAGTTTTTGTCCTAGAACTTATGTCTTCAATGTTGGCTCTAAACCTGTCATCATTTTCTTTTTCCAAAGTAAAAACAACTTCATCAGTGGAGATTGAACCATTCAAACTCATCGGAGGCACAAAATAATCATCACAAACTTCATTCATATCTTTGACAAATCCAAAACCTTTATCATTTATTTTTATCACACCAAGCTTATATTTAGCACCAATATAATAAATTACGTTTTCTTTTGTCCAACCTATTTTGTAACCTTGTTGAAGCTCCTTTAAATTACTTAAAATTTCCTCGTAATCCTTGTTTAACTTTTGTAAAAGGTTATTGATGTGAGTTTTATTATCAACTCCAATAGCCTTCATAATTAGATCTTTCATATTAACTCTTTTCTTTCTAATAAAAAAACACCATTATTTAAGAACAGTGTTTGTAATTATACCTATAACTATTGTAATAACAAATAGTGAAGCTCCCAACCCAAACATTCAAAGGGACATTGTTTTATCTGTTCCTCTTTCCTTTGAGTTAGAAAATAATTCATCATTTCCACCATTCAGTGCACTTAAGCCTGTTTGAGATGTTTTATTTTGGATAAGTCCAACCATAATCATCAAGAACGAGACCACTAAGCCTAGTATTTCAAAAACAAATATAACTTGGTTACCAAGTTGTCTTTGTGATGTGCTTGCCAATATTTCTAACACACTTTCGCCTCCAATTCAATATAATATTACTATATTTTCTCATATTTTTTCTAAAAAAGAATGTGTAAAAGTACAAAGACACAATTTATTTGTTCTTAATGAATGACATTCTTATACTAATCACTTTAAAAGGTAGTTGAAAAAAATTAATTAAAAGTTTTTCTCAGACCTCAAAAATATGAGAATGAATAGTATAATCATAACGGTGAGATTATGCAGTGATTAGATTATGTTATAAAGTTTTTCTCTAGATTTTTGAAGACAAATCATTTCAAGAAAAAATTTAGAACGAAAAGTATAAAAAAATTGATAAACATAATTGGTAACCCAAAATGACAAATTGTCGATATTAGAAATAGTCTTTCTTTTTCGGAACATCATTTAAAAGGTTCCATTAACATCCCTGTCACAACTTTTAATTATAAATATTTTAAGAAAATAAACAAAGACGCGAAAATTTTAATATTAGACAATAATTATAGAAGTCATTTAACAATTTATAAAACATTAAAATCCAAAGGATTCAAATCTTATTTATTGTACGGTAATTATGATGACATTAGAAATAACCCTTTGTTTGAAAATTTTACAGAAGTTGTTATTTACTAATTCACAAATTAATAAAAAATATAAATTAGGCAAAAAAAAACATTTTTTGAGTTTTCAAAGAATGTTTTTTTGTTTTCTAAATATTTAGAAACCTTTAAATAATTCAATAGCATTAACACCTAATCCCTCAGCAATTTTTTCAATTGCTTTAAGAGATACATTTCTTTTACCTCTTTCGGTATCTGAAATGTAGTTTCTATGTAACTTAGATTTAAACCCTAATTCTTCTTGAGTCATGTTTGCTTTTACTCTTAGTTCTTTCATATTTTGACTAAATATAAAGATTATGTTGTTTTTTTCCATATCTATTCACCAATGCTTTCTGACAACCTTTCAATAATTTTAAAAAGATTACTAATTCCCGACTTGGTAATTTTTACATTCTTCTCTTCGTTCAGAATTTCACCGAGTTCAGAGAAGGTTGCTTCCGGATTTTCCAAACGCACTTGTGCTAACACTTGTGCCTTTTTAGATAATTCGTCAAACATGTTTTTTTCCATAATGTGTGATATTTGCCTTACTTGTTTGACTCCAGCGTTATAAGTTTTTTGTTGATTATAAATTTCAATATTTAACATTCTGTTAACATTGTTATTTACATCCCGACTTATTCTAGTATTTTCAAACATTAACACGGCCTTTGCGGCGTCTACAAACTTGAGAAAATCAGATACTACAAGTGACTTTTTTGCATAACATACAAATTTCTTTTTTCTTGTAGTAACTTTAAAACCAAAATCAAATTGGTTTAAAAGATCGCAAAGATATTTAGCTGATTCCAGTTCTTTTGTTTGTAGTTCAACATGATAATTTGTTGTTTGTGGAGAGTTAACACTTCCAACAGCAATAAACACACCCGAAATATAGGCTCTCGTAAGACCATAATTTTCGGTTTCATCCGAGTTTAAATATATTTCGATATAATTTTTAGATTTTTTTATATCATAGATGTTATACTTTGCTAAAAAATTGATAACGTTAGTTGTTAATAATAATTGATAAATTTTTTTTCTCTTTAATTTTTTCGAATCAATAATGGATACTTCTATGTTACCAACATATATTTCTTTAATTAAAGCATATATCTTTCGAATAACATTATTAGAATGCGAAAAAAGTTTCAAGACTGTGTTTTCGTTTAAAGAAATAAGTTCTCCATTGTATTTTATGAAGCCCGAAAGTAGCATGATGGTTTGCTCTTTACTAAAAGTGTGTTCTAAGATTTCTTCTTTCACTTTCATTGCAAAAGACATTTAAATCACCCTACTTGCTTTTCTTTTTACTTATTACTTTTGTTAAAACTTTTTTTAATTTACTCTCTTGAGAGGTCATTTTATCAATAACCTCCTCAGTATAAAAATATTCCTTTTCATAAACATAACCAGGGGTCCTGATTAAGTTAGGAAAAATAAACTGTGACACTAACATAAAAAGTAATCCAAATAAGGAAGTCAAACCAACCGCTATATATGAAGCTGTCGGTAGATAAATTAAAAACAAGTGATCATTAGGTCTACCAAGTTCTAATACAAATCTAATTAAGTTTCACAAAAAGAAATATGCTCCAGCTTCAACACCTGCTTTAATTATTTTATAATTGTCTGGATTGTTAGCGTCAACTAACATTTTTCCTTTTTTTCATTTATTTGCAAGTGAATTAGTTCCTTGCAATTTAGTTATCTCTTCTTTATATTTTTTAATTGCTTGTTCGTTGTTATTTGAATAAAAGGCTTTTTTTCAAACTTCGAAGTATGTTTGTTTTTCAGCGTCTTTTTTTCAAGTAAAAGCGTGCTTAAACGAATATTTTAAATCGAGTTGGTAAGTTTCTGGATGTAAATTTCATGGTTTTTTACTTATTCATCTACCAATACCGGGAATGAACACCGTAATTACAATCCAAGCTAAAAATAAAGCTATAGATTCGTAAAAGAAAATTGGTTGCATTTGATAAGTATGACCATTAATCATTTCAATGCCGTTAATAAATTCACCCCCACTACCTGTGTATTTAAATTGAGTATTTACTCTTAAAAACTCAGGTAGTCAGTTTAAGGGGTTTGGACTGTGACTAGATACATCTCAGACTGGTTTTCCAAAAATTTCGTGGTTGTAAAAGTTTCCCCATCTTCCAATAGCTTGTCCGATAAGTATATTTGGTAATATACAATCCATGTAAACTAAGACAGATACTCTTTGTTTACGACCTAAAATATAGAAGATTAATATACCAACAAAACCTCCTAAAAATAATGCGCCATGAATCGACATTCCTTCTTTTCAAAATGCAAATAGTTCAAAGAAACTAGCTCCATTTGCATTTTTACCATAACCGTCGGCATTTAGTTTACCAAAGAAACTAGCTCCAAACAAACCAGCAGGTACACTCAAACAAGCTCCTATCAACAGTTCACGTAAGCTAAGCCCTTTTCGCCAAAATTTAAAGGCGGATATGGCTATAGTGACAATAACACCCAAAGTCATAGTAAATGCATAAACATGTAAGAAACCGTAGTCACCTTGAATTGTTCATTGCGGATTTATGTTGGGGTTATTTGGAAATTTGTCACCCGTCGTTCATTGTTCCATTAAAAAACACTCCTTAACCTTTAAAATTTTAACATAAATTGTATACGTTGTTATCAAGAGTATGAAAATTAAAATATAAATTTTATAAATGAACTTTTTCGTGTAATTATTTTCAATTTTATGAAAAAAACGACCTTAGTCGAGATTTTCAATATATGATACAGCGTTTTGTCCTGCTAAAGCTCCATCAGCTACCGCGGTCGCAATTTGTCTGAAAGGTGTGTTTCTAACATCTCCTGCTACAAATAAACCTTCAATCAACGTTTTCATGTTTTCGTCACTTTTTATGTGTCTTTGATCATTTAAGATTTCTTCGTGTTTAATGAAACTTGTAACGGGATATTGACCAATAAATGGGAAAATACCTTTCACTTCAAAACTTTCGGTTTTTTGTGTTTTGAGATTTTTAACATCAACACTTTCCACTTTGTTATCACCATTTATTCTTTCAACAACACTATCTAGAATAAATTTGATTTTTTCATTTTTCTTAGCTTTTTCAAGTGATTTATTATCAACTCTAAAGTTTTGACTTCTATGCACTATGTAAACTATTGAAGCAAATCTAGTTAAAAATATAGCCTCTTCAATAGCAGAATATCCTCCACCAACAACTAGAACAGGTACATCTTTATAGAAGCTACCATCACACACAGCGCAATATGAAACTCCTTTACCATAAAGTTCTTTTTCTCCTGGTACACCTAATAAATTTTCTTTAGTTCCAGTTGCTATTATTAATGATTTGCAAGTAATTTCTTTTCCATTTTCTAATTTAACAGTAAAAATATCTTGTTTTTCGAAGTCTAACAATCCTGAAAACTCAAATTTTGCACCCATGGCGGTTGCTTGATCAAAAAATTTGAAAGCTAGGTCTGGTCCATTAATAGAGTTAAATCCAGGATAATTTTCAATTTCACCAGTTTTAACAACTTTTCCACCTGGTGCTTCCTTTTCTAAAACTAGGACATTCAAGCCAGCCCTACAAGCGTAAAGCGCAGCGGTTAATCCAGCTGGACCTGCACCCGCTATAATCAAATCGTAATCTGTTTTAATATGATTTTTCATATAACCAACCTTCTTCCCTTCATTTTTTTGGCGCTATAAACTGAGCGCAAATCAACATTATGAACCCCAGAATCAATATTCCTGTTAAGGAAAGATAATTCATTACGGGATTTCATTTGAACGACAACTCATAGGTTGTTCTTGATGTGTCTAATATAAATCTAATTATAGAATAAAATATAACATATGTGGAGCACAATACACCAGAATGAATGACACAATACTTATCCTTATTATTAATATTATATAGTTCTTGTGAGTTCAAGGTTAAGAAATTTAACACTCTACTTTTCTTTCATCTTAACTCTTTCAAAATTTTTCAATAATCTTTTTTCAAACTCTTTTTACGCAATCTGAATTCTTTTTTAGATAATCGTTTTTTAAACATTTCTTTTTTGATTACGTTTATCTCATTATCTCTTTTAAGTTTAACTCCTTTATACTTATCTAAAGCTTGTAAATACGAACGCTTGTGATTGTCAATAATACTTTGAGCAGATTTCACTTCTTGACTATCTGCCTGATACACAAAATAAGCTTTTAACCATGCTTGTCTTTTTGATAACTTATATTCACCATTATCATTTACTTTGTAAATAATATTTTGATAAGTGTTGTCAAAGTCTTGAAGCAAATTTTTTGAAACTCATTTTTTACAAGGAAATGCTAAAGGATTAACATTCCAAGGTTTTTTACTAATAATTTTACCCAGATTAGTGATAAAAAATGTTATAAAAAATCAAGTCATCAATGTAGCAATCGATTCAAATAAAAATAGCGGTTCGTTATAGCTTAGGCTTGATAATTTTTGACCCGTTGAAGGGTCAATAAAATAAAACAATCTCATTCAAATTCACTCAGGTAATCATTGAAACTTTGAAATATCAGTTTGCCTTCCTAAAATCTCATGATTGAATAAATTTCCTCATCGCCCTATTGCTTGTCCTAATAATATATTTGGAACAATACAATCAGCATAAACTCATATAGAGATTCTTGTGTGATGTCTTTGATATCAAAATCAAACAAACCCCGCTGCTCCACCAGCAAATAAAGCACCAAAAATACTTAGTCCCGGTTCTCAAATAAATATAAGTTTATATATCGGAGTATTTGTACCTAACTTACCAAATATAGACCCTCCAATTACACCGGCTGGAATAACTATATAAATAGAATTCATAAACTCTTTAAGTGGTATTTTTCTTATTTTAAGTTGGATTGCAGAGGCAATAATTGTTACAAGCACCCCGCATAGTACAAGTATAGGATACATAAAAGATAAGTAATCTGATCCGTTATTTCACAGTTCATTTGACGTGTTTCTTTGATCATCGGCTAAAAAATTAATCATCTGTAAAAGCCATCACTCTTTCCGTTAATAGAGAAGCATCATCATTATAAAGTCCGCTCTGTGTTATTTTTAATTTTGAAACTGCTGTTTCTATTATATTAGGAATATTTCTTCCAGAAGAAACTGGTATTTTTATGTAGGGAACATCAACTCCTAAAATATTATAACTTTGGAAATCTTTTCCTAACCTTTCAGAATCATCAACACCATCTTTTTTAAATGCTGATAATTCAATAACCAAATCAACTGTTGATTCCTCCATAATTACTTGATAACCATTTGTTTTTGAAATATCAATTATACCGATTCCGCGAACTTCAACTAAATTTTTTAAGATTTCATGGCTTCTCCCAAATAGAGAGCCGGCTTTTTTTGTCACCACAATCCTATCATCACCAACAAATAAATGATTACTTTTAACAAGGTCCATTGCGATCTCAGATTTACCGATTCCAGACTCGCCAATGAATATAACGCCTTTCCCAAATATATTCATAAAAGAAGCATGCATTTCTATTTTAGGTGCGAAAAAATAATCCATATAATCTAGAGAGTTGTGCATAAAGTCACTTGTAGACTCAATTGAAGTTCTTAAAACAGGAACATTCAATTCCTTTGCTACATTAAAAAATACTTCATCTGTGAACTTAGATGTAATGATAACTCCCGGAATATCCTTCATCAATAATTTTCGATAACGTCCTTCACGTTCTTTCACATCGAAATTCATGATATAGTTATACTCTTTTGTTGACATTAGAACAAGCCTGTGTGATTTAGCCCCCTCTTCAAAGTAACCAGTTAACTCCAAACCTGCTCGATTAAGACCATAAACTTTTACTTGACTGTCTATTTTTTCTAAACCAGCCAATACTTCTAAATCAAACTTTTCTATTAAGTTTTTAAGTGTCAGTTTTTTCATAAGTAACCTCGCTTTAATTATTATAACGAGATTTATGGATAAAAAAAACTAGTTTTAAACTCATTAAAGTTTATCACTAGTTAAATATGAGCTATTAGGTGTGTTTTTATTTCTAAAACACCAAACATTCTCCATAGTCCATTTATTAAGTAATGGTTTTATAATTCTGAAGCTTGAATATGTCACAGATATATAAATGGGTAAAGTTATTGGTAACTTTATCAATTTACCTATCAAATCTACTCAAGCTGCTTCTCCTTTTCAAGACATCATCCATATCTGGTTAAGTAAAAGACTTTGGAGTACGTATCCGATACTATAAAGTAAAATTACTTTTAAAAGTATATGTTTTTCTTTTTTAAAAATGAATACAAGTGCACCCAGTAATCCTAAAACAGATTTGTTAAACATGTAACCCGCGTGGTATCCAAAACTATTTGGTATAACTGACCCCACAACATCTATCGAGATTCCAGACATAACACCACAAATTGGTCCGAATAGCATTCCTAAAAAGAATATAATTCAATCACCAAAAGCTAATCTAATATTTCCTAATATCGGAATATTGTAACCAAGTATATTCGTTAATACAACAGAACAAGCGCCAAAAGTTGATATGACAGTTAAGTGCTTAACACTTATTTTTTTAAATGTAAACTTTTCCATTGCTAGTGCAATTATTAAGGTGGCACAAACACCAATAATACCTATAATATTTGTCAAAATGTAAAAATTCATTATTTTCTCCTTAAAAACCACTTATATATTAATGGAATGAAATATAAACTTCCACATATAAGGATATTATTATCTTTATTTTTTCTTAAAAACTTTTTTCAGTTCTTGACCCTATTCGGATGATTAACTTTATTTATGTCCCAACTTTTGAAATGTTTGAATGTTGTAACAAAAAGTTTATCACAGCTTTTTTCTAAAACTTCTATCATTTCGTTTTGTTCTTTACCTTTTATCGCAGCGAACAAAATTGTTAGGTTTGGGATTTTTTTGCATTCTTTGGACAACTCTCTTGCCCCTGAGATATTATGACATCCATCGATTAATAGCAAGGGATTTTTATTTAAGATGGTCAATCTTCCTAAAGGAGGTTCTAGATAACTTGTAAAAGAATAACCTAAGTACTCAACAAGTTCTTTTGCCAAACCTTTATTGTACTTTTGGTATGTTTGTTCTCCTTGAAAAATCTCGCAATAATTTATATTATTCTTACAATACATCGATATTATATCTTTGTATTTTAAGTTGTCGTTGCTAATAAAAACCTTTGCATTTGGTTTGACAATCCCTATTTTTTGTTCAATTATGTTTTCAACTTTTGAGCCTAAAACTTCTGTGTGATCTAAATCAATAGTTGTAATGCAGACTGCTTTTTGATTTTGAAATACATTAGTGGAATCCAAAATACCACCAATGCCCGCTTCTATTATGGCGAATTCTACATTCATATGTGTAAAATAAATTATTGCAACGAAAGTTCAAATTTCAAAAAACGTTAACTTATAGTTCGCGAAAGTTTTTTTATATTTTTTGATGATTGCTTTTAATTGTTTATCAGTAATGAAATTTTCATTTACCTTAATTCGCTCATTATGAAATAAAAATGCTGGCGATGTAAAAAGACCGATGTTAGCTATTTTACCGACTAAGTTATCATAAATAAACTTAGCTGTTGAACCCTTCCCATTGGTGCCTACAATATTTACAACCTCAAATTTATTTTGTGGATTACCAATATCATTCAAAAGTTTACTTAGGTTATATTGTCTTTGAAAATAAGTCTTGAATGGGATAAGTTTTTTATCTACACTAATCATTTAAGTATGCCTTAAGGTATTTGGCAGTATAACTTTCCGATGACAAACAAACTTGCTCAGGGGTTCCTGTTACTAAAATGTTTCCACCTTCTGAACCTCCATCCGGTCCCAAATCAATTATATGATCAGAAACCTTGATGAAGTCTAAATTATGTTCAATAGTTAAAACTGTATTTCCTTGGTCTACTAAAATATTTAAAATCTTTATTAATCGCTTTACATCATCTATATGAAGACCCGTTGTTGGTTCATCAAGTAAGAACATTGTTTTTCCAGTTGATTTTTTTAACAAGAAAGTAGATAACTTAACTCTCTGAGCCTCTCCCCCAGACAAAGTAGTTGCATTTTGTCCGAGTTTAATGTAACCCAAACCAACGTCAAGTATTGTTTTTAGTTTAAGATTAATTTTTGGAACGTTTTCAAAAAACTCATAAGCTTCTTCTACTGTCATATTTAATACATCGTGTACATTTTTCTTTTTGTATTTAACTTGTAAAGTTTCTTCATTATATCTACGTCCGTTACAAGTTTCACAAACAACTTCCACAAAACCAAGAAACTGCATATCCACTCTAACAACTCCATCACCTTGGCAAGTGTCACATCTTCCACCTGGTACATTAAAACTAAATCTTCCTTTTTTATATCCGCGAATTTTAGCTTCTGGAACTTCTGCAAAAAGGTCTCTAATATCATCAAAAACAGATGTATATGTTGCTGGATTTGATCTAGGAGTTTTACCAATTGGGTCTTGTGAAACATAAATTATTTTGTCGATATTCTCGTGACCCTTCATTTTTTTATACTTACCAGGTCTAATTAATTCATTGTTTATTTCCTTGCGGAGACCTTTGTATATTACCTCTTCAACTAATGTTGATTTACCACTACCACTTACTCCAGTAATAGTTACAAACTTACCAAGTGGTATGGTCACATCAATTTTTTTTAAGTTGTTTTCTGTAACTTCGAGAATCTCTAACTTCTTCCCATTTCCACCTCTACGTTTTTTTGGTGTTGGTATAGATAATTTTTTAGATAAATATTGTCCAGTTATCGAGTTTTCATTTTTACAAATATCTTCGTATTTTCCTTGGGCCATAACTTCTCCACCGCGTGTCCCGGCTCCTGGGCCTATATCAACAATTCAATCAGCTTCTTTCATAGTATCTTCATCATGTTCAACAACTATAAGGGTATTCCCTAAATCTCTTAGCTTTTTCAAAGTATTGATTAATTTGTCGTTATCTCTTTGGTGCAATCCTATAGAAGGTTCATCCAAAACATATAGGACCCCCGACAGCTTCGAACCAAGTTGTTTAGCTAAACGAATTCTTTGTGCCTCTCCACCAGATAAAGTGGTTGCACTTCTAGAAAGTGTTAAATAGTTTAGACCCACTTCGTTTAAAAAACTTATTCTAGATAAAAGTTGTTGAAGGACTAGGCTTGCTATTTTTTCTTGTTGTTCAGTAAGTTTTAAATTTAATAAAAAGTTAAGTTCTTCCTCGATGGTTAAATTCACAAACTCAGCAATGTTTAATCCATTTAATTTTACACTCAATGCTATTGGGTTCAAACGTTGTCCTTGACAAGCTTTACACTCTTTTGATACCATGTATTTTCCATAATATTTTCTGTTTTCTTCAGAACTAGTTTCAATAAATCTTCTTTCAATTAAACTTCCAACTCCCTCAATATAATCGAAGGCATTATAGACATTACCGCTTGAAGTTGTTATTTTTGTTTCGATTGGTTCTTCACTACCCCATAATATGACTTTCATTTGTTTTGCAGATAAAGTGTTAATGGGTTGGTTCAAATCTATTAAGTAGTAATTACATAAAGATTTAAACTTTTGTCATTCTATGTTTTGACTGTCTACTAGATTTTTATAATAAAGAATACCTCCTGATCTGATAGATAAGTTGTCATCAGGAATAATCAGGCTCGGGTCAGCTTCTAAGTTAACTCCCAAACCAGAGCAGACTTCACAAGCTCCATTTTTTTTGTTAAAAGAAAATAGGTTTGCTTCAAGGTTTGGTATTATAAATCCACACTCACTGCAAGAATACTTAGTTGAGAATAGACGGGTTTCATCATTTCTTTTAGGATATTGTATTTTTATTAAACCATTAGAATAAGAAAGACCGACCTCAATTGCAGCATATATTCTTGATTGCAAATCTTCATCATCTTCTTGATAAATTAATCTATCTACCACAATATCTATGTTATGTCTTTTATTTTGTTCTAGTTCTATGTCTTCGTCTAAGTTTCTGATTTTGCCATTAACTAGCGCTCTAATAAACCCTTCTTTATTTAGTTTCAAGAATAAGTCTTTGTGTGTTCCCTTTTTATCTCTAACTACGGGTGCCAAAATAAAGAATTGTTCATGATCACTTGTTTCTTTTTTTAAAGTATCGATTATTTCTTTGATTGAAGAAGTTTGAATTGGACCATGACCGTTAATACAATATGGAGTTCCAACGTTTGCATAAAGTAGTCTTAAGTGATCGTGTATTTCAGTAGTTGTTCCAACTGTAGAACGCGGGTTATGACTAGTGGTTTTTTGATCAATTGAGATTGCTGGACTTAGTCCTTCTATATCATCAACATCTGGTTTTTCCACTGACTTCAAAAATTGTCTAGAGAATGAAGATAATGATTCTATATATCTTCTTTCTCCTTCTGCATAAATAGTATTAAAAGCAAGTGAAGACTTTCCACTTCCAGATAAACCGGTAAAAACTATTAATTTCTCTTTTGGTAATTTTATATCAATATTTTTAAGGTTGTGTTCCCTAGCACCTTTTATTATCAGTTTGTTATTTGCCATTTTATTTCTCCTATAAAGCTTGTAGTTCTAAGATTATATCTCTTAATTCTGCTGCTTTTTCATAATTTTGTTCTTTTGCTGCCAAAAGCATTTCTTTTCTAAGATCAGCAATAATTTTTTCTTCGGCTTTTTCTTTACTATTTTTTCCTTTAAGCTCTTTAATTTTGTTTCTTATATTTACAGAAGAACCAATATCACTTATTTTTTTTACAATTGTTTGAGGCACAATATTATTGGCCTTGTTAAAAGCGATTTGTTTATCTCTTCTTCTTTTTGTCTCTTGCATAGCCTCTTCCATGGCTTGTGAGATTTTATCTGCAAAAAATATAACTCTACCTTCTGAGTTACGTGCAGCTCTACCAACTGTTTGTATCAAACTTCTTGTGTTTCTCAAAAATCCTTGTTTGTCTGCATCTAAAATACACACAAGACTAACTTCAGGTATGTCTAATCCTTCTCTTAGTAAGTTGACACCAACAATAACATCGTAAACTCCTTTTCGAAGATCTAAAAGCACTTGATTTCTTTCTAAAGTTTTAAGTTCAGAGTGAAGATATGCCACTTTAATATTTCTATC
Organism: Spiroplasma endosymbiont of Megachile willughbiella; assembly: GCF_964273395.1. Lineage (NCBI taxonomy): Bacteria > Bacillati > Mycoplasmatota > Mollicutes > Entomoplasmatales > Spiroplasmataceae > Spiroplasma > Spiroplasma endosymbiont of Megachile willughbiella. The sequence goes on along the minus strand of NZ_OZ187005.1, from coordinate 60,786 downwards.
TTGTAAAAATGAGGTGATGTCTTCGGACTGTTTTATTGTAAGAGAAGTTATGAACACTTTTTGCTTCTTAGCAGATACTTTATGTATTTCTGTAATTATATTTTCCATTTGGTTTGTGGTTGGTCAAACTTCGATGACAGGGTCTACTAGTCCCGTTGGTCTAATAATTTGTTCAGTAACTACCCCATTTGTTAATTCTAACTCATAATCACCAGGAGTAGCTGAAGTGTAAATTACGCTTTGGAGTTTTCCAGTGAACTCTTCAAAGTTCAAGGGCCTATTATCCAATGCACTTGGTAATCTAAAACCGTGATTTACTAATGTTTCTTTTCTACTTCTGTCTGTATTAAACATCCCTTTTATTTGAGGAATCATCATATGCGACTCATCTATAATGGTTAAGAAATCTTCTCCAAAATAATCTACCAAACTATACGGAGGTGTTCCTGGTGCTCTAAAGTCAATATGCGCAGAATAGTTTTCAATACCACTACACATTCCAAATTCACTAAGCAATTCTAAATCGTATCTTGTTCTTTTATCTAGGCGATCTGCTTCTAAAACTTTTCCTTGATCAAGTAACTCCTTTACACGACCTTCAAGTTCATTTTCAATGTTTTTAATGACAAGTTTCATCTTATCAAAATCTGTTACATATGACGAAGCCGGAAATACTGTGAACATTCTCAAACTTTCTTTAACAGTATTGTTTAAAACATCAAGAATATCAATTGCTTCAATTTCATTTCCAAACATTGATATTCTAATATTATAATCATCTGTCCAACTTGGAGCAATTTTAATTACATCACCTTTGGCGCTAAAACAACCCATATCTAAGTGGGTCTCATTTCTTACATAACCAGTCTGAACTAAAAATGTTAATAACTGTTTTTTAGAAATAGATTGACCAACTGCTAACTCAAAAAAAACCTCACCATACTCTTTTGGATCTTGTGTGGCATAAATTGCAGCGACAGATGCAACAACAATTGTGTCTGTTCTAAGCATTAAAGCATTCATAGTGCTTAATCGCATCATCTCTAAATCATTATTTCTTTTAGCATCCTTATCAATATATAAATCTCTTGCAGGTATGTAAGCCTCTGGTTGATAAAAGTCAAAGTTTGATACAAAATATTCTACTCTATTATTTGGAAATAACTCTTTGAACTCTATATATAACTGCATAGCTAATGTTTTATTGTGAGCTAATACTAATGTGGGTTTATTCATTTCTTTGATGATATTTGCCATTGTAAATGTTTTACCCGTTCCAGTTGCACCTAACAAAACTTGATGTTTTTTTCCTTCCTTCAAACCATTTATTAAAGCTTCTATTGCTTTTGGTTGGTCTCCACCCGGTTTGAAGTTTGTTACCAAGTCAAATTCTTTAAATGTTTTTGCCATAAATTAGACTCCTTTATAAACCTATTTTAGATTTATTTTAAAGATATTACCATTTTTAATAAAAAAAATAAAACCAATTTTGGATTTATCCAATTTTGGTTTTAGTTTGTACTTTTTCTGTATCTTCTATGTCGTCTTCTGAAATAGAACCATCCTTATTTGTTTTGAATACCTTTTTAACTTTTCCGTCCTCATCAGTAACAACAAACTCACCTGATTTTGATTGTTCTTTTAGAAGTTTTTCAAGCTGTAGTGATATAGCCATAACAATTTGTGATTCCATTAAAAGAGTAGTTCGTTCTTGCTCATCTAAACCTTCAGATAACCTTTCAAAAGCTTCTTTAACATCATTCGGAGTGAATTTTTTACCAGATAATCCAAATTTAGAAACAATTTTGTCTAATTCTTGCTGCGACAATTCTTTAGTGATTTTTTGTTGATCTTCGAACATAGAATCCAATTTATCCATAAGACCTTTTAAAATTTCATACTGAATACTCAATTTGCGAAGTGTCTGTTCGTCATCTTTAAACTCGTCATTTAACTCAGTGAACCTTTTATTAACACTATCACGAGAGAAGTTTTCTTTTGTAATACCAATTTCAGCCAGAATATCATCAATATCTGTCTCGGTAATGTTGATAACTTTCTTTTCACTTTCGTTTGGATCGAATTTAACTGACACATCTTCTTTTTGTTTGAAGAAAGAAGAATTTAGGTTTGTGATAGTTTCTTCTGCAATATCTATCTTCATCTTGTTAAATAACTTAGCAGATTCTTCAACATATTGGTGAAGTGGGTTGTTTTGAGCATATTGTTGCAAGTAAATACCACTTCTTAGTTTTTGAGCTAGGTTGATGTGTCTTGTTCAATATTTGTCAAAAGCTTGCAAAATAGTGCGACGTTCTAGTTCGGTAATTACATTCTCTGGTACATCTTTAGTTTTGAATATGTAAAACTCCATCATTTTTTTCTGAACTAACTTCGCCATTTCGTTTTTTTCAAGTCCATCGAAATCAGATTCTATTAAACTATCTTCCATAACAAAGACATTATTTAATTGATTGATAAGAGTTTTGATTCTAACTGTTTTTTCTCCACGAACGAGTTCTGAACTGCGATCTACCAATTCATATGCAATTGTGTATTGAAACTTTTCAAGAACAACTTTCAGATCTGGTTGTAAAAGAATGTCATCTCTTTGAGCATAAATGGCTTCTCTTTGTTGACTCAAAATATTATCATAATCAAGAACATTTTTTCTTTGATCAAAGTTTAATCCCTCAAGTTTTTTTTGAGCGTTAGTGATTGCTCTTGTAAACATCTTAGATTCTATGTGATCATCACCTAGTTTTAAAAACAATTGTCTAACTTTTGGTGCTGTAAAACGAACCATAAGATCGTCTTCCATCGATATATAAAACTTTGAGTCCCCAGGGTCACCTTGACGACCTGCACGCCCTCTTAACTGATTATCAATACGGCGAGCTTCATTTCTTTCTATTCCAATAACATATAAACCACCCAATTGTCTGGTTTCCTCTGTTAATTTAATATCAGTACCACGACCCGCCATGTTAGTGGCTAAGGTTATTGCTTTAAACTGTCCAGCTTTTTCGACAATTTCTGCTTCACGATGGTGATTTTTGGCATTAATCATTTCAAACTTTAGTCCAGCTTTATCAAGATAATGGGCAACTTGTTCTGATGACTCAACGCTTGTAGTACCTATAAGTATTGGTCTTCCTTTTTCATTTATTTCTTTGATATCTACTATCAATTTTTTAAATTTGGCGTGTTTTGTACCAAAAGTAAGATCTGGTTCATCCTTACGGATAATTGGTTTATTAGTTGGACAGACAATAACCCTTGTATTATAAATTTTAATAAACTCTTCTTCTTCGGTTTTAGCAGTACCTGTCATACCCGCTAGCTTACTATAAAGTCTGTAAAAGTTTTGATAAGTTATTGTTGCTAAAGTAGATGTTTCTTCCTCTATTTCAACATTTTCCTTAGCTTGTAATGCTTGTTGTAAACCATCACTATACGCTCTACCTGGCATAGTTCTTCCTGTAAACTGGTCAATTAAAATTATTTCATTATCTTGGACTGTATATTCAATTTCAGCTTTAAAAGTGAAGTTGGCTTTCAAAGCATTCATAATTAAGTGAAAAACCTCAGTATTTTTAAAATCAAAAAGGTTGTCTATACTAAAAAACTTTTGCGCTTTCTTAATTCCTTCATCAGTCAAATAAACTTGTTTAGATTCCAAATCAATTTCGACATCAGCGGGTTCTTTAAGTGTTTTGGCTAGGGCGTCTGCAGCCTTGTACATATTTACCCTATTTTGGCTTCCACCAGATATTATCAATGGCGTTCTAGCTTCGTCAATTAAGATAGAATCTGCCTCATCGATAATTGCATAATTAAGTTTTCGTTGGGTTTTTTGAGAGTATGAATATACCATATTATCCCTTAGATAGTCAAAACCTAATTCTGAGTTAGTAGTATATGTGATGTCTTGACTATAGGCATCTCTTTTCATATCCTTTGTAAGGTCTCTTCCGTTCAAACCAACAGTTAATCCTAAGAAATTGTAAACTTGTCCATTAATTTCACTATCTCTTTTTGAAAGGTACTCGTTAACTGTAACAACATGTACTCCTTCACCTGTAAGAGCATTTAAATATGCTGGAAACAATCCTGTTAAAGTCTTACCTTCACCGGTTCTCATCTCTGCGATGTCACCTTCGTGTAATATGATACCTCCAATAAGTTGAACTTTATATGCCCTTAATCCAAGAACTCTGTATGCAGCTTCTCTGACAGTTGCATAGGCCTCTACTAATAAATCATCAAGAGTTTCGTTGTTTTGCAATCTTTCTCTAAATTCTAAAGTTTTTTCCTTAAGTTGCTCATCAGAAAGTTTTTCAAATTTTTCTTGTAAAGAAATTATTTGATCGGCTATTTTACCGTGTTTCTTTATTATAACCTTGTCTCTAGCCATAGGTATCTCCTTTTTTTGTTAGATAATATTAAACCAATAACAAAGTAATTATAACTTTTTTTTAAAATAGTTACTATTTTAATTCAACCTTTTTCTTGCAAAATAACTTACAAAGGCAATCAAAAAACAAAAAAGTTTAAATATTTATTTTTAAATAATCCAACTTAAACCTTTATTTTTTTCATATATGTGAGAAAATAAATTTGGTAACGATGGTGATTTATTTGAAGGTACCTGATGTTGATAAAGTTCTTATCTTTGAAGAAACAATCAAAAAATCTAAATTTATTACCTATATAGGTAGAGTTGAAAACAAATCTGATTTAGAAGAATTTATAAATGAGTATCGAAGAATAGATGCTCGACACAATTGTTGAGCTTATAAATATGGCTATGAAAATCCAAAATATGGTTACAATAATGACGGCGAACCCATAGGAACAGCCGGCGAACCTTTATTAAGACTGATTGAAGTTAACAAGCTGACGAACATAATAATCTTTTGTGTTAGATATTATGGTGGAATCAAGTTAGGTACTGGCGGGCTTCAAAGAGCTTATAGTAATGGTGCAATCCAGTTACTAAAGGAGATGAGTTTTAGTATTTTAGAACTCAAATTCAGTCTAAAAATAAGTTTTAATATTAGTCACTTAAAAAAAATAACAACGTATCTACATAAATTATCTATCAAAGAGACAACAAAAGAGTTTTGAGAAGATACTGTTGTATTGGATTTTTTTATAAACGATTTAGAACTTCTAAATCCCATCAGTAACGAAATAGAAATAATATCAAAAAAATATGATTATTATTAGGAGAATGAAAAATGGAAGAAAAGAAAAAGGTCGTAATAGTTGATGGTTATCATTTATTACATAGAGGATATTACGGTTCTTTAAAAAGGAAAAAGGTTGCTGTAAATCGTGAGGGAGTGCTAATTAATGCACTTTACGTGTTTGTAGCAAAAATATATGAAATGATTAATAGCAACAATTATCACACAGTTATTGTTACCTTTGATGTTGGAAAAGAATGTTGAAGAAGAGATATTTATCCTGCTTATAAAGCTACAAGAAAAGAAACGCCAAGTGATTTAATACCACAAATGCAATTAGTAAGAGATTTTTTAACATCTGCTAACATCCCCTGATATGAAAAATGTCAGTACGAGGGAGATGACATCATGGGAACAATAACCAGGATTGCTGTCAAACTTGGTTATAAGGTTGATATTATTTCAAATGACAAAGATACTTACCAACTAATATCAAAAGATGTAAATGTAATCTCACAACAGTCTAAAAAAACAGAAAAAGAAACCATAACAGAAAAAGAAGTTTTTGAAAAGTTTGGATGTAAACCATCACAAATACCAGATATGAAGAGTTTGTTGGGTGACCACTCAGATAATATAAAAGGTGTTAAAGGGATGCATTACAACACGGCAATCAAACTCATAGAAAAATATGGAAGTGTCGAAAACATTTACAAAAATTTAAGTGATTTTCCGCCTGAACATAGAACTAGGTTAGAAAATTGTCGCGAACAAGTTATTATGAACAAAAAAATAGCAGGTATTTTAAAAAATGTAGATCTTGGGAGAATCAACTTTAAACCATTACAAGTAAACTATGTAAGGTTTATGGGTTTTCTCAAAAGAGAAAAAATGTGAGCTTTTACAAAGATTATTGAAGACAAAGTTCAAGACCAATTAAGAAAAAGGGAAGATGCACTTCTCTTAAAGAAAACAGAATTAAAAAAATAAAAATACTCGTTTTGGAAATAAACGAGTATTTTTATTATTCGTATGTGTTTTCAGAGATTCTTTTCCCATTTTCGTCAACTTCATAAAGACGTTGTGTTAGAATTTTTACTTGTTCCTTAGACACTTGTAAAATTCCTCTATGTACATGAATATATTTTTTTATATTTTCGTGTTCATATTTCAAAACACCAATAATGAGTGTTGAAACTATCGGAATATGTCTTGAGTATATAGTCATATCACCGGCGCTAGTTTGAACACCAACATAGTTAACTTCAATATCATTTAAGAAAATTCCGTCGGGTGTGATTACTTTAAGCTTCATTATTTATTTTCTTTTTTAAATCTTTCATTTACTTCATCAATAGAACCCGCATACATAAATAATGTTTCTGGAACGTCGTCCATCTCTCCATTTAAGATTGCTTTGAATGATCTAATTGTTTCTGATATTGGGACATACTTACCACTTCTTCCAGTGAATTTTTCTCCCACAGTAAATGGTTGTGACATGAAGTTTCTTATTTTTCTAGCCCTGTTAACTATAATTCTATCTTCCTCAGATAGTTCATCCATACCTAAAATAGCTATTATTGATTGTAACTCTTTGTATTTTTGAAGAGTCTCTTGAATACTCAAGGCTACAGAATAGTGATCTTCACCAACAATGCTTGGATCTAACATTCTCGAACTCGAGTCAAGTGGATCAATGGCTGGATAAATACCTAGAGCTGCAATTGATCTATCCAAAACAACCCTTGCGTCAAGGTGAGCAAAAGTGGTTGCTGGGGCTGGGTCTGTTAAGTCGTCGGCTGGTACGTAAACTGCTTGAACGGAAGTAATAGAACCTTTTTGAGTAGATGTAATTCTTTCTTGCAAAGCTCCCATTTCAGTTGCTAATGTTGGTTGGTAACCAACAGCAGATGGCATTCTCCCTAATAAAGCCGATACTTCAGACCCTGCTTGTGTGAATCTAAAGATGTTGTCAATGAATAGTAGTACATCTTGATTTCTTTCATCCCTAAAATATTCAGCAATTGTCAAGCCAGTAAGAGCAACTCTCATTCTAGCACCTGGGGGTTCGTTCATTTGACCAAAAACTAAACTAGTCTTATCAATAACCCCTGCTTCTATCATTTCATAATAAAGGTCGTTACCCTCTCTTGTTCTCTCACCTACTCCAGCAAATACTGAGATTCCACCGTGAGCTTTTGCAACGTTATTGATTAATTCTTGAACAAGAACTGTCTTACCAACTCCTGCACCACCAAATAAACCAATTTTTCCACCTTTTGAGAAAGGCATCATTAAGTCTACAACTTTTATTCCAGTTTCTAAGATTTCAGCTGATGTAGTCAATTCATCATATGTTGGTGCCGCTCTATGAATGGGCATTCTTTTTGATTGAACAGGAGGTTTATCATCAATAGGGTCACCTAACACATTAAACATTCTTCCAAGAACCTCGTCTCCGACAGGTACAGAAATTGGTGCTCCTGTATTGGTAACTTCCACTCCTCTTACAAGACCTTCTGTTGGTCCCATGGCAATAGTTCTTACAAGATCATCTCCAATATGTTGGACAACTTCCAAAACAAGCTTTCCACCGTTGTTTTGTAATTCAATAGTATTATACAAGCTTGGCATTTCATTTTCTTTGAACTTAACATCGACTACCGGACCCATAACTTGAATAATTTTACCTTTAGTAATTTTCATTTTTTATACCTCCTATATTAATTATCATTTTGAGCATTAGCTCCACCAACAATTTCACTAATTTCTTGTGTTATGTTTTCTTGTCGTTTTCTATTATATAAAACTGTTAGCTCTTGTGATAATTCCTTTCCATTTTTTGTAGCTGACTCCATAGCCATTCTTCTACTTGCTTGCTCGGAAAGCTGAGATTCAAGTATTGTTCCAAAGATTATTGTGTTCAAATAAAGTGAAATAGATGTAGCCAAGACTGTTTCTGGGTCTGGTTCAAGTGTAATAATCTCTCCCGTATTTGATTGTTCTTTTTTTTCAATCGGAAACATATTTATAATGCTTGGTTCGAATGTGGCATTATTGATGAACTTTGTATAAACAATATTAACTGCATCATATTTTTTTAAAGTATATGCTTCCAGGATATCAGATGCAATTTCTCTTGCTTGTTCGTTAGTAAAGTCAACATCAATATTTGTAACTTTGCTCTTGATATTGAAATTATATTGATTACAAAAATTGATTGCTTTTGTCCCAATAGCAATTATGCTATCTTCTTGTTTAATTTCATTTTGAACAAGTTTAAAAATATTTGCATTGTAACCGCCACACAATCCCAAGTTAGAAGATATCAAAACTCATAATGTATTATTAATTTGTTGATTAGGTTTTTTCAAATAAATCGAATCTTCTGAGTTGGAAATAATATAATTGAAAACGTCGTACACCTCTTCAAGGTAATTATGAATTTCACCAACTCTACGAGTGATTTTTTTTAATTTGGCTGTTGCAACTAATTCCATTGCCCCTGTTATTTTACCGATATCTTTAACTGATCCAATTTGTGTTTTTAACTCACTAAGGTTTGGCATCTATAGTTTGCTCCATTCCTTTTGGTCACCAAAGTCTGATGCTTTTCATCCTTTAATTCCGGTAATTATTTTTTTAAGAACAATAACAATTTGTGCTTCAATTTTTTTTGTTAGTTCTTCACTGAACTCTTGTTCTGCTTCTAATAATTTTCTTAAGGCTTGTGCTGTTTTATCATTATTGAAATGGAGCAACAGCGCTTCTTTGAAAATTGACATTTCACTTACAGGAAGTCATTTGATTAATCTTTTTTTAATAGCTAAAAGTATTATAGATTGATCAATTTGTGACAACGGATTATACTGTCTCTGTTTTAATAACTCCACAATTTTATTTCCATGGTTTAATGTAGCCTTAGTTGTCTCATCCAAATCACTACCAAATTTTGCAAACGCTTGTAATTCATAATATTGTGCTAGTTCTAATTTTAATGTACCAGCCATTTGTTTAACAGCTTTAATTTGTGCAGAAGAACCTACCCTTGAAACAGATAAACCTGTGTCAACAGCTGGTCTAATACCAGAGTTGAATAACTGATCTGAAAGGAATATTTGTCCGTCTGTAATTGATATTACATTAGTAGGAATGTAAGCTGATATATCTCCAGCTTGAGTTTCAATAATTGGTAGAGCGGTTATGCTACCACCACCAAATTTTTCATTAACCCTTGCTGCTCTTTCTAAAAGTCTTGAGTGTAAGTAAAATACATCTCCTGGGTAAGCTTCACGACCTGGTGGTCTACGAAGTAGAAGTGCAAGCGTTCTATATGCAACGGCATGTTTAGAAAGATCATCATAAATAATTAAGACATCATCTCCTTGAGACATTCATTCCTCTGCAATAGAAACACCAGAATAAGGTGCAAGATATTGCATTGGAGCAGATTCACTAGCAGAAGCTGATATAACTGTTGTAAATTCCATTGCTCCAGCTTGCTTTAACTTTTCGACAACCTGTGCTACTGTTGATTCTTTTTGACCTATTGCAACATAAACACATTTAACATTTTTACCTTTTTGGTTTATTATAGTGTCAATTGCTATGGCAGTTTTACCAGTTTGTCTGTCACCAATTATAAGCTCACGTTGACCTTTTCCAATTGGAATAATTGAGTCTACCGAAAGCAACCCTGTTTCAAGCGGTTGATCGACAGATTTCCTTGACATAACTCCTGAAGCTATTTTTTCTACTGGAGAGAACTTGTTTTCTTTGAAAGGTCCGTTACCATCTATAGGCTGACCAATACCATTTAAAACTCTTCCAAGTAACTCATCTCCGACAGGTGTTTCTACTACTCTCTTTGTTCTTTTGACCTTGTCACCTTGTTTTATTTGTGAATCATCACCAATAATAACAGCACCAACAGCACCATCTTCAAGACTTAAAGTCATACCATAAATATCGTTGTCAAAGATTAAAAGTTCACCCATCATAACTTCATCAAGTCCGAATAATAAGGCTACACCGTCACCGATACTGGCTACGACACCTTCTTCACTTTTAACTATTTCTTTTCCGTAATTTTGAATTTGTTTTTTAATAACCTCGGAAATTTCGTTGATTTTTAGTGGCATATTTTCACCCCTATTTTCTATTTTGTAATATTTGAAGTTTCATATCTTCTATTTTTCCTTTTATAGAAGAATCAAACCTATGATCGTTGATTTCAACTTTTATTCCAGCAATAAGTGACTTGTCAATCAGATTTTCAAGTGTAATTGTTTGGTTAAGTTTCTTACTAAGTTTCAATTCTAGTTCTTTAATAAGTTTTTCATCTAACTTCTCAACAGAGTAAACATAACCTTTTGATATCTCAGTTGCTTTTAATAAGTTGAATTCCACTTTTTTGAAAATACTTTTAGTTGCTGAGATTAAATTTCGTTCTGTTAAGAGTTTTAAAACATTTAACAAGTTTTTATCTAAATTAGTATTCAAAAAAACTTTATCAAGAAAGTTATATCTTGTATTTAAATCTATAAAATTATTTTTTAGAAAAATTGATAATTCCTCATTTTCCATGAATAATTTTCTTATTTTATTTGATAATTCAATATATTCTTTAATGTTATTATTTTCTATAGCTATTGAAGAGATTGCACTTGCCCAATTATTTATTAGACTTTGTTTTATTATCATCTTAACTACCTAAGCCATTCAAAAACTCGTCGATGAGTTTTTTATTTACATCATTAGATACATTTACATCCATAATTTTATTTGCGGCTTCAAATGCTAGATCAATAATTTGCTTACGTATTTCTTCGTTGGCTTCATTTTTCTCAAACTCAATTGTTTTTTTCGCATGATTTTGGATATTTGCCGCCTCTTTACGTGCATTCTCAATAATTTCCATTTTTAGTATATCTGCTTCGCCTTTAGCTTTAATAACAATTTCTTTTGACTCTACTTTTGCAATATTTATAAGCTTCTCTGCATCTTTTTTATCTTTATTTGCAATAGCTTGTTTTCCAGAGGCATCGTCAAGAAGTTCATTAATTTTTTTTCTTCTTTCAGCAATCATTTTTTTGAAAGGTTTGTAAACAAGTCTCGATAAAAAGATAACTATTACAATTGTTGCAAGAACGTGAGCAATAAACATTGGTAGATTTGGAAATAAATTATTAACAATATCTGGTACACCAGGAGCTGATTCGCTCTTTGTCAACAAAGTATCTGTATGATAAAAATTAATTAACTGCATAAATTAACAACAAGGCAACAACTAAGGCATAAATTGAGCCAGATTCACTAATACCAGCAACAATAATCATTGTTGTAGTTATTTTTGGTGCAACCTCAGGATTTCTTCCAATCGCCATACATGCACCATAACCAAGTATACCTTGCCCTAAACTAGCACCAAAAACCCCGACACCAGCGATCCCAGCACCAAGATATTTTAATCCTTTTTCGATATTACCTTCAGCAAACATTGGTAATAATGTAATTCAATTTCCCCCAAAGTTTAGGAAAAAATTTGTAAGTACTTCTGTAAACATTTTTATGTTCTCCTTTTTAAATTCTTAATTCTTTTGATAATTTTTCTTTTCTTTTTAGCTTTTTGATATTTTCAGACTCGGACGCATCTCCATCTGTTTCGTGTTCACCATCTTTTGCGTTACCTCAATATGAGAGTGTAAGCATAACAAACACTATAGATTGAATGACCCCATCAAATAAATCGAAGTATAAATGAAGTCAAGGCATTAGTGCAGTAGTGAAGATGTTGAACCCTCCTCACCAATAAGTGAATTGTCTATGTCAGTCTTCTTCAACAAGCTTAGCGATATTTTCTTTTACAAAAATTGTTCCTTGTAGACCGATCATCGTACCGTATAACAAGCCTAGAATAATGCTACCACCCAGCATATTACCAAATAACCTAAATGAAATTGATACTAATGGAACAAATTGTGTTAGTAGTTCAACAGGATTTAAAAATTTTTTAAAAAAAGCAAGCTTTTGATATCTTATCCCGTAGTAATATATTCCAAAAAAGGTTACTAGTCCCATTGAGAGAGTAACTGTAAATGAACTTGTTAAAGGTTCAAACCCAAGAATTGCTAGTATGGATGATATCACAACATACATAAATATGTACATCGCATATGGTGTCAAATGTTTAAAACCTTTACCCATAACTGTTACTATCATATTTTCAACTTGAGTGATAAACGTCTCGGTTAAGACCAAAAATCCGCTCAGTTGTTGCCCATCTTTTTTGTTTCTGATTTTGACGTTATAAACAATACAAAATGTACAAATTACGATAAACGTTAAAAATATTGATATAAGTTGTGGATTTAGAAGATTTCAATTTTTTTGTAAATTTTCTTGCATCTTGCCAATATCCCCCTTTTTATGCCTTATATAGAATTATCTGCTAGTAAATTTATAAAAAAACTAGTTAGGATAATAGAACCTAAACCAATCATTACACTGAATATATTTATGTACATTGGTAAATAAAAACTTATAAGGAATGGAACCACATATATGCCAAGTCTCAATATTGAGAAAAAAACGTAAAGATATGGATTTTGCTCATTTAGCAAAGTCTTGATCGATACTTTTATACATATAAAAGCCATAGTACCTGCGAAAACTGATAATAAGAAACCAGCACTTCACGAATAACTAATTTTATTAAAAACCCCAAGAGTTATCAATATGGTCAATATTATTGAATAAACGGGTAATAAGGTCAAAATTAACTTTTTTCACTTAATAAAAAAATTTTTTAACATCTTTCTTACCATTCCTAAGGTTCCATCTCAAATATAATACTCCTAAAATTTACATAAGTCTATAAATTAAAAAACAGATAAATTTGTGAAAAAAAATTTTAAAGTTATTTAGTTCCAAATATTCTATCGCCAGCGTCTCCCAACCCCGGTTCGATGTAACCTTTTTCATTTAAAACAGGGTCTAGACTTGCTGTGAAAATGTCAACGTCAGGGTGATCATTTTGCAATCTTTTAACACCCTTTTCAACTGAAACTAGGCACACAAATTTGATATTTTTAGCACCTCATTCTTTAACTATTTCAATAGCTTTTGATGCACTACCACCTGTTGCCAACATTGGGTCAACAACAAGTACAAAACTATTTTCAATATCTTCAGTTTTTTTAGCAAAGTATTGCACGGGTTCTAAAGTTTCTTCGTTCCTGTATAAACCAACATGGGCGATTTTAGATGTGGGAACTAGCTTCTGAATCCCCTCTACCATACCTAACCCCGCTCTTATTATTGGAACAAGTACAACAGGAATATCAATAGTTACTCCGATAGTTTTAGTTACAGGTGTTTTTATTTCTATCTCTTTCAGAGGTATGTTTCGAAATACCTCATAGGCCATTAGTTGTCCTATTTCGTTTAGATTTTCTCTAAAATCTTTTGATGAGGTTTCTTCTCTTCTCATTCTTGTTATTTTATCCATAATTAATGGATGTTGAATAATTGTAAAAGCCATTTTTCTCCTTTAAAGTTTTTCCACTCTTTTTTGGTGTCTGCCACCTTCAAATTTAGTATTAATAAATAAATCTACAAGACTTATTGCTTTTTCTACAGTTGATATTCTTGCTCCTAGTGCTAGTATATTTGCATTGTTATGTTGCCTTGCAAGAATTGTTGTCTCTTCTTCATAACATAATGCTGCTCTTGCACCGTCAATTTTATTTGCGGCGATTGAAATACCTATTCCAGAACCACAAATGACAATACCTAGTGAACTATCGTCATTAACAACCAAGGAAGCTACTTTTTTACCATAATCTGGATAATCAACAGCTTCGTTTGAATCGGTACCGATATTTTCAACTTGTATGTTGTTTTTTTCAAGATGATCAACTATAGCATTTTTCATTTCTACTGCTGCGTGATCATTTCCTATATATATTTTCAAACTACTTTCCCCCTGATAAAACTATACACCATTTTTTCATTTCAATTAAAAAAACTTGTTATAAAACAAGTTTTAATATTCTGAGTCGTAAGTGTCTTTACCTCTTTGAATAATATCAGCTGATCCTGTTAATCCAGTTCCAGCAGGGATTAAGTTTCCTAACATAATGTTTTCTTTTAAACCTTCAAGTTTATCAACTTTACCCTTGATAACTGCTTTAACAAGAACACGGGCTGTGTCTTGGAATGACGCACTTGATAATCAAGAATCAGACTCAAGTGGTGCTTTTTTAATTCCAAATATTACGTGTTTTGCTAATGGAGGTTTTTGTCCGGCTTCAATAGCTTTTAAAACCTCTGTTCGATAATTTCGTGAAGATATAATTTCTCCTGGAAGAAGTGGAGTATCTCCAGAATCAATTATTTTTACTTTGTTTAACATTTGTTTAACAATTATTTCTATATATTTATCAGAAATTTCAATACCTTGTAAACGGTAAACTTTTTGAACTTCTTTTAATATGTAATTTTGAACATCTTCAATTCTAGCTACCTCAAGCAATTCTTTAATATTTATTGCACCTTCGGTAAGTTTTTGTCCCCTTGTAACTTCGTCACCTTCTTTAACACGCGTAATTGCACCATATTGAGATTTATATTTTCTCTCATCTTGGTCTGAAGTAACTGTTATAGACAATATTCCATCTTCTTCTTTCGCTTCTTTAACCACACCATCGATTTGAGATATGATTGCAATTGAACCTTTTGGTGTTGTAACATCGAGTAACTCTTTAATACGTGGTAGCCCTTGGGTAATATCGGCTCCACCAGCAACACCACCAGTATGGAATGTACGCATTGTAAGTTGTGTTCCGGGTTCACCAATTGATTGAGCAGCAACTACACCAACTGGTTCCCCAATTGAAACAGGGTCACCAGTTGCTAAGTTGATACCGTAACATTTTTGACAAACACCTCTATTGGTATCACAAGTCAAGACAGTTCTAATGTTAACTTCCTCAACACCGGACTTAATTATTTCGTCAGCTATGTCAATTGTTACTAAATCATTTGTTTCAACAATGATTTTACCAGTATGATCTCTAATTGTTTCGAAAATATATCTACCAACAAGTCGGTCTTTCAAAGGAACAATTATGTTATCATGTTTTGTTTCAACAATTGAATGCACATTAAATCCTTTGCTTGTACCACAGTCCTCTTCGGTTACAATGATTTCTTGTGATATGTCTACAAGTCTTCTTGTTAAATAACCAGAGTCAGCTGTTTTAAGAGCCACATCGGCCATACCTTTTCTCGCACCGTGGGTTGAAATAAAGTATTCAGAAACTGTTAGACCTTCTCTAAAAGAAGATTTAATCGGAATTTCTTTAATATCACCCTTAGGGTCATTCATAAGTCCCCTCATACCTACAAGTTGTGTGAAGTTAGAAACATTACCACGGGCACCAGAATCAGCCATCACAAAGATTGGGTTTTTTGTATCCTTTTTAAGAACATCTTCTAGTTTTGTTTGAATTTTATCTTTTACTTGTGATCATACATTTATGACACGACGTTTTTTCTCGGTCTTAGTTAACATACCAAGGTTGTAAAACTCTGTAATTTGTGCAACTTTTTCATCCGCAATTTTGAAATCTTCAAACTTTTCAGTATAAGCAACAACATCGGCTGCACTAATTGTAGTTCCAGACTTTGAAGAGTATTTGAATCCTAAGTCCTTCATATTATCTAGCATTTGTGCAGTTTTTTGTGCACCGTATGCTTTAAAGTATCTTTCAATTATTAATGAGAGTTCTTTTTTCTTGATTGGTTGTTGTATTACATATTCTTCTTGAATATATTTACGTAAATCAATATCGGAAGGTAATAAGAATTTTTTAATTTCTTCTTCAGCATTCAATATATTGTTATTAACAATTCAAGGGAACTCTTCATTGAACATTTGATTGAAAATAATTTTTCCGACTGTGGTGATTAGATATTTGTCTTGGTCTTCATGACTAAACATTTTATTTTTAAGTTCACTAACTGGTATTGCAACGATAGCATTTAGAGAGACTGTATCAGTTTCGTATGCTATATGAACTTCTTCGCAAGAAGAGAATATAGTTGCTTCTCCTTTTACTTGATTTGTTTCATTACTTTTTTCTTCAGTTGTAATGTAATAGTTTCCAAGAATCATATCTTGTGTTGGAGTTACAATTGGTTTTCCGTCTTTAGGACCCAAAATTGCCTTACTTCCAAGCATAAGAGCTCTTGCCTCAGCAACCGCTTCATCACTAATTGGTAAATGGACTGCCATTTGGTCACCATCAAAGTCGGCGTTAAATGCAGTTGTTACTAGAGGGTGTAAACGAATAGCTTTCCCTTTTACTAATTTAGGTTCAAATGCTTGAATACCTAAACGGTGAAGAGTCGGTGCACGGTTTAACAATACTGGTCTATCTTTTATAACTTCCTCAAGTACGTCTCAAACTTTAGAATCATTTGCAGCGATCATTTTTTCCGCTACTTTTACATTCTCAGCTAACTCATTTTCTTGTAGTCTTCTTATAACAAATGGCTTGAACAACGTGATAGCCATATCACGAGGAATTCCTGCTTGATACATTTTTAAATCTGGACCAATAGCAATAACTGATCTCCCTGAGTAGTCAACACGTTTTCCTAAAAGGTTTTGACGGAAACGTCCTTGTTTACCTTTAAGAATTGATGTTAAAGATTTTAAAGCACGTTTGTCTTTTCCGGTTACAGGTCTTGGCTTACGTTCGTTATCTAGTAATGCATCAACAGCTTCTTGTAGCATACGTTTTTCATTATTAACAATTATACTTGGTGCACCCATTGTTTTAACTTTTTTAAGACGTTCATTTCTGATTATTATTCTTCTGTATAAGTCGTTTATTTCAGATGTTGTAAACCTTCCTCCATCTAATTGGATTATTGGTCTAATATCTGGTGGGATTACAGGTATTACATGTAATATCATTCACTCAGGTCTTGATTGTGATTTTTGTAGTGAATCTAAAACTTCAAGACGTTTCATAAGTTTATTTTGTTCGGTTGAACCTTTACGTTCTTTTAAATCTTCTTTAATCTTAGCTATTTCTTTAGAAAGATCTATATTACTTAGAAGTTCTTCAATTGCACTTGCTCCAATACCAAACTTAGCTTGAATATTTCTTGAAATGAATGAAGCTGCCTCATCCATTGAGAATGGTGTTTGCGGAGATTTAAGTTGTTGTATTAAGATTTCCGCTCTTTTTCATTGTAATGATTCTGGTTCAAGGTTTACCTTGATGTCTTCCAATGTTTTCAAGAGCTTCTCTCTAGTTTTTAAACTTGCTTTTGCATTACCAAGATCTAGTACTTGTCCTCTTTTAAGGTGACGTGAGTTTCCAGGATCAAGAACAATATGACTTACAAAGTATACTACCTCTTCAACTTCTTTTGTTTTTAAATCTAAAATTGAGGCGATTCTTGAAGGAGCTACTTTAAGCATTCATATATGTGTAACTGGTTCTTCTAATTCGATATGTCCCATTCGTTCACGTCTTACTATTGACTCAGTAATTTCAACTCCACAACGTTCACAAACTTTTCCCTTATTTTTAACTTTTTTATATTTACCGCAACTACATTCGTAGTTTTTAGTTGGTCCAAAGATTCTTTCGTCAAATAGACCTTCTTTTTCGGTTTTCAGTGTCTTATAATTTATTGTTTCTGGTTTTGTTACTTCACCACGTGATCAAGATCTAATCACATCAGGAGAAGCAAGCTCTATTTTTATCATTCTTTTATTTGGGTTTCCCATTTTATCCTTCTCCTTATTAATCTATGTTTGATAAATCAAAATCTTCGTCGATTTCCGCTTCATCTAAGCTTAACTCTTCGTCATCTAAAAATAATTCATCTTCTTCTGAAGCTTCAGAGAATTCCTCAACATCATCTGCATCGAAGGCTTCTACTTGTTCTGGTAAGTGAAGATTGTCGTATTCAGTTTCAATCTCTGACTCATCGTAAGCGTTAATTTGTACTTTGTTTCCCTCTTCGTCTATCATATGCATATCGAATCCAAGTCCCATAATCTCTTTTGTAAGAACATTGAAAGATTCTGGGATACTTGGTTTAGGGATTGGTTTAGATCTAACAATAGATTCATAAGTTTTTATACGTCCTTTGATGTCATCTGATTTGATAGTTAGAATTTCACGCAATGTGTAAGCAGCTCCATAAGCTTCAAGAGCTCAAACTTCCATTTCTCCAAATCTTTGTCCCCCATTTTGTGCTTTTCCACCTAATGGTTGTTGAGTAATCAATGAGTAAGGACCAATGTTTCTTGTGTGTAACTTATCATCAACCATGTGTGAAAGTTTTAACATATACATAACACCAACAGATATTGGTTTGTCAAATGCTTCACCTGTTCTACCATCGATAAGTTTAACTTTACCATAGTTTTCCATTCCGGCTTCTTCCATGATTTCAATTAACTCATTTTCTTTGACACCCTCAAAAACAGGAGTACTTACTTTTATTCCTAATTTCTTAGCTGCCATTCCCAAATGTATTTCTAAAACTTGTCCTATATTCATACGTGATGGAACCCCCTGTGGATTTAACATAATGTCAACAGGTACTCCGTTTTCTGTATGTGGCATATCTTCAATTGGTAAAATTTTTGAAATAACACCCTTATTACCGTGTCTTCCAGCCATTTTATCTCCCTCTTGAATTTTACGTTTTTGAACTACGTATACTTTGATAATCTCTAGAATATCTGCGGGTAGATCATGACCATCTGCTCTACTAAATCTTTTAATAGATTTGATGATACCTTCTCCACCATTAGGAACTCTTAAAGAATTATCTTTTACATTTCTTGATTTTTCACCAAATATTGCATGTAATAATTTGTCTTCAGGTGATAATTGAGTTTGAGATTTTGGTGTAACTTTTCCTACAAGGATATCACCCACCTTAACCTCTGAACCAATAGCAGCTATACCTTCTTCATCTAAATGTTTTTTGCTAGCTTCACTTATATTTTGAATCTCTCTAGTAATTTCTTCTGGTCCTTGTTTAGTTTGTCTTCTTTCGATTGTGTATTCATCAATATGTATTGAAGTGAATCGATCATCGATTACAACTCTTTCTGAAAGGATTACAGCATCTTCATAGTTATACCCATTTCAAGTGGTAAACGCAACGACTAAGTTTTGACCTAATGCTAATTCTCCGTTTTCCATTGAAGGACCATCAGCTAATATATCTCTTTCTTTAATTTTATCTCCCACTTTAACAATCGGGATGTGAGTAATAGCTGTACCATTATTCGATCTATTGAAGTCGTTTAGGACATAGTTTCTTACTCCACTACTTTCTTCAACAGTTATTTTTCTTGAGTCAACATATTTTACTATACCATCAGCTTTGGCAACAACTGCATCACCAGAGTCACGGGCAGCTTCGTGTTCAACACCTGTACCAACTATTGGTGATTCAGGATTGATAAGGGGAACTGCTTGACGTTGCATGTTCGCACCCATAAGTGCCCTGTTGGCATCATCGTTTTCTAAAAACGGTATACAAGATGTTGCAATTGAGACAATTTGTTTTGGAGAAACATCGACATAATCAACATCCATAGGTGGTACCATTATGTCATCTCCTCTATAACGAGCTATCACACTGTCGTCTAGGATTTTACCATTTGCGTCTATTTGGATGTTTGCCTGCGCAACAACATAATCTCTTTCTTTATCAGCAGTTAGATATTCATATTCATTGATAAGAACCTTACCGTTTTCTACTTTTCTATAAGGTGTTTCGATAAATCCATATTTATTAATACGTGCATAAGTAGACAAGTTGTTTATCAACCCGATATTTGGTCCCTCTGGAGTTTCGATAGGACAAATTCTCCCGTAATGTGAAGGGTGAACGTCACGCACTTCAAGTGCAGCTCTATCTCTACTCAAACCTCCTGGTCCAAGAGCAGTTAAACGACGTTTGTTTGTAAGTTCTGCTAGTGGGTTTGTTTGATCCATGAACTGAGATAATTGTGATAAGTTGAAAAACTCACCAATTATTGCAGTAAGTGGTTTATTATTTATGATACTTGATGGTTTCATTTTAAAAGGATTAGAAGTTGCTAATTTTTCCTTAACATTCTTTTCGATACGCATCATTCCAATTCTGAATTGATTTTGAAGTAGTTCTCCAACTGTACGTACACGTCTATTTCCTAGGTGGTCAATATCATCGACTTCACCAATATCATCCATTAAGTTTATTGCATATGAAATAGTAGCAATAATATCAGTTACATTTATAAATTCATCATTAGAAGTATTTGTTATCCCTATTATTGTTGTAACTTCATCTCTTAAATCATTATCTTTATAAACCTTAACTCTTTGAATTTCATTTGAAGATTTAATTAATTCGTTAAATGAGACCCTGTGCACCATAGCACCATTATCAAGAACTCGTTCAACCTCTTTGTACATATCTTTTGTTATCTCTGTGTTTTTTTCAAAAATCACTTTTCCAGAAACATCAACAAGATCTTCAGCTAACACTCTTCCAACAAGTCTGTTTTTTACAGCTAATTTTTGTTGTAACTTAAACCTTCCAGCTTTTGTCAAGTCATATTTTCTTTTATCAAATAGAAGACCATAAAGATATTTACTTGCTCCATCAGCTGTTGCTGTTTCACCTTGTCGAATTTTTTTATAAATTTCTTGAACTTGATTTTCTCAATCAATATTTATGTCACCAACTAGTGAGTCTTGCTCGTAACTTGTTGTTATAACTGGGTCGTTGTCGAACAATTCAAGTATAGTTTCTTTATCCATCTTGAAAGATGTTAATAAGCTTGTCGCTGTTGTTTTTCTAGACTTATCAATTTTTACGTAAAATACATTTGCAACTTTGTTGTCTAATAATTTTTTTGAGTCAACTTCAAATTCTAATCATGTTCCTCTTGAAGGAATTATATCCGCATAGTAGATAGTCTCTCCATTTTTTCTGTTTAATTCAGTTTTGAAATAACTCCCCGGAGATCTAACTAGTTGAGAAACCACAACTTTTTCACTTCCGTTTATTATGAATGTTCCTCTATCAGTCATAAGAGGGAACTCTCCAAAGAATACTTCTCCTGTTTTGTAGATGTCAATATTTGCTAAATATAAGTCATCTTTCTCTTCAATTATTTCTATTTGAATAGAATCTTTGTCACCGGTTTTAGATTTGAACTCAAAAAAGTACAGCTTATCTTGGCTGTTTTTAAATTCTACCCCCGATGATTCTATTTTTTCTTGCAGTCAGCCTTTTAAAAAGGTCTGCATGTCACCTGAAATATCCTCTTTGAATATTTCCACATTTTCTTGATGGATTGTTAGTGAAAGATCTGCATAAATCGGTGCCTCGAAGATTTTTGATTCTTCTTTTGCCTTAACAATAGATAATCTTGGTTCTCTAAAACTTCAATTACTTAATGTTAGTATTATATCACCATCAGCAGATACAACTGGAAATACCTCGTCGAAAACCTCTTTTATTCCTTCATCTAAAAATCATTTAAATGTCTTAGTTTGTAACTCTATAAGGTCTGGCAGTGCAAGATCACCAGATACCTTTGTATAGTCACGTCTTTGAACTAATGCATTTACATTTTTTACTTTATAACTCATCAAATAGCCTCCATTCGAGTAAAACATACGCAAACAAATTCTATATGAATTAGACAATTAAATCAATAGTATTTGCAATTAATTTTCATTTTTTCTGAATTAGTAGGTCTTTATCAATTTGTTTTATTTAAAAGCTCTGGTATTAACTTCAAGAGTTCTTCGTGTGTCTTATCCCATCATTTTACCATTTGCAGGGCAGTTATTTCGGAAGTACTGAATCTTTTCTTGATCTGTTTGGCAGGATTTCCAGCGACTATCGAATATGGTTCCACATCTTTTGTGACAACTGACATAGCACCAATTATTGCACCATTACCAATAGTAATACCGGGCATGATTGTTGCACCAAGCCCTATCCATACATCGTGACCAACAATAGTGTCACCTTTTTCTTTTGGGGTTTTTAAACTTAACCCTTTCTTGAAACTATCGAACATTTCAAACGGAAAGCTTGAGAATGAATCCATTCTATGATTGCCCCCGTTCATAATGAACTTAACATCATGGGCAATCGCACAATATTTACCAATAACTAACTTGTCACCATAAATATCTGGAAAATGATAAAGTATATTTTTATTTTGAAAGTCTCTCGCTCCCATTTCTCCATCAAGAGAGTAGTAATAAGTATAGTCACCGATTTCAATATTCTTATTAGTAATATATTCATTTAAAATAAAGATTTTTTTAGAACGCGGCATAAATTATCTCCTTAAATATATTTTAAATAAAAAAAATAACCCTTTTGGGATTATTTAAATCGTATGAAATTATTTCAACTCAACTGATGCCCCAGCATCCATTAGTTGTTTTTTCATTTCTTCTGCTTCTTCAACTTTAACGTTTTCTTTAATAGTTACAGGTAGAGTTCCGTCTACTAATTTTTTTGCATCCATTAAACCTAAACCAGTTAATTCTTTAACTATTTTAATAACAGAAACTTTGTTTCCACCTGGATTAGTTAACATAACATTAACTTCAGTTGGTGCTGCAGAAGCTCCTGCGGCTGCTGGTGCTGCAACTGCGGCTGCTGCAACAACTCCGAAGTGATCTTCTATTGCTTTAACTAAATCATTTAATTCAGTAAGTTTCATTTCTTCTAATGCTTTTATAATATCATCTTTTGTAATTGCCATTTTATGTGTCTCCTTTTTCTTTAAAAATCGCTATTTGTACGCTTAATTCTATTTTGTTATTCTGATTTTGTGTTTGCTATTTCTTTTACAGTCAACATGAATTGACGTAATGGGTAAATAAGAGATGAAGCGAACATTGAGTATAATTCGTCTTTTGATGGAAGAGAAGCAATTTCAGTGATCGCTGCTGTATCAAGAACAGTACCCTCATATATACCAGCTTTAAGTTCTAAATCTGGATTAGTCTTTGCAAAATTTGCTACAAGTTTTGCTGGATATAAAGCTTCTTCATCAGAAAATATATAAACATTTTGTTGAACTAAATAAGGATCTAGACCTGTTATTTTTAATTCTTCCATAGCTCTTTTTACTAGAGAATCTTTATAAACTTTAACAAATATACCTTGTTCACGAGCTTGATTTCTTAAATCAGTCATTTGTGCAACAGACAGGTTTTTGTAATCAGCTATAGCTAAACCTTTACAATTTTTAATTCTGTCACAAAGCTCTTTAACAATTTCGTTTTTTTTGGCATGTGCCGGTCTTGCAAGTTTCATATACATAACCTCCTTTTCATTATTTTAGTAATCAGAATAAAACCTCGAAACGTAGTTCCGAGGTAAATTAAAAATACAATAACTCACACTTAAAGTGCTTAAATATGTAATTTCATTCCTCGGTAACAAATTAAGGGATTCCCAGTTACTTTCTTTGGTACGAATAGCATTTTTATATTACCACAAAAAAATCATTACCTTTCATATATTTTAAATATATTAGTTGAACTCTAAAATCGATTTGGTTCATACCCAACTTTATGGTTGTGTATGAATCAAGGAACACAACCATAGAAAAAATGATTCGCATCACAAATAGGTATATTTAGTGTTATTAAATTTTGTACAAAAAAATAAAAACCCGTACGTTTGAGTACAGGTTTGAAATTTTAATTTTCGATAAGAACTTTTATTCCAGGACCCATTGTAGTAGATAATGAAATATTTCTAATGTATGTTCCCTTAACAGCTGCTGGCTTAGCTTTCTTGATTGTATCAAAAATTGCTTGGTAATTTTGTAGTAATTTGTCTTCATTAAATGAAACTTTACCGATTATCGAATGTATGTTTCCTTCTTTGTCGGTTCTATACTCAACTTTACCTTTTTTAATTTCTTCCAATGCTTTTTTTACATCGGTAGTAACAGTTCCGGTTTTAGGGTTTGGCATAAGACCTTTTGGTCCTAATACTTTACCTATTTTACCTAGTTCAGCCATCATTTCTGGAGTAGCTACAATAACATCGTATTCGAATCAACTTTCTTTTTGAATTTTTTGTATTAATTCTTCTGCTCCAACGAAGTCTGCGCCAGCTTCTTGTGCTTCTTTTACTTTTGTTTTTGTTAAAACTAAAACTTTTTGTGTTTTTCCGGTACCGCCAGGTAATACTAATGCACCTCTAATTTGTTGGTCAGCATGTCTTGGATCGACATTTAGGTTGAAAGCAATTTCAACAGTCGAGTCAAATTTAGTTATTGAAGTTTCTTTTGCTAACTTAATTGCTTCAGTGATAGTGTAAAGCTTTGTTTTGTCTACCTTATCGTTAGCTAATTTAAACTTTTTGCTTAATTTTCTCATAACTATTTAGCTTCCTTTTCAGGCATACCAGTTACTTTGATACCCATATTTTTTGCTGATCCTTCAATAATTTTCATTGCTGCCTCAATTGTGTGAGCATTCAAGTCTGGCATTTTGTACTCTGCTATCTTTTTAATATCGTCAGCTGTTAAAGTTGCAACAACTTCTTTACCAGGTGTTTTTGAACCTTTTTGTATTCCTGCTGCTTTTTTTAACATAAACGCTGCTGGGGTAGTTTTTAAAACAAAGTCAAAAGACTTGTCGTCATATGCAGTTATAACTACAGGGACTACCTCCCCAGCTCTTTCTTTAGTGGCTTCATTAAATTGTTGTGTGAATTGGGGCATGTTAATTCCAAGTGATGCTAATTCAGCTCCTGGTTTTGCTTGCATTGCCATAAATTCCAATTTTGCTATACGTGTGATTTTTTTTGCCACGAACAACACCTCCGTTTTCGCTGTGGTCATATCGCATAAACACATACTGGTCTATACTTCCACAATTAAAATCTGCCATAAATAATATTATCACAAATTATTCTAAAATCGTTATTGTTTTAATAATAATTGGATCTATAGGAACATCATCATGATAACTCTTTGACATAGTTTTAACTTTTTCAATATCCTTGACAATGTCCATACTTTTTTCATCAGAGACTTTTCCAAAAGAAGCATACTGACCATCTAGAAATTTTGCATCTCCTGTAACGATAAAAAATTGGCTAGAAGCACTGTCTAATATACTAGTTCTTGCCATAGAAACAACACCAGGTTCATGAGAAAGAGTTGTAGTATTTTTATTTCACCCGTTTACCGAGAACTCACCTTTAATAGTATTAGGTGCTTCTTTTTCAACCATATTTTGGTCTAATCCACCACCTTGAATCATAAAACCATTTATAACTCTGTGGAATATCAAATTTTTATAAAAGTTACTTTTTACAAGTTTTAAAAAATTTTCTACAGTTATTGGGGCTAAGTCAGGATATAAATCAAGATTTATACATTTGCCATCAATTAATTGTAATTGAACTTTGATTGTTTTCATTATAATCTCCTTTATATAACAAAACTTTGGTGACCCAAAGTTTTATTTTAATATTTATAAGCCAACTCCAAGCTGTTGAACTCAAATTCTGTTGGTGTAATTCTTCCGAATAATTCAATATTAACAACTGCGACACCTTTTTCAAAATCCATTTCGACAACTTGTCCTTCGGTATTTGCAAAAGGTCCGTCTTTGACTTTGACCACTTCTTTGATTTTAAAATCAGCTTCAAATAAGATCTTTTCTTTTTTAGACTGATTTGGTTGGCCTTTTGAATGAGTTTTTTTAGTCTTTTCTTCGACTTGAACATCTAGCATTCTAGAAACTTCTTCACTAGTTAATGGAAGCGGTTTTGCACCTTTACCTGATGAACCTATAAAACCAGTGACACCAGGTGTGTTACGAACAATAAATCAAGTTTCATCTGTCATCAACATATTAATAAAGATGTATCCTGGAAATTTATTTTTTTCGACTACTTTATTATTTTTCCCATTAACTGGTCCTTTTGCTATTCTAATATTAAAAATTCTATCTTCTAAACTAGATGTTTCTACTTTTTGAAGTAAATCTCCACGTACTCTTTCTTCGTGACCACTATTGCAGTTAATAACAAATCATTGACCTTTGTAAGACTCTAGTTCTTCTTCTAAATTTATCAAAGTGCTTTCCACTCTTATTACCTCCTATATGATCTTTGTTATTACAAATAATCATTGTAAACCATAATCAACTGCGTAGAAAAATATACCAAATATTAAAAGGAATATGATAACCCACAAAAACTTAGATCCGAGATTATTTCTGTCTGATCATTTAATTTTGTTGATCTCTTTCAACATTTTAATTGGTGCTTCTTTTAGTGCTAGTTTATAATTTATTTTTTCTTTGTGTTTTTTAATTTTTGTTTCTTTAGCTTTTTTTAGTTTTTCTTCTTGTGTTAGTCCACTATCACTATCCAACTGCTTGTAAAGTTCCTTCATTTGCTCGTTTTTAAGAGCTTTTTCTCGTTTTTTGGCTTCTTTTAAAGCATTTTTTTGCTCAATTTTTATAAGTTTAGCTTTTGCTTTATCTTCATTTTTTTTCTGCTTATTACTCATATTATCGAGTCTCCTTGTGGGTAGTGTGGGCATTACAAGTTTTACAAAACTTTTTTATTACAAGTCTTTCTTTTTGAGATAATGAGCTTTTTTGGATCGTATAGTTTCTTTCTAAGCATTCACTACATACTAGAATGACTTTCTTAATGTTTTTTGGCATATGAAACAGCTCTTTTCTTACCAAATAATTATATATTACTTGAGCCATTTATCAAACTAATTAAATACTTTTTTAACTTGATTCTATATCTTTCTAAATCCCGTCTTTTGATTGATAAAATTTCACATATTTTGTATTTAGATTCTCCCATACACAAATAAATTAATGCTTTTTTGTGTGTTTCATCTTCTATACTTTCAATGTATTCATTTATCATTTCAATTATTTCTCTTGTTATTTTAGAGCTTTGATATTGTGAGAAAGAAAATATTTCTAGGTCGTATTCAACACCATCTAAATAATCTTCTGAATAAAAACTCCTTCTTTTAATGTGGTTTTTTTCGCTTTTTCTTCGTGCTTGTCGCACATAATCTAATAACCGCAATTTAACTATAAACATTGTGTATGTTGTTAACTTGATTCCTTTATATGTTACATACTTTGACCGCACTTCTTTTAAGGCAAAATATGTTGCAGTTATTAAATCTTCGGGTTCTAAAAATATATCTTTGTTTAAAAATGCGCATTTGCTAATATTTTGATTAATGACTCATGCTAACCATTTTGCCTGATCTTCAGGCAACTCTGGAAAATAATCTACAATTAAGGTAAAAATAACTTCTTTAATTTTAATTTTGTTTACTTCTTTCGTACAAAATTATACCTGCCGCAACAGATACATTTAAGGAATTAATTTTATTACTAGTTGGAATTTTAAAACAGAAATCAGAATGAGATGCATTTTTTTTGAGCACACCCTCACCTTCACTTCCTAAAACTATTGCAGTTTTTTTATCAAATTTTAATTCATTGATACTAATTGACTCTTCAGTTAAAAGAGAACAATAGATTCAGTAACCCTTCTCTTTTAAAACATTTATTACATTACTAATATTTGAGACTTTAACTATTGGGGTACAATAAATTGCTCCTGCAGAAGCTTTAACTACTGTTGGTGTAACATCCACTTGATTGTGATCTAAAATTATAATTCCGGTCACATCAAAAAGGGATGAGGTTCTAATAATTGCTCCAAAGTTGTTTGGGTCTTGTATTCGATCTAAAATAAGAATTGTTTGTTGAGTGTTTGAATAATCTATTATGTCATCTAATTTTGAGTATTGAAACTGTTTTACCTCTGCAATTATCCCTTGGTGGGTAACTTTTTCTTGTATAAATTTTGAAAAAGTTTCTTTCTCGCACGAGGTTCATTTAATGTTGTACTTCTTTATTATTGAGTAAGCTTCTTGACTAAATGCATAACCCTTCAATATATAGATTTCTTTAATTTGATTATGAAAGTTTATTATTACATTCTCAACCACATTTTTACCGTAGATTAAATTTTTTTTATTAGATGATTTTTTCATGTTTTAACTCTTCTCTTAACTTATCCGCCACTTCAAAATCTTTTTTTAATAAAGCCCCTTGCCATTCTCTAATCTTTTTCACATTTTCGCTATTAAGGTTTTTGATATCAAACCTGAGTCCTAGGGTGTTGATTATAAGAACTAATTTTTCATACGTTTTGTCCACTTCTTTAAAAGCTAATTGTTTATTGATGTTTTTCACCATTTCATTAATTAAAGAAATAATCATTGGTGTATTTAAGTCATTATTAATATAGCTTCTAAATCTTGAAACGTAGTTATACGAATTGAAATCATCGTCAATTGGCGTTTTATTATTTATCTTTATATAATCACAGGCAATTGATCAATTCATCTTCCTTAATAAGTTTTCAATTTTCGAAACCCACTCAGAAGATTGTTTTAATGTCTCTTGATTAATGTTTATAGGTTGTTTGTAATTACTGTTTAAGAATATATATCTTAACTCATTGGCTCCATAATCTCTTATGAAATCCTTAACTAATATTGTATTTTTCAAAGATTTTGACATTTTAATGTTATCAATTGATAGGTGACCGTTATGCAGTCACACATTTGATAGTTCACAAGATTTCTTTGCGATATATTGAATTCTTTCGTTTTCATGATGTGGGAACTTTAAATCAATACCACCAACATGTATATCTATAGTATTACTAAAGAAGCCATCTATAAGTGCCACACACTCTGTGTGCCATCCAGGTCTTCCTAGACTTCACTTCGATAACCATTTTTTTCCTTTAGTTGTTTTTTTTCAAAGTACGAAATCTTGTGGATTGATCTTGTTTTTATTTTCTTCAATTCTGTTTCCAACTTCTAATTCCTCAATGCTTTGTTTAGACAAATTACCATATTTTTGTTCAAGTGATTTTACATTGAAATAGACGTCTCCATCAACTTCATATGCATGACCACTTTTTATGAGCATATCAATAAAATCTACAATCTCGTTAATCTTCTCAGAGATTGATATGATTTTTTCCGGCTTTTTAACATTAAGATTTTTCATATCTTCTAAAAAAGACTCTGTATATTTTTTAGCGTAATCTTCTTCAGGAATGCCTTCTACCTCGGCTTGGTTAATTATTTTATCGTCAATATCAGTAATATTTAATAAATATTTATGTTTGATGTTTTTGTAATCTAAGTATCTGATAATTATGTCTGTTAAAATTAAAGGTCTTGCATTACCTATGTGTATATAACTGTAAACTGTTGGACCACAAGTATAAATACAATATTTTGGAACATCAATTTCCTTAACTTCGGATGACAAAGAATCATATAACTTCATATTTTGAATCTCCCGCTATCTATCGGTTTTTATGAGTGGTGATACAGCTTTATATGTAAAATATAAAACCGCTGAGTTGAATATTATTTTTAGAGGTGCCTGAACAAGGCGACTCATAAGCATCAAGACATAACCACTTTCGTAGCCTACTCCGTTTTCTTTTCCGGTGTTTAAACCAAGAAACTCGTAATCACCCCACGCGGATATAACGGCCGTTACCAAATATTCCGCTGCCGAAGCAAATAACACAATTGGAAGTAGTGTGTTTAATACTTTATTATGACCTTTAGCCATGAAAACTATTGTGAATGTTCAGACTAAAAATATACAAGTCATAACAGAACCTATGAAAACTCATTTAAAAACTTCTTTACTCATTGTAAAACCGAAAAATTCAATCCCGCTTTCTAAGTTGGCAAAATCAATCAGATATGCCATCAAAAGAGCGAAACCAATTAAAAATATATTCACTAACGCTAGTGTTACTCAATTGTTACCTTTACCAACCCTTAAGAAACTAGCACCTATACCAGCTATATAACCATAACAAATTATAACTATTATGTAAGCAGGGTGTACAAACGAAGGTACAAATATCATAACAAGAGCCTCGGTAATTAAACCCACAATTACTCCAACAATAGGACCAAAAATGAATCCTGTGATTTTAACCATTACACCTTCAAATGCAATTCTTACAGGGGGAAATACAGTAATAGGAACCGTTAAAGATATAACGACAGTCACACTAACACTGACAGCAGTGAACATTGTTATATAGGCAATATTTTTGGTAGTAAACCTTATCCCGTGATATCTTTCCTTTAAAACTAGATAAGATAACGAGTTATAGACTATATAAGCTAAAATAAAAAGACCTATGAGACCAGAAGCGGCATAAGCCAAATTATTTCCTTTCAAAAGGATTTCGGCAAACTTTTGCATGATAATTAATTCCCCTTACTTTTCCCAATTTATTGGATTTTTTCCCAAACAACTAAGAATATTGTTGATCTTTGAAAATGGTTTGCTGCCCTCAAATCCCTTTTTATAACTAAAAGGCGAAGGGTGAGCTGAAAAGATCACAAGTTTATTTAAGTATTCTAGATTATTATATAAGTTTTTTGCGTGATTTCCTCATAAACAATAAATAATATTTTTATTTTGTTTATTTAGTTGATTCAAAATTTTAATTATAAGTTCTTCTCAACCTAGGTTTTTGTGAGAACCTGGTTTTCCTTTTTCAACGGTTAAGCAAGTATTTAACAAGAGGACCCCTTGCTTAACCCAACTAGAGAGATCATTATTTAAAGTGTGATCTATATCTAAATCATTTTTTAATTCTTTAAATATGTTCTTCAAACTCGGAGGAGCGTTTATATTGTTGGCACAACTAAATGCAATTCCATTAGCTACTCCAGGTTTATGATAAGGATCTTGACCTAATATTACAACCTGAACTTCGGGGACGTCTACCAACTCAAACACACGAAAAATCTCTTCGTAAGTGGGGTATACATTATTAAGATTCTTAATTTTTAAAAGGGTTTTGTTGATACCTTCAGAAATATTATTCTTTTCGAATAAAATTTTTCATCCGTTCTTGACGTTTTGCATATTTAGATTACTTTAGCACTTTGCTAAGTCTCTTTCTATTATTTGCATCTTTTTTCTTTGCTTTTTTTAAAAGCTTTTTATCTTTTTTTGTTAAAACTATGTTCTCTAACTCCTCAGAGTCAGCATCCTTCCTTGGTGTAGAAAATATAGTGTCATCCTCATCAATCGGACCTAAATCAATTATACTGTCATCCCTTTTCGGAAGGAATGGGTTACTGATATAGTGATTATTGATTGGGAGAATCACGGATTTATTTAAAGCACTTGTTTGTGTGTTTTCAAGCTCGGCTCTTTCTAAATCTATAGTTTCTATCGGTACTAGCGATTCATTATTCTTACTAATTTTATCACTTACTTTTGGATTTTTTTCCATTTTTTCAAATATTTTTGTTTTGTTTAGCTGTTTTTTTTCTTTATACAATGCAGCTTCACCCAAACTATCATCATCTGTATTGTTTAAAACAGGTAAGTTGGTTTGGATGATTGCTCCTTCCAGATCATTTTCTAATAAATTTTGATCTAGAGAGATTGTGGCATCATTAAATAAAGACACGTTTTTCTTGTCTTTATTATTCTCAACAATAAACTCAAAGTCTCCAGTTTTTAATTCGTCAGTTTCCATGATATCAAAGCCCATGTTGTAAGTTTTCTTATCATAAGTCACTCCCGAGCTTTGATCTTGGTTATTTGCTATTTCCTTAGTTTCTTTATTTGAGTTCACAAAAGATTCTTTACTATCTTCAAATAGTTGATTGTCTTTTATTTCCCATTCTATGTTCTCCGTCTTTTTCAAGTTCGGTCTCTCACCACGGTAAAATTGTTCATTATCTTTTAATTCATTCTTATCTCAATGTTGAGCTTTGTGAATATCCTTTGGAGATTGTTCCTTACCGACATCAGTATTTGGGTTACCCCTCACTAAACTGTTATTTTCTGGTACTTCATAATTTTTATTAGATAATTCTTGAGGGAAAATCCCTCCGCCGTTATGTTTTTTGGATCAATATTCTTGGTTGTGATTGCTATAATTTCTGTTTGTATCCCTTAATTCGCTTTCCAAGCCAATTTGGTGGTTATGTGAGTTTTGGTAATTATCTCCTTTTGACCTCATACTTTGGCAGTTCTCACAGCTTTCATGATACTGTCAATCAACATTATCTTGTTTACGATTAGTTACATTTTCAATATTGTAACTATCTTTTTGCGCATAATTATGTTCAACTTCAGGCTGGTGTGCTTGGTCTCTAAATGAGCTTTGATGGTCTCTAAATGCACTATTGAACTGTCTAGTTTGGTTAGGGTTATACTGATTATTTTGGGGAAAAGAGTTGGGTTGATACTCATCGAAGACTTTCGCATTATGGTTTTCATTGTGATAATTATAGTGTGAAGTATTTGTTTTTAAAATATCATTGGGATTATTCAAAGGATAATGATCGATAGGTGTGCGTTGTCTATTTACATCATAACTTCCATAATTAAAAAGACTCTCAGCATTTACGCTAAAAGGTGGCTGATTTGTAATTCTGGGATATTCATTGATAATATTGGAACTATTTTGAAACCCTTGGGGATTTAAAACTGGATTTATCGGTTGAAAATTGGTCGGTAGATGACTTGATGGATTCATTAAAAGGGATTGCAAAAATTTGTGAGCTTCTATTTCACTCACAAAAGTCGCCACTACCCTATTAAAACTTGCGTCAATAACTTGATAGTTTCCATAGTTAAGAATTATGTAGAAGCCCAAATTATTCCACTCCAATCTTAAGAAATTATCCAGCTTTTTAGTTAATTACTTATGCATCTCTATATTTTTTTTATTGTTATTTTTGGTAACTTACCGACACTCTTAAATATATCTTTAAGTGAAGAATTACTTAGAGCTTTTTCGTCAGTAAATTGATAACCTGCAGGTTGGTACCAATATAGATAAGTGTCACATCTCTTATCTCCATCCTTTTTTTCTTTGATCTTTTGTCCTTTAAGATCAAATCTTAACACAACATTTTCGAAATTATCGTATGTAATTTCAAACTCCCTAGGTGTTTTGGTATCCTTTATATCATCAAATTTCAAGACAACTTGTCCTAAATTACCCATCCCATGTATAAAGGTTGAAGTGCTTTGAATCAACTCATTATTCTTATCAAAAAAAAGCTTTCACCCTTCCTCATTTAAATTATTTGCTTTTACTGGAGTATTCTCTTCTTCACCTTCGTTTTGATTTGATTTAACTATTTCACTTGTATTAAATTCTTTTTTTAAAACTTCATTAAAATTCCCCATAATCAGAGTATTTTCTCGTTCGTCAAACTCTTTTTTAATGTTTGTTAATGATGATTGTTCTTTTTTTTCCGCTTCTTCTCCGGTTGTTTCGCTCTCTGGTTTTGCGAAATCTTTAAAATACTCTTTTAAAGATGTTCCTTGCCCTTTGATTTTATAACCGTTGTCATCTGTTGCCAAGTATTGTTTTTTGGCTTTACCAGACTCTACTTCCGTTACTACTTCAAAGGTTTTTATATTTTCTGGATTATATTTTGTTACATCCCCATTGTATTTGATTGAAGAGAAATTTGTGTTTCGCTTAGCAGAATATGAGTCTTCAAAGTTTTTTAAATCTTCAGAAACAGTGCTATTTTCTTCGTGTTGATTTTTCAAATAACTTTCAAGAGATAAACCAAGACCATTTGTTCCCAATGTTTCTTGCTGCTTTTTTAGTTTTTCTTTATTTTGATATTTTGTCTCAGTGAAAGTTATCGCTTCTAAAAGTTGAATAGACATTGCGCCTAGTTTTCCCTTGCTGGTCGAATTGTCGAACTGACTCAACTTATAACCATCTTTAGTTTCTATTGATAAAGTTTCTGTGGGTACACCACATGAAACGATTGTAGCAATAGGGGCTGAAGATACTGTGAGTACACTGAATATAGATAATAATTTTTTCATTCTCTTACCTCAAATCTCTATATATAATTTTACAATAAAACATTTAGGTTTTACATTTTTTTAAATGTTACCTACGACAATTTAGAAAAAACAAATACATTTTGCTATTAAGTTGTCCTATATTTTTTTAATTGCTAAAATAAGCTAACTCCGATATATAAAAAAAATAACCGGAGTTATTTTTTTACACGCTTTTTCACTATTATGTCGAAGATTGATCGATAAACTTACCGAATGAACGAAGAAAGTTAACTTTAACAACACCCGTTGCACCGTTTCTGTGCTTAGATATAATAACATCAGTTTCATCGGTTGGATTATCAGCTTCAATACTGTATTCTTTTATTTTGTAGTATGCTTCTCTAAACAAAAACATGATTATATCTGCATCTTGTTCAATCGCACCAGAATCCCTTAAATCTGACATTAAAGGTGTTTTCTCTTCTCTTTTTTCTACACTTCTTGATAACTGAGATAAACAAATGATAGGGATGTTTAACTCTCTGGCGATTTTTTTTAATTGCCTTGAGATTGCTGCTACTTCGTTTTGCCTACTATCAAATTTGTTGCCTATTGATGATATTAACTGCAAATAATCAATAAAACATATTTGAACATTAAAATCTCTCTTCATTTTTCTCAACTTAGATTGTAATTGTAATACATTTAATCCTGGAGAGTCATCGATGATTATATTCATCTTCTGAAGTTCATCTGCACCACTTGTTATTCTTTTTCATTTTTCTTTTGTTAACCCTTGTGCATTTCTCAAAGCGGTTGCATCTACTCCAGATACAGAGGATAACATACGTTGAACTAACTGCTCTTTGGGCATTTCAAGTGAGAAAAAAGCAACACCTTTTTTTCTTTCAGCAGCATTGACAGTTAAATTTAAGGCGAACGCAGTTTTACCCATTGATGGTCTAGCTGCTAAAATAATTAAATCTCCATTTTGTCAACCGTTAGTCAGTTGATCTAAATAAGCAAACCCAGAAGGTATTCCTGTTATTTGGCCACCATTTGTTTCTAGGTCTGCTATTTTTTTTACAACTTCTACGACAGTTTTTTTAACTTCCGTAGCATCATCTTTTTTTATCTCTGTTTTTATGTTTAATATTTTTTGTTGAGCAACTAAAAAGACCTCCTCAACAGGTGCTTTACTTTCCCTAAGTTGTCGAATATTATTTATGGTTCTATCTAATTGTCTACCTATAGAATTTTTAAACACTATTTCTATATAATTTTCTACACCCTCATCTGTATAAAAATAACCGGACACTTCCGATATATAATCGATACCCCCGACTTTTTCGAGTTGCTTTTTATCTTGCAAATAATCTGCCACCTTTGTGATTGTCGGAAGTTGACTACTTGAACTAATAGAGTTTATGGCTTCAAACATAAAAGAGTGTGCCTCTGTGGAGAAATCATCGGCATTCAATTGAGTCAATATTTCAAAACTAGCTTTAGGCGAATGCATTGCTACAGCGAGCACAACTTTTTCTGAATCTAAAAGAATAAACTCTTGGTTAACATCTATTAAATTATCCATTTTTATTTCCTTCTATAAGAACCTTTAGAGTTGTAGTTATATGATGATCTAATTTTATTTTTAAATAAAATAGTCCTAGTTTATTTAGGTTTTCGTGTTTTTCAAATTTTCTTTTATCAATTTGTATTCCGTGCTCTTTGTTCAAACGGTCCACAATTTGGGTTAAAGATACCGACCCAAATACCTTACCGTCCTGAGTCTTTAATTTGAAGCCTAACTCCAAGTTATTAATCTTTTCAGCTTCTTTTTGGATGACTTCTTTTTCTTTTTTTAATATTTCACTTTCTTTTTTTAACTTAACATTTAAGTGACTAACACCATCTTTGCTAGCTACAATAGCTAGTTTTTTGGGTATTAGATAATTAACTGCAAAACCATCTGAGACATTAACAATCTCGTCCTTCTTGCCATAATTCTTAACATCTTTTAAAAGTATAACTTTCATATTTATCACCCTTGTAATTATAACAAATTTAGGGAGTTTTTATGTCCGACCAAAATAAAAACCCTTTCGAGAAGGGTTAGTAACTATTGGCTAACGAATGGTAGTAGACCCATTATTCTGGCTCTTTTTATTGCAGTTGCCAACATTCTTTGATGTTTTGGTGATGTACCAGTAATTCTTTTTGGTAATATTTGTCCATTGCCTGAAATAAACTTTTTAAGTAAATCCACATCTTTATAATCGATATAATCGATACCATTTTTAGCAAAGAAGTTTACTTTTTTTCTTCTAACAAATTTTTTCATAATCTATTCTCCTATTAATCTTCTCATAATATTGAGTCGTCAGCGTTTGATATTTTGCTATCCTCAATCAAATCAAAATCCATATTTGTTGATGTCTTATTTGAGTCTGTTTGTTGTTGAGTGTTCGCGAATGTTCCTTGGGTTGAAACACCAGTATTAGATTGTCTATCTAGAAATTGTATCCTGTTTACTCTAATTGTTATGCTAGTTGAATACTGTCCATTATTGTTATCTTGTCTAACGTTGATAGAACCTTCTACTGAGATTTGTGCTCCTTTACGAACATACTTTACTAAGTTTTCGGCTGATTTTTCTCATACAAAACAAGGTACAAATTGAGTATACTGGGTACCATTTGAGTATTCATTTACAGCAAGTGTAAATGAAGAATATACTTTACCGTTGGATGCAGTTTTTAACTCTGGATCCTTAGTTATTCTCCCAATTAAGTTAACTGAATTCATAATACCTCCTTATAATAATTATTTATTCGATTCTGTGTCATTTGTTATTTCTTCTTTGTCTATTGGTTTTTTATATTCTTTTTTTATACCGTTGCTTTTGTCATCGTATCTTTTAGCCCCTGGTTTTCTGTCGAAGCTTCTTTGTGGTTTTTTTTCTTCTTTGTATTTTGACATATCTGTTTTTGCTAGTTTAGTTGACTGAATATATTTTTTTTCATTTTCAGTATTTATTACTAATTCCCTTACCACATTTTTATCTATTCTTGAGATTCTTTGGAACTCTAAAATATTAGATGAGTCTGTTTCAACAATTAAAACAGTATAGTGTCCTTTTTTCTTTTTGTTTATTTCAAAAGCAAAGTCTTTTAATCCTCAGTCTTCTGACTCTAGGATTTTCCCACCGTTACTTGTCAACACATCATGTAATTTTTTCTGTGTTGCTTTAACATCGGTAGTATCTTGATCTAAAATATACATTATTTCGTATTTTCTAATCATGTATAATTCTCCTTATGGTCTATTGGCCTAAAAAAGGCAAGGAGTTAATTAAAATTAACTCGCAAACTTATTATAAACTAAAAAAAAGAGTTTGTCATAAAATAAACTCTAATTTTAATGGGTCTAACTGAATGATTTCAAATCCTTCATATAAGTTATTTTGACATTATCAACATCACCATTGATAAATTTTATTTTCGGTTTATCGTCAAAGTCTTCTATTGCTTGACAGTCATCTGCTCAATTTATATTAATATTTTTGTATGCTTCTTTGATTAAATGTGTATCAAAGCCTTGTGGAGTTTGAGTTAGTAAATAATTATCTCTATTTAAGGTTTTTACATTGTCATCCACTATCTTTTTTAAACAATCAACCATTTTTATTGTAGGTATTACAATTGAATGAACGTTAAGGCAATTGATAATTTCTTCAATCATCTCTTTTTTAACAAAGGGCCTTGCTCCGTCATGGATTAAGACTTTTTCGTTAGTTACCTTTTCTAATCCTTTCGCGACTGAGAGTGTCCTTGTTGCGCCACCTTCAACAAAAATTAATTTTTGCTTAATTTTTTCTACAATCTTTAAAGCCAAATCATTGTTGCATACAACAATGATTTCAGTAATTTGTGCTATATTCAAGAAACATTTGATAGTTTTGCAAACTAAAATATCCTTATCAATTTGTGAAAGCAGTTTGTTTTCTCCAAACCTTACACTTTTACCATTTGCTACTATTACTAAACTAACCATTTAAACTCCTTGAATATAAATTTCCATATATATTTTAGATTTTATAAAATTTTAATGTTGTTAATTTCGCAATATTGAAGAAACTTTTTATTTCATAGCGAAGATTGGACTTCGCCTATATGTTGCTTTTCTAAAAGAGTCATAATATAACGATTTATAAAAATCCCGCCAGTTATTGTCAAAGGGAGTTTGTTAGATTTGATTAAGTGATGATAGAATGTCTGAGTTTTATTGTTTTCTTTCAAGATAGTGCTTTGGGACTTCAACGTTTCTCTATCGACTTGATACGATACATATCCCATACTAGTGACTTTTTCACAACTTTTGTTGTATACATATAATTTAGAATAACTATTAAAGTCATAGACATCTTCAGAGAATTGGGTATTTTTTTGTTGATTTAATGTTTTCTCAACATAATTTTGGAGTACAAAACTGCCATTATCTTTCCCGAACTTTGAAAGTCGCTCTTTAAATGTCAAAAGAGGGTACAAAGCTTTAAGTTTTTTATGTGATATAAAAGTTAATTTTTCTCCGAGATGGTTTTTACCGAGTGAGTTATACTTTGAAGAACAACCTAAATCTATTTCAACTAAAGCTTTATAAACTTTAATTAAAACGCTGTTGATCTCTTCAATACTATAATCATGTTTTACAATCTCAAACCCTAGTTCGTCATAAACTACCGAGTTCATATTGTCGATAACAGTGTCACGAGTAACTGTTGAAAAGTTTGTTATTATGCCTTGATTATTTTCAACTAAACCGTTGTTCATCAAGAAATATCTTCTTCATTTGTTATTTGATTGCAATAATTCACCATACATTTTTTCAGAAGATACATCAAAGTCGATTGGTCTTTTTGTTTGTTGGAAATCATCGTTTAGCCAAAGAGTTTTATCAGTTACAAGCCCACTTCTGACTTTTATTAGGTCAAAATCAAGTTTTAGCCTACTTTCCAGCTCGTTTGTAACAAACTCAATTCCTTCAATTGTTTCTAACTCGTTCAATTTAGATGTGTAACCTAGTGTTATCCCATACTTCATTTTTATGACCTCGGTTTCATTTGTGGAAATAGCAAGACGTCTTTAATAGAATCTGACCCAGTTAATAACATAACAAGTCTGTCAATACCTATACCAATCCCACCGGTTGGTGGTAGACCATATTCTAACGCTTCAACAAAATCAATATCCATTTCTGTTGCTTCATCGTTACCGGCTTCAGCCTCTTTCAACTGATCTAAAAACCTTTCGTATTGGTCTATTGGATTATTCAACTCAGAAAATGCATTTGCATATTCTCTTCCTATTATAAATAATTCGAATCTATCAGTAAATCTAGGATCTTTTGCATTTGATTTTGAAAGTGGTGAAATTTCTTTTGGGTGTCCGTAAATAAATGTTGGTTCAACAATTGTGCTTTCAACAAACTCTTCGAAGAACAAGTTTATTATATGACCCACTGAGAAGTGATGTTTTTCAACTTTTATACCTTTTTCCGTTGCAAGTTTTTTAGCTTCTTCATAAGAGATGGCCTCTCAAAAATTAACACCACATACATCATTAATTGCATCTACCATATGTCATCTTTTAAAAGGTTTTCCTAAATCTATATCAAAACCGCCATAAGATAGATTTGTTTTACCTAATACACTTAAGGCACATTCTTTAAAAATTTCTTCACAAAGTTCCATAACGAACTCCATATTTTGATATGCTACATAAATTTCAATTGAGGTGAATTCTGGATTATGCCTTGTACTTGTACCTTCATTTCTAAATAATCTACCTATTTCATATACACCCTCAAAACCACCAACAATACATCTTTTTAAATGTAGTTCAGTGGCTATTCTAAGGTAAAAATCATTTTCTAATGCATTATAAAAAGTTTTGAAAGGCTTTGCAGCAGCACCTCCACTTTGGGGGTGCAAAATTGGGGTCTCTACTTCTATATATCCTTTTTTATCTAGTGTATTTTGTATTGTTCTAATGGTTTTATTTCTCGAAATAAATGTTTTTTTTGTTTCAGGATTCATTATAAGGTCTACATATCTCCTGCGATATTTTTCCTCAATATCACTTATACCAGAGTGTTTATCAGGCAATGGTTTAAGAGCTTTTGTCAGTAAAACATATTTTTTTACCCTGATTGTCAACTCACCGTGATCAGTTTTCATAATGCTTCCTTCTATTCCGATGATATCTCCGAGATCTAAATTTCTAAATAAAGGAAAGTCTTCTTCTCCTAGCTCATCTTGTCTAGCATAAAATTGGATGAAACCATCTTGGTCTTGTATATTACCAAATATAGCTTTTTTTCCAGCTTCTCTAAATAGTCTGATTCTTCCAGCTACTTTTATAACTTTCCCTTCATGATTTTTCAACTCATCTTTAGAAAACTTATCAAACTCTGCAAATAAATCAACAATTTTGTAATTTCGTTGATATTGGTTCTCTATAAATGGGTCTTTACCCATGTCCACTAATTCTTGATATTTTTTTCTACGTACTAATTCCTGTTCAGTGAATTGTCGTTCATTATTATCTTGCATATTAAAACCTCTAACTTTCATATAAATTAAATATATTATATATATCTTTTAATACAACTATTTCAGTTGCCATTTTTTTCATTTCTAATACTACAGGGCGTTTTTCCAAGACAGCTAAGTATCATAATAATTGCTTACGCATTTCTCTAATGCCAAGTTCTTCTCCACGCATATCTATTAATAAGTTTGCGTGTCTCAGAACAGTTTCTTTTCATTCTTCATAAGATGGTTTCGGAAGTTCTTCACCAGTATCGATATAGTGTTGTATCTCTCTAAATATTCATGGGTTACCTTGTGCCGCTCTGGCTATCATGATTCCGTCGCAACCAGTCTCATCCAACATTTTTTTGGCTGTTGGTCCGTCAACAACATCACCATTGCCAATTACAGGAATAGAAACACTTTCCTTGACTTTTTTAATTCAAGACCAGTCTGCTTTTCCTGTAAAGAATTGGTTTCTTGTTCTTCCATGCACAGCTATTGCACTAGCACCATTTTTTTCCGCGATCTTGGCTAGTTCAACTACATTTTTGCTTGTTTCATCCCAACCAATTCTCATCTTGACTGTTACTGGCTTTGTGGTATTTTCTACAACAGCTTTAATTACTTCCCCAACTTTATCTTCGTATTTCAATAGGTTTGCGCCCGCTTGGCTTCTAACAGCTACTTTAGGAGCTGGACAGCCCATGTTGATATCAATTACATCGCAGGTAGAATACTCTTCAACTATTTTTGCAGCTTCAACAAATGAATTAACATCAAAACCAAATATTTGCAATGATATTGGATGTTCCAAATCTGAGACTTCAATCATTGTTTTAGTTTTTTTATTATTGTGAACTAAACCTTCTGTACTAACCATTTCTGCGTAAACTAATGCAGCTCCTTTTTCCTTACAAATTATTCTAAAAGCAGCATTTGTTGTACCGGCCATAGGTCCTAAAAAAATGCTGCCCTTAATTTCTAGATTTTTAATTTTCATTATCCTACACATACTCCATTTAAATATAAAAAGTTATTTACCTCATTGAATTGTACATAAATATTATCTGAGTAATTTGAGAAATGTTCTTGAATATGCTTCGCTAGCAATTCTTGCTTTAGCGGTCTACCTATTCAATCAACCTTCACTAAAATAGCATTTTCTTGACGAGAATCACCTATAAGTTTATAAGGTTCAAACCAAAAAACAATTTTTTTTACATTTGCATTTATAAGTTTTCCTATTTCATCTACTTTATTATAGTATTCTCGCACCTTTTCTTCTGGTACTCCCCTAAAACTAAATATTGGCATAATTAATCCCCACCTTTACAAATATAATTATATATATATTTCTATTATTTTAAATAAACTATTTCCTAATTAGTTATAAAAAAAAAAAAAAAAACCTTATAGGTTTTAAGATCAATCAATCTCTGAAGGTTTTTTAGGATTTGGATTTTGTCGTATCTCGTCAATCAATCCGTTACGTACATGGATAACGGTATCACCAATTTCACTTATGTTTGGGTTGTGAGTAACAACAATAACTGTAGTATTGTACTTGTTTTTTACATCTACAAGAATGTCCAACACTTTTCGTCCCATTTCCTCATCAAGTGCTCCTGTTGGCTCATCACCAAAAAGAATTTCAGGATTTTTTGCTAACGCCCTTGCGATGGAAACTCTTTGTTGTTGTCCACCAGACATTTGATGAGGGTATTTGTTCATTTGTTCTTCCATACCAATTGTTTTAAATATATCTTCAATTGACATACTTCCCTCTTTGTTTTTACTTAAATTCTCTCCGACTTCAGCGTTCTCTTTTGCTGTTAGGTTAGAAAGTAAATTATACTGTTGGAAAATAAAACCAACATTTTCCCTTCTAAATTTAGTCAAATGAGAGTCTTTTAATAATGTTAAGTTACTTCCTAAAACGAAAACATCTCCTTCGTTTGCTTTATCAAGACCAGAGATTGTGTTAAGCAATGTGGTCTTACCAGATCCAGAAGGACCTAAAATTACTATAAACTTTCCTCTCTCTAATTTAAGATTTATACCCCTTAAAACTGGTGTTAACATATCTCCAGTTACGTATCATTTTTTTACGTTAACTAGTTCAGTAACATACTTAGAAGTTTGTGGCTCGACACCAGTCGTTGAAATTATTGAACCTTTTAAGATTTCTTTTGAGTATCTAGAAGTCAATTGTTTTTGTACTTTTATTCTTTGTTTGAAACCTTTAACCCCTTCATCAGTATTTTCAGGAGCATCGATTATTTTAAACTCACGTTCTTGAACTAATGGTTTAATATTTTCTTTGCTCTTGCTTTTTTTTTCTTTTGAATTCGGTTCCGAAGACTTTTGTAATTCTTTGTTGTTATCTTTATTATTCATTTTAGACATCCTTCCTTGAGAATTATATAGCGTCACTAAAATTTTAACATAATTACACAAGTAAGTTTTCTAATTCTTTTGGATTAACGTTGTACTTTTTTTTACAAAAATCACAAATAACTTCAATAACTTCTCCTTCCGTATAAGCTTTTTTTAATTCTTCCACTCCCAATAACTTAACTGACTCCATAACTTTACTTAAGTTACAAGTACATTCAAATCTGAGTTTAGCGATATCGAGTACTTTGCTGTCGTCACATATGTCCTTTAGAAGCGCCTCATAATTGGTTGAAGCTACAAGAGTATTTATAAGATGACTCAAACTTCCTATTTTTTCTTCGATGTAATCGATTGTTTCATCACTATATCCAGGTAAAAGTTGTAACATTATTCCACATGCTTTTTTAATAGTACCATCATCATTTAATTCTACACTTGTGGTTATGAGTGACTTGATTTGATCACTTTGTTGCAAATAATACATAAAATCCATATTGATTTCACTGGAAATCAACTCTACTCTTG
Organism: Spiroplasma endosymbiont of Megachile willughbiella; assembly: GCF_964273395.1. Classification (NCBI taxonomy): domain Bacteria; kingdom Bacillati; phylum Mycoplasmatota; class Mollicutes; order Entomoplasmatales; family Spiroplasmataceae; genus Spiroplasma; species Spiroplasma endosymbiont of Megachile willughbiella. The sequence goes on along the minus strand of NZ_OZ187005.1, from coordinate 17,092 downwards.
AGGTATATGGTTCTTTTGTATTCAGCTCTCTTGTTACTTGTAAAAACCCATTTGTTCCTATAACTTGAGATAAAGCGCTACCCTCACCTTCTTGAACTTTTTCAATATCGAAGTTAGGTTTCTCAATGTATCCCCTAATAGTGTTATTTTGAAACTCTGCTATTATTGTTCCTCCAAGCCCCATCCCATTTATGTTTGTTGATACTTTGTCGCCATCTTTTACACTAAGACTGACAAGAGCGTTAGCGATCAATGTTCTTCCTAGAGCTACCGATGCTAAGGGATTTGTTTTTTGTAAAACCGTAATTTCAGCTAACGATTCGGTAATATCTACTACCGACATTTTAATATTATTTTTTTCACTTATTGCTCTTATTTGCATATCCATAGTTAATTTCTCCTACTATATAATTTTACACATACTAGTTTGAAATAAAAAACCCTTTCGGGTTTATTATTTTTCTTCGTCTGGTTCAAACTCTAAGATTTCGCCAGATTCTTTTTTTGCTTCTTCTTTTTCTTTTCTTTCTTTTTCAAGAATTACTTCTTTCGGAAGCTTATTATTTTTATTTATATATTCAATTTGTTCTGCTGTAATTGTTTCTAAAATACGTAGTGATTCAGCGATTAGTTCTAACAAATCTCTATATTCATTAATTGTTTTGAAAGCTACGTTATAGCACTCAGTTAAAATTTTGTCTATTTCAGTATCAATTTTATAAGCCACTTCATCTGAGTATATCCCTTTGGTTTGACCGTAAGATTCTTCTTGCATAGTTAAATATTTTGTTAGACCAAGTGAAGACATACCAAACTGAGTAACCATTCTTCTTGCAATGTTTGTAGCTTTATCTAAATCATCGTGGGCCCCTGTTGTTATATTATCTTTACCAAAAATAATTTCTTCAGCAGCTCTACCACCTAGATAACCTGCAATCGATGCAAATAGATCCTCTTTTGAAGAAAAGTTTGACTCGTCTTTAGGTGTCATAATTGTGTAGCCACCGGCATTACCACGTGGTATTATAGTTACCTTTTGAACTTTTGACGCCGCTGACAATTTTAGACCGATTAGAGCATGTCCTGCTTCATGATAAGAAACCACTTGTTTATCTTGTAATGTCATTGCTCTTGATTTTTTAGCAGGACCTCCAACAACTCTATCTATTGCTTCATCAATATCGTTTAAAGTTATCATTTTTCTTTTATCCCTAACAACTAAAATAGCAGCTTCATTTAAAACGTTTTCTAGTTGCGCACCAGAGAATCCTGGTGTTCTTTCAGCAACTCTTTTTCAATTTATTTCAGGTGAAACAGATTTGTTTTTTGCATGAAGTTTTAAAATTTCTTCACGTTCTCTAATATCTGGTAATGATATTTGAATAGTTCTGTCGAATCTTCCTGGTCTTAGTAACGCAGGATCTAAGACATCAACTCTGTTAGTTGCTGCCATAACAATTACACCCGAGTTAGTGTCGAAACCATCTAATTCAACCAATAGTTGGTTTAATGTTTGTTCTGTAGTTCCTGTTCCCATAGATGAGTTACGTTTTCTACCTACTGCATCTATTTCATCAATGAAAATTATACAAGGTGCAGCTTTTTTTGCGTCACTAAATAAGTCCCTAACTCTACTTGCACCTAAACCTACAAACATCTCCTCAAACTCCGAACCAGCCATAGAGAAAAATGCAACCCCAGCCTCGCCGGCAACAGCTTTAGCAAGTAAGGTTTTACCTGTTCCTGGTGGCCCTTCCATAAGAACCCCTTTTGGTATCCTTGCTCCCATTTGTGCATACTTATTTGGGTTTTTTAAATAATCAACTAACTCAACGAGTTCTTGTTTTTCTTCGTTAATACCTGCGACATTAGCAAATTTTACATCTGATTTTGTTTCACGGGGGCGTTGTTTTTTTCCACCAAACATTCCGCCACCCATTCCGCCTTTTGACATTGAATTGAACATTCAAATGTAAAAAACTATAAGGATTATCATAGGTAAGAAGCTTGTTACTAGAGACATTCAAGAAGATCCAGCTTCAACGATTCATCTTATACCATTAAAGGCAGATACTTGACTAAACTGTTCTTCATTCATGACAATATAGAACTTGTGTTTTGCACCATCGAGTCAATACCAGCCATTAACAGCAATTCAACCGTTATTAAATTTTTGGGCAGTGGTTGCATCTTTATCAATAAGGTCACCAAGGCTTAGTCTATTGAATTCTTCTCACGTTAATACCTGAGATGTACTTTTTTGTAACAAATAGACAGAAACCCCAAGAATAACGATAGCTGCTAAAAACAGAAACCATAGTCAAAATGTTTTTTTGTTTTTCATATATTCACCATTTTCTAAGTTTTCGATATAATTTTATCATTATAAACAAAATAGTTTTAAAGTTTTTCATTTAATAAAAGCATGTTATCTTTAATTACCAACCCAACCCTATTTCTTTTCAAATACGAGATTTTGTTATCCTTATAATATTTAGATAACTTTTTATTTTTGTAAAAGACTTTGTCTTTAAAAGTTTTTCAATCGTTTGTTATTATAAGGTTTTCACCTATTTTTTGCTTGTCTAATATGGTTTTAATTTCCTTTATATTTGAAAAGTAAGACATGTCGCTTTGACAATTATTGTTTTTTAAAGTTATGGTTTGTCATTCATTGTCTTTTAGCAGGTATATCAGATTGTAATCTTTGATTAGAGAATAACCACCCAAACTGATTTTCAGGAAGGTTTTGTTGCTAAGCAATTGTTTAATCAATTCCTTAAGAGTGGCTTTTTTTCGTGTGAAAAGCAAGCTACCAACATCTTTACTCTTAAAATACTCAAATACGAGTCTTTGATTATACTCGAAAACATTGGATAAATCTTTAACTGATAAAAATCCTTTTTCCAACGTTTTACGGATTTTTTTATCTCATATTTTTAATTGTTTATTTTTATTTTTCTTTTCTTTTAAAAGCCTTCTAAAATCATTTTCCATAAGACTTTTTCTGACTTTATTTCTAGTGAACATTGAATTTTCATTTGTACTATCGATTGCGTAAGCGATTTTATTTTTAATTAGGTACTTCAAGATTCTTGATTTTTTTATATTTAAAATGGGTCTATATATAGGAGTACTCTTATAATAACTCAATTTCTCTATACCATAGTGGTTAGGAAGAGAGTTCTTCTGTAATTGCATTAAAAAGGTTTCCACATCGTCATTCTGATTATGCGCAATCAAAATGACATCAGCGAGTTGTTGACTAACTAAATCACAAAAGTACTCATATCTTACTTCTCTAGCTCAAGCTTCAAAATTAACACTCAATCTTTTGTAATCAACAAGGACTTCTTTAACAAATAGTTTTATGTTATACTTTTCGCAAGTTTTTATGCAAATATTTTTATCAACTGACGAGTCTTCTCGATAGTTATAATTTACATGGCAAGCAATTAAGTTATTTTTTGGTATCTTGTTTTTGATCTTGTTCAACAAATAAACGCTATCTGGTCCACCAGAAAGTCCTATCAAAAACTTTTTATTATGAAATTTTCTCATTAGTTTCACCAAACATTTTTATAACTTCTTCAGTGTATGAACCATCTGGGTTATGCACATAAAGTGGTTCTAATATTGTAATTCCTTGATTACCATCATTTATTGCTGTTAACAATACTTTTTTTGCAATCCCACCTTTTTTAGAATAAACAATCCTTAATGTTTTTAAAGAGAAATTATGTTGTTTTAAAGAAACAACTATTTCCTCTAACCTTTCAGCTAAATGTATCATAACAAGTGTTCCTCCGTTTTTTAGGGCCACTTTAGCTGAGTAAATAGTCTCATCTAGAGTCAGTGAAGTTTCGTGTCTTGCAGGAATTAAATGCTCACTTTTTTTGTTAAGTTTTGATCCATCATTCACTTTAAAGAATGGTGGGTTAGAGTATACGACATCAAAAAAGTTATTTTTATTCTTTACATATTCTCTTAAATCACATTCAATAATGCTAACCCTATGTTCTAAGTTATTTAGAAGCATATTTTTTTTAGCCAAGTTACACGCTTCTTTTTGAATTTCTAAACCTCAAATTCTACAATCAGAAATCCTTGAAATTAACAAAGGTATAATGCCATTATTGGTCCCAAAATCAGCAATAAATTTAACTTTTTTGTTAGGTTTATAATAATTTGATAGAAGTACTGAATCAAGCGAGAACGAAAACATCTTTGTGTTTTGTATTATCTTTAAGTCTTTAAAACCTAACACATTATTTAGAACTTCCACTAGATTACCTCACTTATACTAATCAAAAGATCCTCTATCGCCAAAAAATGACTACCGCCTTTTTGAATTATTCTAATCAGATCTAGTGCTTTTTCAGCAATCGAAGGGAAATCTTTTATTAATAAATAATTATACAAAACTTCGAGTATGTCTAAAACTTCCTCTTTATCTTGCTTTTTCAGAACCTGACCATAGAGTAATATTTTTTGTTTTTGTTTTTTATCTATAAGTATTGTTAAATTATTACTTTTTGAATACTCTTTTTTGCAAGTATTCAACGTTAAAAACTTACACCTTGACCTTATGGTTTGTAGAATTGCATTTCTGTCTATGGTTAAAAATATTGCAAACGTGTTTTTTGTTGGTTCTTCTAAGAACTTCAAGATTGCATTTGCTGCTTGTAAGTTTAAATTTTCAGCATTTTTTACAATATATATTCTTTTATCATTTTGTTCAATGTTGCTAGTGTTAAATTCTCTTATCATAGTTGAAACTGATGTTTTCTTTATTTCAGTGTTAGCATCGCCTAATTCAACAACGTTTGATAATAAGTTTTTATTCGCCTTAACACATCAAGCACAGTCATCAAAACTTAAAGAGTTATTTTCACAAACTAACATTCTTGATAGTTCGTGTGCACATTCATTTAATTGTTTCTGATTATCACCAGAAACAATTATTGCTTGGTACATTATTTTTTTTAAAAGTAATTCATTTACATACCCATAAACATCATTCAATTCCATTACTTTTTCATTCTTTCATTTATCGCGTTAGCGACAAGAAAATCAACTTGTTGTAATACTTCATTAATTTGTTTTCTTGAGTCTACAACTTTTATGCGATCTGAGTTTTCTGATATTAGCATTTGATAACCTTCATAAACTGCCTCATGAAACTTCTGATCTTCTTGTTCTAACCTATCCACAGTTCTTTTTCTATTGATCAATCGTATTTGTGCTTCTTTTGGAGTGATATCAAAAAATATTGTTAAATCTGGTTTTGTAGAACCTAATACTATATTTTGTAACTCGTCAACGTCTGCCATTCCAATATTTCTTCCACAACCTTGATATGCTGATGTTGAGTCCATAAACCTGTCACAAATAACGATAATCCCCTTTTTTAATGCGGGTATTATTATGGTATCTAAGTGTTGCTTTCTTGCCGCAACATAGAGAAGTGTTTCTGTTCAAGGAGTAATTTTTGCTTCTGGATCCAAGATTATTTTTCTAATATTCTCAGACATAGGTTCTCCACCCGGTTCTCTTGTCAATAGTACCTGGTAGCCTTTTTGCAGTAATTTATCCTTAATCATTTTTGATATTGTGGTTTTTCCAGAACCGTCAATTCCTTCTAGTGAAATAAATAACATATTAATTCCCTCATTTCTGTTAAACTTTTTTTCTGTTTTTTATAGCATCATTAAGTGTTTCATTATCAATATAATCTAACATACCACCTAGTGGTATACCCCTAGCAATCCTTGAGACTTTATTCGCTTTACTTTTTATGGCATTGGCTATGTAATTAGATGTGACTTCTCCGTTGAATGTTAAATTCAATGCTAACAATACTTCTACTTCTGGATTAATTCTAACAAATAATTCTTTCAAAGTTAAATTTTCTGGAAACCTATTTTTGTTTACGTTGATTTCCCCTTTAAGAACATGAATAACTCCTCTAAAATCACTATGTAATATTCTTTGTGCATCTAAAACAGAAGACACCACACACAATATATTTTTGTTTCTTGAACTGTCATCACAAAAAGCACAACGGTTCTTATATTTGAAATAATAGCACCTTTCGCATTCGACATAATCAGTCTCAATCGATTTGATAACATTATCTATAGAAATCAAACTTTCTTTATTGGATATTAAATCAACAAGAATTTTCTCCGCACTTTTTTTCCCTATTCCATCTATTTTTTTTAACAATTCAATAAGTGTTTCCATATACTAATCAACTACCTTTATGTTATCAACGCCAAGAATCTCTTTTGCTTTACTATAAAACTCGTTCTCGTTATTGATGTCATCTTTTGTTTTTACCACTTGTTCGTAAAACTCCTCGACAGACTGATTTGGAACATTAACATTAAAAACACCATTTTGCTTTCTAAATAGGTATTCGTTCTTAATATGTTTCCACCTAGTTTTTTCAACAGCTAATATTTTTGTTTCTAATTGAAATAAATCGAATATCATTTTTCTAAAATCTTTTTTCTGTAACTTATTGTTGATTAAACGAGCTATAGACCTGTCTTCACATAGTATTATAAGACCCTTATCGTTTGCAGCAGATAATTTTGTATTATAAAAGCATATAAACTTTTGAGTGTAACTCCAACCCATTTTTTCATCAAACACAGAGTAGAGCAAGTCAGATAACTTTGTACGTGTATTTTTATCAGCACCAATCAATATTGATATTATTAAATCATCACTAAAGTCGATAACATCAGAAGTTCTCGGTTCTTCAAGTAATAATTTCATTTGTACCTTTAAAAGATTTTCTTCCGAGTAAACAAACTCGCTATCATTAAGATTTGATTCATCATCGATGTTTTCGTGATTTTCAATATGTTTAATATCCGCATAAGAATCTTCATCAGGTTTCAACGTGCTAACCACATTATTTAAATTATGATTAACGTTATTTTCACCGCTTATCAAATCATTATTGAAAATTATATTCATCTCCTGTTTGTCTAAATTTGAAAAAGTATCTTCTTTAACCTCTATAGTTTTTGTCTCATTGGACGACAAATATTTGTTTGTTTCTTGTGGATTGATGTTTGTAGCTATTCTTAAGACGCTTATCAAAATATATTGAAAACTTATGGATGAGTTTTTTGATTTAGAAAATGCATTAATTAGACTTTCTACAATTTCAAATAAAGTTTCTTTATTTATATATTTCAAAGTTTCAATTTCTTCTATACTTAATATTTTTAAAACCCCTAAGTTATTTGTTAATTTATATTCTATAACTTCTTTCAATAGATCAATTAAACCAAGTACAAGCGTTTGAAAATCTACACCAGCTTCATTTGCACTATTGAAATATTTAATAATTACGGTATTCTCATTATTTAATATTGCCTTAATCAAATCTAATTTCTCTTTTTTTGTAGAAATGTAAAAGATTTTTTTTAGCTCTTCTACTGAAATAACTTCACCAGATATTGTCATCGCTTGTTCCAAATAATTCAACGCATCCCTTAAAGAACCCTCGGACATATAAAAAATTTCATCAAGCGTCTCTTCTGTGATTTGTTTTTTTTCGTTGAAGCAAATCTCTTTAATTTTGTTTTTTAGTGCTTCTTTTTTTATACTTTTAAAATTAAAAAGTTGGCAACGAGATATTATAGTTGCGGGTATTTTCGATAATTCAGTAGTTGCTAAAACAAATAACACATGCTTAGGTGGTTCTTCCAACGTTTTAAGTAATGCATTAAAAGCCGAGTTCGTAAGCATGTGAACTTCGTCAATTATATAAACTTTATATTTAGAGAAGGTCGGAAGTGTTGTGGTATTTGTTTTTAAATTTCTTATTTCATCAACACCATTATTTGATGCGGCATCCATCTCGAATATGTCTGCATGAGAGTTTTTGTTAAATTCTAAGCAACTTAGACAATTCTCGCATGGATTATAATCTATTAGGTTTTGGCAATTTACAACCTTAGCAAATATTTTTGCTACAGAAGTTTTACCCGTACCTCTTTGACCAGAAAAAAGTAAAGCATGAGGAAAGTTATTAGATCTAATTTGTGATATTAAAATCTCTTTGACTCCATCGTGACCTGCAACTTGATCAAAATTAATTGGTCTATAAAGTCTATATAACGCTTTTTTATTTTCCATAACAACACCCTTAAATACTAATTTTTTCTTAAATCTTGAAAGAACGATACTAACATGTTTTCAAGAACTTTACATCTTTCCTTATTTTCTAATTTTATCATTTTTAATTTTGTTTTTAGATTTTCATAGTCACATTTTTTATTATTTAAGTAATAATAAACTTCTTTTATATTAGATTGCTCCATTGCAGCTATACACATAAAACAAGGTTGTAAACTAACAACCATTTTATATTCACTCATATTTTTAGACTTTTGACGTAGAAAACATTTATTTATAACTTTTATCTCAGCATGCCCTGCTATATCTTTGTTTTTTTCCCTCACATTACGTGCCTTAAACTCCACTTTATTGTCTCTTATTAACAAAGCAGCCACTGGTACATCATTCGTATTAAGACATTTATTAAGTTCTTTTAAGAGAATATTAAAGTAATCATCAAACATAAATTACTCCTTTGAGATAAAAAAAGTCAATGTACAAGGCACTAGATTCTTATGGCTGCTATCTTCCGATCCTGACCAACTTCGAACGTCACCCTTACAATGACAATTTTATAGTATCACATAATTTTTATAAATTATAAAAATATTTATTTTATAATTTCAAAGAATGTTTCACGTGAAACAAAATATAAAATGTTTCACGTGAAACATCAATTTATTGGGTAATAAATTCATCTCCATTGAAATATGGTTTTAATACTTCAGGTAGAATTAATTTTTGACCATCGTAATAATTTTCCAAAATAGCCGCAAATAATCTATCAATCGCTAGACCAGAGCCGTTAAGTGTGTGAACATACTTTGTTTTTCCTTCTTTGTCTCTATATTTAGCTTTCATTCTTCTTGCTTGAAAGTCCCCACAGTTAGAACAAGATGATATTTCCCTATATTTATTTTGATTTGGAAATCAAACCTCAAGATCATATGTTTTTTTAGATGAGAAGCCGATATCTCCCCCACAAAGTTCAACAACTCTGTATGGTATATTAAATAATTTAAGGCAATCCTCGGCATCCATTACCATTTTTTCAAGTTCTATAAATGAGGAAGTCTCGTCTGTTATTTTAACCATCTCTACTTTATTAAACTGATGTAGTCTAATCATACCTTTTGTATCTCTTCCTGCGCTCCCCGCTTCTCTTCTAAAACATTGAGAGAATGAGGTAAGGTAGATTGGTAGATCAGTAGATTTCAAAGTTTCATTACGAACAAGGTTAGTCAATGGAACTTCAGATGTTGGAATGAGATATTTATCATCTATTTTATATGCATCATCCTCAAACTTAGGAAGTTGTCCTGTTCCAAACATGATTTCTTTATTTACTAGGAGAGGAACTGATATTTCTTTATATCCATTTTTAGTATGTCTAGTTAGTAATACGTCAGCTATCGCTCTTACCATCTTTGAACCCTTACCTGTATAAACTAAAAATCTAGCTCCTGATAACTTACTACCTAATTCAAAATCTACAAGATTCAGCTTTGTTGCTATATCTCAATGAGCTTCGCCATCTTTTTTTAACCCTAGTCCTGGTCATGTTCTGACCTCTAAATTGTCTTCGTCACTAACTCCCAAAGGTATATTCTCATTAGGAATATTAGGTATTTCTAACAAACAGTTATTTAGTTCATCCACAATTTTTTTGAAATCGGATTCTCTACTCTCGATAAATTCATTAATTTTTAGTACTTCATTTTTCAAGTTAACAATACTTTGGTTTCTTTTTACTAAATCTCCATAAGTCTTTGTAATTTGATTTTTTTTAGCTTTCTTTTCTTCTATAACCTTGATAAGTTCTTTTCTTTCTTCGTTCAACTTAAGTACTTTTTTTAACACACCTTCATAGTTTCCTTGTCGCTTGTTTAGACTTTGTAAAACAAGTTCATAGTTATCTTCAATAAACTTAATATCTATCATTCTTTTATTCTCCTTTACTTCACTCCAAAGAAGTGGCGGTAATATATTCACCATCATCAAGATCGAATCCAATTACCCCAATAGAGTTTCGAGATTGAAGATTAATATCTTTGGCATTGATTTTAATAATTTTTCCTTTTGAAGAGACCATCAAAATTTTGTCAGAATCTCTGACAGCTAAGATAGATTTAAACTTACCTGTTTTATCGTTCAATTTCATACCAACAACACCTTTTGCCCCTCTCCCCAATGAAGTATACTCTGATATTAAGGTTTTTTTCATAATACCTAGTTCTGAAATGGTTGCTATACTATCATTACCATAATCTGTTACAGCAGTCATAACAACATCATCTTTATCTAATGACATTCCTTTAACTCCTCTAGATGATCTTGACATTGGTCTAAAGTCATTTTCTGATACTCTGATGATTTTTCCTTTTTGCGACGCTATAAGAATATTATTTGTACCAGAAGTAGCAACCACAGAAACTAATTGATCACCCTTATCCAAAATGATGGCTATTTTTCCAAAATTATTAATTTTATCAAATAAATCTACTGGAACTCTTTTCACAACGCCATTTTTTGTAACAAAGACTAAAAATTTATATTTAGACTTGTTGTTTTTTAAACATAGAATTGTTGTAACCTTCTCCGAAGTGTTTATCCCTATAAAGTTAATGATTGGTAAACCTCTTGCTGTTCTTGAGAATTGCGTTATATTATAACCCTTTGTTTTATATACCTTGCCCTCGTTCGAGAAGAAAAGTATGTTATCCTTAGTTTTTCCTATTTTAGAGATAACAATGTTATCTTCAGGTAGTGAATTTATTATCATACCTTTACCACCTCTTTTTTGAGTTTTTAATTCAAATGGGTCTATTCGTCTTAGATAACCTTCTTCAGATAAAGTTAATATCATTTGTGTGTTTTGGATGAGTTCTTCATCGTTGATTTGAGTTTGTTCTTCTTCAATAATTTGAGTTCTACGGTCATCTCCAAAGTTTTTTTCAATTTCTTGTAGTTGTTCTACTACAATTTTTTCTTTCTCTTCCTTAGATTCCAAAATTATTTTTAATTCTTGGAGTCTTTTTTCAATATTGTTAATATCTTTCTCTATTTTCTCTCTTTCAAGACCAACTAATCTTTGCAAACGCATATCCAAAATAGCCTTGGCTTGTTTTTCATCAAAACCAAACGCTTTGTTCAATTCCTCGTAAGCTTCATTGGTACTTTTAGATTCTCTAATTATAGTTATAACTCTATCAATATTATCTAGTGTTTTTTTGATAGCTATTAAAATATGTAACTTAGCATCAAGTTTTTTTTGTTCGTATATCGAGCGTTTTGTTATTATATCTATTTGATGATTTACATAATACTTAATTATTTCTTTTATATTAAGCACTATAGGAATCCCATTATTTAAAGACAACATATTGATTGCGAAGTTTGTTTGCAAACTTGTATATTTATAAAGTCTTTTTATTATCAAATGTGCGTTGGCATTTTGGTTAAGTTCTAATACAATTCTAATTCCTTGATAGTTTGATTCATCACGTAAGTCTGTAATACCAGTTATAATTTTGTTTTTGTAAAGTTCTGCTATTTTTTCTACAATTCTCATTTTATTTGTTTGATAAGGAATCTCTTTAATAACTATTCGTTGTTTTTTTTGATTATTTTCAATTTCAATTTTAGCTCTTATTATTAAATTTCCTTTACCTGTGCGATAGCCTTCTTTCATACTCTCGCCATTTGTCATTAAAGCTCCTGTTGGAAAGTCAGGCCCTTTGATATATTTTAAAATCTCTTCGATCGAGATTTGTTTATTTTCAATATAAGCTACAATTGAGGAAATAACTTCTCTTAGATTATGTGGTGGTATATTTGTTGCCATACCAACTGCTATCCCTGTCGCTCCGTTAACTAAAAGATTCGGAAAATAACCTGTTAAATATTTTGGTTCTTTTTCTGATGCATCGTAATTTTCAATAAACGGAACAGTTTCCATATCAATATCTTTTAACAACATAGTTGATAGTTTTGAAAGTCGAGCTTCAGTATAACGCATTGCTGCAGCTCCATCACCATCAATAGATCCAAAATTTCCATGACCTTCTATTAAAGGATATCTATATGAAAAGTCTTGAGACATTCTTACCATAGCTTCATATACTGATGAGTCACCATGTGGATGATATTTCCCAATAACTTCACCTACTATACGTGCAGATTTTTTATGAGGAGTATCAGAAGTTATCTTTAAGTCATTCATTGCATATATAATTCTTCTATGCACAGGTTTTAGACCATCTTTAAGGTCAGGTAAAGCTCTACTAACTATAACACTCATCGAGTACTCTAAAAAATCTTTTTCTACCTCGTTTTTGATATCAACTTCTATTATTTTTCCATTACCAAAATTGTTAGTCATTAGCCCAACCTCCTTATTATTTAAATATCAATGTTTTCTACAAATTGTGCATTATCTGTAATAAAATTTCTTCTCAACTCTGGATTTTCACCCATTAAACTTGAAAATACTTCATTAGCTAAGAAAGCATCTTCTACTTTAATTTGAAGCATTGTTCTAGTATTTGGGTCCATAGTGGTTTCCCATAATTGTATTGGATCCATTTCTCCTAATCCTTTATATCTTTGAATAACATACTTAGTGTCTTTAAATTCATTATTTTTTAGTATTTCTAATTCACTATCTGAGTATGCATACGCGACTCTTTTTTTGTCATTTTCAATTTTATAAAGTGGTGGTTGAGCAATATAGATGTTCCCATTGAGAATTAAATCTTTCATATATCTGTAGAAAAATGTTAATAGTAACACCCTTATATGTGCCCCATCAACATCAGCATCTGTCATAATTATTATTTTACTGTATCTCAGTTTTGTAATATCAAAGTCTTTTTTGACTCCTACTCCAATAGCTGCAATAATTGATTGTATTTCATTATTTTCAAAGGCTTTCGATTGTTTTACTTTTTCGACATTCAATACTTTACCTTTTAGAGATAAAATTGCTTGATGTTTTCTATTTCTACCGGTTTTTGCAGAACCTCCAGCAGAGTCACCCTCGACTAAATATAATTCAGACTCATTTGCATCTTTAGATTCACAATCAGCAAGTTTACCTGGTAATGAGAAACTATCTATAGTTGTTTTTCGTCTGATGTCTTCACGTGCTCTTTGAGCTGCTTTTCTAGCTTTTTGAGATACAAGTAATTTTTCAATTATTTTTTTTGCGTCTGCCGGATTTTTCAACAAATACTCTATAAATCCTTCGACTGCAATATTAGTTACAGCATCTTTTGCATCATTATTTGACAACTTAGATTTGGTTTGACCTTCATAAAGTGGATCAGGATGTTTAACTGATATAATTGCACATAAACCTTCTTTTAAGTCATCTCAAACGAACTTATTTCCTTTGAAGTTTTTAAGTTCATTCACATAATGATTTATCGACCTAATTAATGAGTTTTTAAATCCATCTTCATGTGTTCCACCTTCGGAAGTAAAAATATTATTACAAAATGAGAATACGTTATCGTCATACGAATCATTGTATTGTATTGCAATCTCAGCTTCAATTTTTCCGTAACTACTTGCTATGTAAAAAATTTGATCGTTTATTTTTTCTTTACCACTATTTATTTCTTTTATGTAATCCTTTATACCATCTTCAAATATAAAAGTACTTAACTTATCTTTTTCTTGGTCGTATAAAAAAAATTTTAAACCTTTATTCAGAAAAGCTAATTGCTTAATTTTTGATTGTATGGTTTTAAAGTCAAAAAGTATAGTATCCTTAAAAATCTCTGGATCGGGTTTGAACTTTATTATAGTTCCGTTTGTATCAGATGTTCCAATTATTTTCAGCGGTGTTGCTTTAGTGCCACCTTCAGAAAATCTCTGATGATATATTTTACTATCTCGTAGTACCATTGCCTCTACATATACAGAAAGAGCATTAACAACTGACGCTCCTACTCCATGCAAGCCACCTGATATTTTGTAAGTATCTTCATCAAACTTTCCACCTGCATGTAAAACAGTAAATATAGTCTCTAAAGTCGTTTTTTGTGTTTTTGGATGTATATCGATTGGAATTCCTCGACCATTATCTTGAATTATTATTTCATTTTTTTCAGTTAGAATTATTGTAATTTCATTACAATAACCTGCTAATGCTTCATCAACAGCATTATCAAGTATTTCTCAAATTAAATGGTGTAGACCGTTTTTGTTAGTATTACCAATATACATACCAGGTCTTTTTCTTACGGCTTCCAAACCCTCTAAAACTTGGATCTGATTAGCTCCATATTTCTTTTCCATATATTGTACCTGCACTTATCAAATTGATTATAACATTTAAAAACCCCTAAAAATAGCCTAGTTAGAAAACATAGGCAAGATTATTTGACTTAAAGAGTTATCTTCTGAAGATGTGATAACAATAGGTTTTTTAGCATCAATGAAACTAACTTCAACATTCTTAGTTTCAAACGATTTTAGCGATTCAATTAAAAACTTAGAGTTAAAAAAAATGTCCTGTTCATCCAAACCTTTTAATTCAAAGTCTTTGAATTCTTCTTCAAAGCTTCCGATCTGTTGTATATTAGACTTTATATAAATTATTTGTCCTTCTAACTTCAGATTTACTACAATTGAAACATTCTCATCACTCGGTATGTCAGCTCGAGAGATAAGTTTCAAAAACTTTTTATTTTCCACGTAAATTGTACTTGCAAATGTGCTTGGAAAAACAGAGTTAACATTTGGGAACTGACCCTCTAATATTGTTGTTTGTAACACTGTGTTATTAAATAAAAACGAAACATGATTTTCTAAAAGAACTATTTTTACTTTTCCTTTATCCGGAAGTACCTTGATGATTTCCATAACACTCTTATATGGTATATTAGCTTCAAATTTTGAGGTCTTTTCTTCATCTATGAATATTCTTTTTCTTGAAACCCGAAAACCATCGGTTCCAGTCACAAAAAATTGATTATCAATCGCTGAGAAATTTAATCCTCCTAGTACAATTTTTTGATTGTACTCGTTTACTGAAATTATAGTTTGGTTTAAACTTTTTTTAAGTTCAAAGGCACTAAGTTCAATTTGATCACCTTTTTCTCTAAAAGCCAACATTGGGTAATCCTTGTAGTCCAAAATATTTAGAGTAAACTCTGAGTTTTCTCCAGATAACGTCATAATATTGGTTTCTGTTTGGTTTATAGAAATGAATTCATCATCCATTCTTCTTAGTATTTCTAAAAAATACTTACCTCTTATTAAAGAAGTTCCGGTTTCCTTAATAAATAAGCCATGTTCACCTACAGATGTTGATGTTTTTATTGAGAGAGAGTTGTTAGTTGACATAAAAGAAACTTTGTCTACTTCAACATCTATTAAAATTCCAATAAGACTAGGTGTTGGAGTTTTTTGATCTATTATTCGGTTACACTTAGTTAACTCTTCTATTAAAAATGAACGATTTATCTTTAAAAACATCTGAAGTCCCCCTTATTAGATTTTATTTATTTATATTATTATTATAGTCTTGATATGTGGATAAACCACAGCATAAGTTAATATTATTATACATAGTTAAAGTTTTTATTAACTATAAATAAATGATATTAACATTAAGAAGTTATCTCCTTTTTTATCTTAGTTAAAGTCTTTTTGAAGATTTTGTCTTTTTCTAATAAATCATTAATTTTTTTAAAAGCATGTAATACAGTAGTGTGGTCCTTACCGCCAAAGGCAACCCCGATTTCAGAATAATTTTTTTTCAAAATCTCCCCAGTTAAAAACATAGCTACATGTCTAGCTTTAACAATGTTCGCCATTCGTAATCGAGAGTCTATAGACTTAACCGATATTCCATAATTTTGCGCCACTACGTTTTTTATTTTTTGGACTGTGATTTCTCCACCGGGAGCAAAAGAGTAATCCTCAAGGAATTTATTAATATCCTCCAATTCGATTATTTTTGGTGCAGCCGAGTTATCTTGTATTATTGAAAACTCGATTTTGTTTATAATTCCCTCTATTTTTCTGACATCAGAACCAAAAAAAGAAGCAATATACTTTTTACTCTCTTCAGAAAGGTTTAAATTCACGATTTTCGCCTTATAATCAACGATATTTATAGCGGTTATGATGTCTGGTGTCTCTACTTTCACATTCAAACCTTGTGAAAACCTCGACACCAACCTTTTATCAAAACCATTAAGTTGTTCTGGAAATTTATCAGAAGTTAAAACTATCTGTTTATTATTCTCGATAAAAAAGTTAAAAAGATTAAAGAATATTTCGTTTGTTTTTCCACTATTTGCTAAAAATTGAATGTCATCGATTAGTAATACGTCAATTTTTGAGAGCTTTTCTTTTGTTGATTCAATTTCTTTGAAACCATCTTGTAAGGAATCTACAATTTCTTTTCTAAAATCTGAGGAAGTGTAGTATTTTACAACAAGCTTATTTTTTGTATTTCCTATTTCGTGAGCTATTGCCTTCAATAAGTGGGTCTTTCCTAATCCAGAATCACCATATATAAACAAAGGGTTTCATTTAGTTCCTATATTTTCAACTATAGCTTTTGATGCTTTATATGCGTTCATATTACTTGAACCAAAGATAAAATTCTCGAACATAAAATCTTGACTTTTAAGTTTTTTTCTTTTTTGTTCTATTAATTCAGTAATGTTTAGTTCTTTTTCGTATTCTTCATTTGTCATTAAAGAAAGATCAACATCATTTTCTAAGAAAAAAGATGCTTTAGAGCGCATGACACTTAAAATATTTTCCAAATACCATTTTGATAGTTCTGTTTTAACTATCACTACCAAATGCTGTTCTGAGAGTCTCCTAAGCATAGCGGTTTTTATATATTCGTCGTATATATTTGGTTCTATCGAGTCTGACTCAATCAACCATTCCTTAATTTTTTTTCATAATTCTTCGTTTGTCA